>JANMCH010000129.1:0-57086 GCA_031361045.1 Betaproteobacteria bacterium | reverse complement strand
GCGATCCGGTGAAGGCAATCCCGTCGATCCCGGCATCGGCCGCGAGCCAGCGGCCCGCTTCCGTCCCGCACACCAGATTGAAAACCCCCGGTGGCAGATCGGACTCCTCGGCGACCCGCGCGAGCAATGCCGCCGTAAGGCCGGCATTGGGACTCGGCTTGAACACGACGGTGTTGCCGGTGACCAGCGCGGCGCTGATCATGTTGACCGACAAAGCCACGGGGTAATTAAATGGCGCAATGACGCCGAAGACGCCGGTCGGACGCAGCAGCGTCTGTGAGCGCTCGCCCTTGCCTTCCCAGGCCGGTTCGACGTACCCGTCGCGACGCGTAATCTGGTCGCAGTAGTAGTCGACCAGCGCAACGGCCTCTTCGGTTTCGCCGAGCGCTTCGAGCCGCGTCTTGCCCACTTCGTACACGACCGCCATCGCGAGTTCGTATTTTTGGCGGTCCAGGATGCGCGCGAATCGCTGGAGCGCCGCGACTCGCTCGCGCCACGCGGTGCGCCCCCATCGGTCGAAGCCGATTCGCGCGGCGGCGACAGCGCGCCGGACGGCGTCGGGACCGGCTTCGACGAACTTACCCAGCACCAGCCCGGAGTCGATGGGGCTGACGGCCGCGTACTCGTCGCCTTCCCAGTCGGCGCATCCGCTGATGCGATTGGGCCAGCGTTCTCCCAGGGAATTGCGGAAAAGCGGCAACTCGCGGTCGAACATCGCATGATATGGATCGAGGTCGCTCGGCCCGTCGGTATACGTGATGCGTGGCAAGGGGGAAATAACGCGGGTCATAGTCGGGATTCCTTCATCGTGTGGGTTCGTCGTCGTCGCTGCGCCGCGGGTGAGGGCGGTACGCGAGGCAATGCGCGAGCGTTGCGACAGGGGTCAATGCGCTTTCTCTGCGTCCTTGCGGTAAGCGGCGTAGTAGTCGCCGACGACGACCGGTGTGTCCTCTCGCCCCGCGTAACGATTGGCGTCGAACGCTTCCAGCGGCGACGGACGAACACCGGTGTCGACCCACCCCGCCAGCAGTTCGGCCAGGTAGGGAATCAACGCGATGCCACGTCCGTTGTCGCCGTTCGCCTGCACGAAGCCGCGCAATTCGTTCATTGGCCCGATCATCGGCTTGCGGTCCGGCGTCATGTCGTACACGCCACCCCACTGCCTGACCACGCGCAGGTGCCCCAGCCGCGGCGCCTTGCGCAGCATGTGGTGCGCAACGCGGAAGAGGTGAGCGTCCGTCGCACCATGGTCGAGGCCCTGGGGTTCGCCCGGGTGCACGACACCCATCACCACCTCGCCGCGCAGCGTCTGGTGAAACCATCCTTCCAGCGGCCGATAGAAGGTGATCATCGTGTCCATCAACGGCTGCCACGAATCCGTCACCACGACTTCGCGCCGCAAGGGCACGTTGGGCACCCTGACCCCTGCGAGCGCCGAGATTTCGCGCGACCAGCCGCCGGTCGCGTTGATCACCACCGGCGCCTCGATGGGGCCGGCGTCCGTTTCGACGCCGCGAACCCCGTCGGCGGACGTCAGGATGGCGCGGACACGACACTGCTCACGCAACTCCACCCCCAGCCGCCGAATCGCGCGCCGATAGGCATAAAGCAGCGCATCGTGATGCACGACGGCGTCGGGGCGTATGAGGCAGCCGACCGGTGGTTCGCCGCCTTCCAGAATCGGCAGCCGGCGCACCACCGCGGCACCGCGATGAAATTCGGCGGGCATGTCCAGGCCTTCGAGCATCAGGCAGATGGAATCGATCTGCGCGAGTTCGTCCTCGTCGTAAAACACGAGTGCATACCCCGGCCGCCAGAAGAGCGTATTGGCGCCGAGCTCGTCGGCGAGACCTGCGTGCTTTGCGAATGCGGATCGCGCGAGTACCGCCAGTTCGGGCGTGAACTGCGACGTGCGTACGCGTCCGATGTTGCGGCCGGTAGCGCCGGCCCCGCTGAACCGCTGCTCCAATACCACGATGCGGCGGCGGCGCGTGCGACCAAGTTCGTATGCCAGCGCCAGGCCGAACATCCCGCCGCCAACGATCACAATATCGGCGCGCTCACTCATCGGTGCGCCCCGCATAGGATGCGAGTGAGACCGGCCGCACGAACGGCCGCGCTGTCGGGAGTCGGACCTCGAGTCCCGCCTCGGCCAGGCAGCACGAAAGCGCCGCATGGCATAGCTTGCCCTGGCAGGGTCCTGTCGCGGCGCCGGTATGCCGCTTGATCAATTCGACATCGCGAAAGCCGTCGGCGATCGCCGCCCGAACATCCCGCACGCGCACGTCCTCGCACAGGCACAGGATAGCGTCGTCGGCTGCCGGGGCAGCGTCGATGCAGGGGGGCGCCGCACCCGTCGCCGTACTGAAGGAATCGCCACCGTGGATACCGCAACCCGCCGCGTGAGGGTCGGCGCTGGCATCAACGAGCCACCGGCGAACCGCTGCCGCGGCCGCTGTGCCGACCTGCCCAACGTCGTATTCGCCGGCCGCCTCGCCGACGACCAGGAGTTGCGGACCCGCGACGAAATTCGGCAGCATCACGCCCGGCGACCCGCCAAGTCGCGGCAGCGCGCCAAGTTGTGCCTGCAGTTCGTACGTCGGCTGACTCAGTGCGATCACCAGCACGCTGCACGGGAGACGTCCACCGGGCGCGATCTCCACCGAACGTACGCGATGACCACCGTGCACGCGGACGAGCGTTGCCGCCGGATACCGTCGGGTTGGCGCATCGGGCAATTCGGCGGGGCCTGCAGTCCACCCGACAGCGTAGCCGTTCGCGCGAGCAGCATTGATCGCGCGTTGCACCTCCAGCCGATGCCCGTAGACGCCGATCGTCGCGCCCGGCGGCAATGCGCGCTGCGCGACGAGGCGCTCGAACCCCCGTACGCCGACGACGCCGGGCACATCGCTTCCGGGTACGGTGGGCAGACAATCGTAGGCGCCGGTGGCCACGATGATCGCATCGTATCGGATGACCAGCGTGCCTGACGCACCCACGCACAGCGCGCGCGCAGGATCGTCGTACAGCCCGGTGCAGAGCATCCCTTCGCGCAAATCGACGCTGGCGTCGCGTGCCGCCGCAATGGCCGAGGGCACGCGAACCGCGACATCAGCGATCGACAGCGCGGAACCGCCGAGGCGCTCCGCTTCGACCAGCATCACCTTGCGCCCGGCTCGGGCCAATTCCGTGGACGCGACGAGTCCCGCAAGCCCACCGCCGACGACCAGACAGTCGCATCGGGCATTCTCGAACGCCGTCGACGCAACCGGTGCTCCCGGTGGCAATGTCGGCGCCGCGGACATCCTGCGCAACCAACTCAGATAGAACTGGCGCAGCCGGCGCGGCCGCAGGAAGCGCTGTTCGTAAAACCATGGCGGCACGCGCTCGGCCAGCAGTCCTGCGAGGCGCCCGGCTCCGCCCGGGGGTAGCCACGCGGCGCTCGTGGCAACATCCGTCTGGCACGCCAGCACGACACGACCGTCGGACAGCGTCACGCGGCACTGCTGGCACCATCCGCGATGGCAGAAGGCGCCACGCGGGCGATGCATCCGGAAGCTTCGCGAGAGCATCCAGACGCCGCGCCGGACAGCTGCGGCCGCTACGCTGAGTGCTTCCTTCGCGGGAGCCGTCGCATTCGCCATCACCAAGTTTCTCCTGCGGTGGCCGCGCGTGGCGGCGATCGTTCGATGGCGTCGATCTGGTCGCGAATGCGCGCGAAAGGCGCGCGCGCGATCATCGTCGTAACGGGCATTGCGCCTTCATTCTCGAACAGCGCATACAGTCCCGCCGCCTCATCGGCCACACCGGCACTCTCGAGGCAGTCGATCACTTTGCGCATCCGCGCGTCGGCAAGGTCGCCGCCGGACCCGGGGTCGCCGACCGTACGCTCGTGCACGCGGCCATCGTGCATCCGAACCCTTACGGTGGCCCTGCGCGGCGTCGGCGCACCCTCGACTTCGCAGGCGTGGCTGCGCTGCATCAGCGCCTGGAGCTGCGACCGCGCGTACAGGTCCTGCGTGAACGAGCCGAGGCGTACGCCGCCATCGAGCAATGCGCAGGCGACGCCGAATTCGACGCTGAAGCGTGCCTCCTGCGCGTTCGACGGTAACTGCAGCAACAAAGGCTGATGCGCGGTAGGCGTGCCCTCGATCTCGATGCCCTCAATCGCGTCCGGGTCGATCGCGCACTCGTTGCGAATCTCCAGGGCGGCGTCGATCGCGCGATGGGCCGCATAGCAGATCGGATATCGCTTCATTTCAATGCCGTGTCGCGTAATTGCCGTCGGCAATGCGCCGAGTTCAGCGACCGCGGGATCGTCTGCGCGCCCGTCGGAATAGAGTTCGATGAAGCCCTTCGGTCCATCGAGGATGGTGTCGCCGGCGCCGATGCCGCTCGCCGCGAGCAAGCAGGCGCGTACCGCTCCTGCTGCCGCGAAGCCCGCCTGCAGCGGCTTGGCATCGCTGCCGAAGCTCGCCTGCACGCCGCTCGCCTGCGCCGATGCGAACCCGATCGCGGCTGACGTTGCGTTCGTCGAAAGCCTCAACAGCCGGCAGCCCGCAGCGGTCGCCGCGATCACCCCGATTGTCGATGTCGAATGCCAACCTCTTTCGTAATGCCGGCCGGCGAGCATACGGCCGAGTTGCGCACCCACCTCGAAGCCGACGATGTAGGCCTGAACGACGTCGTCGACCGTCGCATGGCCGTGCCTCGCCAGCACGCCAAGGGCAGGAAAGACCACCGCGCTGGGATGGCCACGCCAGGCAGGTGTCACGTCGTCATAGTCGAGCGCATGCGCCATCACGGCATCCACCAGCGCCGCGGTTTCCAGGCTGCATTGCTGCGTCGAAAGCCATGGATGGGTCGCACCGTCGACCCCGAGCGTGCCGGCATAGGCGAGAACACCGCGCGCCACGCCGGTTCGCGCGCCCGCGATGCTCACGCTGAGCGTGTCGAGCCACGCGTGGCGGACGATGGCCGCGACCTCGGACATTCCCCAGCCGGGCGGGGCGGAAACGACGAACTCGGCGAGCTGACGTTGAATGCGGTGCGCTGTCATCGGGGCGATGGCGCGTCAAGTTGCTCGAGCAACTCCGATAGCTTCGCTTCGCCGGTCGCCTGCTCCCATGCGTCGAATGCAGTCGCCGCGCGTTCGGCGCCGAAGTGCGCAGCCGTGCAGCGGATGAATTTGTCGCGAAGAACCGCGCGCGGAATCGGACGTAGCGGACTGCCCAGCGGATCGGCGATCTGGCGCTCGTGCGCCGTACCATCACGCAAATTCACGCGCACTCGCGAGCAATGCGTGACGCCGGCAGGAATCATGGGCAAGCCCGGATCGATCGTTACGCGTACACGGTCCTGCAATTGCATCAATTGCGGATCGGCCAACGCTTCCGGCGTGAACGCATCGAGCCCGAGCCCGCCATGGCATGCCGCCGCGGCGATGCAGTAGCGCATGCTGAACTTCGCCTCCGATGGCGTGCGCGGTACGTCGTAGCGCAGCATCGCGGGTACATCGGGGCCGATCCACACGTCGATCGTCTCGATGTTGGCGATCGGGACGCGGTCGTCGCGCAGGATTTCGAGCAGCCCGTCGACGGCGGTATGCGCGCTCGAACAGCAGGGATAGACCTTGATGTTGAGCCCCGGTTGTTCGAGGCCGTAGGGCTTGCCGAAACCGGCGATGACGGCGCGCGCGTCGCCGCTGCCCCGGTGAGCCGTACAGAACCCATCCGGGCCGAACAAAGCTCCGACAGCCGAACGCACACCCGAGCGCGCGAGCTGCGCGGCAAAGACCGCGTTCCCCGCGGCAAGGCCCACCTGCAGCGGCTTGACGTCGCTGCCGAAGTTGCACTTGAGGCCGGCCGACAGCGAGGCCGCGATGCAGAGCGCATGTTCGCTCTGAACGGCGTCGAGATCGAGCAACAGCGCCGAGGCGACGGTGGCCCCGAAGATGCCGAGCGTTGCCGTCGCGTGAAAGCCCGCATTGTAGTGCTGCGGATTGACGATCCGGCCCACACGCATCGTCGTCTCGACGCCAGCGACATACGCCGCGACCGCGGTATCCATTGTCACGTCGTTCGATTCCGCAAGCGCACAGATCGCAGCAAAGACGGGCGCACTGGGATGCCCCACCGAGATCGCCGGGTCGTCGTCGTCGTAGTCGTGGAAATGCGCGGCGAGGCCATTGGCGGTCGCCGCATCGCGCGCGCACAGGCGTCGTTGCGTCCCCAATGGACGCGCAGACGCCGCATCCGTTGCCGCAGGCATCAGCGCCCGGACGGCAACGACTGCGGGCGCCGCCACCCCCGCCAGCGAGACGCCGGCGCAATCGACGAGGTGTCGGCGTGCGACGGCATCGAGCGCGCGCGGATGTCGGGCAAACGATTCCCGTGCGGCAGCGACCAGCAATCGCTCGACGGGCTCGTCGCTCACGACACCGCCTCGGCGCCGCGCCGCGGGAGCCACTCGGCATGCTGCAGGGTCGCGAGTTCGGCTACCGGGATGTGGCACGCGATCGTGTGGTCTGGGCCTGCCTGTCGCTGCGGCGGTGCTTCGCGCTCGCAAATGGTGCCGAGCTTGCGCGGGCAGCGTTGATGGAATCGACAGCCCGCTGCGCCGGTACCGGTGTCGGCCGATGTTTCCGGGCGCAGCTCGAACGTTGATGGCTTAAGCGACTCCAGCGCCAACGCGGACCAGACCAGCGTTTCAGTGTAAGGGTGGTACGGTGGTGCTTCGATGATCCGTCGCTGGCCGACCTCGCATACCCAGCCTTGGAAGAGCACCAGAACACGATCGGCCATCGACCGCACGAGCGGCAGGTCATGACTGATCAAGAGGTAGCTGGCGCTGAGTTCCGACTGCTTTTGCTGCAGCAGGTTCCGCACCTTCATCTTCATCGACACGTCGAGCGCCGAGAACGCCTCGTCCAGGACGATCACAGCCGGTCGCGGCGCAAAGGCGCGCGCAAGCGCAACGCGCTGGCGTTCGCCGCCGCTGAGGCGGCCGGAGCGCTTTTCGAGCATCTCCGCGCGCAGACCCACCGAGTGGGCCAGGTCGCGCAGCTGGTCGTCCGTTGCGTGGCGGCGCTCGTAGAGCAGGAACGGCCGCTCGAGGATCGTCCCTACGCGCTTGCGCGGATGGAGCGACCCGGCAATGTTCTGGAAGACTATCTGCAGGTTGCGGGCGATGGCGAGCGGACGCCGGCGCAGCGCCGCGACGTCGGTCGCGCCCACGACGATGCTTCCGGAGTGCGGCTGAGCAAGCCCTACGAGGCAGCGCGCCATCGTGGTCTTGCCCGAGCCTGACTCGCCAATGATCGCGAGCACCTCGCCTGCGCGCAGTTCGAAACTCACCTTATCGAGCGACAGTCGCGTCGCCCGCGAATGCGCGGCGAGGAGGCTGTTGCGATAGCGGTGCGTGAGCTCCCGCACCGCGATGACCGCCTCGCGTCCTGGCGGCGACGGGACATCGTTGTCGTTCCAATCCCCGGGCACGCTGTCGCCGCCGTTCGCGGCATTCGGCACGGTCACCGTGAAGGCCGGCAGTTCCTGCCACCGGCGGCACGCGGAGCCATGAGCCGGCGCAACCTCGACCAAGACCTGCTCCTGGCCGCATTCGGGTTGCGCGAGGTCACAACGGTCGCGAAAGGGACAGCCTTCAGCCGGCGCGCGCGCCGCCTGCCACGGCATGTCAATGTCGCCGGTCGCGGCGCCGCGCATCGTCGGCAACGAATTGAGCAGCATCTGGGTATAGCGATGCAGCGGCCGGACGAACACGGTTGTTGTGGGCCCATGCTCCATGCAACGCCCGCCGTACAGGATCACCACACGGTCCGCCATGCCCCGCACGGCGGCCAGGTTGTGCGAGATGAAGAGCACCGACAGCCGGCGATGCGCCTTCAGCTCGCGGAGGAGGTCGAAAATTGCAGCCTCGGTGGACGCGTCGAGCCCGGTCGTGGGCTCGTCCATTACGATCAGGTCGGGATCGCATGCCAGCGCCATCGCGATGCATATGCGCTGCTGCATGCCTCCGCTCAGCATGTGTGGATAGGCCTGTAAAATCCGCTCGCCGCCGCGCAGATGCACCTCCTCGAGCAGCGCCAGCGCGCGATTGCGAGCCTCGGCCGTCGAAATGCCGAGATGCCGGAGCATCCCCTCTTCAAGCTGGAGTCCCACGCGCAGCGCAGGATTGAGCGAGCTGGCCGGATCCTGCGCAATGTGGGCGATGCGCCGCCCGTGGATTCGGCGCAGCTCGCGACGCGACGCCGTCAGCAGGCTCTGGTCGCGGTAACGGATATCGCCAGTGACGACGCGCCCTCCGCGCGGCAGGTAGTTGAGCAGCGCCAGCGCAACCGACGTCTTGCCCGAACCGGACTCCCCCACCAAGCCGACGATCTCACCTTCGTCGATGCGAAACGTCAGGTCCCGGACGACGCGCGTCTCGCCCTTTGCCGATCGATAGGCGATGGAAAGTGCGTCGACCCCGAGCAGCGCGTCAGGCAACGTCACCCTCCTTGAGCCATTCGTCGAGGGCATCCCCCAGCAGGTGGAGCGAGGCCACCAGCGTGGAGATGAAGATGATCGGGAATATCACTGTCCACGGCGCGCGCACCATATACGAACGCGCTTCCTGGACCAGTGCACCCCAGTCGGCCGCGGGAGGCTGCACGCCGAGACCGAGATAATTGAAAGAGGCGCCCAACAGGATCGCGTATCCGAGGCGAATGCAGAACTCGACGATGATCGGCCCCCAGGCGCACGGCAGCAGTTCGCGCACAATGATGTAGGGCGCCCGTTCGCCGCGCACCTGTGCCGCCTCGATGAACGTCGACTGCCGCACGGCCAGCGCCGCGCTGCGCACGACCCGCGTGGTCCGCGGGCAATAGACCAGTCCGACGGCGAGGATCAGGTTGACGAGATTCGGACCAGCGATGATCAGAATCAGAAGTCCAAGCAGTAACGTCGGAAACGACATCAGTACGTCCATGATCCGCATGATCACCTGGTCGACGATGCCGCCGAAATAGGCGGCAATGAGGCCCGCCGGCAGGCCGACCAGGAAACACACGGCGACCGCGCCGAAGCCGAACGCGAGTGTGATCTGACCGCCGTACAGGACCCGCGAGAACACGTCGCGGCCGTAGCGGTCCGTGCCGAACCAGTACGTAGTGCTTGGCGGCTTCATCGCCGCGTCGTAGTGCATCTGGTCGAACGGATACGGCGCGACATGGGTCGCCAGCAGCGCCAGCACGACGTGCAGCGTCAACACGGCAAGCGCAACAACGAACAGCGGGTCCTTCGCCAGCGCCTTCATGCGCCGGGGAAAGCGCGCGCGGAGGGGTCGGGGCGCCCAGTCATCATGCGGTCCACTCGCGGAGCCTGGGATTGATCGCCAGCACGGCCAGGTCGCCGAGCAGGTTGCCGAAGACGTAAACCGCGGCGATCACGACCGCACATGCCTGGATCACGGGCCAATCGCGTTCGGCGATGCCGAACAGCATGAGTCTGCCGATTCCTGGGAAGACAAAGATTTCCTCGACCACCACAATGCCTCCGAACATCCAACCCAGATTCATGAACAGGACGGTCACGGCCGGCACCAGCGCGTTCGGCAGGACGTGCCGTAGCACGACGGTCCGCTCGGATAGCCCCTTGAGCCGCGCGGTTCGCACGTAATCCGACCGAAGTGCGTCGATCACGGAGGTCCGGGTCACCCGCCCGACGTAGGCGGTAAGGATGACTGCGAGCGCGCACGCGGGAAGCGCGAGGTGCCTCAGCGCGTCGACAGTACCGTCACGAAACCCGTCGTAACCGGAAGGCGGCAACACGCTGAACAGCCCCCCGGCGAAAATAAGGATCAACACGGTCCCCGTCACGAACTCCGGCAATGAGGTCCCGATGGCCGCAAGCGTCGACAACACCCGGTCGAGGCGCGTGCCTTCGTTCAACGCGGTGACCAGTCCAAGCGCGAGGCCGCCAACCGCCACCATCGCGAAGGCAATGCCGGCGAGGACGAGCGAGTTGGCGAGCCGGCCGGCCAGGATGGGCCCGACCGGCCGCTGCATACGCAACGATTCGCCAAAATCACCCTGTATGACGCCGCCGAGCCAATGGATGAAGCGCTGCGCAGGCGGCTGATCGAGCCCCATCAGGCGCGTCAGCCGCGCGATGTCCTCGGCCGTGGCGTCGGTGCCGAGAATCATCGTCGCCACGTTGCCGGGCAGCAGCTCAGTGACCACGAACACGAGCGCCGACACCGCTACCAGCACCGCCAGCGTGTAAACGATTCGCGCCGCGAGGAACTTCAGCATGAAGGTATCCCTGCCCCGCACCGGCGACAACTGCGCCGGTGCATCGGCCCACGCAAGAACGCCACGCCGTTCGGTATCAGCGCTTTAGCCAAACCTTGTCCGCGAGCAGGTTGACTCCGGGGTCGGCGCTGTAGCCTTCGACGTTGTTCCGATACGCGGTGATATTGTTCTTGAAGAACGGGATCACGGCCGGACCGTCGTCGGCAATGATCTGCTGGGCCTTGCCGAAGAGCTGCTTGCGCGTCTGCGGATTCAACTCGGCCTGTGCTGCCAGCAGCAGGCGGTCGACTTCCGCATTTGAGTAGTAGTAGTCATTGAGCGAGCCGCCCTTGTCGCGCGTGGTGAAGAATGGCGTGATGCTGGTGTCGGTCGTCGGACGCGCGAACCAATTGTTGATGTAGAACGGACGCTTCTCCCAGACGGTATTGAGAAACACGTCCCATGGCACCGTCTGGATGTTGATGTCGAACCCGGCCTCCTTCGCCATCTGCTGGGTCAGCAGCGCCAGCGGCAGCATCCCGACGCGCGCATCGGACGTGTACAGCGTGAGTTTGAGCCCGTTCGGATATCCGGCCTGTGCGAGCAACTGCTTCGCCTTCGCGATGTCGCGTACGGAGGCTTTCACGGCCGTGTCGTAGAACGGATTGTTCGGCGGCAGCGACTGGTCATTGCCGATGACGCCATGCCCGCCCAGGATGTTCTCGACGATCACCTTGCGATCGAGTGTGAGCTTGAGCGCCTTGCGTACGAGGGGGTTGTCGAAGGGCGGTTGGTCTGCACGCATCACGATCGGAACGAATGAGCCGGTGGGGACCTCCTCCAGCTTGATTCCGCCGACGTTGGTTAGGAGCGGCACCTGATCGGGACGTACCTGCCACATGATGTCGGTCTTGCCTTCCTTCAGCGCGTTGATCTCAGCCGTGGAGTCGGGGTAGATCGTCGCCTGCACCTGGTCGACGCGCGGGAAGCCCTTGCGGAAGTAGTTCGGATTGCGTTCGACCACCACCTTCTCGCCGACGACGAATTCCTTCAGCAAGAACGGACCGGTCCCATCCGCCTGCGTATTGAGATTGAGCTTGGTCTCGCGCGGCGTGATGCGCGCGTAGGGCAGCGCCAGGTTGGCCGGAAAATCGGCGACCGGCTGTGACAGCGTGAAGCGCACGGTGTAGGGATCGACCGCTTCGACCTTTGCGATCGGGCCCAGGCCACCTTTGCCCCGCGACTTGGTATTGGGGTCGAGGATGCGGTTGATCGAATGGACGACATCGTCCGCCGTAGCTTCGCGGCCCGAATGGAACTTGACGCCCTTCACGAGCTTGAACGTCCAGACGGTGCCGTTGGCGTTGGGTTCCCAACTCTCCGCGAGGTCTGGCTGCACGTTGAACTTCTCATCGACCCGCGTCAGGTTGTTGTACAGCCACGAGGTGATGATCCACTCCTCGGCCGAACCGGTGATCGGCGGGTCGAGAAGGCGCGGCGAGCCCGGGAAGCTGATCTTCAGCGTGCCACCGGTCTGCACGCCCTGTGCAGC
Organism: Betaproteobacteria bacterium; assembly: GCA_031361045.1. GTDB lineage: Bacteria > Pseudomonadota > Gammaproteobacteria > Burkholderiales > Casimicrobiaceae > VBCG01. The sequence continues at coordinate 45,243 of JANMCH010000129.1, read as the reverse complement.
AGCCCAGGGCGTAGCCACCAGCGACAGGACGGCGGCGACTAATATGATGATTGCGTTGCCAATACGATGGGACAGGGCGTTCATGGGTTCTCCATTGGGGCGATGAGGACAACGAAGGTCGGCGTCTGGCGAACGAACGAGTTGATGCATTTGACGTCGGGCGAATGAGCCATCAGGCAGCAGCGAGGATGTGAATGGTGCAGGCACCATGATCGAGCCCTGAAACGCCGCCACCGGTGCAGTGTGTGAGTGCAACCCGCGCATCCGGAACCTGCCGCGTCCCGGCGCCACCGCGCAGCTGCAGCACCGCCTCGAAGATCTGGGCGACGCCGGTCGCGCCGGGCGGATGGCCCTTGGCGATCAATCCGCCGCTGGGGTTGACCGGTATGTCGCCCCCCAGCGCCGTCATGCCGTCGCGGATGAGGTGCTTGCCCTCGCCCCTGCGGCACAAGCCGAGCGCTTCGTAGTACAACAGCTCGGCAATACTGAAGGCGTCGTGAACCTCGGCAAGGTCCACGTCCTCCGCCGTGATGCCCGCGTCGAAGTAGGCGCGTGCCGCACAGCGCTGCGTGATTTCGGGCATCGTCATGTCGCGAAATCCCGGGTCGAAGCGCCCTGAGCAAAGCGTCGACGCGAGAATCCGCACCGGTGCCGCGCCACTGCGACGCGCGACGGCCTCGGAGACGACGACGACCGCCGCCGCGCCGTCGGCGCGGGCACAGCATTGCAGCAGCGTGAGCGGCTCGGCGACCGGGCGCGACGCAAGGACCTCGTCGATGCTGATTTCCTTGCGGAAATGGGCATAGGCGTTGTCGACTGCGTGCCGGCGATTCTTGACGCATACCGCGGCCAGGTCCTCGATCGTCGCGCCGTATTCGTGCATGTAGCGGCGAGCGCGCATCGCATAAAGCGCGGGCGGGCTCAGGCCGAGCGAGCCATCGAAATCCTCCGGATGGCGTGGCAGCGGGCCGGCCAGCGCCGACAGCTTGTCGGCGCCTATGACAAGGACCACGTCGTGAACCCCGGCACCGACAGCAAGACACGCGAGGCGCAGCGCCGTCGAGCCGCTCGAACACGCGTTCTCGACGTTGACCACGGGCATTCCCAGCATTGTCGTCTGCTTGAGGATGCGCTGGCCGACCATGCTGCCGCCCCACTGCGAGCCGACGAACGCCGCCTCGACTCGGTCTTCGGTGATCGCCGCATCGGCCAATGCGGCAACGGCGGCGCGCGCACCGAGCGCGGACAGCGGCGTTTCGGCATGCTTGCCGAACGGCACCATGCCGGCACCGACGATAAAGACCGGCGCCAGCTTCATGCGCCGTCCTCGGCCGCGACATAGAAGCGAAAGCACACGACATCGATGCCATCCTGGCGGCGATAGAGCACCTCGGGTTCGACGCCGATCTGCGCGCCTATCCGCAGGTCCGTCGCGTCTGTTTCGCGCAACTGGCCGAACACCCGGACACCTTCCGGAAAGTCGACGTAGCCCGCGGCGTAGACCGCGGGCCAGACGCCACCGGATCCGTGCACGATCGAGTAGGTGTAGAGCGTTCCGCGAGGCGAAAGCGTGCACGCTGCGAACTCGCGATTGCCGCAGCGGGCACACGCCAGCACCGCCGGCAGATACGCCGTCGCGCACTGCGTACACCGACTCGCGATCAATTCGGCGCGATCACGGTCGACGACTTGCCAACAATCCGGATGGAGCCGCGCAGCGGCGGCCGGCATGGCCGCATGCCTGCTCGCGCTCACTGCGGCTGCTCCGCGTGCGCGTCGCTCGCCAGGGCGGCCCGGCGCGCCTGCATGCCGTCGATCTCGCCTGCGCTGTAACCAAGCTCGCGCAGCATCGCCACCGTATGCTCGCCGTGGTACGGCGCGCGGCGCATCACACCGCCAGGCGTTTCCGACAGGTGAATCGGCGTGCCGGCGATGATCGAATTGTGCGTTGATCCAGGGTGCTCGACCTCGGCGAGCATTCCCCGCGCCCGTACGTGCGGATCGGCGAAGATGTCGGTAACGGTATGCACGGGGCCGAAAGGCACATGGCCGCCGAGCAGTTCCGCGAGTTCCTGCTTGGTCCGCACCCGCGTCCATGCGCTCACGAGGCCGTTGACGAAATCCTTGTGATGCGCGCGCGCGACCTTGAGCTTGGTGCGAGGATCCTCGAGCAGGTCCTCGCGGTTCATGATCCTCGCAAGCGCCGCCCAGAACGCATCGTTCGGACAGGCAATAGTGACCCAGCCATCGCTCGCCTCGTAGAGGCCGAACGGACAGAAGAACGGATGGGCATTGCCTTCGGGTTCGGGTACCGCCCCGGCAAAGGATTGCTGGTACACGATCCGCTCGCATAGCGACAGAACCGCGTCGTACATGGCGACATCGACAAACTGCCCGAGGCCCGTGGCGCGCGCCCGGTGCAGTGCGGCAAGGATGCCGACCGCCGTCATCGTGCCCGGCAGAATGTCGCCGATGCCGGGTCCGATTTTGACGTGGGATCCGGGTCCCGGCCCGGTGATGCCGATGAGACCGCCCATCGCCTGCGCCACCACGTCGTAAGCGGGCCAGTGGTCGTAGGGACTCTTGCCCGACCGCGGGTCGCCGAAGCCGCGGATCGCGGCGTAGACCAGCCGCGGATTGATCTCGCGCAGCGCCTCGTAACCGAGGTCCAGGCGCTCCATCACGCCCGAGCGGAAATTCTCCACCAGCACGTCGGCGGTCTTGACCAGCCGGCGGATGACGTCGCGCGCCTGCTCGTCCTTGAGATCGAGGACGATGCTCTTCTTGTTGCGATTGACGCTTTGGAAGTAGCCGCCGAATTCGTGCCCGGAATCATCGCTGCGGTACGGCCCGTGCCCGCGCGTCGTGTCGCCATCGAACGATTCGATCTTGATGACTTCGGCCCCCTGGTCGCCAAGAAGCATCGTGCAGAACGGCCCGGACAGCATCCGCGTCATGTCGATGACCCGCACGTCCTGCAATGCACCCCATGACTGCCGTGGACTCAAGGCTTCACTCGTGGCTTGTTCGACGGATCAGTTGACGAAGGCAAAAGGGGGCAATGCATCAGCTCAGCCGTCACGGAGTACGTCGACGACCGTCTGCAGCCCGTCGCGCAGATCGTTCTCGGCAATAACCAGCGCAGGGGCGATCTTCAGAACGTTGTTGGCGTAGCCGCCGCCACCCATCACGACACCGCGCGCGCGCAACCGGCGGGAAATCTGTCCGGTGAGCTCGGCGTCCGGCTTGCCGCTCCTGTCGACAAACTCGAATGCGAACCACAATCCGCGGCCGCGAATTTCCCCAATGCAGTCGATGCCAGCGAGCGACTCGCGCAGCCACGGCAGGTAACGCTCGCCTAATTCGCGGGAGCGTTCGGGCAGCCGCTCGTCTCGCATTACGCCGATCGCCGCGGTGGCAGCAGCAAGGGCGACATGGTTGGTGATGAACGTCGAGCTGTAGGCGTCGCTCTTCCAGCGCATCAGGTCGGGTCGACCAACGACGGCCGCGACACCCATGTTGCCGCCGATGCCCTTGCCGATCGTCATCAGGTCGGGGACGACGCCCGCATGCTCGGTCGCCCACATGCGTCCAGTGCGTCCGCAGCCGGACTGGATTTCGTCGACGATCAGCAGGGCGCCGACGCGATCGCAGAACGCACGCAGCCGTGGCAGGAAATCGTCCGGAGGAACGATCAGCCCGCCGTTGCCCTGGATCGGCTCGACCAGGACCGCACCGATGCTGCCCGCACCTCCGCCGGGGCCGGTCAGCGCGTCGAGATAGCGCATCGTGAAGTCGGTGGCATCGGGGCCGAAGCGCAGCGGATACGGGAACGGTGCAAAGTGGGCCTGTGCACCGATACCCAGGCCCTGCCGGTATTGCGCCTTTCCACTGAAACCGGCCACGCCGACCGAGCGTCCGAAGTACCCGCCCGAGAATGCGATGAACTCGGTGCCGGGGCGCAGATAGCGAACCAACGAAACCGCCATCTCGTTGGCCATCGCGCCGCTCATCGCCGGCAGGATCGCAAGCTCCCCCATCAGCGGCGCGGCGATCGCTTCGATCGCTTCGAGGAACTCTGCGCGCAGCCGCGACGGGTAAGCCGACGGGCAGTGAATGAGCCGGCCCGCCTGCTCGCGAATCGCCGCGACCACTGCCGGATGACAGTGGCCTGTGGTGGTTACGGCAAAGCTGCCGCCGAAATCGAGCAGCCGCCTTCCGTCCGGGGTTTCCAGCCAGCAGCCGTGAGCCCGCTCGACCAGGAGCGGGTCGGGGGTAGCGAATGTCCGCAAGCCCCCGCTCTCCAGCCGGCGGATGCGCGCGAGGGTCGCGGCATTGTCCGCATCGGCGAGCGCCGATATTGCGGCCGGATCGTCCGGTGGCGGCGACGTCGTCGAGCCGTGCAGAGGTCCCATAACCCGTTGTCCCATGCGCATCATCCCGGTAGCGGAGCTACTTGTGACGTCTGGATAATATATTTGATCAGATATATTATTTTCGTGCAAGCAAAATCGCGCGCCCGGTTGGACGACGTTTCCAGTGGGAGGCGACCGACAGATTGCAGATCTCGGGCAGATCAATACTGGCGAATTCGGGGTCCACCACCCTCGACGTCAATTGCAATTGGAATTCGAGCGGCGGCGGCGCTTCCAGTACGACACGTAACTCGACCAAAATTCAATTTCGATTCCGAGTTGCACGGGGAACAACGGTGTGCAACGGTCGGGGGGCAATACAAACTACATGCACGGCCAGGACTCGTCCCTGGGACAACGCGGTCGCCGAATCCTTCGTCAGCAGTCTGAATTCAGCTGGAGGAAGTCCCGAAGTATTTGAATCAGCTTCCAGCGGCATCGTGCTGTCCACTAAATTCCGGGAAGTCCACCGGTCATTCTGAATTGCGCGAGTGTCGGCGTCACCCGTCAGGGGCGCGAATTTACTGAATGGTAGCGCGACACGTGGAACGCATAGGCATTTGGATTCGCACTCTGCGGCTTCCCCGGCGGACGAGCGCCTGCGTACACCGCGCGTGCATGGCGTGGGTGGCCGGGAATTGTTCTTGCCATGTAGGCGGAGGCGGAGGGGCTACGCCAGAGTGGTGGAGACGAGGAGGATCGAACTCCCGACCTTCGCATTGCGAACGCGACGCTCTCCCAGCTGAGCTACGTCCCCACGAGGGCGGTAATTATAGCCGGGGAGGCGGTATCCCGTAAACTTCGGCCCATTCCCGCGATTGTCGTGGGGTTGGGGACGGCGGAGGCCGCCCCCATTGTTCAGTTCCGGACATTGCGGGCCCCCGGCCATGAACCACCTCCTCGAACTGCTGCAGATCTACGGCCTGATCTTCGTCTTCTTCAATGTGCTGGCGTTGCAGGCCGGCTTGCCCGTGCCTGCCTATCCGACGCTGATCGTGACCGGCGCGTTGGCCTCGCGCGGCGGCTTTTCGTTGCCTGCGCTGCTTGCCACTGCCGTGGCCGCGTCGCTGATCGCCGACTTCGCGTGGTATGCGACGGGACGTCGCGTTGGCGCCGGCGTGTTGCGCACACTCTGCCGAGTCTCGCTGTCTCCGGATTCCTGCGTGCGGCAGACGGAGTCAATCTTCACGCGCTGGGGAGCGCCGTCGCTGATGGTCGCGAAGTTCGTTCCAGGTTTTGCATCGGTGGCCACGGCCATGGCGGGGGTGCTGCGTGTGCCGCTGTATCGCTTCATCCCTTGCGATGCGATCGGCGCAGCATTGTGGTCGGGCGTCGCGATTTTCCTGGGCTACATTTTCCGCGACGCGATCGACGACGTGCTCAATGTGCTCGAGCAGATGGGCAAGATCGGCCTCGTCCTGATTGCGGTAGCCTTTGTCGCCTACCTGGGCTGGAAGTGGCTGCAACGCAAGCGCTTCATCCGGCAACTGATCATGGACCGCATCACCGTGGACGAAGTGCGCTCGCTGATCGACGCGGGAAAGATCGGCATGGTGATCGACGTGCGCTCGCCGATGTCGCAGGAGATTACCGGGCGCATTCCGGGTGCGGTGACCATCGACCCGCAGAACCTCAAGTTCGAGTTGATCGCGGTCGAGCCGCAAAGCGAAGTCGTCGTGTACTGCGCATGCCCCAACGAGGCCACGGCGGCCATCGTGGCCAAGGCGCTGATGCAGCACGGCTTCAAGCGCGTGCGTCCGCTGCATGGCGGGATCGACGCGTGGATCGCAGCCGGTCACGACGTGGAGCGCTGAAGACGCAGTCGAACGCAGGCGCACGCGTGGCGCCGGTGTTAGAGTTTCGGCTGTTGCGCTTTGCGAGACCCGACCGCCATGACCAAGAACGCCATTTCCTCTCCCGACGCGCCTGCGGCGCTTGGACCGTATTCGCAGGCGATCCGCGCCGGGCGCACGGTTTACCTTTCGGGGCAACTGGGACTCGATCCCAAGACGGGCACTCTCGTCGACGGCATTGAGGCGCAGGCGCACCAGGTGTTCAAGAACCTGCGCGCGGTGGCTGTCGCGGCGGGCGGCACGCTCGACGACATGGTCAAGCTGACGATCCTGATGCAGAACCTGGGCGATTTTGCCAAGGTCAACGAAATCATGTCGGGCTACTTCAAGGAGCCGTATCCGGCGCGCGCAACCTATCAGGTGGCGGCGCTGCCCAAGGGCGGCCTGATCGAAATCGAAGGCATCCTCGTGTTGACTCCGCCTGACGCGAACCCGCAAACCGGATGGCGCGAGACGTTCGACCAGACCCACGGCACGTAATTAGGGTCAGACTCGAATTTCGAGTGAGCAAGCCTAAGCCTCGCGCCAAGGATGCCGAGCCGAAAAAGCCCGCCGGCCGCGGATTGGCTGACCAGCTGGCGCGACTCGGAATCGCGCGCGACGCCGATCTCGTGCTGCATCTGCCGCTGCGCTACGAGGACCACACCCGGCTGACGCCGCTTAGCCACCTGGGGCCCGGCCTTTCGCTGCAGGTCGAAGGCGTGATCGTCAAGACCGATATCCAGTTCCGGCCGCGCCGGCAGTTGGTGTGCATGATCGCCGACCCGCTGCATCGCGACGCGCAACTCACGCTGCGGTTTTTCACGTTCTATCCCAGCCAGCAGAAGGTGCTCGCGCCCGGCAATCGTGTGCGCGTGTTCGGCGACGTGCGCGACGGTCATCTGGGACTGGAGATGGTCCATCCGCAATTCAAGGTTGTGGCGGAAGACGCGCCGCTGCCCGATCGCCTGACGCCGGTGTATCCGACGACGGCCGGATTGGGGCAGGAAACATTGCGGATGGTCGTTGCGCGAACGCTGGGTTCCGATCCCGCGTTGACGCAGGAAGTTCTGCCGGAATGGCTGACATCGCGCCGGAAATACTGGAAGTATGGCGATGCGGTGCGCTTCCTGCACGCGCCGCCGCCGCGCCTGAGCGAGTTGACGCAGCGCGCGCTCGATGCGCGCACGCATCCGGCATGGACTCGGCTCAAGTTCGACGAATTGCTGGCGCAGCAGTTGTCGCTCAAGGCGCATCGGCAGGCGCGCGCAATGCGCCGCGCGCCGGTGTTGACAGGCACGGGCGCGCTGACCAGGACGTTGCTCGCGCGCGTGCCGTTCAAGTTGACGCGCGCCCAGGAGCGCGTGTGGCGCGAGATCGCCCATGACCTGAAGCGTGCATCGCCGATGCAGCGGCTGCTGCAGGGCGATGTCGGTTCCGGCAAGACGATCGTCGCGGCGCTGGCGGCGCTGCAGGCCATCGAATCGGGCAAGCAGGTGGCGTTCATGGCGCCAACGGAAATCCTGGCGGAGCAGCACTACCGCAAACTCAAGTCGTGGCTGGAGGGCCTCGACGTGCGCATTGCGTGGCTGTCCGGATCGCTGCCCGCCAAGGAGCGCCGCGAAGCCATCGCGGCCATGGCCAGTGGCGAAGCGCAATTCGCCGTCGGCACGCATGCGCTGTTCCAGGAGGGCGTGGAGATTCCCAAACTGGGACTGGCGATCATCGACGAGCAGCATCGCTTCGGTGTCGCGCAACGACTCGCGCTGCGGGGCAAGGGCTTGGCCGAAGCGCACCAGTTGATGATGAGCGCGACGCCGATTCCACGCACGCTGGCAATGACCTTCTACGCGGACCTGGACGTCAGCGTGCTGGACGAGATGCCGCCGGGCCGCAAGCCGGTGGCGACGCGCCTCGTGAACCAGAAGCGGCGCGCGGAGATCGTCGCGTGGATCGGCAAGGCGTGCGCGGAAGGCCGGCAGGTGTATTGGGTGTGTCCGCTGATCGAGGAATCGGAGAAGCTCGAATTGCAGACGGCGGTCGCGCTGCATGAAGAACTGACGGCGGCGCTGGGAGGCAACGCGAAAATGGGGTCTGACCCCATTACAGTCGGCCTGCTGCATGGCCGGATGAAGCCCAAGGACAAGGCGGCGACGATGGATGCCTTCGTCAAGGGCGACATCAATGTGCTGGTGGCCACCACCGTGATCGAGGTCGGCGTCGACGTCCCCAACGCGTCGATCATGGTCATCGAGCACTCCGAACGCTTTGGACTTTCGCAGCTGCACCAGTTGCGCGGGCGCGTCGGACGCGGCGCGACGGAGTCGACTTGCGTGTTGCTGTTCGAGGAACCGGTCGGCGACATCGCGAAACAGCGGCTCAAGGTGATCTTCGAGAACACCGATGGCTTCGAGATCGCCCGGCAGGACCTGTTGATTCGTGGACCGGGTGAATTTCTCGGCGCGCGGCAATCCGGCGTGCCGCTATTGCGCTTCGCGGACCTAGAACGCGACGTCGCGCTGATCGAGCAGGCGCGCGATGCAGCGGACGAATTGCTGGAGAAGGAGCCCGCTGCCGCGACGGCGCACCTGGAACGCTGGCTCGGCGGGAAGGCCGATTTCATAAAGGCATAGGTGCAAACCCAGTGCAATTCAAGCCGGCGCCGCGAGCGCCTTTCTTGTCGAAAATCAATATGTTGGGGCATCGATCTTGGGACTGCTTGGGTGACCATGGAGTAGAATGGCCGCCACAGGATCCAACCCACCATGGCCCTCTTTGCACTCGGCTTGAACCACGTGACCGCGCCGGTCGAGGTACGCGAACGCGTGGCGTTTCCGCAGGACCAATTGGGCGATGCGCTGCGCGACTTGGTCAGCGCGCGGCGAGTGAAGGAAGCGGCCATCCTCTCGACGTGCAATCGAACCGAAGTGTATTTCCACGGCGACGATCCTGAACCTGTCGCGCACTGGCTGGCGGGTTTCCACAACCTGGCGCAGGGCTCGCTGCTCCCTTACGTGTACACGCTGCCGCAGGATCGTGCGGTGACGCATGCCTTTCGCGTGGCCAGCGGCCTCGATTCGATGGTGCTGGGCGAGCCGCAGATCCTGGGCCAGATGAAGCACGCGGTGCGGTCGGCGGAGGCCGCGGGGTCGCTGGGCCTGGTGCTGAACCGGCTGTTCCAGCGCACGTTTTCCGTAGCCAAGGACGTGCGCACGCAAACCGATATCGGCAGCGCGTCGATTTCGATGGCGGCGGCGTCGGTCAAGCTGGCCGAACGCATCTTCCCGTCCATTTCCGACCAGCGGCTTCTGCTGATCGGCGCGGGCGAGATGATCGAACTCGCGGCCACGCACTTCATCGCGAAGAAGCCAAGGTCCATCACCGTGGCCAACCGGACTTTCGAGCGCGGCAGCCAACTGGCCGCACGGCTTGGTGCCGAAGCGATCACGCTGAACGAACTGCCCGAACGGCTCGCGCAGTTCGACATCATCGTCACCTGCACGGCCAGCACGCTGCCGATCCTGGGCAAGGGCACGCTGGAGCGCGTCGTCAAGCAGCGCAAGCACGCGCCGGTCTTCATCGTCGATCTCGCCGTGCCGCGCGACGTGGAACCGGAAGCCGCGGAACTGGACGACGTCTTCCTCTACAGCGTCGACGACCTGGCCGAGATCGTGAAGGACAACCTGCAGGTGCGCCGCGAGGCGGTCGTGCAGGCGGAGCAGATGATCGCCGACCAGTCCGGACATTTCCTGCGCTGGCTCGAGGGCCGCACGATTGTGCCGACCATCGCGGCGCTGCATGGCCACCACGATGGATTGCGCTCGGTGGAGCTCGATCGCGCGCGCAAGCTGCTCGCGGCCGGCGAAGCGCCGGACAGGGTCCTCGATGCGCTGGCGCGCGGGCTCACCAACAAGTTCCTGCATGCGCCGCTGTCCGCGTTGAACGCGGCCGGCGAAGCCGAACGCGCGGAATTGATCGCGCTGTTCCAGCACGTCTACAAGCTGCCCGACCCTCCAGCCGACGGGCATTAGCGGCGCACCACTGCGCGAAAGCGTCAGTCGTTCCCGCGCAAGCGGAAACCCAGCGACTCTCATTGCAGGACACTGGATCCCCGCGTGCGCGGGGACGAAAGCACGAAACCGGTGGTGCTCCGCAAATCCCGGCAAGAAAACCATGAAATCGTCACTTCGCTTGAAACTGGACCAGCTCGGAACACGCCTGGTTGAACTGAACGGCCTGCTCGGCGCCGAGGACGTCACGCGCGATCTCGACCGTTATCGCTCGCTGACCAAGGAGCATTCGGACCTCACTCCCGTCGTTGCCAAGTTCCGCGAATACATGGAGGCCGAGGCCGACCTGGCCGCGGCTGTCGAGATGGCCGCCGATCCGGCCATGCGCGACTTCGCCGACGAGGAACGCGCGGCAGCGCAGGTGCGCATCGCGGCGCTGGAAAGCGAACTGCAAACGCAGTTGCTGCCGCGTGACCCCAACGACGAGCGCAACGTGTTCCTGGAAATCCGCGCCGGCACGGGCGGTGACGAGTCGGCGCTGTTCGCCGGCAACCTGTTCCGCATGTATGTGCGCTACGCCGAGCGTCACAAGTGGCAGTCGGAAATCGTATCGGAATCCAACAGCGAACTGGGTGGCTATAAGGAAGTGATCCTGCGCGTCGTGGGCAAAGGTGCGTATTCGAAACTCAAGTTCGAATCCGGCGGCCATCGCGTGCAGCGCGTGCCCGACACGGAAGCGCAAGGGCGCATCCACACGTCGGCGTGCACGGTCGCGGTGATCGCGGAAGCCGACCCAATCGTCGACATCGCGATCAACCCGGCGGACCTGCGCATCGACACGTTCCGCGCGTCCGGCGCGGGCGGCCAGCACGTGAACAAGACGGACTCCGCAGTGCGCATCACCCATTTGCCGACCGGGCTGGTCGTCGAATGCCAGGATGACCGCTCGCAGCACCGCAATCGCGCGTCGGCCATGGCCGTGCTTGCGTCACGCCTGCTGGACAAGCAGACGCGCGAACGGCAGCAGAAAGAGGCCGCCCACCGCAAATCGTTGATCGGGTCGGGCGACCGCAGCGAACGCATCCGCACCTACAATTTTCCGCAGGGGCGCGTCACCGATCACCGCATCAACCTGACGCTGTACAAGATCGACTCGATCATGGACGGCGAATTGGACGAGCTGACCGGCGCACTCGCGCAGGAGTTCCAGGCCGAGCAGTTGTCGGCGCTGGCGGGGGAGGAACTGTGACGGCACGCAGGAAGATCGCCGCGGGGCAGCCGTGGCTCGAAACGCTCAGGCTTTCGATGCGCGAGTTCACGCTCGATGACTTCGACGACCTCTACGCGCTCAACTCCGACCTGCGGGTGATGAAGTACATCGCCGACGGTACGGCGTCCACGCGCGAGGACATTGCCCGCTTTCTGCCGCGCTACATCCGGTATCCCAGTTTGTATCCGGACCTCGGCATCTGGCACACGTCGCGGCGCGATACGGGTGCTTTCATCGGCTTCTTCGCGTTGAACTACACCGGCAAGAGCACCGACATCGAGATTGGCTACCGCCTTCTCCACAACGCCTGGGGATTGGGCTTCGCGACCGAAGGCGCCACGGCGCTTGCGCACTACGGCTTCGACGACCTGGGACTGAACCGGATCATCGGCGTCACGCATCCAGGCAACAAGGCGTCGCAGGCCGTGCTGATCAAGGCGGGCCTGGCCGACGTCGGCTGGGGAAATTACTACAACAAGAAACTGCGCCTGTTCGCCGCGGACCGCGACGGTTCATGACGCCGACGGTGCGCCAGGCGCTCGCCCAGAGCGGATTAGCACCGGTCGACGCGAAGGTACTGCTCGCGCACGTGTTGGGCCGTGGACGCGCGTGGCTCGCGGCGCATGAGACCGACGTGTTGACGAGGGAACAGTCCGGCGCGTTCGAAGCTTTTTGTCGCCGTCGCCGCGACGGCGAACCGGTCGCGTATCTCACCGGCTTCCGCGAGTTCTGGGGGCTCGACATTGCGGTGACACCGGACGTGTTGATCCCGCGCCCGGAAACCGAAACGCTGGTCGAGTTTGCGCTGTCGAAGCTGCCCCGCGATCGCGCGGTGCGCGTGCTCGATCTCGGCACCGGGTCGGGCGCGATAGCGCTCGCGCTGGCGCATGACCGGCCGGGTGCCGACGTCGTCGCGACCGATCGATCCGAAGCTGCGCTCGCGGTCGCGCGGGCAAATGCGGTCCGACTGGGCTTGCGGAACATGTCGGTCGTCGTTGCCGATTGGTACGCCGGAGTACCGTCAGGAAAGTGGGACCTGATCGCGAGCAATCCGCCTTACATCCGCGCGGACGATCCGCATTTGAGCGACGGCGATCTTCGCTTCGAACCTGCCGCCGCGTTGTCGCCTGGCGTGGATGGCGGGTCTGCGTTGCGCATGATCGTCGATGGCGCGCGCGAACGCCTGGTTGTCGGCGGCTGGCTGGTGGTCGAGCATGGTTACGATCAGTCGGAAGCAGTGCTGGCGCAGTTTCGCGCAGCCGGATTCGTCGACATCGTTGCAATGCGCGACCTGGCCGGCATCCCTCGCGTCGTCGCGGGCAAGTCGAGCGGCACGCTATAATCGATGACACGTTGCGACGACACGTTGCCGGCATGATGCAATGACCTTTGAGCGAAGGAACACGATTGCCTGAAGCCGGAATGCACGAGGCGTTCGAACCTCTCCACGAGACCCGCGCCGCATCGCCGCGCGCCTTCGGATGGATGCTCGTCGTCGTGTTCGCGCTGATCGCGCTGTGGCCGTTGTTCGGGGGAAGTGCGCCGCGGTGGTGGGCCTTTGTCCCGGCGGCGCTGGCTGCCATGCTCGCGTGGCTCGCGCCCCAAGTGTTTGCGCTGCCCAATCGCGCATGGATGAAATTGGGCGAACTGCTGGCGCGCATCGTTGCACCTGTGGCGCTGGCGATCCTGTTCTTCGGCATGTTCGTTCCGCTCGGTTGGCTGATGCGCGTCACCGGGCGCAATCCGCTCCGCTTGAAGCGCGACCCCGCGGCCGCGACGTACTGGATCGAGCGCGATCCGCCCGGGCCTTCCGGCGACAGTCTCACCCATCCGTTCTGACGCGGGCATGTCTTTCCTGCGTGAACTCTGGGCCTACCTGCGCACGCGCCGCAAGTTCTGGCTGGTGCCGATCCTGATTGCGATGACGCTGCTGGGCGCGCTGATCGTGCTGTCGCAAGGTTCGGTGATCGCGCCGTTCATCTACACGATGTTCTAGGGCCCGTAAACGCCATGTATGTGCTCGGGCTCTCCGCCTTCTATCACGACAGCGCGGCGGCGCTGCTCGCCGACGGTACGATCGTCGCCGCAGTCGAGGAAGAACGCTTCAGCCGCCGCAAGCACGATGCGCGCTTTCCGCGCCACGCCATCGAATTCTGCCTTGCGCAGGCGGGTATCACCGCGGAGCAGGTCGACCATGTCGTGTTCTACGACAAGCCGTTCCTCAAATTCGAGCGGCTGCTCGAAACTTATCTGGCGTTTGCGCCACGCGGATTCCGTTCGTTCCGCATGGCCATCCCCGTATGGCTGCGCGAGAAACTGTTCCTCAAGGACCTGTTGCAGGGTGAGTTGAAGAGTCTGGCGCCCAAGGTGGACTGGAATGCGCGACTCCTGTTCAGCGAACACCACCTGAGCCATGCGGCCAGCGCGTTCTTCGCGTCACCATTTGACGAGGCCGCGATCCTGACGCTGGATGGCGTCGGCGAATGGGCGACTTCGTCACTCGCGCTGGGCCGCGGCAACGAACTGTCGATCCTGCGCGAAATCCATTTCCCCCATTCGCTCGGCCTTTTATATTCCGCGTTCACCTACTACTGCGGCTTTCGCGTGAACAGCGGCGAGTACAAGTTGATGGGGCTCGCTCCGTACGGGACGCCGCGCTTTGCGGGGCTGATCAGGGAGCATCTGATCGATGTCAAGCCGGATGGATCGTTCCGGCTCGACCTCGAGTACTTCGATTACTGCACCGGCCTCACGATGACCAACGCCCGCTTCGACGATTTGTTCGGCGGTACGCCGCGGAAGCCCGACGAACCATTGACGCAGCGACACATGGACCTGGCCGCGTCGATCCAGCAGGTCACGGAAGAGGTGATGCTGGCGCTGACGCGCGACGTCGCGCAGCGCACGGGCATGCGCAACCTGTGCCTGGCGGGTGGCGTGGCGCTCAACTGTGTCGCGAACGGAGCGATCCTGCGCGACGGGCGCTTCGACCGCATCTGGATCCAACCGGCGGCAGGCGATGCTGGCGGTGCATTGGGCGCGGCGCTGACCGCGCATTACCTGATGCTGAAGTCTCCGCGATTGCCCACGGGAGGACGCGATGCGATGCGCGGCTCGTTCCTCGGGCCGTCGTATGGGCAGCAGGACATCGAGGCGCGTTTGGGTGCCGCAGGCGCGGTCTTCACCGTGAAGGATGACGACGCGCTCTTTGCCGGTTGCGTCGCCGACATGGCCGCGGGACGCGCGCTGGGATGGTGCCAAGGCGCGGCGGAATTCGGCCCGCGGGCGCTGGGCAATCGCTCGATCATTGCCGACGCGCGCTCCGCGCAGATGCAATCGACGCTCAACCTCAAGGTCAAGTTCCGTGAATCGTTTCGCCCGTTCGCGCCGGCGGTATTGAAGGAGGACGCGGCCGACTGGTTCGATCTCGATGTCGAGAGTCCGTACATGCTTTTGGTGGCACAACTGACGGCCGCGCAACGCCTTGCGCCGAACGTGGCGGATGAAACGCTGGAAGGCATGGCCAAGCTCAAGGTGGCGCGCTCCACCATTCCCGCGGTGACACATGTCGACTATTCCGCGCGCGTGCAGACGGTCGACCGCGAGACCCATCCCCGGTTTCATCGGCTGCTGTCGGAGTGGAAGACCTTGACCGGCTGCCCGGTGCTGGTGAACACGAGCTTCAACGTGCGCGGCGAGCCTCCGGTGCTGACACCCGAGGACGCGTTCCGTTGTTTCATGGGAACCGACATCGAAGTGCTGGTGTTCGGCAACTGCTACATGCGCAAGGATGCGCAGGACGCGGGACTTGCGCGCGATCATCGCGCCGCATTCGCGCCGGATTAGGGCGCGTCCAAAGCATGAACGGGCCCTGGCTATTCGAAATGCTGCGCAACTTCGCCACCGGCATCGGCACGCTGCTGCTGATCTTCGCGGCGTTCGCGGTGGTCGAGCGGCTGCGTCCAGCCGAGCGCGGACAGCCGCTGCGCGCCTCATGGTTCAACGTCGAGTACCTGGTGGTGTACCAGCTCATCAACCTGGTGCTGCTGCCGCTGCTGACGGCGTTCGTGGTCGGGCGCCTGCAGGCTGCCTATCCGTCGGCTTTTTCCCTGATTCGCGTCGACGGTTTCTTCGATGGCGCGTGGAAGGCCGTCGCCTTCCTGTTCGTCTACGACTTCTTCTATTATTTCTTCCATCGTCTGCAGCACGAATGGAACGTGCTGTGGGCGCAGCACCAGTTGCATCACTCGGAAGAATCGCTCAACGCCACGACGACGTTCCGCCACCATTGGCTGGAAGACCTGCTGCGCGTGTTCGCCATCGTGCTGCCGATGTCGATGCTGTTCGACCTTAAGCCCTACGAGGCGGGCGCCGCGGCTTTCCTGATCGGCCTGTGGCCGGTGTTCATCCATGCCAACGTGCGGCTGCATCTGGGGCCGCTCGCACGGGTGATCGCCGGACCGCAACTGCACCGCATCCATCACTCGAAGGAGCCGCGCCACCTCGATCACAATTACGCGGCGTTCTTCCCGATGTGGGACCAGTTCTTCGGTACCTATCACCATCCCGCGCGCGACGAGTATCCGGCAACGGGGCTGGCCTCGGGCGAGCGCGTGACGACGCTGTGGCAGGCGTTGTGGCTGCCGTTCGGCATCTGGTTCGGGCGACGACCACCCGCGCCACCCACGCCGGCAGTGCCACCTACGCCACCCACGCCAGCGGTATCAGCAGTGCCCGCGGTGCCGGCACCCCCCACCGGCGCGTCGTCGCGCGCAAACCGACGCGTGGTGATTGCGGCGTGGTGCCTGGGAGTGGGGCTGGCGCTGCTGGTACTCGAGATCGTTGCGCGCGTCGTATTTCCGCTGCCTGCGCTGGCCAACTTCAACCGCATCGAATATGCGCCCACGACGCTGACCGCCGAGATGCGCAGCAAGCAGTACCTGATGAATTCGACGATATCGTGGACATCGGAGCCCGATCACGCGAGCTCGCTGCTGCATCTCAATCTCCATGGCTTCCGCGACGCGCAGTGGAACATTACGAAAAAAAGTGCGCGGCGGATTCTCTTCGTGGGCGATAGTTTCGTCGAAGGCTTCATGGCGGCCGACGACGAATCGATTCCCGCGGTGTTCGCGCGCCGCGCCAAGGCGGACGGGCACGACATCGAGGTGTTCAATCTCGGCATCGGCGGCACGGACCTGGCGGACTACCTGAAACTCATCCAGGACGCCGTGCCGGCGCTCAACCCCGACGAAATCGTGCTCGTGTTCTACGCCAACGACTTCGCCGGCCAGGCGCCGTTTTCGCAGGCGCAGGTGAGACCGCCCTTCGCGGCCAGGTACCGGTCACCGTGGATGCCGCGCATCGCGCAGGTTGCGCGACGCCTGATCGCGGGCGAGCCGGTGCCGCTGGCGTGGAAAGGCGAGGCGAAGCCGTTCCTGGCACCCGTGCCAGACCCGTCGAATCCCTGGACCGCGCAAGGCGCGGAGCTCGCGAAGTACGTCGATCCCGATATCGCCGACGCGATGCGCCGCGCGACGTTCAATCCGCATTCAGTCAATGAATTGGCGGAATACGCCCACTATTTCCAGCAGACGGTCGACGTGTCCGCGCACCTTGCCTATCTGCGTGACTTCCTCAAGGCGCGCAACGTGCAGCTGCGCCTTGCGTACATTCCCTATCCGGCGCAGGTGTCCGACTACTACATTCGGTTCAAGCACCGCTATGGCGGACGCGACGTGAAGTCGATGATGGGCCCGGAGTTTTCTGTGCAGGCTGCGCACATCGCCGACGTGGCTGCGCGCTTGTCGGTGCCGTTCCTCGACCTGACACCGGCTCTTCGCGCGCGAGAGGCCGCCGGCGAGCACTTGTATTGGGACTATGACCATCACTTCCGGCCGGCCGGCTACAAGTTTGCCGCCGATGCGCTCTATGCTTGGAGTGCCGAATCGATCAGCGGTACGAAGGACGCGAAGAAGTAGAAGCTATCGCGGCGTCGGAACTGCGACGTCCAGCTTTTCCGCCCATGGCTGCAACGCCGGCAGAATGCCCGCAAACAACGCGACGCCCTTCGCGCTCTGTTCGCGATGGCGCTTCATGCCGTTTTCTCCCGGCAGCCGAACGCGTTCAACGCCCGGACGCGGCGTGGCGTCGTGACACGCGCCGACCAGCCAGTCCATCTGCCGCGTGAAGGCATCGCCGCCGCCCAATGCCGCAGGGTCGATGACCTGCACGAAAACCGTCGCTCCCCAGCCCTCGCCGGGATCGGCGCGGCCGAAGCCGGTCAAGCCCGCCGTCAGCGCCTCGACCAGCAGCGCGAGCGCATAGCCCTTGTGTCCCGCTTCGAGTCCGCCCAGCGGCAGCAACGTTCCCGCCGGCGTATTGAAGAGCACGGCGGGGTCGGTGGTGGCATTGCCCTGCGCATCCTGGACCCACGGATGGGCCAGTTTTTCGCCCGCCTTGTAGAGCCGTCCCGTCATCCCGTTGGTTGTGTAGCTTGCGGAAATGTCGAGCAGGATCGGGTCGCCGCTGGTCGGAATGCCGGCGGCAAACGGATTGGGCGTGAACACCGACGACACGCCGCCGAACGGCGCAACGCTCTTCGTCGATGGATCGGAGCAATAGATGAGCGCCATCTTGCCGTGATCGGTCGCGCGCCGAAGGTACGCGGCGAGGCACGCTATGTGATGCGAACGGCGGACGACCACCGTGCCGGTTCCGCACGCTTTCGCCATGGCCATCGCCGCGTCGATGGCGCGCAACGTGAGCCACGGTCCCGGCAGTCGTCGGCCATCCCAGGCCTGCGCGGCCGGGCTCGAATTGACGACCATCGGCGCGCCGGACCTGGCCATCGCGCCCTTCTCGATTTCCGCGAGATACGCGGGGAGCAGCGCGAGGCCGTGCGTGGTGTGGCCGAGCAGGTCGCCTTCGACCAGGACCGTCGCGACATCGCGCGCCATGGCGTCGTCGAGGCCGGCCTTGTGCAGCAGCGCCTGGCCGAACGCGACCAGGGCGTCGGCTGCGTAGCGCGGAGTGGCTGAGGCGTTCGCGGCCGACGAGATAGACAAGTCGGAGGCAGTTGTTGACGACATGATTCCTCGCGGTAAGAAACGTTGCGTGGCGTGGGTTGACGCGGGCACCCGATTGCCCGAGGATTCTAGCAGCCCATGCTTCCCTCCTCGCTGCAGATCTCCATCGTCACGCATCGACCTGACGAAAAATTACTTGAGCGTTGCCTGCGCAAGCTGGCGTTGGCGATCGGCGCCGCGCGCGAAGACGGCGCGCTGCGCACGGTCCATCTCGCGCTGATCGACAACAGCGAGGACCGCGACGTTGCCGACGGCGTGATGAAGCTGGGCAAGATGCGCTTCTCGGATTCCGGCGTGCATGTGACGTACCTGAACGGTCACGCGAACATTGGCTACGGCGCGGCGCACAACCTGGTGCTGCATGGCACCGGCTCGGACTACCACCTGGTGCTCAATTACGATGTGGAGCTGGCCCCGGATTCGCTGGCCAATGCGGTCCGCTGGCTCAACGACCATACCGATGTCGGCGCGCTCGCGCCGCTCGTGCTCGGCACCGACGGCACGCGCGAATACCTGTGCAAGCGCTATCCCGCGATCTTCGACCTGTTCCTGCGCGGATTCGCGCCGGGTCTCATGCGCGCGCTGTTCAGGCGGCGGCTCGACCGGTATGAGATGCGCGACGTGATGGACGTCGAGCCGCCACGCGATGTCATCGGCATTCCCGCACTGTCGGGCGCGTTCATGCTGGCCAAGCGCGCGGCCATCGACAGTACCGGCGGCTTCGATCCGAAGTATTTTCTCTACTTCGAGGATTTCGACTGGAGCGTGCGCCTGAACCGCATCACCAAGACCGCGTACGTGCCGTCGGTGCAGATCGGCCACCACGGCGGTGGCGCGGCGCGCAAGGGGTTGAAGCACATCTACTATTTCGTGAAGAGCGGACTGCGGTTCTATCGCCGTCACGGCTGGAAATGGTTCTGACCGCCAACCGCGTGTCGCGTTGAGCCTGCGCGAACGGGTCGTACTCACCGGCGCCGACGGCTTTGCGGGGCGCGCCGCGTGCGCTCATCTGCAGGAGCTGGGCGCGCCGCTGCGCGGGCTGGTGCGCACGCTGTCGGCCACGTCCGCCGCGCGGCCGGACCGGATGCCGGTCGGCGACCTGGCGACGATTCCCGACAGCGTGCTGACGAACGCATTGCGGGGTGTGCACGCGGTGGTGCACCTTGCCGGCCGCGCGCACGTGCTGCGCGAATCCGCCGCGGATCCGCGGTCGGCATTCCGCGCGGACAATGTCGTCGCGACCCGCCGACTGGCGCGCGCCGCGGCCGCGGCGGGTGCTGCGCATTTCGTGTTCGCGAGTTCGGTGAAGGTCAACGGCGAGACCACGCTGCCGGAGCGGCCATTGCGCGAAAACGACCCACCGGACCCGCGCAATGATTACGCCCTGAGCAAGTGGGAGGCCGAGTGTGCGCTGGCGGACGTCGCGCGCGACACCGGCATGCCGGTGACCGTGTTGCGCCTGCCGCTGATGTACGGGCCTGGCGCGGAAGGCAATGTCGCGCGCCTGACCGACGCCATTGCGCGCGGCATTCCGCTGCCGTTCGCCAGCATCGACAATCGGCGCAGCCTGCTCGGGGCCGGTAATTTCGCCAGCGCGCTGGGCGCGATCCTGGGCCATCCGACTCCTATGCCCGGAACGGTCGCGACCTGGTTCGTGGCCGATGTAACGCCGGTTTCGACGGCGCAACTGGTGCGCGCGATCGCCGTCGCGCTCGGTGTTGCCCCACGGCTCCTGCCACTTCCGCCAGCGCTGCTCCAATTCATCTGCGCGTGCGTCGGCCGCGCGCCGGCCGCCGACAGGTTGGTGGAGTCGCTGGTGGTCGACGGCAGCGCATTTCGCGAGGCGTACGCGTGGCAGCCGCCGCGTTCGATGGCGGAAGAGTTGGCCGACATGGCGCGCGCGCGGCGTACAGCGCCCTCGTCGGCTCTATAATCGCGTCTTGTTTACTCCTTGATCCCTCATCGCTCGCTCATTTTTCATTAAAGTTGCCCGCCATGCCCATCCGACCGTCCGGCCGCCGCGCCGATGAATTGCGCGCCGTGCGCATCACCCGCGGCTTTACCAAGCACGCGGAAGGCTCAGTGCTGGTCGCCATGGGCGACACGCACGTGCTGTGCACGGTCAGCGTCGAGGAGGGCGTGCCATCGTTCCTCAAGGGCAAGGGGCAGGGTTGGCTCACCGCCGAATACGGAATGCTGCCGCGCGCGACCAACACGCGGATGCGCCGCGAAGCCGCCGAAGGCAAGCAGTCCGGCCGCACGCAGGAAATCCAGCGACTGATCGGGCGCAGCCTGCGTGCCGTGCTGGACCTGAATGCGCTGGGCGAACGTACGTTGCGCATCGATTGCGACGTGCTGCAGGCGGACGGCGGAACGCGCTGCGCGTCCATTACCGGTGCCTGCATCGCGGTCGCCGATGCAATTTCGTGGTGCAAGGCGAAGGGCCTGGGGAGCGGCGAGCCGCTGCGCGATCACGTCGCTGCGGTATCGGTGGGCGTGGTCAACGGCGTGCCGGTGCTGGACCTCGACTACATCGAAGATTCCAATTGCGACACGGACATGAATGTGGTGATGACCGGTGGCGGCGGATTCGTCGAGCTGCAGGGAACAGCCGAA
Organism: Betaproteobacteria bacterium; assembly: GCA_031361045.1. GTDB lineage: Bacteria > Pseudomonadota > Gammaproteobacteria > Burkholderiales > Casimicrobiaceae > VBCG01. The sequence goes on along the minus strand of JANMCH010000129.1, from coordinate 24,012 downwards.
GGCGCGCCGTTCTCGCGCGCGGAAATGGCGGAACTGGTCGCGCTCGCGGAGGGCGGCATCGCGCAGCTCGTCGCGGCACAACGGTCGGCGCTCGGGAAGCCGTGACGCCTGGTCGAAAGTTTCCGCGTTGATCTCGCGGCTGGTGCTGGCTTCGGGCAACGAGGGCAAACTGCGCGAATTCCGCCGCCTGCTGGCGCCGCGCGGCCTCGATGTCGTGGCGCAGCGCGAATTGGGCATTCCCGATGCCGAGGAGCCGTTTGCCACCTTCATCGAAAACGCGCTGGCCAAGGCGCGGCACGCAAGCAAGCTCGCGAAGCTGCCCGCGCTCGCCGACGATTCCGGCGTGTGTGTCGACGCGCTCGAGGGCGCACCGGGGGTGTACTCCGCTCGCTATGCGGGACTCCCGCTTTCCGATGCGCGCAACAACGAGAAACTGGTCGCGGCATTGCGTGGCATCGCCGACCGGCGCGCGCACTACTATTGCGTGCTGGTGCTCGTTCGCCATGCCGCCGATCCGGAGCCGCTGATCGCCGAAGGCGCGTGGCACGGCACGATCATCGACACGCCGCGAGGCAGCGGCGGCTTTGGCTACGATCCCTATTTCCGGGATGATGAGACGGGGCTTACGGGAGCTGAGCTGCCGCTGGAACAAAAGAACCAGCTGTCGCATCGTGGAATCGCGATCCGCGCGCTGTTGACCAGGCTGGATGCCATGAAGGCGGGCGAACCATGACCGGTGGCGTACCTTCGAGCTTCAACGTGGATGCCGGCACGTTGGCGCGACCGACGTTTGCGGCGTTGCCGCCGCTGGCACTGTACGTGCACATTCCGTGGTGCCTGAAGAAGTGTCCCTACTGCGATTTCAATTCGCACGAAGTGCATGGTGAAGCGCCGGAATCCGCGTATGTCGATGCGCTGCTGACCGACCTCGAGTTCGCGCTGCCGTCGATCTGGGGACGCAAGGTCGTTTCAATTTTCATGGGCGGGGGCACGCCCAGCCTCTTCTCCGCCGAAGCCATCGACCGCCTGCTGGGAGGAATACGCGCGCGCGTGCCGCTGCTCCCGGATGCCGAGGTCACGCTGGAAGCCAATCCCGGGACATTCGAGCGACAGAAGTTCGCGGGCTTCTATGCCGCCGGCGTCAATCGACTGTCGCTGGGCGTGCAGAGCTTCGACGCGGTGCAATTGAAGGCGCTCGGACGCGTGCACGATGCGGACGAGGCGCGCCGCGCCGCCGACGCCGCGCTGATGATCTTCGGCAACGTGAACTTCGACCTGATGTACGGACTGCCTCTGCAGACCGTTACCGACGCACGCGACGATCTGGCTGCCGCGCTCGCGTTCGCGCCGCCGCACCTGTCGTTCTATCACCTGACGCTGGAACCCAACACGCTGTTTCATCGTTATCCGCCGCCGCTGCCCGACGACGACACCGCGGCCGACATCGAGGATGCCGTCCACCAGATGCTCGATGGCGCCGGCTACCAGCACTACGAGACGTCGGCGTATGCGAAGCCCGGGCGGCAATGTGCGCACAACGCAAACTACTGGCGCTTCGGCGACTATCTCGGGATTGGCGCCGGCGCGCATTCCAAGCTGTCGTTCGCGGATCGCATCGTGCGGCAGTTGCGCTGGAAGCAGCCGAAGCAGTATCTGGAACAGATCGCGGCGGGCCGGCCATTGCAGGACGAAGTCGAAGTCACGCGCAATGATGTCGGCTTTGAGTTCATGCTCAATGCACTGCGCCTTACCCATGGCGTGCCGACGGCGTTGTTCGCGGAACGCACCGGCTATCCGTTGGCAATCGTCGCGCAGGGCATCGAGGCCGCAACCCGTCGCGGCTTGCTCGAGAAGGACCCGGCCAGCCTGGCACCGACTGAACTGGGCCGCCGCTTCCTGAACGACCTGCAGTCGCTGTTCCTGGGAACGCAAATGAATTCGCCATCGAGCGCGCCCGCAGCGAAGCGCCGGAGCGGCGACATTGCGCCGCTGGTACGCATGGAAGCTACGGGAATCGAGCGATGACGCGCGACCTTCGCGGCTACACGTTGACGCTGACCGAAGGCGCGGAGGCCGTCGCCGAACACCAGATGACCGCCGCCGCGCTGGCCGCCACGCAACTCGCGCGCGTCCGGACCACCGATGCGGCGATCAGTGCTTGGGAAACGCTGGACCCCGATCATGTGGCGCGCGAGGCAGCACGCCGTGACGACGCACAGGGAGGCGGTTCGCTGCACGGCATGGGCATCGGCATCAAGGACATCGTCGATACCGTCGACCTGCCGACGACACGAGGCACGCCGATATTTGCCGACCGGCGGCCGGCACGCGATGCGGTGTGCGTGGCGCGCATGAAAGCGGCCGGCGCATTCGTATTCGGCAAAACCGTGTCGACGCCGTTCGCGTTCATGGACCCGGGCAAGACGCGCAATCCGTGGGACCCCGCGCACACACCGGGCGGATCGTCGTCGGGATCGGCCGCGGCGGTGGCGGTGGGCCATGTCGCCGCCGCGATCGGCACGCAGACCAATGGTTCGGTGATCCGGCCGGCGGCTTTCTGCGGCGTGATCGGCTTCAAGCCGACGCTGAATGCGATTCCGGCGGAAGGTGTGTTCTCCTTCAGCGAAACTTTCGACACCGTTGGAACGTTCACGCGGACGGTGGAGGACGCTGCGCGCCTCGCCAGCGTGCTGGCGGACCCTGGCCGCATTGCGAATAAGCTGCAGCCGCTGACACGCGTGCCGCGCTTTGCCTATCTCGGCGATTTTCCATGGCTGACGCTGGACTGCGACGCAGACGACGTCGTGGAGGCGGCGGTGACGCAATTGCGGACCCGCGCCGAGGTTGTACCCATCGATATCCCCACCGAGTGGCACGGCGCCAAGGACATCATGCGCACGATCATGCTGTTCGAAGCCGAGCGCAACCTGGGCGAACTACAAACGCGGGAACGCGCGCGCATGTCGCCTGCAATCAACGCCGCGCTCGATCAGGGCCGCACGATCAGCGCGGACGACTATCGCGCTGCGTTGGCTGCGCGCGAGCGCGCGATCAGGTACTTCACCGATTGGGTGGGCGAATTCGACGCCGTGCTGTCGCCGTCGGCGCCCGGACCGGCGCCCCTGGGCCTCGCGACCACCGGCGACCCGTCGTGCTGCACGCTGTGGTCGCTGCTGGGTTTCCCGGCCATCAACCTGCCGGTGGGATTCGCCGGCAAAATGCCGATCGGCCTGCAACTGGCGGCGCCACAAAACCGCGACGATACGCTGCTCGCGGTGGCGGCGTGGTGCGGCGCGCGCCTTCCGTTTCGCGGACTGGTGTAGAAAAATGGGGTCTGACCCCATTTCCGGGAATCGGCGATCATCCAACCCATGAAGCGCGCCAAACTGCATTCGTTGCCGCTGCCCAAGGTGCGCAATCCCGTCGCGCGATCGCCATTGCTGGGCAAGGGCGGACCGCATGGCAAGACCAACGCCGCCAAGCGGCGACAGGCCAACATCGACCTCGTGAAGCTGCAACGTGTCCCGCATTCCGAAGAGTGACCCGACCACGCTGTGCCGCGACGACCTCGCGTCGGGGCGAATGCGCGCGTTGTATCTCGAAGCCGTCGGCGATCCGAAGTGGGCGCAGAGCGACGAGCAGCTTGCGGCGTCCCTGGCGGCCATCATGGAGGCCCGGCCCAAGGGCGCGGGATGGTGGGTGTTCGCCTACGGATCGTTGCTGTGGAATCCGCTGTTTCCTTTCTCCGACGCGCGGCCCGCGACGTTGCGTGGCCTGCACCGTCGCTTCTGCCTGTATTCGCTGGCGTCGCGCGGAACGCCCCGGAATCCGGGCCTGGTCCTGGGGCTCGACCGTGGCGGCGCATGCACGGGAGTCGCTTATCGTCTTCCCGCGGCCGTGGTGAAGGAAGAGCTGCAGCTCCTGTGGCGCCGCGAGATGGTGGTGGGCGCCTACCGTCCGCGCTGGGTGCGCGTGCGCGCGGGCGCACGCGAAATCGACGCGCTGACGTTCGTTGTCCGCCATGCGCATCCGCAATATGCGGGCAAGCTCTCGCTGGACGAAAAGGCCTCCGTCATCGCGCACTCGAAAGGCGCGTTCGGATCGTCGCTCGACTATCTCGAGCGAACGCGCGTCGCGCTGGTGACGCACGGCATCATCGATCCTTACCTTGAAAAGCTTGCCGCGAAGGTCGCCGCGCTGCGGGGCGCGCCCCTTTGAGCTCGGTTAAGCCGTTTGAACGCGCGGCGTCGCTGGTGTGAACGGGCTTTAGATGGCCATGTTGCGGCCGCCGTCGACGTTGATCGTCTCGCCGGTGATGTAGTCGGCTTCGGCCAGCAGGAAATGCACCGCGCGGGCAATGTCTTCTGGCGTGCCTTCGCGCTTGAGCGGCGTGTGCGAGATGATCCGCTGCCGCGACAGTTCGTCGAACGATTCGTCGTCGGGCCACAGGATGGGTCCGGGTGCCACGGCGTTGACGCGCACATCGGGCGCCAGTTCGCGCGCCAGCGAACGCGTGAGTCCCGCGAGCCCCGCCTTGGCGATCGAATAGACGACGAAATTCTTGAGCGGGCGCTCGGCGTGGATGTCGGACAGGTTGACGATCGCGCCCTGCGACTTGCGCAGCGCGGGGGCGGCCGCCTGCGCCAGGAACAGCGGCACTTGCAGATTGGTGCCGATCAGGTCGTTCCACGCCGCTTCCGAGATCTCGCCGACCGGCGTCTGGAAGAACGACGACGCGTTATTGACCAGCGCGTCGAGGCGGCCATAGGTCTGGATCGTCTGCTCGACGACCGAAGGCAGCTTGGGCAGGTCGAGCAGGTCGGCCTGGATCAGTGCAACGGAGGATGCCCGCGCATGGTTCAACTCGGCCTGCAGCAGCCGTGCCTCGCCCGCGGAGGTGCGGTAGTGCAGCATCAGGTTCGCGCCCGCGGCATGCAGGCGGCGGCAGATCGCTGCGCCAACGCGCTTGGCCCCACCGGTGATCAGTACCGTTTTGCCTTGCACGGGAGTCTTCAAGCTTTCTGGCCGGGACGCCGATTCCGTTAGACTTCGCGGCAATCTAGCACATGGCACCCGAAGGCGCGACCAACGTCCGCGGACATTCGATCGATGATTTCCCCAAGGCACCCGTCGCTTCCCGAACCCGATGCGCAGGCGCGCGAACACAGCGCCCGCGTCGTGGCATCGGTGCGCACGGGAATCGGTCAGGAAGGCGGCTGGATTTCGTTTGCGCGCTACATGCAGCGCGTGCTGTACACGCCGGGGCTGGGCTACTACGTTGCCGGCGCCGCCAAGTTCGGACGTGGCGGCGATTTCGTCACCGCGCCCGAAACCACACCGTTGTTCGCGCAGGCGCTGGCCGTGCAGGTCGCCGCGATTCTTGCCGCGACAGCGAAGCGCGAGATCGTCGAATTCGGCGCCGGCAGCGGCATCCTCGCGGCCGATGTGCTGAACGCGCTCGCCAGGCACGATGCGTTGCCGTCGCGCTACGCGGTCGTCGAGGTCAGCCCGGAATTGCGCGAGCGCCAGCAGGCGGTCATCGCGAAGAACGCGCCGGAGCACATTGCGCGGGTGGCATGGCTCGACGCACTGCCGGCGACAATCGATGGCGCGGTGGTGATGAACGAAGTGCTCGACGCCATTCCGCCGCACATCCTGGCGCGGAAAAACAGTGAATGGTTCGAACGCGGCATCGCCGCCGGTGAAACGCTGCGCTGGGACGACCGGCCGTTGCAGGACGCGGCCTTGCGCGAACTTGCGGCCGAACGCTTTCCCGAGGCGGGGGACTACGTGAGCGAAATCAATCCGGCTGCCGAGGCATTGGTCGAGGATGTCGGACGGCGGATAACAAAAGGGGCGATGCTGGTGCTGGACTATGGCTTTCCGCAGGCCGAGTACTACCACGCGCAGCGCAACGAGGGCACGCTGATGGGCCACTATCGCCACCACGCGCATGCCGATCCGTTCCTGTGGCCGGGATTGTCCGACCTGACCGCGCATGTCGACTTCACCGCGATGGCACTCGCGGGTGAGCGGGCAGGGATGCAGGTGGCAGGCTATGCGCCGCAGGCGGCATTCCTGCTGGGTTGCGGCATTCTCGACCGGCTGCGCGAATGTGGCGATCCGACGTCGGTTGCGTACCTGCGCGAAGCGGCTGCTGTGCATCGGCTGACCTCCCCGGCGGAGATGGGCGAATTGTTCAAGGTGCTCGCGCTGGCGAAGTGCGAAGATATCAAATGGCCGGGATTCGCGGTGACCGACCGGTCGCATCGGCTGTAGCGAACCTGAAGGAGCGAGCGATGCCCACACCCACACCCACATCCGCGCCCGCACCCGCACCGTCTCGCACTCGCCGCCGAATGGTGGCGACCCTCGGCGCGCTGGGCGCGGCACCTTTGGCTTTGCGCGATTGGCCGTTCGCAATGGCTGCTGCGGCGCCGCTGCCGGCTGCAAGCTGCGTGCTGTCTCCGGCGATGACCGACGGCCCGTTTTTTGTCGATGCGCGCCTTCATCGATCCGATCTCACGGCGGGCACCACGCGGGCCGGCGTGGTCAAGGGATCGCCGTTGTTGCTCAACATCGACCTGGCCGCCGTGCAACCGGCCGGTTGCCAGCCCGTTGCCGGCGCGCACGTCGACGTGTGGCACGCGGATGCGGGCGGAGACTATTCGGACGTTGCCAACGGCGCCGGCCCATCGAGCACCCAGGGGCAGATGTTCCTGCGTGGCTACCAGATCAGCGATGCCAACGGTCATGTGACCTTCAGGACCATCTATCCGGGCTGGTATCCCGGGCGGACGATCCACATCCACGTCAAGGTTCGCCAGTTCAATGCGGCGGGCAACACCACCTCGGAATTCTCCACCCAGCTCTATTTCGACGATTCTGCCAGCGATGCGGTGATGGCGCTGTCACCCTACAACGCGCGCGGGCCGCGAAACGTCCGGAATGCTCGCGATTTCATTTTTGGAAACAGTGCGGTCGCACTGGTGAAATTGAGCGCGCCCGCCGACGGTACGCGCGGTCATGTGGGTTTGGTGGCGTTGGGTCTGCGAAGCGTGGCATGACCTGGTCCGTCGATCCCGATATCGCGCTTGCGTCGACGCTCGATCACGCGTTCTATCGTGACGAGGCAACGCATGCGCTCGCGCGCGAACGCATATTCGCGCGTACCTGGCAGTGGCTGGGTAGCCTGGACGACGTCGCCGCACCGCAATCGCTGTCGCCACGCGACCTGCTTCCCGGAATACTGGACGAGCCGCTGCTGCTGGCCCGCGACGAAAAGGGAGAGCTGCGTTGCATGTCGAATGTGTGCACGCATCGCGGCAACATCCTGGTCAAGGCTCCGTGCAAGTCGGGCCAGATACGCTGCGGCTATCACTCGCGGCGCTTCGACCTCTCGGGCCACATGACGTTCATGCCGGAATTTGCCGACGCGCGGAATTTTCCGTCACCTCGCGACGACCTGCCGCAGGTCCCGTTCGCGGTTTGGGGCGGACAGGGTTTCGCGGCGCTCGATCCGGCGTTGCCGTTCGCGGACCTTTTTGGCGACATGATGGCGCGCGTCGATTTCCTGCCGCTCGAACGCTTCCGGCACGATGCAACGCGCGACCACGACTACGTCATCAACGCGCATTGGGCGCTGTACGTGGAAAATTACCTCGAAGGCTTTCACATTCCCTTCGTCCATGCGGCGCTGAACGAAGCGGTCGACTACGGCAGCTATGCGAGCGAGTTGTTCCGCGCGTCGAGCCTGCAGCTGGCACTGGCGAAGCCGGACGCGCCGGCGTTCGATCTGCCGGCAGGCGCGGCCGACAACGGACAGCGCGTCGCCGCGTATTACTGGTTCGTCTTTCCCAACCTGATGCTCAATTTCTATCCCTGGGGACTGTCGCTCAACCTGGTGATGCCGGAGGCAATCGACCGCACCCGCGTGGCATTTCGCAGTTTCATCCTCGACGAGACCAGGTTGGATGCCGGTGCCGGCGCGGGCCTGCACCAGGTCGAGATGGAAGACGAGGCGATCGTGCAGGCGGTGCAGCGCGGCGTGAGTTCGCGGCTGTATCGCGGGGGACGCTATTCACCGACGCGTGAGCGCGGCGTCCATCATTTCCACCGGCTGCTGTGCGAATTCATGGCAAGGTCACCCTAGTGTCCCACTTCGCGAGCTACGACCTGGCGCAACCCTGTGCACCCACCGCCTGCAGTATCCGACCGCTGCGCGCATCTTCAACAAAGGCGATGACCTCGAGCTGAGCGCGATTCCATGATGCAGGTAGCGCAACGTCGCGACGCAAGGTGGCCTTGCCGCCAGTCAGGGGAATGGGACCGATCCACGCACGCACCACGTGGTCGTGCGCAAGCGTTGCGCCGCTGTTTTCGCCGCGCGCCACATTGGACTTGAGACCGCTTTCGGTGACGGCGAGGTACAGGTCCGCACGATCGTTTCCGTTGCGCGTTGTCACGTCGGCCGAGAGTGTGATTGAATCGCTCGCCGACAGTGATGCCTCGACGCGAATCTGCGCCTCCGCCGGTTTGGCGTTGAGCTTGCGCACCTCGTCACGCAGGCTGCCCCTCCAGGTCTGCAGTTCGGTGCCGCTGACGAAAAAGTGCGGCGTATACACGGTGCCCTGGCCATTGGCTTGTGCGAGCCAGCGCTGGCGCTCGGTAAAGACCTGCTGCGCGAACGGGTCCTTCCAGCCGATGTAGTCCCAGTAGCCGACATGCAGCGACAGTGGAACCACCATGGCGTTGGCGTCGAGCGATTGCCGAAGGCGGCTCAATTGCTTGTCCGCGGGAGGGCAGCTGGAGCAGCCCTCCGATGTGTACAGCTCGACCAGCGCGGCCGTGTTGGGTCCGCTTTGCACGGTGCAGCCGGCAAGGGTTTCCACGGGCAGGGCCGCAGCCAAGGCAGCCAGCAGCGTACTTAGGAGCAGTGGGCGCGCGATCATCAGAGGTTCCTTGCAGCCGGGGTCACGATTGGTCTGCGAACGGTGGCTATTGCTTACATTTTTCGTGTTGCTCATATTCCCGAGCCTGGTGGAAATTGACTTTGGAATCGCGGCCTTACCTTTATTGCTCCGAAGTTGAGTATGATGAGCGTCCCTTTAGAAACGGGTTTTCGTTTCCCGTGAAATTGCGGGTAGTCGATCGGCCCCCATCTTGGAGTGAAAATGAATCTGCTTCGACGATTCACGGTTGCTGTCGTGGCCATTGCGACGTTGTTCATCCTCAACGCCACGGCATTTGCGCAGGCTCCTGCCAAGCAGCCCAACATCATCATGATCATGGGTGACGACATCGGCTGGGCCAATATCGGCGCCTACAACCAGGGCGTCATGGCCATGCGCACGCCCAATCTCGACCGTCTTGCGGCCGAAGGCATGCGCTTCACCGACTACTACGCCGAGGCCAGCTGCACTGCGGGCCGCGCCAACTTCATCACCGGCGAACTGCCGATCCGCACGGGCCTGACGACGGTGGGTCAAGCCGGTTCGCCGATCGGCATGCCCGCGCAGGCGCCGACCATCGCCACGGCGCTCAAGTCGATGGGCTACGCCACCGGCCAGTTCGGCAAGAATCATCTGGGCGACCTGAACAAGTTCCTGCCCACGGTGCACGGCTTCGACGAATTCTTCGGCTATCTCTATCACCTCGACGCGATGGAGGACCATTGCCATCCTACGTACCCGCAGGCGCTGCAGGCCACCGTGGGCGCGCGCAACATGGTCCATTCGTGGGCGACCAACATCGACGACCCGACGGTGCAACCGCGCTGGGGAGCCATCGGCAAGCAGAAGATCGAGGACGCGGGCGAACTGTGTCCCAAGCGGATGGAGACCGTCGACGACGAGATTCTCGACCTGACCGTCAAGTTCATGGACAGGGCGCGCGCGGACAAGAAGCCGTTCTTCGTCTGGCTGAACCCGACGCGCATGCACGTCGTTACCCACCTGTCGCCCAAGTACAACGGACTGCGCAATTCCGACAACAACTGGACAATTCAGGAAGCCGGGATGGCGCAAATCGACGATATCGTCGGTTCGGTGATGAAATACCTGAAGGACAACAACCTCGAAGGCGACACCATCATCGGCTTTACGACCGATAACGGCGCGGAGAATTTCACCTGGCCCGATGGCGGCCAGACGCCGTTCGCCGGCGGCAAGGGTACCGCGCTCGAAGGCGGCTTCCGCGTGCCCATGATCCTGCGCTGGCCGGGCAAAGTGCCGGCAGGCAAGGTCGAGAACAGCATTGTCTCGGGCATGGACTGGTTCCCGACCTTCGTCGCGGCTGCAGGCAACCCCAATATCACCGCGGAATTGCTGAAGGGAAAGCAACTCGGCGACAAGTCGTACAAGGTGCATCTGGACGGCTACAACCAGATGGACCTGATCACCGGGAAGGGAAAGTCTGCCCGCCAGGAGATCTTCTACTTCACCGAGGGCACGCTCTCGGCGGTGCGGATCAACGACTTCAAGTACCGGTTCACCGACCAACCCCAGGGCTGGCTGGGCGGCACCATCAAGGTCGACTGGCCGATCCTGACCAACCTTCGCCTCGACCCTTACGAGCGCACCGGCATGCCGCAGGGAGCGAACGGGTCGCTGGCGTTCTACAACTGGTTTGTGTTCGAGTTCTGGCGCTTTCAGTTCGTGCAACAGGAAGTGGCCAAGGTTGCGCAAACGGCGATTGAATTCCCGCCGATGCAGCCGGGTGCGAGCTTCAACCTCGAAGCAGTGAAGGCGCAGATCGAAAAGGCGCGCGCCGCACACGGGCAGTAAGCGATACTCAAGCTCCAAAGAAAACGCCGCGCGGTTCGCAACCGGGTGGCGTTTTTCTTTACTGGAGCGTCCAGTCGGTGACGGTTACGGCTCCCACGCAAAGATTCGCTTCCAGTCGCGCTTCATGCTGATCACGATCCAGCCTTTCTTCGTCGCCTCGTCGTAGAGCGCCTGCGTGAACGTGCCGACGTGGCTGTCGGGCTGGCCCGCGGCCGGGCCATACGCGTATTCGCGGCCGGCATCGTCGTGCAGCACGATCATCGCAAGGCGCGCACCCGGAGCGCCGGTCGCCCACTCGAGCATCTGCTGGTCGCCGTCCGAATTGCCGAACGCCACCTGTGGCCGGCGACCGATCACCATGTTGATGCCGACCGGCTTGCCTTCTTTGTCGTTGTTGAAGAAGAGTTCCGGTGCGTGAATGAGCGCCGGCTTGCCGTCGCGGTTTTCATAGTCGATCTTGAACATCGTGCCGACGACCTGCTCGGGCGGAATGCCATAGACCGTCTCCGCGAACGCGCGCACGAATTCCTGACCACCGCCGGTCACGATGTACGTCCGATAGCCATTGGCACGCAGGTACTTCAACACCTCCTGCATCGGCGCGTAGGTGAGCTCGGAGTAAAGGCGCTGGAATTTCGGATGCTTCGCTGTGGCCATCCAGGACCTGACCGCCTCGTGGAATTGCTCCACGGACAGTCCGGCCTCCGACGCGGCGATGATCCTGAACAGATCGCGCTCGGTAAGCTTGGCCATCGCCACGCGATCGCCGCTCAACACGGTCTTGAACGGTTCCTCGTTGGCCAGCGCCGGTTTCGCGCGCACAACGTCCTTGACGCGGTCGAGCGCGAAAACCACCTGCGCGTACAGCGGCTGCTCGACCCACAGCGTGCCGTCCTGGTCGAACGTGGCGATGCGCTGGGCCGGCGGCACGAACTGCGAGCTCGACACGTCCGTGGACTTCTGGACGAACTCGATGATCGCCTGCTTGGCCGGTCCGTCGGACCACGACGGAAGCGCATCGGGACGAACCGTTGCGCAGCCGCCGAGCAGCAATACCGCGACCAGCAGCAACGAACGCAGTCGATCAAGGACGCGCAAATTCATGGAACGGCCTCCTGTGGAAAGGCTTTCGATTCTACCTTCGCTGCGGCAGGTGAAGTATCCTTCCCCGGCGGCCGGGGTGGCCGCGCTACCGAGCCGGGAAGGAACACGTGAACCAGGACAGTCCCAACTTGCTGACCAAGACGCTGGCCTTCGCATCAGTGGCGGAAATCGCGACGGCGCTGGCGTTGGTGGTCGATCCCGCGCTGGTGCTCACGCTGCTGCTGGGCGCCGAAGCAACGGACCTCGGCATTGCGCTCGCGCGGTTCCTCGGCATCGCACTGTTCGCGTTGGGAATCGCGTGCTGGCCGAACACGCAGCGCAGCAGGCACGACACCGCAGCCTATCGCGGGATGCTCACCTACAACACGCTGGTGGCGCTCTTTCTCGCATGGGTCTTCGTGACCAGGCACATCGGCGGCGCGTTGCTGTGGCCCGCCGTGGTCGTGCACGCCGCCGTCGCTGTCCTGATGCTTCGCGCCTGGATCGCCGAGCCGCGAGTGACTGTTTCCGGAAACGGACCGCAATGATCGACCGCATGCCCATCCGCGAACGGAGCGGGCCGGCGTTCCGGAAAGTCGTCCTGCTTGTCGTGGCATCGATGTGCGCCGCAAGCGCCGCTGCGCAATATGCGGCGCCCGAAGCGAAGGCCGCGGCGCCGCCTTCGATCGTGCGCAAGGTCGGCCTCGACACGCTGAAGGGTTCGTGGGTGCGCCCCGATGGCGGCTATCGGATCGAAGTGGCCGACGTCGCCGCCGATGGCCAGATCGCCGCCACCTACTTCAACCCCAACCGCCTTCCGTTCGCGAAGGCGCAGGCAGTGCTGGAGGCTACGACGCTGCGCGTGGCCTTCGAGCTGCGTGCCGGCGGCTATGACGGCTCCACCTACGAACTCGTCTACGATTCCGCCAGCGACCGGCTCAAGGGTGTCTACTACCAGGCGGTGGTCAGGCAGAAGTTCGATGTCTATTTCGTACGCAAATGAGCGCACGCAAATGAGGTGCTTGAGGCGTCGCGCGTTGGCCGTGGCTAAGCCATGATCTGCTCATACGCATCGAGGTCTGCGCGGTAACAGCCACATGACGCGGCCTTGAGACCGCGCCGGTCGAGCACCGTGATGTTGCCGCGGCTGTACTGGATCAGTTTGCGGTCCTGCAGCGCGCCCGCCGCCTTGGTCACGCCGACCCGGCGGACGCCCAGCATGTACGCCAGGTATTCCTGCGTGAGGTAAAACGCGTTCGCGTGCGAACGATCCTGGGTCATCAGCAGCCAGCGGGCAAGGCGCGCCTCGAGGACATGAAAGCGTGTGCAGGCTGCCGTTTGCGCAAGCTGGCCCATCTGGACGTAGACATAGCGTTCGATCGCGCGTTGCAGCGGTTTGCTGCGCTCGAGTTCGCGGCGAAACGTCGCGGCATCCAGGCGCAGCGCCGATCCCGCACCCTGCACCACGGCGCGCACCGGCGAGGCATCGACGCCGAGTGCCAGCGGACTGCCGAACATGCCTTCGTTTCCCACCAGGCCGACTTCCAGCGCGGCAGAATGGTCGATTGGCATGATCAGCGAGATGAAGCCGCCGGTGGGAAAGTAGACGTGGCGCAGTGGATCACCACGTGAATGCAGCACATCGGCAAACACCAACTCGACCGTTTCGCATGCCGCCAGAACGCGGCGCAGGTCGCCGGCCGGCAAGCTGGCAAGCAAGCGATTGTCCAGGGAGGCGGGTAGGTTGGAATACACCTGCCAGACAGTACGGCACCGCGACGGTGCTCGTCTGGGCGGTACCACACATAATTGCTGCGCGCCGGCTGCCCCTGCCCGGCGGCGGTAGGATCTGCTATCTGGCGATGTACGGCAGCAGCCGGTCGAACTCCGTCTTGACCACCTGGTAGCACTCGCAGGACGCGGCCTCCAGCCCCGGACGGTCGAGCACGGTGATCGTGCCGCGGCTATACCTGATCAGTCCGGCGGCCTGCAGCTTTCCGGCAGCCTCCGTCACGCCCTCCCGGCGCACGCCCAGCATGTTGGCGATCAATTCCTGCGTCATCGACAGTTCGTTCGTCTGCAGGCGATCGAGGCTAAGCAGCAGCCAACGGCACAATTGCTGGTCGACGGAATGATGGCGGTTGCAAACGGCGGTCTGCGCCATCTGGGTGATGAGGGCCTGCGTGTAGCGCAGCAGCAGGTGCATGGTCGGGCCGAAGCGACCGAATTCATTCTTCAGCAGTTCCGACTTGAGCCGGTACGCATGGCCGGCGCTTTGCACGATCGCGCGACTGGGCGTGGTGTCACCGCCCATGAACAGCGAAATGCCGAGGAGGCCTTCGTTGCCGACGATCGCGATTTCGGCCGAAGCGCCATCTTCCATGACATACAGCAGCGAAACAATGGACGTTGTCGGAAAATAGACGTACGGCAGCAGGGCGCCCGACTCGTAGAGCACGTCGCCGAGCTTCATCGGTATCAGCTCGAGATGGGGTGAAATGCGCTCGAAGTCGTCGACGGGCAGCGCGTCGAGAAGATGGTTCTGGTGGGGATTGTGCGAAGTGGGCGCAATGCCGCGCGAACCGCCCTTGGGGGACGGGGGCACGTTGCGGCCGTCGTGACCGCTTCGCCTGCCTGCCATCCCGCCATCATCGCGTATTGCAGCGTCGCTATGTTCTGCACCGCACAATGTCACGCCCACGCCTGCGCGGTCCCGCGCCGCGCCATTTCCCTCGGTCGAACGGTGTGCCACCGCACCGACCGCCTGTGCAGGCGTGGCTATTCTTTGCTGACCAGTAGGCGATCCGCGCGCAGCCGAACGTTTGCTGCCACGGTCAATACTGCCACCAAGCAAATCACTGAAGGGAAATGCCATGAATTGGGACATCATCAAAGGCGATTGGAAGCAGTTCAAGGGGCAGGTCCAGGAACAATGGGGCAAGCTGACCGACGACAACCTCGACCAGATCGAGGGCAAGCGTGACCAGCTGACCGGAAAGATCCAGGAAGCGTACGGCGTGACCAAGGAGCAAGCCGAACAGCAGGTCAAGGCGTTCGAGGAAAACCACAAGGACTACGTGCCGAAAGTCCCGGCGTAGTTCCGCACGGTTCGCCCGCGGCCGGCCCAGCCCGGCTGCGGTGCGTGCCGACAGCACCTGTCCTACCGACGGAGGGGTCATGAGAACAGTCCAGGTCGTCATCGTTTCACTGGCAGCGTTGGTCATTGTGACCGCCACGCAGGTCCCGTTCGCGACCACGTTGCAGACGCGCGCCGACTACGACGCCGCAATCAATGCCGCGGCGACCGAATATCGTGCAGCGCGTGCCGAATGCCGCCCGATCGCCGGCCACGACCGCGACATGTGCATAGTCCTGGCCAAGGCCGCGGAAGTGCGCGCAAAGGCCGCAGCGGACGAAAAGTACCTGGGTACGATCAAGGCAAAATCGGATCGCCGCCTCGCGAACGCGGATGCCGACTGGATGATCGCGAGGGCGTCCTGCGATGCCAAGCTGCAACCGGAAAAATCGGCCTGCGTGCAGAAGGCCAAGTTCGACAATCTTCGGGTTGTCATGGCCTCCGAAGCGAATTCCGCCCGATAAACGTAATCCAGGCGGCCGACCGCGCGTGTCCAGTTGCATTGACGATTGGATCTGGATAAATTTTCGAGGAAGCACATCATGAAACTGCACCAACGCGGACCCTTACTGATTGCCGTGGCACTGGCCGCGGTCGCAGGCGCTACGCTGGCCACACGAATGCACCGGCAGACCCGTCGCACTGAGCGAGAATTGCAGCACCGGTCGAGCGTCAAGGACTGGGAAAACGAAGGCGGCAATCTCGCTCCGGCCCCCGCCACTGCGATACCGCTTGCGGCAAGACCCTGATGGCCCGGGCCGGTCGGCCCGCGTCAAATCTGACATTGGAAATGCAAATGGCCGGTATTGAATCGAACCAGGGCCGCGCGCCGCACGTGCTGCCGCCGCTGCCGTATGCCGAAGACGCGCTCGACCCCGTGATTTCGGCCAGGACGCTCGGGTTTCACTACGGGAAGCACCACAAGGGCTATGTCGACACCCTCAACAAGCTGCTCGAGGGAACGCCGCTCGCCCAGCTTTCGCTGGAACAACTGATCCGCGAAACTGCGGGCAAGGCCGACGCCGTCGCGATCTTCAACAATGCGGCGCAGATCTGGAACCACACGTTCTATTGGCAAAGCTTGCGCGCGAAGGGTGGCGGGGACCCTCCCGCCGCGTTGAAGCAGCGAATCGAATCGTCATTCGACAGCCTGGACGCGTGCAAGAAGGAGCTGGCCACGGCCGCAACATCCCAGTTCGGCAGCGGCTGGGCGTGGCTGGTCGCCGAGGGCGGCAAGCTCAAGGTGATGAAGACGGGCAATGCCGAGACGCCGATTGCCAAGGGCATCGTGCCCCTGCTGACCATCGACGTCTGGGAACACGCTTATTACCTCGACTACCACAATCGCCGCGCGGACTACGTCGCCGCGGTCATCGACAAGCTGATCAACTGGGAATTTGCGGCCGGAAACCTGGGCTGATTGCGCATGGCCCCACTACTTGCGGAGGAATCATGATCAAAAAAGCGTGGGCGGTATGGAGGGGCAGCGTCAAGGAAGGCGGCGGCACTATTTCCACCGAGACGGGCGTGCTCAACGAGGCCCCCTATGGATTCAAGTCGCGCTTCGAAAACGGCAAAGGCACCAATCCGGAGGAGTTGATTGGCGCGGCGCACGCCGGCTGCTTCTCGATGGCGTTCGCGTTGATGCTGGGCGAGGCCGGACTCACGCCGGAGCGAATCGAAACGCATGCCGACGTGACGCTGGAAAAGGTCGGCGCCGGCTTCGAGATCACGTCGAGCCACCTCACGGTGTCTGCGAAGATTACCGGTGCCAGTGACGCGCAATTCCAGGAGATCGCCGCCAAGGCCAAGGCCGGGTGCCCGGTGTCGAAGCTCCTGAAGGCCCATATCACGATGGTGGCGACGCTGCAGCCGTAGTCGGCGTCGGCGTGATGCCTTCTCGGCGGTGCGCTACCGCACAGACAGTTTCCGAAGGTGACCTTATTGTGAGGGCATGAGCCAAGGATGGCTTGAACCCAAAGGAACCTGTATGTCCAAATTACTGATCGCGCTGTTCATCTCCGCCGGGCTGGGAATGGCCGGAACTGCCGCTGCGCAAACGTATGCGTCCAAGACCACTGTGGCGTCGATGTCGAAAGACAACTATGCAATGGCCAAGACGAATGCCGATGCCCAATACAAGATCGAGAAGGATGCCTGCTCGACGCTGAGCGGCAACGCCAAGGACATCTGCATGGCCGAAGCGAAGGGCAAGGACCTTGTTGCAAAGGCCGACGCCGAAGCCGCGTACCAGAACACCGCCAAGCATCGTCAAAGCGCGCGTGTGGCCCGGGCTCAGGCGAACTACAACGTTGCCATCGAGAAATGCGACGACCTGGCAGGCAATGCCAAGGACGTCTGCGTCAAGGAAGCCAAGTCCGCCTTGGTCAAGGGCAAGGCCGATGCCAAGGTCGACCGCGTCGTGGCCGATACCAGCAACTCGGCGGCAATGAAACAGGCGGACGCGCGCAAGGAAGCCAGCGCCGACAAGCGCGACGCCAACTACAAGGTTGCGATTGAAAAGTGCGATGCGCTTGCGGGTCCCGCCAAGGACTCATGCGTCTCGGCCGCGAAGGCCCAGTTCGGCAAGTCGTAAATTGCCTTCAGCTCTCCCCCGCCGATCTCTTTCGCGAGCAGCTTGAGGGATCGGATATTGCGGCCGGAGCCCTCACGGGCTTCGGCCATTTTTTCAGCGACAGTCCGCCGATCATTCTGTGCGATACCGACCTATGCCAGCGTTGCGAACCACGGCACGACGAGCCGGGCACATTGTGGCAAACCCCGGCACGTTCACGTGGCAGGTCCTGCGTGCCTTTCGCGCAAACCAGGGATTCCTGCTTTCGGGGGCGGTCGCCTACTACACGCTGCTGTCGATCGTGCCGTTGATGATTCTGCTGCTCATCGCGCTGTCGCATGTGATCGACCAGGCCGAATTGCTTGCGACGCTGGGGCGCTATCTGGAATGGGTGACGCCAGGCCAGTCGACGGTATTGATGCGCGAGCTGGCCAGCTTCCTGGAACATAGCGATGTGATGGGATGGGTCTTGCTGGTGACGATGCTGTTCTTCAGCACCCTCGCCTTCACGGTTCTGGAAAATGCGATGTCCGTCATCTTCCTGCATCGGGTCGCGATCCGGCGGCGCCACTTTCTGGTCTCGGCCATCATCCCGTATTGCTACATCGTGTTCCTCGGACTGGGCCTGCTGCTCATGACGCTCGTGTCCGGGACGCTGCAGGCGGTCGGCGCGGAAAGCCTGGAGCTCTTTGGCCACTCCTGGTCGCTGCGGGGAGCCTCGGGTGCGCTGTTCTATCTGCTTGGAGTCGTCGGCGAAATTCTGGTGCTGACGTCCGTCTACCTCATCATGCCCGCAGGACGACTATCGTGGCAGCACGCTCTGATCGGCGGCATCACCGCGACCGTGCTCTGGGAGATTACGCGGCACGTCCTGGTCTGGTATTTCGGGACACTGTCGCAGATCAACGTGGTCTATGGGACGCTGACCACTGCCATCGCGGTATTGCTGAGCTTCGAAATCGCTGCCACGTTGCTGCTGTTCGGCGCGCAGGTCATCGCGGAGTACGAGCGCATCGAAGTGCAAGGTGAGGACGCGGTACCGGTGCCATTGCATACGTGACATTGCTCCGGGGACGGCCTGGGAACCGGACCTGCCATTTCGTCGCCCCGGCCTTTGCACGTCACCAGTAGACCCAGTCGTCGTTCGAGGCGACGGGACGCATCCTGTGCATGACCGCCAGGACGATCGTGACCAGCAGAACGATGGTCAACAGGACCAGACCGAGCAACACCGCCGTTGCGCGGCCTACCCACTCCGGATGGACGCCGGCCACGACCAGGACGCCGGCGAGCGCGACCAGCGCGAGAACGATCACCCAGGCCCAACCTACGGGTGTTCCGAAGGATCGGCGCGGCAGTGAAACAGTACGAGCATGAATGTCGGGGGGCGCCACCTGAAACTCCAGCTATGAATTGAAATTGATTTCGCTTTCGTACAACAGCGGTGTCGCTGCGCGAACCTCCAGTCAACGAAGGTCTGCCGTAGCGTGCGCCGGGACGCGCCGCGCGACTGTTCGTCAGCGCACTGATAACAACCCGGACGATATCGATAATTCTGCGACGCATCGAGCGTCCGCGACCGTACAGACCGCTCACGGTAGCGAGCGCAATGTCGCGTCTCTCGTGGTGAATTGCGTCACGGATCATTTCCGAGCGCACAAGCGCGAGGCGAACAGGCTGCACTCAATCCTGAATAACCGGAATTCAAATGGAGACAGAGATGACTAGCGACAATGTGAAAATGGAACAGAGCAACGATGAGCATCGGGACCCGATCACAGGCGCGCCTGGTGCGCACCCGGTTGGCACCGGCCTGGGTGCAGCAGCCGGTGGCATCGCTGCGGGCGCATTGGCGGGTTCGGTGGTGGGTCCGGTTGGAACGCTGGTCGGCGCGGTCGCTGGTGCCGTGGTCGGCGGCCTCGCCGGCAAGGGCGTCGCCGAAATGATCGACCCGACGGTCGAGGAAGCCTATTGGCGCGAGAATTTCACGGGCCGGCCTTATGTCACCCGCGGCGCCAGTTTCGACGACTATGGCCCGGCGTACATGTATGGCGTCACGTCCTATGGCCGTTTGAAGGGGCGCAATTTCGCGCAGGCGGAACCGGAATTGATGCGCGACTGGGACGGTTCGAAAGGCGCTTCCCATCTGACGTGGGAAGGCGCCAAGCAGGCGACCCATGATTCTTGGCAACGCGTCAGCGACGCGGTCGAGCGCGCGGTTCCCGGCGACTCCGATCACGACGGCAAGTAATTGCCGGTTCTGCGGGTCCGCGTAGCGGGCCCGCATGATGCAACCCATTCAAGGAAGAAACCATGGCTACCAAACCTGCGAAGGCGTCCGCGGAAAAATCCGCCGACGCCATCGCGCTGCTGTCGGCTGATCACAAGGCAGTGAAAGCGTTGTTCAATGAATTCGAGAAGCTCATCGCAAGGAAGGATGCCGACGAAGAAAAAGCGGCTGTCGTCCGCATGATTTGCGACGCGCTTTCGATTCATGCGCAGGTCGAGGAAGAGATCTTCTATCCCGCCGTGCGCAGTGCGATCGCGGATGATGACCTCCTCGATGAGGCCGAGGTCGAGCACGCGACGGCCAGGGACCTGATCGCCCAGCTGCGCGAAATGAGCCCTGGCGACGATCTCTACGATGCCAAGGTGACAGTACTCTCGGAGTACATCGACCACCACGTCAACGAGGAAGAGGGCGAGCTGTTTCCGAAGGCGCGTGCTGCCGACCTCGACACGACCGTCCTGGGTGCGCAAATGGCAAAGCGCAAGGAAGAACTGAAGTCCGACGCGGAGATCGATGGGAGTGAATTTCCACCGCCGCGGCGCAAGACAGCGAACGGGTCGGGGCGGGCCGCCGCAAAGTAGTCCTCCGTTTCAGTCGTACCAACGCCGGCGCATTTGGGCCGGCGTTTTTTTGCAGTGGACCATCCAGTTGGATGGTGATAGGATGGTGTATGGCTGGCAAATCGATGACTGCTGTCGCGAAAGTCCTGACAAGGGATCGCGCCCCCGACTCGGAGAAGATCACGATCAACCTGGGCCTGGTCGATCTCGGGCAGGTCGACCTGCTGGTGGGGGAGGCCTTTTATTCGAATCGAACCGATTTCATCCGCACGGCCATCCGTAATCAGCTTGGCGTGCACATGGAACCGATACGGCAGGCGATTGCGCGCAAAGCCCTTTTTCTCGGCCTGCGTGACGTGGGCAGGCCGGAATTGGAAGACGCCGTGGCGAGTGGGACGAAACTGCAGCTGCACGTGCTGGGATTAGTCCGCATCGCGAGTGACGTTTCGCCGCGGCTGGCGCGCAATGCCATCGCATCGCTGGAAATTCTCGGCGCGCTTTCCGCCAGCGAGGAGGTCAAGGCCGCCTTGGCCGATCGCATCATCTGAAGAGGTATGGATTGAACCTGGGCCACATGCAACAAACGATGCGCGACGCCATGCAGGTCATGCGCAGCGGAGATCTGAACCGGGCAACCGAGCTCATCCAGCGTGGACTGGCGAACGCGCCGGCCCCGGACGGCAAGGGTGCCGCATCCCCGCACGCAACCCCGCGCGCAACCCCGCACCCGCCCATCCACGCATCCGCGCCATGCATCGACGGCACCTGGCGCGTGGTACCCGACGCGCCGGATGACGTTATCCACGAACCGCCCGCTTCGCCAGCGAAGTCCAACGATGACCCACCCGTTCCGGAAATCGCGAAATTCGAGTGTGCCGCAGGTGCGCGCGAATACGTGGTCTATGCCCCACGGCAACGCGGCCTGCGTTCGCCTCCGGTGCTGCTGATGCTGCATGGCTGCACGCAGGACGCCGCCGACTTTGCGCGCGGAACGCGCATGCACGTGCAGGCCGTCGCCGCGGGCTGGGTCGTCGTCTATCCGACGCAATCGCCCGGGGCCAATCCCAACGGATGCTGGAACTGGTTCCGGCCCGGCGACCAGCAGCGCGACCGGGGCGAGCCGGCCATCCTCGCGGGCCTCGCGTCGGCAATGAAACGCAGGTTCCAGAGCGAGCCGGGCCCCGCTTTTGTGGCGGGACTGTCGGCCGGCGGAGCAATGGCGGTCACGATGGGACGACTCTATCCCGAGCTGTTCCGTGGAGTAGGAGTGCACTCGGGACTTCCACATGGGTGTGCCCGCGACGTGCCGTCCGCGTTGGCCGCAATGCGCAGTGCCGGGAAGGCGGCGCGGCCCATCGACGGCAACGGCACGAACCGGGTTCGCGTGCCGACGATCGTCTTTCACGGCGATTGCGATCGGACAGTCGATATCTGCAACGCCGGCCTTGTCGTTGCCGACGCGACGCGCCTGCCGCCGCTGGCTTCGGAGGACGCGAGCGACGGCTGCGCCGAAATATCGGCGAGTGGAAGCGTCGACGGCGGACACCGCTACACGACGACCGTTTTCCGCGACCGCTCGGGAAACGTGTTGGCCGAGCGCTGGATCGTTCACGGCGCCGGCCATGCCTGGTTCGGCGGCAGCCGCGAAGGAACCTATACCGATCCAGCCGGACCGGATGCCACGGCAGAAATGCTGCGCTTCTTCCGCGCGCTGAGCTAAGGGACATCTTATCAAGTAGCACGCGGGCGCGAAGGCGAAGCACACCGCCTTCGCATGTAAGGGGGGCCAGACGTAGGTGCGTCATCGCACAGATGCCGTCGGTCACCATCGGCAGAATCGTGCGCATGGCTACATCACACCTTCCAATGGGCCTCTACGCCGCAATGGCGGTCAGTGTGATCATCGCGGGCGGCTGCGGCGATCAAGCGCTGCTGCCTGGCGCCGTCACGATGGGCTCGTCGCCACAGCTCGCCGCGCCGGTCACGCGCCTGATTCCCACGGTCAACATTGCGCCGGCGAAAGGCTGGCCTGCCGGGGCGCGGCCTGTCGCTGCGCCGGGGCTCGCGGTCGGCGAGTTCGCCGGCGGCCTCGAACATCCTCGTTGGCTATATGTTTTGCCGAACGGCGATGTGCTGGTGGCCGAGACCAATGCGCCGCCCAAGCCCGATGACGCCAAGGGTATCAAGGGCGCGATCATGAAATGGATGATGCGACGCGCGGGCGCGGGCGTGCCCAGTGCCAATCGCATTACGCTGTTGCGCGACACCGATGGCGATGGCGTGGCGGAAACGCGCACGGTATTCCTGCAAGGGATCAACGCGCCGTTCGGAATGACACTCGTCGGCGACAGCCTCTACGTTGCCTGTACCGATGCGGTGCTGCGCTTCAAATACTCAGCAGGCGTGACGCAAATCGGTGAGGCCGGCGAAGTCGTTGTCGTGCTGCCTGCGGGTACGATCAATCACCACTGGACGAAGAACGTCATCGCGAGCCGTGACGGGACGCGCTTGTACGTCACGGTCGGGTCCAACAGCAACGTTGCCGAAAATGGCATGGAGAATGAAACGAATCGCGCAGCCATTCTCGAAGTCGATCTCGCCACGCGGCGCTCGCGCATCTTTGCGTCCGGACTGCGCAATCCCAACGGCCTCGGCTGGCAGCCGCAGTCCGGCGCATTGTGGACGGTGGTCAACGAACGTGACGAACTCGGCAGCGACCTGGTCCCCGACTACCTGACCTCGGTTAAGGACGGTGGATTCTATGGCTGGCCGTACAGTTACTACGGCGCGCATGTCGATGAGCGCGTCCAGCCGCCGCGCCCGGACCTCGTGGCCACCGCATTGGTGCCGGACTATGCGCTGGGTTCCCATGTCGCGCCGCTGGGCATGGCGTTTTCCGACAGCGCGCTGCTTGGCGCCCATTTTTACGGCGGCGCGTTCATCGGCGAGCACGGCTCATGGAACCGGCAACCGCGCAGCGGCTACAAGGTGGTCTACGTCCCGTTCGTCGATGGGCGTCCCGCGGGACTGCCCGAGGACGTCCTGTCCGGTTTCGTCGACGCAAGCGGCGACGCGCTGGGACGACCGGTGGGCGT
The DNA here is from genome assembly GCA_031361045.1 of Betaproteobacteria bacterium. GTDB lineage: Bacteria > Pseudomonadota > Gammaproteobacteria > Burkholderiales > Casimicrobiaceae > VBCG01. The sequence continues at coordinate 489 of JANMCH010000129.1, read as the reverse complement.
CGCATTCGACCGCGCGGGCGCGCTGCTCGTCGCCGACGATGTCGGCAACGTCATCTGGCGGATCACGCCGGACACCAAGCGCTGACGACGGCAACCGGCGACGTATGCTGCCACACCGACGGGCCGCCGATCAGTCGCTATATTGCTGTGAGTGATACCGCGCCGGACGCGATCCGGTAGTGGCATTACCCACGCCCCTGCCACCCGGCATGTGGCAACGCAACTTGAAAGGAAAAGGAAAATGGGCAAATATGTGTTGGGCTGGATTCTCGGCGTACCCACTGTCGTATTGGTGCTGGTTTGGATTTTCATGCACTGACGCTGCAACGATTGCGGTGAATGAGGCGCGTATCAGGCAATCGCAATCACGCTGCGATGGAGGCGTCCCCGCGCGTGCGCACGTCGGAAAGCAGCCGGGACATTTCGGCCTTGACCACGGCATAGCATTCGCAGGAGCGGCTCTCCAGGCCGGACCGGTCGAGCACGGTA
>JANMCH010000118.1:0-2556 GCA_031361045.1 Betaproteobacteria bacterium | reverse complement strand
CACGCGGATTTCCATCTCGAGCTTGCCGCCGGCCGTGAGGTGGGCGATCACATGCTCGGGATTGATGATCTCGACGTCGTGATTCGGCTCGATGTCGGCCGCAGTCACGACGCCTTCGCCGGATTTCTGCAGCTTGAGCATCACGTGGTCGCGGTTGGGCAGCTTCAGCACCACGCCCTTCAGGTTCAGCAGGACGTCGACGACGTCTTCCTGCACGCCATCGAGCGCGGAATATTCGTGCAGCACGCCCGAGATCTTCACTTCGGTCGGTGCATAGCCTGGCATCGACGACAACAGGACGCGGCGAAGCGCATTGCCCAGCGTGTGACCATACCCACGCTCGAACGGCTCCATCACGACCTTGGCGTGGAACGGCGACGTCGATTGCACGTCGATGATGCGCGGCTTCAACAGGATATTGCTCTGCATGCGGTACCTTTAGGGTTATTTGGAACCCAGAAACAGCGAAGCGTCGGCCGCGGCTTGACCGCGACCGACGGCTACTTCGAAATCACTTTGAATACAACTCGACGACCAGGCTCTCGTTGATGTCCTGGCCGAATTCCGAACGGTCCGGCGCACCCTTGTAGGTGCCGGCCATCTTCTTCGGATCGACTTCGACCCACAAGGGGAAGCCGACCTTCTCGGCCAGCTGCAATGCATCGATGATGCGCAGCTGTGCCTTCGATTTTTCAGTCACCGTCACGACGTCGCCCGCCTTGAGGATGGCCGACGGCACGTTCAGCTGGCGTCCGTTGACCATGATCGAGCAGTGCGTCACCAGTTGCCGCGCCTCGGCACGGGTGGAACCAAAGCCCATGCGGTACACGACATTGTCCAGCCGCGACTCGAGGAGCTGCAGCAGGTTGGTGCCGGTCGAGCCCTTGCGGCGATTGGCTTCGGCGAAGTAGCGGCGGAACTGGCGCTCCATCAAGCCATACATGCGACGCAGCTTCTGCTTTTCGCGCAGCTGGTTGCCGTAGTCCGACATGCGCATGCCGGATTTGACGCCATGCTGGCCGGGCTTGGCTTCCAGCTTGCACTTGGAGTCAAGCGAACGACGTGCGCTCTTCAGGAAGAGGTCAGTGCCTTCCCGGCGCGCCAGCTTGCATTTCGGTCCTGTATATCGTGCCAATTGAATTCCCCTGTCAGATTCTGCGGCGCTTCGGCGGACGGCAGCCGTTATGCGGCACCGGCGTCACGTCGGTAATGCTGGAGATCTTCATGCCCAGCGCGTTCAGCGCGCGCACCGCCGATTCGCGGCCAGGGCCCGGGCCCTTGATCCGCACTTCGAGATTCTTGACGCCGCACTCCTGCGCCGCGCGTCCCGCAGCTTCCGCAGCGACCTGCGCCGCGAACGGCGTGGACTTGCGCGAACCCTTGAAGCCGGCGCCGCCCGACGTTGCCCACGACAGGGCATTGCCCTGCCGGTCGGTGATCGTGATGATCGTGTTGTTGAAGGACGCGTGGATATGCGCGATGCCTTCGGTCACGTTCTTCTTGACCTTCTTGCGCGCTCTCGCGACGGTTGCCTTTTGCGACGGTTGCTGTGCCATCTTCGATAATCCCTCGTTTACGTCCGCGTGCTACCTGATCGTTTACGTCCGCGTGTTACCTGATCGTTTAGGTCCGCAGCTTACTTGATCACCTTACTTGGTGACGCCCTTGGCGAGCGCGACGGTGCGGCCCTTCTTCGGACCCTTGCGCGTACGGGCGTTGGTGCGCGTGCGCTGGCCGCGGACCGGCAGGCCCTTGCGGTGGCGCGAGCCGCGGTAGCAGTTAAGGTCCATCAGCCGCTTGATGCTCATCGTCACTTCGCGGCGCAGGTCGCCTTCCACGCTGAACTTGCCGACCTGTTCGCGCAGCCGGTCCATCTCCGTGTCCGAGAGGTCCTTGATCTTCGCGGACGGCGCAATGTTCGTCGCCTTGCAGATTGCCTTGGCGCGCGCGGGGCCGATGCCGTAGATCGCCTGGAGGGCAATCACGGTGTGCTGGTGATTCGGAATGTTGACGCCTGCAATACGGGCCATGTCTGTTACCTGTCTGGTTTGTTAGTCGTTCAGCCGCGAACTGAGTTAACCCTGCCGCTGCTTGTGGCGCGGGTCCGTGCAGATCACGCGCACAACGCCGTTGCGCCGGATGATCTTGCAGTTGCGGCAGATCTTCTTCACTGATGCCAATACTTTCATCGTCGTTCCTTAAGCAAGCCATCCGCCTATTTGGCGCGGAAGGTGATCCGCGCCCGGGAGAGGTCATACGGGGAGACTTCCACCGTCACCTTGTCGCCCGGCAAAATCTTGATGTAATGCATGCGCATCTTCCCGGAGATATGTCCCAGGACCACATGCCCGTTTTCCAGCTTTACGCGGAACGTGGCGTTGGGGAGCATCTCGACTACCTCCCCCTGCATCTGGATCGTTTCTTCTTTCGACATCAGCGCGTCGGCAGCCCGCCCTTGAAATTGGCTTTGCGAAGCAGGCTCTCGTATTGCTGCGACATCAGGTACGCCTGCACCTGCGTCATGAAGTCCATCGTCACGACCACGATGATCAGCAG
>JANMCH010000116.1:0-64539 GCA_031361045.1 Betaproteobacteria bacterium | reverse complement strand
ATGTGCTTGCTCGGGAACGCGCAGCCGGGCTGGTTGGGATTCACGATGATCGCGGGCGACGGCAGTATCTGGCCGGGCAGATGATGGTCGGTGATCAGCACGTCGATGCCACGCGAGGCCGCCGCCGCGACGCCGTCCACGCTGGCGATGCCGTTGTCGACGGTGACCAGCAGCCGCGGCTGCATCGTTGCGGCCAGCGCCACGATTTCCGGCGTCAAGCCGTAGCCGAACTCGAAACGATTGGGGACGATGAAGTCGACATCGGCGCCCATCGCGCGCAGACCGAGCAGGCCGACGGCGCACGCGGTGGCGCCATCGGCGTCGTAGTCGGCGACGATCACGATTTTCTCCCTTCCCGCAATGGCGCGTACCAGGCGCGCTGCGGCGGCATCGATGCCCTTCAGCGAAAGGTGGCGGGGAAGGGACGCGAAGCCGTGGTCGAGTTCGGCCATCGACGTCACGCCGCGCGCCGCATAGATGCGCGCGAGAAGCGGAGTCATGCCTGCGGCCTGCAAGTCCTTCGCGGCCGGCGGCACAGTACGGCGCTGGATCGCGACCGTCAATCGTCGTCCGGCAGGGACGCAGGCATTGCAAAGGGACGCGGCGCAAATCTTGCGCGCACCCGTTCGAACCACGTCGGTGGTTGCGCGTGCCAGCGGGCAGCAACGCCGTCACCATCGGCCAGCACGCGAAGCGATGCAAGCGCGCCCCGTTCAAGTGCCGCCATCGTCGGATGCAACCACGCGCATTCGAGGCGGGCCATGGAAGCTGCGTCGACGCGTGCGACCACGACGACCGAATCGGTCCGGCCCTTCAACGCAGCGAAACCGGGGGGCGATTCTCCCGCAGTCTGTCCGTGACTTCGCGCCAGGCCGCGCGCGACGTCGCCAACGTGGCCGCCGGGCGCAAACACTTCCACTGGCGGCCCGGCAACTCGGGGAGCGGCGCGGCCGCCGTCCGCGAGCCAGACGCCCGTCACCGGCACGCGTCCGTGCGCTTCGCGTGCGGCGTTTGCCGGATGCTCGTGCAACAGCATCTGCATTTCGCTCATCCATCGGCGCCACTGTCCGGCATCGTTGCCACTCGGCAGGAAGGGATAGATGGCGCCACGCACGGCGGACAACGGCGTCGTCGCCATGTCCGGCGCCGCGTCCAGCGTCACGAACCAGGCATCGGGGCGCGGTGCGTGGAACTTGAGGCCGTCGCGGCCGAAGTGGTCGTTGAGCGTGGCGATCATCGCGCCGGCTTCGGCAGCGTCGAGATCCTCAATGCGCGCGGAAAGCGAGACGTCGGCGCGTCCGGCAATCAGCGAGACTGGGTCAGCGCGCAGCACCCATGACGTGCCGGGATCGAAACCGGCGCCGAGTGCTGCGCATGGCGCGGTGCCGTCGTCGCCCGCAACATCGTTGTCCCGCGAATGGTCGTCCGGCCGCGCGTCGACGCGCCATGCGCCAGCGAGCCACGCATCGAGCCCGCCGCTTCGCGTCGACGGCGAACCTGCGTAGCGCGCGAGGCGAGCCAGTGCCGGGGATGCGGCCAGCGTTGCGGGATCCTGTGCGAGCAGATCGGGAATGGCGAGGATGAGCCGCATGAGGAGGTCAAGCCTAGCATGCGATAATCGCGTTCCTTGTCCCCGTACGAACTCGCCGTCGGCCTTCGCTATACACGCGCCCGCAAAGGGTCGGGGCGCAACACGTTCATCTCCTTCATCTCACTGATGTCGATGGCGGGCATCGCGCTCGGCGTCGCCGCGCTGATCGTCGTGCTGTCGGTGATGAACGGCTTCCAGCAGGAATTGCGCAACCGCATCCTCGCCGTCGCGTCGCACATCGAAGTGCAGGGCATGCCGCAACTGGTCGACTGGCCGCAGGTCGCCGCCATCGCCAAAGCCAATCCCCACGTCGTCGGTGCGGCGCCCTATGTACTGGGGCAGGCGATGCTGGTCGCCGGCGAGGCCAACCGCGGCGCGCTGATCCGCGGTATCGACCCGGCGCTCGAGAATTCGGTGGCGGACATCGGCGCGCACATGCGGCGCGGCGCGCTCGCCGATCTCACGCCGGGTTCATTCGGCATTGTGCTCGGTGGCGAGCTGGCGCGCGGATTGGGCGTCTTGCCCGGCGACACGGTGGTCCTGATCACGCCGCAGGGCACGATCACGCCCGCGGGGACTTTGCCGCGAATGAAGAGCTTCAAGGTCGTCGGCATTTTCGAGGTCGGCATGTTCGAGTTCGACAGTGGCTTGGCACTGGTCAACATCGAGGACGCGAAAAAGCTGTACCGGCTCGACGGCGTTTCGGGTGTGCGCCTGAAACTCGACGACCTGTACGCTGCGCCGCTCGTCGCGCGCGACCTGTGGCAGAAGATGCCGGTGGCGGCGGACGTCCGCGACTGGACGCGCAGCCACGCCAATTTCTTTCGCGCCGTGCAGATCGAGAAGCGCGTGATGTTCATCATCCTCACGCTGATCGTCGCGGTCGCCGCGTTCAACATCGTGTCGGCGCAGGTGATGGTCGTCACCGACAAGCAGGCGGACATCGCGATACTGCGCACGCTGGGCGCATCGCCGTCGTCGATCATGGCGATCTTCATCGTGCAGGGCGCGCTGATCGGGCTCATCGGCACGCTGATCGGCGTCGTCGGCGGAATTCTGCTCGCCTTGAACGTCGGCACCGTCGTGCCGTTCCTCGAGCGCCTGTTCAACACGCAGTTCCTCGACAAGTCCATCTACTACATCAGCGACCTGCCCTCCGACCTGCAGCGCGCCGACGTGATCACCATCGCGGCCATCGCGCTCGGACTTGCCCTGCTGGCGACCATCTATCCCGCCTGGAAGGCTGCGCGAGTCAACCCGGCGGACGCGTTACGTTATGAGTGACCTGAAACCCGACGCCATGACCCCGGTCGTTGCCTGCCGCGGGCTGGCCAAGACCTATACCAGCGGCCCGATGGCCGTCGCGGTGCTGAACGGCATCGATCTCACCGTGATGCCGGGCGAGCGCCTGGCGATCGTCGGCGTTTCCGGGTCGGGCAAGAGCACATTGCTGCATCTGCTCGGCGGCCTCGACGTGCCTACGTCGGGAGATGTCAGCGTCGACGGCGTCCGGTTCGCCACATTGTCGGAGGCCGCGCGCGGTCAGGTGCGCAATCGCGCGCTGGGTTTCATGTACCAGTTCCACCACCTGCTTCCGGAATTCAACGCGGTCGAGAATACCGCGATGCCGCTGCTGATCCGGCGCATGTCGCCGCAGGAAGCGCACGAAACGGCCGCCGCGATGCTCACCCGAGTCGGGTTGTCGCACAGGTTGTCGCACCGTCCCGGCGAATTGTCCGGTGGCGAGCGGCAGCGCGTGGCGCTGGCGCGCGCGCTGGTCACGCAGCCGCGCTGCGTGCTCGCCGATGAGCCCACCGGCAATCTCGACCGCCGCACCGCGGGCGAAGTGTTCGACCTGATGCTCGAGTTGAACGCGGTGGTGGGCACCGCCATCGTGATCGTCACGCACGATCCGGAATTGGCGGCGCGCACCGATCGCACGCTGCACCTGGTGGATGGAACGCTTCGCTAGTACTCGACAGGAATCGGGTCCAGCGAGCGCCACAAGTACCACGTGGCCACACTGCGCCACGGCGTCCACATCGCCGCGAATTCGCGCAATTGCGCCACCGGTATGCGCGTGCCGTCGTGGTAGTGCATGGCCACCGCATTCTGCAATCCGATGTCGGCGAGAGGCAGCACGTCCGGGCGCAGTTCGTGGAACATCAGGAACATCTCCGCGGTCCAGCGGCCGATGCCGTGCACGGCCGTCAGGCGCAGGATCAGCGACTCGTCGTCCAACGCCGGCCATTCGCGCGCGTCGAGCGCACCGGAAACGAAGTGGCGCGCCAGGTCGCGGATATAGAGCGCCTTGTTGATCGACAGCCCGACCCGGCGCAAAGTGGCCGTACGCATGCGGCCGACGCGGATCGGATCGAGGTGGATCGGGGTTCCGGTGCCCTTGGCGGCGATGACCAGACGGTCCCAGATCGTCTGCGCCGCCTTGACGGAGATCTGCTGGCCGACGATGGCGCGCGCCAGCGTCGTGAACGGGTCGCCCCGGCGAACGACATGGATTCCCGGAAATTCGCCGATCAGCCGCGCCATGACCGGGTCGCGGAGGCGGAGGCAGGCGGTGGCCTCGTCCCAATAAGCGGGCTTCGTTGCGGTTTTCAATGAGAAACTCTTGAGGCGCGGGGCGGCATGGCGTGGAACGGGCAGGGAATGGTACATTGGCGAGCTTTTTTTGCGGAGCCAGCAGGCTGCAAAGGGTTTCACGGAATGCTCCTCGGGCAATTCAATTCAGGCGGACGGTTGCATGGAGACGACTGCGTCATGAAGTTGCTACGTGTAGTCGCGGGTGCGCTGGTGCTCGCGTGGGCGGTGGCCAGCCATGCCGCGGCGGATCCCGCCAAGGTGCTGCGCATCGCCTTTCCGACCGCGGAAACGGGCTTCGATCCCGTCAAGTCCGTCGACTTCTACTCCGCGACCGTCATGGAGACCATCTATTCCCGGCTGCTTACCTACGACTACCTGGCCCGGCCGGCCAAGCTGGTGCCGATGGCGGCCGAGGCCATGCCCGAAGTCGCCGACGACGGTCGCACGTACACGTTCCGCCTGAAAAAAGGCATCTACTTCACGCCGGACCCGGCGTTCAAAGGCGTCAAGCGCGAATTGGTGGCGCAGGACTTCATCTACACCTACATGCGCTTCATGGACCCGGCCAATCGTTCGCAATACGCGTTCCTGCTCGAAGGCAAGATCAAGGGACTCGACGCACTGGCCGCCGCTGCCAAGAAAAGCGGCAAGTTCGACTACGACGCGAAGCTCCCGGACTTGGAAGCGGTGGACCGCCATACGCTGCGCATCCACCTGGCCGAGCGCGACTACAACTTCCCCCTGGTTGCTGCCCACACGATATTGGGTGCGGTTGCACGCGAAGTGATCGAGGCCTATGCCAACGACACGAACGCGCACCCCGTGGGCACCGGCCCGTACATGCTCAAGGAATGGAAGCGCGCCGCCAGGATCGTTCTCGAGGCGAACCCCGGGTACGCCAGTTTTGTGTGGAACTGGCAGCCGACGCCGGGCAGCAAGTGGGACGAGGAGATGGTCGCGACAATGAAGGGCAGGTCGATGCCGCAGATCGGGCGCGTCGAGATCAGCATCATCGACGAAGAGCAGTCGCGCTGGCTCGCCTTCAACCAGAAGGAACTCGACCTCCTCGAAGTGCCGAACACCTTCGTCTACAAGGCCATCAACCAGGACAACCAGCTGCTGCCGGAATGGGTGAACCAGCAGGTCAACGTGTACCGCGCCGTGAGCGTCGACATCACCTACACGTATTTCAATTTCAACGACCCCGTGGTAGGTGGCTTCAGCAAGGACAAGATGGCGTTGCGCCGCGCGATCATCATGGGTTTCAACGACGAAGAGCTGATCCGCGTCGTGCGCAAGAACCAGGCGATCCACGCCGAAATGCCCATTCCGCCCGGTGCGATCGGGCACGATCCGAAGTACCGTTCCATCAACTACTACGACCCCGATCTCGCGAACAAGCTGCTCGACCGCTTCGGCTACAAGAAAGGCGCGGACGGCTACCGCACGTTTCCCGACGGCAAGCCCCTGCTGCTGAAGCTTGCATCGGGCGCAACGGCGCTCGAGCGCGAGCAGAACGAGTTGTGGAGGAAGTCGATGGACGCCATCGGCCTGCGCATGGACTTCCAGGTCTCCAAGTTCTCCGACAACCTGAAGGCCGCCCGCTCCTGCCTGCTAATGATGTGGGGCGCGGGGTGGACCGCCGACTACCCCGACGGCGACAACTTCATGCAACTGTTGTATGGACCCAACTCCATGCAGAGCAACAACGGCTGCTACAAGTCGCCCGCGTTCGACGCGTTCTATGTGAAGTCGACGCAGATTCCCGATTCGCCGGAGCGCAACCGCCTGTTCCTCGAGATGTCGCGGCAGATGGAGGTCGACGGCGCGTGGGTACTGCAGGACACCCGCGTGCGCAACTACATGTTCCGGCCCTGGGTGAAGGGATACAAGAAGCATCCGATCCTGGCCGCCGAGTATCAGAACCTCGATATTCAACCGTAGCGGTCAGAACCTGAGCGTGGAGAGTCATCCGATGGTGAAGTTGGCAATGCGGCAGATTGCGGCCGCCGTGTTCCTGCTCCCGATGTTCGTGTCCGTGCACGCTGCGGACATGACCAAGGTTGTCCGCGACGTGTTCCCGGCGGCGGAGACGGGCTTCGATCCCGCCGCATCCAACGACACCTATTCGGCCACGATCAACCAGGCGATCTTCGATACGCTGTACACCTACGACTATCTGGCGCGGCCGTCGAAGATCGCGCCACTCGCCGCGGAAGCGCTGCCGGTGATCACCGACAATGGCAAGACCTACACGATCAAGTTGCGCCATGGCATCCAGTTCGCGACCGACCCTGCATTCGGCGGCAAGAAGCGCGAACTGGTCGCGGAGGATGTCGTCTACTCGCTCAAGCGGCTGGCCGATCCGAAATTGCGCTCGCCGTGGGTATTCCTGGTCGAAGGCAAGTTCGTCGGCCTCGACGAGGAAATCGCGGCGGCCAAGCAGGGCGCCAAATTCGACTACGACAAGAAGCTGCCGGGCCTGGAAGCGGTCGACAAGTACACGCTCAAGCTGCGACTGAAGGATACGGACTACAACCTGCCCTATGTGCTCGCCCACACGCCGACGGGCATCGTGGCCCGCGAAGTGATCGAGAAGTATGGCGAGAGCGATGGCCGCGCGATGTCCAATCCGGTCGGATCTGGCCCGTACAAGCTGGCGCAATGGGTGCGCAGCTCGAAGATCGTGCTGGAAGCCAATCCCGACTTTCGCGGCTTCACCTGGGACTTCACGTCGAAGGATCCGGCCGACCAGAAGGTGATCGCGCAGATGAAGGGCAAGAAGATGCCCCAGGTCGGCCGCATCGAAGTCAGCATCATCGAGGAAGACCAGGCGCGCTGGCTCGCGTTCCAGAATCGCGAGCTCGACACGATGAACATGGAGGGCCCGCTTGCGCCGCAGGCCCTCGATGGCGACAAGATCAAGCCGGAGCTGGCCGCCAAGGGCATCCGCCTCGACCGCATCGTCGATCCGGAAATCTCCTACGTGTACTGGAACCTGCAGGACCCGGTCGTCGGCGGCCTCACCAAGGACAAGATCGCGCTGCGGCGCGCGATGGCGATGTCCTACAACGTCGAGCAGGACATCAAGGTCATTCGCAATGGACAGGCCGTTGCGGCGGCGTATCCGATTCCTCCCGGCGTGGTCGGCCATGTGCCGGACTGGAAGAGCGGCGTCAAGTACGATCCCGCCGGCGCCAACGCGCTGCTCGACAAGTTCGGCTACAAGAAGGGCGTGGATGGCTTTCGCACCAACCCGGACGGCAAGCCGCTGGTCGTCACGCTGTTCTCGCGGCCGGACTCACTGGGCCGCCAGCAGGACGAGCTGTGGAAGTCGGCCATGGACGGCATCGGCGTCAGGATGGACGTGCACAAGGACAAGTTCGCGGAGCTCTTGAAGCTCGAGAAGCAGTGCAAGGTGATGAGCCGGCCGGCGGCGTGGATCGCCGACTACCCGGACGGCGACAACTTCATGCAGTTGCTCTATGGTCCCAATACGGGTGCCAGCAATGGCGGCTGCGCCAGGATTCCGGAATATGATGCGCTCTACGCCAGGACGACGAAGATGCCGCCGGGGCCGGAACGCGACAAGCTGTACCAGGAGATGACGCGCATCGCCGAGGCCTATGCGCCGTGGCGGCTCACGATCAGCCGGTATCGCAATCAGTTGCTGCAGGCGCGGGTGGAGGGCTACAAGAGGCACCCCATCCTTCGTTCACATTGGCAATATCTGGACGTGGCGCCGAACGCGAAGTAGTTCCTGAAGACCAAGGCCGAAGGCGACGAGATGATTGCGTACATCATCAGGAGACTGTGGCAGATGGCCCCGACGATGCTCGGGGTGGTGCTGCTCGTGTTCCTGCTGTTCAACTGGGTGGGCGGCGATCCGGCGTACGTGCTGGCCGGCAAGATCTCCAACCAGGAACAGATCGACAACATCCGCCGCCAGCTGGGCGTCGACCAGCCCTACTACGTGCAGCTGTGGATCTTCATCAAGCAGATCCTCACCGCGGATTTCGGCGCGTCGTGGAGCACCAACGAAAGCGTGTCGCACATCCTCGCCACGCGGCTTGGGCCCTCGCTGACCGTGCTGATCCCCTTGCTGATCCTCGTCACGTTCATCGCGGTTGGGCTGGCGCTGGCGGTGGCCTACGTCCGCGGTTCGCTGACCGACCGGATGGTGATGATCGTGTGCACCGTCGGCCTGTCGATATCCATTCTCGTCTACATCATCGTCTTCCAGTACGTGTTCGCCTACAAGCTGGGGTGGTTCCCGGTGCAGGGCTGGGGCAATGACTTCTGGGAAAACCTGATCAAGTACGCATCACTTCCCATCCTGATCGGCCTCACCGTCAGCATCGCACCCAGCCTGCGGCTTTACCGCACGTTCATCCTCGATGAGATCAACCAGGACTATGTGCGCACGGCGCGCGCCAAGGGTGTGGGCGAAAACCGCATCATGTGGATCCACGTGCTGCGCAACGCGTCCATCCCCATCATCACGCACATCATGGCCGAGTTGCCGGGATTGCTGCTTGGGTCGTTCCTGATCGAGCGCTTCTTCTCGATCCCGGGCATTGGCCGCGAGGTCATTCTCGCGGTCGAGCGTTCCGACTTCCCGGTGATCAAGGCCATCACGGTCTACGTGGCCTTTGCCACCATCATCACCAACCTGCTCGCCGACCTGATGTACAAGGCCGTCGACCCGCGGGTCCAGTTGAAATAGGAGACGGCGATGCCCATCGACACCGCCCTTTCCTCTGCCGGCGCCACGCCGCGCAACATTCCGCACGCCGTGTCGCCAGGATTGTGGACGCTGGCATGGCGCCGGCTCAAGACCGACAGCGTGGCGATGGTTTCGCTGGCCATTGTCGTCGCGTTCATCGCGTTGATGTTTGCCTCTGCGATCGGACTCGTTGCCAAGGACTGGGCGAAGGAAGTCGGCATCAACTACGCGCCGCCGTCGTGGATCACGCTCGGCGCCGCGGATGCGCCCACGCCTGCGCCACTGCCCTCTGCGGCGATCGACTCCTCGGTGCCCGCGGGTCCCACGCCGGGGAGCGCGTTCAATTCCACCGTCGTCGATCCGCTCGCCGATGTGATCAACGAGCTGAAGGGTGGCAGGAAGGCAGACGCCGGCGCGGCAAGCGCGGACGACAACAAGGTCGTCGATCCGCTCGCCGATGTGATGAAGGACATCCGCTCCGATCAGGCAGGCGCCAAGGCGGGACCCGCTGCGGAAGAGCGCCGCGCGACGCTGCCCCTTGGCGGCGACAAGTGGGGCCGCGACATCATCGCCAAGACCATCAAGGGCTCCGAGACGTCGATCTTCGTCGGGTTGGCGGCAGCACTGGTGGCCGTCGCCATCGGTACGATTCTTGGCGCATTTGCCGGCTATTACGGACGTTGGGTCGACGATGTGCTCAACTGGTTCTACAGCGTGTTCAGTTCGATCCCGTACTTGCTGCTGATCCTTGCGGTGGCGGCGGTGCTGCAGCAGAAGGGCACCTTCACCATCGTGCTTATCCTGGGGCTCACCGGCTGGAGCGGCGTGTTCCGGCTGATCCGCGCCGAATACCTGAAGCACAAGGGACGCGAATACGTCATGGCGGCCGATGCGCTCGGTGCGTCGCACAACCGCAGGATGTTCCTGCACATCTTCCCCAACGTGTCGCACGTCGTGCTGGTGCAGTTGTCGATCCTGACCGTCGGTTTCATCAAGGCCGAAGTCATCCTGTCGTTCCTGGGCTTCGGTGTGCCGGTGGATGTGGTGTCGTGGGGTTCGATGCTCAACGAAGCACAGAATGAGCTGATCCTGGGCAAGTGGTGGCAACTCGTCGCGGCGACCGTCGCGATGGCCACGCTGGTCACGGCGTTCAGCCTCTTCACCGATGCGCTGCGCGATGCGCTCGATCCCAAGCTCAAGGGCCGGAGCGGACACTGATGAACGACCCCCACGCTCGCCTCATTTGCGTTCGCCTTCGCTGCCCCCAAGGGGGCGCATCAGGTCCTTGGGGCGGCCCGGCGGAACTGGCATGAACGCGTCCGACGTCGCCCTCGACCCGCTGGTCCGCATCCGCGATCTGCACGTCACGTTCCGCATCGACAAGCGCAATTCATTCGAGGCCGTTAAGGGAATTTCGTTCGACATTCCGAAGAACGCGACAATCGCATTGGTCGGCGAATCGGGTTCCGGCAAGTCGGTCACATCACTGGCAATTCTCGGACTGTTGCCGCCCGAGAACACGATCATCGACCCGAGCAGCCAGATCATCTACGGCGGCCGCAACATCGTCGGCATGCCCGGGTCTGAACTGCGCGCGCTGCGCGGCGCCGACATCTCGATGATCTTCCAGGAGCCGATGACGTCGCTCAACCCCGTGTTCACGGTCGGCTTCCAGCTGGACGAAGTGCTGCGGCTGCACATGGGGTTGTCCGGGGCTGCCGCGCGCAAACGCTCGATCGCGCTGCTGCAGGAAGTCGGCATTCCGGAGCCGGAGCGAAGCATCGACAAGTTCCCGTCGCAGATGTCCGGCGGACAGCAGCAGCGCGTGATGATCGCGATGGCCATCGCCTGCGAGCCCAAACTGCTGATCGCCGACGAACCGACCACCGCGCTCGACGTCACGATCCAGAAGCAGATCCTCGACCTGATCGCGGCGCTGCAGAAGAAGCACCAGATGTCGGTGCTGTTCATCACGCACGACCTTGCCGTGGTCGGTGAGATCGCCGATCGCGTCGTGGTGATGCGCAACGGCGAGATCCGCGAGCAGGGACCGGCCAGGCAGGTCTTCGAGAATCCGCAGGACACCTACACCAAGGCGCTGCTCAAGTGCCGGCCGCAGATCGACCGTCGTCCCGCGCGCCTGCCGGTGATCGACGACTTCATGACCGGTGACGGGCAGGGGCCACGCGACATTCCCGAACGCGCGCGCGGCTTGAATGCCGGCGACAAGGTTGTGCTTGACGTGAAGAACCTGGGCAAGAGTTTCTTTTCCCGTGAAGGCATCTTCGGCAAGCGCGAGTTCAAGGCGGTGAAGGATGTGTCGTTCACGCTGGCCAAGGGCAAGACGCTGGGCCTGGTCGGCGAATCCGGTTCCGGCAAGACCACCGTCGGGCTGACGTTGATGCGCCTGCATGAAGCCACGACCGGCGAGGTCCTGTTCGACGGCCGTGACATCCTCGCGATGTCGCCCAAGGAGTTCATGCAGTACAAGCGGCGCATCCAGATCATCTTCCAGAATCCGTATGCGTCGCTCAATCCGCGCTTCATCGTCGGGCAGATCCTGACCGAGCCGATGCAGATTCACGGCATCGGCAACAACGCGCAGGAGCGCACCGAGCTCGCGTTCGAATTGCTGCAGAAGGTCGGCCTGCCCGAAGCGTCGTTCTACAAGTACCCGCACGAATTCTCGGGCGGCCAGCGCCAGCGCATCGCAATCGCGCGCTGCCTCACGCTGAAGCCCGACATCCTGATCTGCGACGAATCGGTCTCCGCGCTCGACGTTTCAGTGCAGGCGCAGGTGCTGAACCTGCTGCAGGACCTGCAGGCGGAGTACGCGCTGTCGTACATCTTCATTTCGCACGACCTGGCCGTGGTCAAGTACATCTCGGACCAGGTGATGGTGATGAACGAAGGCGAGATTGTCGAGATCGCCAACTCCGATGACATCTACCGCAATCCGCGCGAGGCCTACACCAAGCGCCTGCTCGCATCCATCCCCAAGGGCTGGCACCCCAATCATTGAAATGGGGTCAGACCCTATTACCCTTTGTAATGGGGTCTGACCCCATTTAATGGGGCGGATAGCCGTACCGTTCCACCCACGGCTGCAGGATGGGAAGGACGGGCGCCAGTTGCTCGCGATAACGACGCCAATGGCCGATCCCTTCCCGGCTGAGTCCTTGCCGCACCTGCACCGAGCTCGGCGTGGTGATCGCCCGCGTCTTGGCGTGGGCGGCAAATTCGCGCATCGCATCCTCCCACTCGATGCCGACGAAATCGCACATGAGCTGCACATGGTTATCGAAGTCGGCAACCAGGTCCTCATGCCGCAACTGCAGCAGCTGGAGCGGCAACTTGGCGCGATAGAGTTCCGACAGTCGCATCGTCGCGTCGTAAAGCTGTGCGGTGCCTTCGATCGTCAGGAATTCGTAATTGGGCGCGCTCATCAGGAACCGGCGCCGAAAGCAGCTCAACACGACGTCGCGTGGATCGCGCAGGCAGAACAGGATCTTCGCGGAGGGAAACAGCTTGACGATGAGCGGAAGCTTCAGCGTGTGCCACGGCTGCTTGTCGATGAAGACTCGGCCGGCCACGTCGAAGCCGTGGTCCTGCACACGCTGCCAGTAGGTCCGGCGATGGCGCCGCAGCCCGGCGCCCTGCAAGGCGGCAAGTCGCCTGACGTCACTGGGCGAGCCCAGAAATTCCCGGGTACCCGCGTCAAGTGTTTCTCGTTCCCCCGACGTGACGACGGCGGAATGGCAGTCGAGTACTTGTTCCAGCAATGTGGTTCCCGAGCGCGGGAACCCCACCATGAAAATGTGCTTTGCCGGCAGCCCGGCGTCCGCAACCGGTTCGGAGGTCGCCGCACTCCAGTCGTCAGGACGAACTTTTTCGAACTCGGCAGTGAGCCAACGCAGGGACATCGGCGTGGTTTCGCCGCCGGGACGTTCGTATTGCACTGCGTGTGACCGTCGCAACGTTTCGTTGCCAGCCGTGTATGCCGCGAAGGCTTCGCCGGTGCGTCCTTGCGCATCGAGCAGGTCGCCCAGCAGCCCTTCGGCGGACGAGCGTTGGGCCGCGGCGAGATCCGTGCGCGTCAGCAGCGACCTGAGTCGCGCCTCTGCCTTTTCTGGCGCGCCCTCGACACGTTCGACGGCTGCCAGCGCCACGATTGCAATCTGATGCGTTGGGTCGATGGCCAGCGCGCGCTCGGCATGTTCGCGGGCCTCACGCCACTCGCCGAGCCGGCCGGCAATCGCCGCCATGCCGGCGAGCGGATCGGGACTGCCCGGCGTCAGACGGTGCGCAATGGCGTGGCAGTCGCGCGTCGTGAGCAGCTCACCCAGCGCCTCGCTGACCCAGCCCTTGTTGAAGTAGGCGGGTCCGAAGTTCGGGTCCAGTGCGATCACGGCATCGAAACACGCAACGGCATCGCGGTAGCGCCCGAGCCGAGCATGGGCGAGACCCAGCGCATTGCGTATACCGACGTTTTCCGGCGCGAGTTTCTGGGCGTGCTGCAGGTCGGCGAAGGCTTCGGTGTCCCGCCCCTCGCACTCGAACCAGAACGCGCGCAGGTTGAGCAGGACCGGGTGCACGGTGCCGGCATCCAGCGCTGCACGCGCCAGCGTGGTTGCACGCGCAACGTCCGCCGCCTGCAGCGCTGCATTGACTTCCTGGAGGACCGCGGGTTCCACCGCTGCACCAACGCCCGTCATGGTCGGAGCATCGCGCGCTAGTCGCCGTCGTAGGTGCGGATGCCGTAGTACTCGCCCACCGCCACTGTGGTTGCGCGCACCAGGTCACGTTCGGCAGCGCTCAGGAACGGGCTCCAGATGTCGAAGATCATCACGGCGCGCGGCTCGTCGCTGTCGTTCCACACTTCGTGCTCGATCGTGTCATCGAAGACCATGGCCTTGCCCGGAATCCACTCGCGCGTTTCCGCGCCGCAGCGGAACCCGCATCCGGGAGGAACGATCAGCGGCAGATGGACGAGGAGGCGCGTGTTGCTCACGCCGGAGTGCGGTGGGATACGCGTCTTCGCATCCAATATCGAGAACACGCACGATGGCGCCGAACCCGGCACGTCGCACTTCGGCCACGCTTCCAGCGCCTTGGCCGTCCGCGGACACCGCGCCAGGTGCTCGTGATTGGGAACGCCTTCGCGCCACAGGTCGTAGATTGCCCAGCGGCGCGAGTTGTTGAGTTCGCGAAACCTGCCCGCCGTTCCGTCGGGACCAGCGACATAAGGCACCAGCGATTCAGGGCCGTCGGCCAGCACGTTCAGCAATTCTTCGCGGATGTCGTCGGTTGCGGCCTCGATCGAATCGAGCCACGGGAAATTTTCGCGATCGTGGAATTCAATGGCAGGCAGGCGCGGGAAATACATGAACGTCGGCTGCTGTCCGAAGATGCGCCGTTTGCGCAGCAAGGTCGCGAGGCAGCGATCGAAGCCGTCCTGCCGCTCGTTACTGTGCTGTTCGCGCAAGTTCTTGATCCGGTCTTCGACAAAGACCTCGAGCGCCAGGTCGTTGGCCGCGACCACGTCCTTCGCATGCTGCACCACCGCCCGCATGTGCGGCGGCGGCTCGAACCCTTCCGGGATGATCCGCAGCACGGTGCGATAGGTCATGGCTGCCGTGCGCGGCTCGTTCCGGTTGTCGTGCAGTGCCGCCTTCTGCAGCAACGCGCGCATGTCGAACGGGTCGATCGTCAGAATATGATCGAGCGTCGCCAATTCGTCGTCGATGCGTCCCATTCCGCGCTGTGCCGTGGCAAGATTCAGCCACAACGAAATGTTGGACGGCTCGGCCTTGACCGCCTGTTCGAGCAACGCATGCGCGCCCTCCAGGTTGCCCGTGCCCAACAACTGCGCGATGCGCTGCTCTTCGCCGGGGGTCATGAATGAGCCTAGTCCCCGCGCGTCACAGCGTGAAGGCCATTTCCCCGACCAGGGCGCCGGGCAAGCGCAGACTTCCCAGCGTGCGCGACTGATACGTGCCCGAATCGAGCAACAATTCCGTCTCTTCGGTCAGCGCCTCGAGATTGGTGCCGAGCAAACGGTAGACGGTATCGTCGAAGCGCACCACGTCGACGGGCGCCACGACCTTGCCGTCCTCCACCCAGAAGGTCGCAAAGCGCGTCATGCCGGTCACCCGGCATGCCGGCCGGTCGGAGTAGTTGAGGTAGTGCAGGTTGCCGATGGCGAGTCCCGTGCCCAGTGCTTGCAGTGCATCGCGCTCCGCCAGGATGCCGCCCGCCATGCTGAGCGACTCGGGCATTTCCGCACCGTTTGCGCCATTCTCATGCAGTCCGAATTCGCGCGCCGTGCGCGGGCTGACCAACGAGCCGACGAGCGCGCCGCGGTCGATCAACGGCACGGTGGCCGGACGCGCAAAGCCTTCGGACTGGAACGCCGGCGCAACACCGCTTTCGGTGTCCTCGGTGAGCGATACGCGCGCATCGAGCGTTTCGCCCGCCTGCATCCGCGCCAGCGCACTTTGCTGGGTGGCCAGCGCGCGTCCGGAAAAGCCACCCCAGCACAGCAGGCTGGCGATCTCTTCCATGGCGGAAGGCGCCAGGTATGCGCGATATTTTCCCGGAGTCAGCGCCTTGGCCGGACGGCTGATCAGCGCGAGCCGCGTGCGCGCTTCATCCATCTTGGAGGCAAGCGCCGCACCGTCCCAATCGAAGCCGGCATAGCCCGACTTCACGGCCTTGTCGGTGCGGAAGTACAGGCTCCACTGCAGATTGAACGTCGTCGACTCATGCCAGTTGCGCTGGCCCTCGGAGTTGGCAAAGCCGCGCCACACCGGTCCTCCGGCATAGATGCCAACCAGGTCGGTGCCGCGCGCGGCCGCCAGGACCTCCCCGATGATCTGTTCCGACGGCGGCAGTGGTTGGCCGCGAATGGCGCGCGACGATTTGACGTCAGTCGGCAGCAGCAGCAGCGGATCGTCAGCCAGTTCAGGCAACGCGGCGCGCAACCCCGCGATGAGCGAGCGGATTGCGTCGCCATCGCCCTGCAAATCCCCCGTCAACGACAGCACATGCTTGGCATGACGCTGTCCCCGTATCAACCGCACCGCGATGTAGCGCTGCGCGACGGATCCGGGCTGGCGCACCTTGCCCTGGTTCATGCGCACGAAGTCGGTCTGCTCGGCATCGAAGGAGGCGGTATAGCGTTCGCCGGCCTGCAATGCGGCATCGACGACGCCGGCGAGCGCGAGGAAATAATTTTCCATCGGGGAATTTTCCACTTTGCTGTTCTGCATTACGTTATTTGTCATTTCGGTTTTCACGATTCCCCGCCGAACACGTCGACGTTGCCGAAAACGCAGGCCGGTGTTGCGTGACCCACCCGGATGACCTGTGACGGTTCGCCCTTGCCGCAGTGCGGGGTGCCCAGCACGCGCAGCGTGTCGGCATTGCCGACGCGCTTCAGGCTGCGCCAGAACGACGCCGAGATGCCGCGATAGTTCGGGTTCTTGACGACCGCGCCCAGCTTGCCGTCCTCGATCATGCGGCCGCGCTCGCAGCCGAACTGGAACTTGTTGCGCGAATCGTCGATCGACCACGAGCTGTTGGTTTCCATCATCACGCCGTGCTCGATGCCGGCGATCATTTCGTCCAGCGAGGCGTCGCCAGGCTCGAGATTGAGATTGGCCATGCGGTCGATCGGCGGACGGTTCCAATTGTCCGCGCGCGAATTGGCGACCCCGGGCATGCCGGCGCGCGCCTGCGAAATGGCGCCGCCCAGCGGCCGCTCCAGGATGCCCGCGCGAATCAGGTGGACGCGTTCGGCGCGCGTGCCGTCGTCGTCATAGCCGTAGCTCGCGAGTTCTTCCGGGCGCGTGGGGTCGAACGTGATGTTGAGCAGCGGCGACCCGTACTGATAGGTGCCGAACATGTCCGGCGTGACGAAACTCGTGCCGGCGAAATTGCGCTCGTCGCCCAGGATGCGGTCGAGTTCCAGCGGATGCCCGATCGATTCGTGGATCTGCAGGATCATCTGGTCCGGTGCAAGCAAAACGTCCATCGTGCCGCTCGGGCAGTTTGGGGCGCCTAGAAGTTCGAGGGCTTCCTCGGCAATCCGGCGGCCGCCGCCGACATAGCCGAAGCGCGCGAGTACCTCGGTGCCGCCTTGCTGGCACAGGCCGCGATAGCCGTTGAGCGTACGGTTTTGCGTGACGCCATCGGCATGTGCCGTTACACCCATGCCCGGCATCAGGATGCGGTAGCGCTGCACCACGTCGCCGCCGGTGCTCGTGAGCAGGCGGTGCGTCGCGGTGACCGTGTCGACGGAGGCTTCCCAGTCGACGATGCGGGGATCGCAGCCGGCCTCCGCCGATTCCTGGCCGAGCAGCTCGTACCATTCGCTACGCGTCGGGAAGCGGTCGGCGAACGACGGCGATGCATATTCGCCGCGCGGGGCGGGGCGCGGCAGCGTGCGCGAATCGAACAGCGCCAGTTGCGCGGTGGCCCGCGCCCAGGCAGCCGCGCGTTCGAGTGCCGCGGCCAGTCCGGCGGGGGAGGTGTCGCCGGTCGCGGCATAGCCGTAGCCGCCCCCGGCGTAGACCGTGGCCATTGCGCCGCGGTCCGTGCACGCCGTGAACGGCATCGCGATGTTCTTGCGAACGGTGAAACTCTCGGTGACCTCTTCGACGAAGCGCAGCGACCAGAAATCGGCGCCCAGGTTGAGGCGCGCAATCTTCTCGTTGAGGTCGGTCAGGGAAAAACGGTCGGCATCCGGCATCGAAGTCTCGCGCAAAGGCGCGATTATCGCCGGAATCGGCACCCCGGAGCTAGGCCCGGCTGCGGTGCTACTGCACGGTCAGCGACTTGATCCGGTCGAGTTTTGCGGCGTACAGGTCGCGGGCGTTGCGGGTGGTGCTGGTCTGCATCGCGCTGGCCAGCTCCGCCTGGGCGCGCTCGACGTTGCCGAGGCCGATGTAGGCCGCCGCGAGCCAGAAGTGGAACTCGTGATAGTAAGGGGCGCGCCGGACTTCCTTCTCGAACAGGTCCCGCGCCACGCGGTAGTCGCCCTTGCGCATGGCCACCATGCCCTCCATGAAAAAGCTGAAGGCCGGATCCGGGTCGATCGTCGCCAGCTTCCGGGACAGTTCACCGGCCTCGGCGGTTCGGCCAAGGTCGTTCAGGGCCAGGACCATGTTGGACATCACGCGCGGATTCCTGGGCTCGCGCTCCATGGCGTAGGCGAACGTGCGCTGCGCCTCGGCCACGTTGCCATGCCTCCGGTAGATCACGCCGAGCGTGTTCCATGCGCTGGTGAAGCGCGGGTCCTGCGCGATGGCTGCGCGGGCCCACCAGTAGGCGTCGTCGAGTTTTCCTTCGGCAAACGACTCGGCGGCGCGGTTGTTGAGATACATGGCGATGATCGTCGCCTCTTCGATGATCCGCGTGTTGAGGCCGCGAACCTCGAGCGGCAACAGGAAGTCGATCGTCAGGTCGTTCTCTTCCCGGTGGATGACCAGGTTGGTCTGCTTTGACGAATGGAATGCGGCCCTGCCCAACGTCACGTTGACATGTCCGATGAAAAAGTGGGCGCTGCCCGAGCGGCCCCAGGATTCGTCCGTGAACGCGCTCTGGAACGTCACCGGCATGCCCATTTCCCGGGCGAACGCCGCCGTCATGATCACCAACGACAGGCAGTTGCCGGACCGTGCCTTGAACGCCTGCGCCGCATTGAAGGTGCGCGCGGAGTCGTACTCGAGCCTGAGCTGGCCCTTGGCATACAGTGCGTCGAAGAGGCCGAGCTGAGTTCCGCGGGACCGGGCGTCCGGCATGATGCGGTCGGTCAGGTACTGCTTCATTTCCGGGCTCAGCGCGAACAGGTCCTCGGCGCCGATCCGCTCGGACGGCGGGGCGAATAACTCATCGTGGAAGAGGGCGTCGGTGGGCGAAAGCGTCGGTGCCGAAACACAGCCGGCAAGCAGCAACGATGAAAGCAAAGTGAGCAACAGGGTCGCGCAGGCATTCTTCATCTGGCGTCTCCTTTACCGGCGTGCGCGTGACGGCAGCCGGGCCGGGTCTTCATTCTAGCGCCAATGGCGCCGCGGGCGCGCCGGCAAGGGCGGCCAATGCAGGCCCGGTGACCCTGACGATGCGCCAATCGGGCATCACAGTGGCCCCCAAAGCCTGATAAAAGGCAATGGCCTGCTCATTCCAGTCCAGGACGGCCCATTCAAATCGTCCGCAGTTGCGTTCGGTGGCCAACGCGGCCAAGGCGCGCAGCAGCGACTTGGCGCAGCCCCTCCGGCGGTGGCCGGGCAACACAAAAAGATCCTCCAACCACAGGCTCCTGCGGCCAAGAAACGTCGAATAACTATGGAAAAACAGCGCGAATCCAGCCGCTTCGCCTCCGGACCACGCAATGAGCGCTTCGGCGGCCGCTCGCGGCCCGAAAAGCGCGGTCTTGAGGTCAGCCTCCGACGCGACACACAGGTGCTCGAGTTTTTCGAACCGGGCAAGGGCGGCGATCATCGCGTGGACCGCGGGAACGTCGTCCGGAGTCGCGCCTTTGACGACGATTTCAAATGGGGTCAACATGTGGCCGCTCTCCAGAGGCGGTTGATCGAAGAAATGGTTGCGTCTGAACCCGCTATGTTGCGATGCAGCAATTCACATGCGCCAACATTTGAACCGATGCAGCCCCGCGCGTAGCAACTGCGAAGCAGAGTGCCCCTTGCGTGACGCGCATTTCATGCTGCGTTGCAGCGTGAGTGCCTGGTCTGGATCGGGGTGCCCTTCGCTCCGCGCCCCGCCCGGGGCTTTTTGGAAGAAGCGAAACAAATCATCAGGTTCCGCTTGTAGTGACCAATGGGGTATCGAATTTGCAACAAAATGCCCGTCGCCATTGTAGGCGTGCCGCGTTTTCATTGCAGAGAAAATCGGCGTTGGGTTACTGTTGGGCGTGCTTGCCGAAAGGCGATCAACCAGTTCTGTTTTGGTACTACTTTTTCTTTGGGGGCAATGATGAAAATGAATCACAAGAAACTTTCGCTTGCCGTCCGGCATGCGATCAACGCCGGACTGGTTGTCGGTTTGGCTGCGCCGCTGGTACATGCGCAGCAAACACCCGCAACGCCTCCTGTCCAGACGCTCGACAAAGTTGAAGTCACAGGTTCGCGCATTACGTCGGCGACGTTCGAAAGCGCCAGCCCCGTCAATGTCATCTCCGCGCAGGACATCCAGCTCACCGGCCTGCAGTCGGTCGCCAACATCCTCAACCAGTTGCCGCAAGTCTTCGCCGATCAGGGTGGCAACATCTCGAACGGCTCGTCGGGCACGTCGACGGTCAACCTGCGTGGCCTTGGCGCCGACCGCACCCTCGTCCTCATCGACGGCAAGCGCGTCCCTGCGGGCAGCCCGAGCACCTATGCCACCAACCTGAACAACATTCCCGCGCCGCTGATCAAGCGCGTTGAAGTGCTGACGGGTGGTGAATCGGCCATTTACGGTTCGGACGCCGTCGCGGGTGTCGTGAACTTCATCATGAACGACTCGTTCGAAGGCGTTCAGGTCCAGTACAACGCCAGCACGTACCAGCACACGCAAAACGGCAGCTACAGCGACCTGGCGGCGCGTTCCGTACTCAATCCGGCGCAGTTCCAGGTGCCCGGCGATTTCTGGGGCGACGGAACGATCCAGGACTTCAACTTGTTGGTGGGCTCCAACTTCGCCAACGGCAAGGGTAACGCGACGCTGTTCTTCGAATACCAGAACACGTCGGCGGTTCTGCAGAGCAAGTACAACTACACCGCCTGTTCGTTGGCCTCCATCGGCGACAGCTTTACCTGCCTTGGATCGTCGACGTCGTATCCGGGTCGCTTCCGCGGCCTTCCCGCGGGCCCAGCCGGTGGCAAGAGCTTCACGATCCTGAACGCCGCCGGCGATGTACGGCCGTTCAGTGCCTCGCTCGACCAATACAACTTCGGTCCGTCCAATTACTTCCAGCGTCCGGAAGAGCGGTATCAGGCCAACGCGTTTGCGCATTACGACCTGTTCGCCGGCGACGACAAGAAGTGGATGCCCAGCGTCCGCCTGTATACGGAATTCGACTTCACGAACACCCAGTCCGTCGCACAGATCGCACCGGGCGGCCTGTTTTTCGGACCGATCACCAACCTCACCAACGAAAATCCGCTGCTGTCCCAGTCGTTCAAGGACGCATTCGGCATCTCGGCCGGCAATCCGCAGGGCGTCATCATCGGTCGCCGCAATGTGGAAGGCGGCGGGCGCAACCAGTCGTTCGACTTCAACGATTACCGTTACGTGATCGGCGCCAAGGGCGATTTCGCCAACCACACTTGGGATTACGACTTCTGGTGGCAGTCCGGACGCAACGGCTACTCGTCTACCACGGGCAATTACTTTGCCAGCGACCGCATCACCCGGGCGCTGAACGTCGTCAAGGATCCGACTTCCGGCCGTCCGGTCTGCGCGTCGGTCCTCGATGGCACCGACCCGAATTGCGTTCCCTACGATATCTACCATATCGGTGCTGTCACGCCGGAGGCGCTGAAGTACCTTGGCGTGCCGGCCCTCCAGAACGGATTCACGCAGCAGAACGTGATCGGGCTGCACTTGACGTCCGACCTGGGCACGGCCTACGGCTGGACGTTGCCCTGGGCCAAGAATGGCGTCGGTGTCGCGTTCGGCGTCGAACAGCGCACGGAACGCCTGTCACTCACCCCGGATGCGAATCTGCAGTCGGGCAACCTGAGCGGCCAGGGTGGACCTACCCAGGCCATCGCCGGTCAATACACGGTTGGCGAAGTCTTCGCGGAAGTCAAAGTACCGATCGCCGAGCGCCAGCAGTATGCGTACCTGTTGCAGTTCGACGGCAGCTATCGCTACTCGAACTACACGTCGGGTTACGAGGCCAGCGTCAGTTCCTACGGCCTGGGCCTGGAATGGGCGCCGATTCGTGGCTACACGTTCCGCGGCAGCTACCAGCAAGCGGTTCGCGCACCGAACATCATCGAGCTGTTCCAGCCGCAAGGCAACAACCTGTTCGGTGGCAACGATCCTTGCGGCGAAAGCAAGGGCGCAACGCTGGCCGAATGCATGCGCTCCGGCCTTCCTGCCAACCTGTACGGCAATTCGTTGCTGGACAGCCCGGCCGGCCAGTACAATTTCCTGCAGGGCGGCAACTTCAACATGAAGCCGGAAACGGCCAACAGCTACACCGTTGGCCTGGTGCTTGACCAGCCGTTCAAGGGGTTCAGCGCGACCATCGACTACTGGAACATCAAGGTCAAGGACCTGATCGGCAATGTGCCGCCGCAGGACAAGCTGGACCAGTGTCTTTCCACCGGCATCTTCTGTAACGACATCCACCGTGACAGCCTTGGCACCCTGTGGCTGGACGGCGGCGGCTTCATCACCGCCACCAACCTGAACCTGGGCAGCCTGCAGACGTCCGGTATCGACTTGACCGCGAGCTACACGTGGCCGATCCAGAATTACGGCAGCCTGCTGTTCTCGTTCACGGGTACCTACATCGACCAGTATGTCGTGCAGAACCTGCCGAACGGACCGACGTATGACTGCGTCGGCCTGTGGGGTCTGAAGTGCGGCACGCCGACGCCGAGATGGCGTTCGAACGTCCGTGTGTTGTGGTCCACGCCTTGGAACATCGATGCCGGCCTCACCTGGCGTTACATCGATGGTGTGTCGAACGACATGACCAGCTCGAATCCGCTGCTGGCCAGCACGTCGTACACGCCGATTGAGTCCAAGCTCGGTTCGCGCAACTACATCGACCTGGTGGCCTCGTGGCAGATCGACAAGAACTGGTCAGTTCGTGCCGGCGTGAACAATGTCTTCGACAAGGATCCGCCGATCACCAGCACCACGTTCTCGGACCCGTCATTCTTCGGTAACGGCAACACGTTCCCGCAGATCTACGACGCGCTGGGACGCCTGTTCTTCCTGAATGTGACCGCGAAGTTCTGATAGCAAGAGGTCAGCAAGTCGAAACGGCGAGCCGCGAGGCTCGCCGTTTTCTTTTGCACACCCGGACGTAAGCCTTCATCGCGGCGGCTGGCGCCCCCTGCGCGTTCGGAGGGCGCCACTACCCAAGGTTTAACTCGCGATGATCGGGGGCCGCATCGGCGCTTGGAGGTCGCAAACGCCGGCCTGCGGGTTCCCGGCACGACTTCGCTCGTCAACACAAGACTTCGCTCGTCGTGCCACCCGCGACGGCCGGCGCGACCTACGCGCGCCGATGCGGCCCCGACCACCGCGAGTCGACGCGTCACGCCATCGCCACGGGTGCCAGGCGGGCGCGGGGCAGGCCGTCCGATCACGGGCGAATCTGGAGCCGTCGGCGCAGTGCGTGCGGCGTGGCAAGCGAAGTCTTGTGTTGACGAGCGCCGCCGCGCCTAACCACGCACCGTACCTACTGCCTGGCGACAGCTGAGCCCGGAGCGGACGGCCCGCCCCGCGCCGCGCTAGCTTTGCCGTAGCGCCGACAATCGCGACTCTCAGGTGGTGATCAGTTCGTGCCGGTCCCGGCCGCTGCGCTGGTGAACTGATTCATTGCCGCCGACAGCGCGGAAATCATCGCCCTCTCGGGTGGCGTCAGGTGCGGGTGCCAGATGTCGAAGATCAGCACGACGCGCAACTTGTCGCTGTCGTTGCGCGCCTCATGTTCGATGGTGTCATCGAATACCCATGCCTTGCCGGGAACCCACTTGCGCGTGTCGTTGCCGACCCGGAATTCGCAATGGTCGGGAACGATGAGCGGCACGTGAGTGACCAGGCGCACGTTGCTCACGCCCGTGTGCGGCGGAATGTGCGTCCCGGGCTTGAGCAGTGAAAACATGGCGGCGGGTGTGCGCCCCGGTTGATCCGGTTGGGGCGCGCCTTCCAGCAAACTCATCGTCAGCGGGCATCGGGCGGCGTTTTCCGCGACCCGTTCGCCGGACTTGTAGAGGTGAAAGGCACTCCAGCGCGGTGAATTGTTGAGCTCCGCAAACTGGTTCTGCGGCACGTCGTCCGGATACGAAATGTAGGGCGTGAAACCGTCCTCGGTCTGCAGCACTTGCAGGAATTCGTCGCGGATGGCGTCGGTGTCCGCCTCGAAGGCATCCAGCCAGGGAAAGAGTTCGCGACCGAAGAATTCGATCGGCGCCAGATTGGGATAGTGATATGTCACCGATTGCGAGTCGTAGCGTTTCTTGCGGCCGAGCATGATGTCGACCGAATCGCGGAATCGCTGCAGGTTCTCGCCGGCATTGGCCCGGTATTGCTCGTCCAGGAACTGGTCGAGAAATGCGGCGAACTCGCCGTTGTACTTCTTGCCGAACTCCAGTGCGCGGGATACCGCGGGCTTCAGGTCGGGATGCAGGCGGTCCATGGGGGGCGCCACGGTCGCGATGGCACGATGGGCGGCAGCGGCTTCATGCGTCTTGCCCTGCCGCTCGAGCAGGTCGGCGCGCAGGATGAGAGCCAGAAGGTTGCTCGGGTCGAGGCTCAATGCGCGCTTGATTGCCCCTTGCTCCCCTTGCTCGTCGTTCAGGTTCCGGCAGGTCAGCGCCAGGTTGATCCATTCCTGTGGGTCCCAATCGCGTACGGCAACCAGGCGTTGGAAAGCATTGCGCGCGGCTTCCATGTCGCCGCGGCGAAACGCGCGTTGGCCCAGCACGGCCAGCGTGCCGGCGTGGTGCGCATCGATCTCGAGAATACGGCCGCAAAGCCGGACGACTTCGTCGTCACGCCCTGCCTGCGCGGCAGATTCGACTTGCGCCTGGAGGGCGCCGATTTCCCGCGCGCGGGACTCTGCATTCAGCATCGCTTGTTTCCAATCCGGAATCGTTTGAACATGGGCCGCAATCCGTTCGGGATCGCGGCTTGGCACCCCCGGCGCCCCTTCGATAAGGCGGCTGGGCGTGCGGGAATGAAAAGTGTAGCATCGGTGTTATCCGTTGGACCTCTGCCCGGTACTTGAGGAGCGACCATGATTCGTCAACTGCTGTTTGCCGTTTCGGTGTGGGTGTTTTCCAGCGTTGCTGCGGCGGTCCCCGGCGCCACGCCCGCGGCAAGCCCCGATGGCCTCGTTGCGGTGGATTCGCGACAGCTGGACCAGGTGTATTTGCGTCCCGCCGCCGACTGGACCGGCTACCGCAAAGTGGTGATCGATCCGGTGCAGGTGACCATGAAGAAGAACTGGCTGCGCGACCAGAACTCGTCGCGCGACCTGTCGCGCAGGCTCACGCCGGACGTCGTCGAGGCCATCGTGGCCCAAGCGAAGGCCAGCATGATGGAGCAGGTCACCGCAACGTTTGTCGCCAAGGGTTATGAAATCACGACCGTGATGGGGCCGGGCGTGATGCGCCTGACGCCTGCCGTTACGGACCTCGACGTCTACGAGCCGGATGCGACGTCGTCGCGTCCGGACGCACTGTTTACCCGGGACACCGCCGGCTTGGCCACGCTCAGCCTCGAAGCGCGCGACGCCGTCACCGGCGCATTGCTTGGCGTGGTTGTCGACCGCGCTACCGCGACGCACGTCCAGACCTTCAGCCGGGCGACCAAGACGTCCAATCAGTTCTGGTTCGACGCCATGTTCCGGCAATGGGCGACGTTCTGCGTGGCCGAACTCCAGACGCCGCGCGCGCCTTGACTGGCGCCTACTTGAGGCGCGTGACCTTGATGATGCCGTTGCGGCCCTCGATCGAGAGGTTGTAGCTTCCGAGGAAGCCGTTCTCGATCGTCACCTTCATCGGCGCACCGGGTACCGGGTCGCGAATCACCGATGTGTCGCCGGCCAACTGCCGCCACACCTGGCCGTTCTCCAGGATGAATACGACGGGTCCGCGCGGAGTGCGCGCGAACTCGAGAACGCTGGATGTGACCTGGGTGACTTCCCCGGAGCCGGGAGACGGTGCCACTTTCCCGAACTCCTCCGTGGTTTTCGGCGGCGCCTGCGACGCCGGGAATCCGAACATGTCGAGCCAGCTTTTCTTGTCGGCCACCTTGGGCGCGGCCGCCAACGCACTCTTGGCCAGCGCTGCCGCCCTGTCAAAGCACTTCAGGCGCTCGCCAGGGTCGGCGACGTCGACGCATTTGGCCACCTCGAGCAGCGCGTCCTGTCCAGGATCCGCGAAGGCGGGCAGCGCAACGAACGACGACAGCAGGATGAGTGCCGGCAAGCGCATCGTCAGATTCCCCATTCCGGTTTCTTGCCGCTCTGCGCGTCGATGGCCTCGAACATCGTGCTGACCAGCACGCGTTCCTCGTCCGTCAGCTCCGGCCGCCAGACTTCGAACAACAGGATCACCCGCGGACGATCGCTCAAGTTCCATGCTTCATGCTCCATCGTGTCGTCGAACAGCCAGACCTTGCCCTCGACCGGTACCCGCGTTTCGTTGCCGACGCGCAGCCCGCAATCGGGAGGAACCAGCAGCGGAAGGTGACAAATCAGTCGCGTATTGACGAGGCCCGTGTGCGGAGGAATGCGGGCGCCCGGGCGCAGCAGCGAGAACAGGATCGACGGCGAGCGGCCCTTCATGCTGGTGTGCGGAACATCGGCCAGGGCGGCCACGGTCTTGGGGCAGCGGGCGACGTTCTCGTGGACGATTTCGCCGTCACGTATCAGGTAGAACGCACTCCAGTCCGGATTGCCCGCCAACCCGCTCTCGTCCTTGCCCGGCTGCCTTGCGTCACCTTCGACATAGGGCTTGAAGACGGCCGTCTCCTTCATCAATTCGACGACTTCGGCGCGGATATCCGCGGTGGCGGCTTCCACTTTGGGTATCCACGGAAAGTGGCGCTTGTCGTAGAACTGGATCTGCGGCAGTTCAGGAAAATAAAACGTTCGCGGTTGCTGGACGAAGATCTGTTTCTTTCCCAGCAGGATGTCGAACGACTGCCGGAAACGGCTCGACGACCCCGCCGATTCGAAGCCCTTGGCAACGAGCCGGCGCCGCAGAAACGCCTCGAATTGCGCCGCGTATTCGCCGCACATCGCCTTGGCGCGCTCCAGGTCCTCGCGCAGGTCGGGTGGCAGTTCGTGCAGCGGCAGGGCCGCGCTGAGCGCAGACTGGTAGAACACCGAGGCCACGCGGGCATCGCCCAAAGCGGCGAGATGGTCGGCCTTCTGGATCAGTGCGCGCACGTTGAAGGGCTCCAGCGCAAGGACTTTTTCGACGGCCGCATAGGCCGCGACGTGGTCCTTCTGCAGGCGGCATGCGTGGGCGATGGCCAGGTAGATGCCCGCGTCGGCCTGGCCCAGCGTCGCAATTCGTTCGAGCGCATCGCGCGCGGTACGCGCATCGCCCCTGCGCAGCGCATCCGCGCCAACCGCGGCCAGTGCGCGCGCATCCATTGCCGGATTTCCCATGTCGAGCACCATCTTTGTTTCCGTAACGAGGTCCGTAGCGGGGTTTTTGGGCCATGCGGCTGCGTGAGAGGATAGCATTCGGGTAGCAGCGCCGGATTGCGAATCAGGGTAACATTCAAGGCAATTTGCCAAGGCTCGCCACGCATGAACCGGCGAGGGGCGCGCACTGATCGCAACGACCTCATGGGTATCCCGATGAAAAAAAGTCTTGCCGCCGTCATTCTTTTTGCCGCAACGGTCGCGGTACCTGTGGCGCACGCGGCCGAACGGCCGACCGGCAGCCCCGACCTGACGGCGATGTGGAAGGCCGTGCAGGCCGACAAGAAGGCCTACGTCACCGCGGAACTCAACCTGACCCCGGCCGAGGCCAAGAAATTCTGGCCGATCTACACTGCATACCAGCGCGACCTGGACATGTACAACCGCCGGCGCAATGTCGCGTTGGAAGGGCTGATCGGAACAGACAAACCAATTTCCGACCTGTATGCAAAGCAGTTGGCCAATGAACTGATGGCCACCGACGAAGGTGAAGTCAAGGCCCGGCGCAAGATGCAGAGCAAGCTGATCCAGAGCAAGCTGCTGAGCCCCATCCCCGCCAGGAAAGCCGCACGCTACCTGCAGATCGAATCGCAGATCCGCGCGGTGCAGTTCTACGGCATCGCCCAAGAATTTCCGAGCATCAAGTAGTCCCATCGTGCGCAACTTCGGACGTCCATTCGAGTCGGGCTGCGGCGTCGGTGCCCGGGTGTCCGTGGCCCTGCGGTCGGTGCGGGACGGATTGGACATTTTGCCGCGTTCGTGTAAAGTCCTGCCGTTTTCGCGACGAGGCTTGGCACCCGCCCGCATGCGGGGCCAAAACGTCCTGGCGTTTTCCCCCAACTGATCGGCGCCTGCGCGCACACTGTCCGACCCCGTCGGTCCGAACCCCCGTTTTCCGATCGCAACGTTTATTGTCTGGAGACAACATGCTGAAGATGACCCGATTGGCCGCACTGGCCGTGGTCCTGTCCCTTGCTTCCGCCCTGGCGGTCGTGTCGACCGGTGCGCAAGCTCAAGGACAACCAGGGGCACAGCCCGCGGCGACCGTTGCGCCGGCCGCGCCTGCCGCGCCCGTGGCGGCAGCGCCCGGGAAGGCCGCCGTTGAAGCGGTCGACAATCCGTACGGCCTCGAGGCCCTGTGGAAAGGTGGCGACGCCGTCGACCGGATCACGTTGGCCATCCTTGCCATCATGTCGATGGGTAGCTGGTACATCATCATCACCAAGGTCTACGAACAGGCGAAGATGAACAAGGCCGCGAAGGCCGCCGAGAAATCATTCTGGAACGCACCGTCCGTGAAGGCCGGCGCCGAGGGACTCAAGGCAGGCAGTCCGTTCCGCTTCATCGCCGAAACGGGGGTCGAGGCCACCGCCAAGCACGTCGGCCTGCTCGGCAACGTCGACATGAACGAATGGGTCACGATGTCCCTGCAACGCTCCATCGACAACGTCGCCAGCCGCACGCAGGACGGTCTTGCCTTCCTCGCAACGGTGGGTTCCACCGCACCGTTCGTCGGACTGTTCGGCACGGTGTGGGGCATCTATCACGCGCTGACGGCCATCGGCATCGCCGGTCAGGCGTCGATCGACAAGGTTGCCGGCCCCGTCGGCGCAGCACTGATCATGACGGCCTTCGGCCTGGCGGTCGCGGTGCCCGCGGTGCTTGGCTACAACTGGCTGGTGCGCCGGAACAAGACGGCGATGGACAATGTGCGCAGCTTCGGTGCCGACCTGCACGCCGTGCTGCTGGCGCAGCCCAAGCACGCCGGGCGGGCGTAAGCCATGTCGATGAACGTCGGATCGTCCTCGGGCGACGAAGACGAAACCATTTCGACGATCAACACCACGCCTCTGGTCGACATCATGCTGGTGTTGCTGATCATTTTCCTGATCACGATCCCGGTGGTGACAACGTCGATTCCCGTGACGCTCCCCAAGGAGCGCAACGAAGTCCGCGAGACCAAGCCGGAGAACATCATCATTTCGGTGGACTCGAACGGCCGGATCTACTGGAACGAATTGCAGATCAAGACCACGGGGGCGCTGATCGAGCGGCTGAAGAAGGTCGCGGTGCTGACGCCGCAGCCTGAAGTTCAGATCCGCGGCGACGGTGGCGCGCGCTACGAAGGTGTCGGTCGTGTCATCTATGCAGTGCAGCGCGCGGGAATCGCCAAGGTCGGCTTCATCACCGAACCGCCCGTACGCGGCAGTTAAGGTAGTAACCAAGGGTCGTGACTGAAGGTGGTAACCGAGCACATGATGTCGCGCAACAACTTTAAGGACTGTACATGGGCATGAGCATGGGTTCCGGCGATTCGTCCGAGCCGCAAGTGATGATGGATATCAACACCACGCCGCTGATCGACGTGATGCTGGTGCTGCTGGTCATGCTGATCATCACGATCCCGATCCAGCTGCATGCTGTCAATCTGAACATGCCCACCGGCACGCCGCCGCCGCCGCTCACGCCGCCGGAGGTGCTGAAAGTCGACATCGACGATGTCGGCCGCATCTGGTGGAACGGCGAGGTGGTGCCGGATCGCGCAACGCTCGAGCAGAAACTGGCCAGTGCCGCGGCGCAGCCAGTTCAGCCCGAAGTGCATCTGCGGCCCGACAAGAACGCAAAGTACGAAATCGTCGCGGCGGTGATGGCGTCGTCGCAACGCCTGGGGCTGACCAAGATGGGAATTGTGGGCAGCGAACAGTTCATCGACGGGCCGTGAACGCGGCATAGCACAAGGCCTTACGGAGTCAGCCATGGATTACGCGCAACAACAACGAGACCCTACCAAGCACGCCATCGGCATTGGCTTCGTGGTCATCGTGCACGTGATCGTCATCTATGCATTGCTGCACGGTCTCGGCAGCGCGATCGTGGCGGTGATCAAGAAGCCGCTCACCGCGACGATCATCGAGGAGCTGAAGCTTCCGCCGCCGCCGCCGCCGAAGAAGATCGTGGAGACGAAGCTCCCGCCGCCGCCGCAGACGTTCGTGCCGCCGCCTGACATCCCAGTGCCGTCGATCAACACCGGGCCGACGATCACGGCGACAACCGCTGCGCCGCCCGAGCAGCCGCATGTCATCGCGCCGCCGGCGCCGCCCGCGCCGCCGCCGCCCAAGCCGGCAATCCGGCGTGGCGTGACGCGTCTCTCAGGCGAAAGTCCGGAGTACCCGAAGGCTGCGATGCGCGAGGGCATCAACAAGGGTCGTGTCGTGGCCCGGATGAACATCGACGAAAGGGGCAACGTCACGGAAGTGACGATCTTCAGTTCCGAACCGGCGCGCGTATTCGATCGCGCCGTGATCAATGCGCTGAAGGAGTGGAAGTTCTCGGCCGAAGGCGAAAAGTACATCGCTGAGGTGGAGCTCAACTTCACGGCCAACTAGCGCGGATATCCGGAGTCCGCGGCGCCCCAAACCTGGCGCCCGACACGCGACACCCGACACTCGGCGCGCGACATCCGACGCCCGAACTATTCGCCGCCCCAACGCAAAGGCCGCCCGAAGAGGCGGCCTTGTTTTTTTGCAACGCGGCTTTTGCGTCGAAACGGCTACGGCGTCATTCGCTACGGCGTCATTCGGATGTTCGCAGCGCGTACGCCGCGGCGCTCCAGGTCAACGCGCCGGCTGCGAGCAGCGCGCCGACCATGCCCGACAACGACACCGGGTGCGCGCCCAGCAGGCGATACATTTCGCGCGCGATGTCGAGCACCGCGCCCGGAAGGGCAAACGAAATGCCGGCCAACGCCATGATCCACAGCGCTGCGACCGCGGGCGTGCGCCACGCCGGCAGCGTCAGCCGCACGGGCAGCGCTTGCATGACGCGCGCCGTGAAACCGCCGTCGGCGACGTACGACGAACGTGCGTCGGCGCCGTCCGCTTCCAGCAGGCCGTCGAGCCAGTCGCGATTGGTTGAGCCGTCAGTGGAGTAGGTGGGGTTGGTCATGCTCGGTCAATCTCAGTGATGAATCCCGGTGGCCACACAGTTGCCACACAGTTGCCACTCAGTTGTTCGTTTCGTTGCCAGCCTCATTTGGCACCATCCGGCGCCCAGGCAGCGAGCGCCAGTTTCAGCTTCTGCTTGCCGCGCAGCACGTGGGTCTTGACCGTGCCGACAGGGCAATCGAGGACGTATGCGGCTTCCTCGTGGGTCAGGTCATTATGGTAGCACTGCACGATTGCGGCCCGTTCGCCTTCGGTCAGCACGGCCATGGCGCGTTCGAGGTCGATCTTGAGCGTGGCGCCGCGCGCATGGTCGCCGTGGACCTGGCCCGACTCGACCGCGTTGCCGTCGTCATCGGCGACCTGGTCATCGCGATCGCCCAGCAATTCTTCCTTCCGCTTGCGGGCGTCCGCCAGCCAGCAGTTGGTTGCGATGCGGTACAGCCAGGTCGAGAAGCGGGCCTCCTGACGGAAGGACTTCAGGTTGCGCCAGGCGAGCACGAACGTCTCCTGCGAGAGGTCGTCGGCAAGCGCGTGGTTGCCGGCAGTCAATTTGCGCAGACAGGCGCGCACCGTTGACTGGTGTCGGCGCACGAGTTCGGCGAACGCGTGGCGATCGTCACCAACCAGTGCGCGCGCAATGAGTTGGGCATCGGGAACCTCGGAAGACGCCATCCGGGCGAGGTCACTTTCGGTTGCGGCATGGCATGTGCCTCACGCGCCCCCGGACGGTGGAGGAGGGGGCGCAGCGCTCGCCGGCGCGGCCAGCTGGCGATCCTCGAAATACCACAGCAAGCCATAACCTATTCCCAGGAACAGCAGCACGAGGCCGATCCAGTTGGGCGAACGATCGTCCAGCATCGAATAAACGGTAAAGGACATGCCTACCGCCGCGAGGATCACGCCCTTGCGCAAATCGGACCAGGCAGCCTGGCTGCGCAGCGTCTTGACCTGTTCCACGACGGACGCGCGCGCGGCGATCGCTGATGCCGCCGCCGCCGGTCTGCCCGATTGCATGGCCTGCATCACGTCCGCGGACGGGACGACGCCCTTTTCCGCGAGCTGGACCATCGTGTCGTTGAGCAACCGGTACTTGCGCAGCTTGTACCAGATCAGCAGACTGGTGATCAGCACAGGGGTAAGGAACACGACGAAGACGATGCTGACGACCATGAAGGCGAGGCCGCGGTCCTCATGCAAGAACTGATCGAAGGAGTCGTACTCGCGGTCCGTGCCGCCCAGGCCGATGTGGACGCGCTTTTTGCCGCCGTTGCCTTCCTCGACCCGGACGCCGTTGCGGTCGATGGTGATCATCGGCGGATCGTTGTCGGCGGCGTCCTTGGCGGCCTGCGCGGCGTCCTTGGCGACTTGCGCGGCCTCCTTGGCCGCCTGTGCGGCGTCCTTGGCGGCATCTTTGGCGGACTCACTGGCCACCCTCGCGGACTCCTTGGCGGCAGCCTTGGCTTCCTTGGTGATATCGGCCTGGGCCAGCACCAGGGATTTTCGGATTTCAGACGAAGTATAGGTTTCGCCGGCCTGAACCGAAGGCGCATAAGGCCCGAAGGCGACGACGAGCGCGCCCAGGATGGCTCCGCCCAGGACGATGCGGCGGGCTAAGGGCGACAGTGGATAGTTCATCATTTCTCCGTTCAAGGGCTGGTTTCCTCGATTGGATGCGCAAAGTCGCTGTTTTGGATTCGCCCGATCCCGACGTTATTGCCACAAAAGCGGTGCCGGACCGTCCGCGGCGCCAGGCAGCGGCACCCCAGGACCCCATGCTATCATCGCCAGCGATCACTCACTCGCGGCGAGCCTTCCCAGGGAGCCGCCGCCGCTGCCGATGGCTGTACCTACCGCCCGTCCGGCCACCAAACTGAAACCAGGCCTCCTTCGCCATTGTCTCCATGCGGCCACCCGACTGGCCGCCGGAGCGCTGTTGGCGCTGGCCCTGGTCTCGTCGGCGGCGGAAGACGCGGTCACGCTGAATTTCGTCAACGCCGACATCGACGCCGTGGTCAAGGCCGCGTCCGAGATCACCGGCCGCAACTTCGTCCTCGACCCCCGGATCAAGGGCACGATCAACATTGTCTCGGCGCGGCCGGTGCCGCGCGAGTTGGTCTACCCCACGCTGCTGTCGGCACTGCGGCTGCAGGGCATCATCGCCGTCGAAGGCAACGGGGTGACCAAGCTGGTGATGGAAGCCGATGCCAAGCAGCAGGGTTCCGAAGTGCTGCGTGGCCCGGTCGTCGGTGGTGGTGACCGCCTGGTCACGCAGGTGGTCACGCTGCGCTACGAATCCGCGCTGCAGCTGGTCAATGTGCTGCGGCCGCTGATCACGCCGAACAACTCCATATCGGCGTACCCGGGAACCAACTCGCTGATCATCACCGACTACGCGGACAACCTGCGGCGCATCGACAAGATCATCGCGTCGCTCGATGTGCCGCCATCCGGCGAACCCGTCATCGTGACGCTCAAGTACGCGTCGGCCATCGACCTGGTGCCGATGCTGAACAAGCTGGTCGGCGCGGACACGGCAACGCAGGGTGGAACGCCCGGCGACACGCAGCAGCGAATCACGATCGTGGCCGACCCGCGCTCGAACAGCGTGCTGTTGCGCTCGGATAATCCCGGGCGCGCGGCGCGCATCAAGACGATGATCGAGCAGCTCGACACGCCGCAGCGCGCCGGTGGCAACATGTTCGTCGTCTACCTGCGCAATGCCGACGCGGGGCGCGTCGCGCAGACGCTGCGGGCACTGTTGTCCGGCGGTGGGGACGTGGCGCAACCCACGGCCGCGGCCACACCGTCGATGTTCGCCAGCCAGATCGGCGGCAATCCGTCGTCCGCCGCGCCGCAGGGCGGCCAGGCCGCTCCGGCGTCCGCCGCCAATCCGTTCACGAGCGGGGGCGGCAACGGCGGCAATACCGGCAACGTGACGATCCAGGCCGACACGGCGAACAACGCGCTGATCATTATGGGCCCGGAACCCGTCTACAACAACCTGCGCACGATCATCGAGCGGCTCGACGTTCGTCGCGCGCAAGTGTTCGTCGAGGCGCTGATCGTCGAAGTGACGGCCGACAAGGCTGCGCAGTTCGGCATCCAGTGGCAGGTATTGCAGGGCCTCAACCGCAACGGCGTGCAGGGTTTCGGCGGCACCAACTTCGGCGCGAAGGACAGCGGCAACAACATCGTCAGCGGTTCCGTGAACCTGAGCAACCTCGGGCAAGGCCTGAACCTCGGCCTGATCAACGGGACGATCGCGATTCCCGGCCTCGGCATCATCACCAATCTTGCGCTGCTCATCCGCTCGCTCGAGCAGGACGCGAATGCCAACATCCTGTCGACGCCGACGCTGCTCACCCTGGACAATGAAGAGGCGCGCATCATCGTCGGGCAGAACATTCCGTTCGTGACGGGTCAGTACGCAACGACCGGCAATTCGTCCACGGTCACGCCGTTCCAGACCTTCGAGCGACACGACGTCGGCGTGCTGCTGCGCGTGAAGCCGCAGATCACCGAGGGTGGCACCGTGCGGTTGAGCCTTTACCAGGAGGTCTCCCGTGTCGAATCGATAACGACGACGACGGGCATCGTGCTGTCCAAGCGCGCGCTGGAATCGACCGTCATCGTCGACGACAACCAGATCGTCGTGCTCGGTGGCCTGATCCAGGACAGCCAGGAAAACGGCACGGACAAGCTGCCGGTGGCCGGTGACATTCCGGTGATCGGCCAACTCTTCCGGTACGACTCGCGCCGCCGCGTGAAGACCAACCTGCTGGTGTTCATCAAGCCGACCGTGGTGCGCACGGACTCGCAAGGTCGTGCGCTCACCTCGGATCGCTACGACTACATCATGAACCAGCAGCAGAACAACCTTGGCAAGCCGATATGGTTCTGGAGCGATCCTTCGGCGCCCGTGCTGCCGCCGCAGGGCGTGATGCCGGGAACGCCCGCGGCCACGCCCGGTGGCGCGCCGCCGGCGACCGACCCGCCCATCACGAGGCCGTGACGCGCGCGCAAGCGGCGTCCAAATGTCCATGACCGCCCGTCCGACGCTGCCTGCTGACGCTGCGGCGTTCGCCGCGCAGATTCCCTACGCATTCGCCAAAGCGCATGGCGTGCTTGCCGCGCGCACCGATGGCGATGCCGTCGTCGTGCTGACGCGCCCCGACGCAACCCCCGACGGCGTCGTCGAGATCAAGCGCGTGCTGCAGCGGCCGCTCGTGACGCGCGCAGTGAGTGCCGAAGAATTCGCCGCCGAACTCGCGCGCGCGTACAACCAGGGCGCGCCGAGCGCGGCTGCCACGTGGGCCGGTGACCTTGCGCGCGAAACGGATCTCGCGCGGCTGATGCAGGACCTGCCGACCAGCGAAGACCTCCTCGACAGTTCGACGCAGGCGCCGGTGATCCGCATGATCAACGCGTTGCTGCTGCAGGCATTGCGGGAGCGTGCGTCGGACCTGCACTTCGAGCCGTACGAAGCGCGCTCGGTGGTGCGCTTCCGCGTCGATGGCGTTTTGCGCGACATCATCGAGCCGCCGCGCGCGCTGCACGCCGCACTGGTGTCGCGACTCAAGATCATGGCGAGCCTGGACATAGCGGAAAAGCGGCTGCCACAGGATGGCCGCATCGCGCTCAAGCTGGGCGACAAGCAGGTTGACGTGCGCATGTCCACGCTGCCGACTGGAGTGGGTGAACGCGTCGTGCTGCGGCTGCTCGACAAGGATTCGGCGCGACTCGACCTTGCCGCACTCGGCATGGAAGAGGCGACGCGCGACGTCATCGACCGGATGATCCGCGAGCCGCACGGCATCCTGCTGGTGACCGGGCCCACCGGCTCGGGCAAGACGACGACGCTCTATGCCGCACTGTCGCGGTTGCCGCGCGGCTCGGTGAACATGATGACCGTCGAGGACCCGATCGAGTACGCGCTCGATGGTGTGGCGCAAACCCAGGTCAATGCGCATATCGAACTCGATTTCGCGCGCGCACTGCGCGCCATCCTGCGCCAGGATCCCGATGTGATCATGATCGGCGAAATCCGCGACCTGGAGACCGCGCAGATCGCCGTACAGGCATCGCTGACCGGCCATCTCGTGCTCGCCACGCTGCATACCAACGACGCGACCAGCGCGATAACGCGGCTCGCGGACATGGGGGTAGAGCCGTATCTGCTGGCGTCGAGCCTGCTGGGCGTGCTGGCCCAGCGGCTGGTGCGCACGCTGTGTCCGGTCTGCCGCGTTGCGCATGCTCCGGCGGCCGGTGAGGCGAAGCTCAATGTGTCCGTCGGTTTGCCGGCGGAACAGCCGGTGTGGACGGCGCCCGGTTGTGCGTCGTGCAACGAGACCGGGCATCGTGGACGCACCGGCGTCTACGAACTCTTGTCGGTCGATGACGCCATTCGCCGCAATATTCACGATGGCGCCGGCGAGCTCGCGCTGCGCGCGGCGGCCACGCGCGCCGGAATGCGTTCGTTGCGCGCGGATGGCGCGCGCTGGATCGCCAACGGTTCGGTGTCGCTGGCCGAATTGTTGCGCGTGACACGCGACGCCTGACGCTGCTCGTCACTGGCGTTCGATTTCCGTCATCCGTCCGCAAATGCCATGAGCGCGTTCCGTTGGGAAGCCGTCGACGCGCAGGGCCGCGTCAAGCAGGGGGTGATGGAGGCCGACAGCGCGCGGGCGGCACGCGATCAGCTGCGCGCCGAAGGGCTGACGCCGACCGCAGTTGCCGACGCGGTCGCGCGCGCCGATCCGCTGCTGTCAACGCGCCTGCCGGCGCCGTTGGTGACGTTGACCACACGCCAGCTGGCCACGCTCGTGCAATCGGGCATGCCGCTCGACCAGGCGCTCTCCGCGGTTGCCGAACAGGCCGATGACGCGCGCGCTGCGGGAATTGTCGCGGCGCTGCGTTCGCACATCGCGTCGGGCGAAGCATTGCCGGCGGCGCTCGCGCGTTTTCCACGCACGTTTTCTCCGCTGTATCGAGGATTGGTTGGCGCGGGCGCTGAAACCGGGCGGCTGGCCGACGTACTGGACCGGCTTGCCGACTATCTCGAAGCGCGCGAAGCGCTGCGCCAGAAGATCGTGCTGGCGCTGATTTATCCGGCGGTGGTCACCGTCATCGCGTTCGCGGTCATCGCAGTGTTGCTGGTCTACGTCGTGCCGCAGGTGGTTTCTGTGTATCAACAGAGCCGCCAGACACTGCCTTGGCTCACGCAGGCGCTGATCGCGACCAGCGCATTCTTCCGCGCGACCGGGTGGTATTTTTTCGCGGCGTTCATCGCGCTGATGGCGGCCTTTGCCTGGGCGAATCGCCGCGAGTCATTTCGCGCGCGGTGGCACGCGGGGCTGCTGCGCATGCCGGTGACCGGCAAGCTTGCGCGCAGCCTGGACTCGGCGCGCTTCGCGAGCACGCTCGCCATCCTGGTCGGCAGCGGTGCGCTGCTCTTGCGCTCACTCGATGCCGCGACCGAGGTCGTGCGCATGATCCCGATCCGACGCGCAACGCTGGCCGCGGCAGCGCTGGTTCGCGAAGGCGTGACGCTGTCGCGGGCGCTGAAGGAGCAGAACCAGTTTCCGCCCGTGCTCGTGCATCTGGTCGCCAATGGCGAGAGCAGCGGACGTTTGGGGCCGATGCTGCAACGCGCGGCGGAGGAACTGGAGCGCGATGCAGAGCGGCGCCTCGCATGGATGGCGGCGCTGCTGCAGCCGGCGCTGATCGTCGTGATGGGCGCGATCGTGCTGATACTGGTGCTGGCGGTGATGCTGCCGATCGTGGCGATGAATCAGCTGATCAGATAGCACATCAGCGTCCGAGTTTGGCCAATACCAGCCGGTCACCGGCGTACCTCCCGTACCTCCGAAGCGGTTATTCCGGCGGCGAATGCACGCCGCGCCAACCCCCTCCAACCGGCAAGCTTTCAGAGAGGTTTCACAAAGGGTAGGGGGAGGTGATACAGCGAAATGGTGCCCTATCCCAGCACCGCCGCGGCAACATTCGTATAGAACGGTATGCCAACCAGGATGTTGAGCGGAAAGGTGACGCCGAGCGACATACCGAAGTAGAGAGACGGAATCGCCTCGGGAATCGCGTAGCGCACCACTGCCGGCACGGCAATGTACGAGGCACTCGCAGCGAGCACCATCAGCAGCGCGCCGTTGCCGCGTGAAAGGCCGGCCAGCACCGCCAGCGCGAGCGCAAGCGACGCGTGGGCAAGCGGCGCCAGGGCCGCGTAGGCGAGGAGCGCCGGCGGCTTGCCGCGCAGTTCGCCGAAGTTGCGCGCAGCAGTGAGGCCCATGTCGAGCAGGAAAAAGGCGAGCATGCCCTTGAAGAGATCACCGGTGAAGGGCTGCATCACCGTCTTGCCCGCCTCGCCCGTCGCCAGGCCGATGGCCATCGAGCCGAGCAGCAGGAGCTGCGCTCCGTCGGTAAAGGACTCGTGCAGGATCTTGTGAACCGACATGCCCGCGCCCACCGCCGGGCCCGACACCGCGACGGCGGCGCCACCAGACAAGTTCGCCACTGCCGGCACGGCCTGCCGCCGGCGTATTGCGTTGGCCAATATCACCGCCATGATGATCGCGGGAGACTCCATGAGTGCCAGCGCCGCGGCCATGTGCCCGCCATAGGCTACGCCTCGACCGTCGAGATATTGCGCGGCCGTAATGAAGGTAACGGCGCTGACCGAGCCGTAGGTCGCGGCGATGGCCGCCGCGTCCAAGGCGGACACCAGTCGGCGCAGTACCTGATAGCCGATTGCGGGGACGACCACGGCAAGCACGAGCGCACAGCCCAAGCTCGACGCGACATCGGAGGTCAGCCCGGATTTGGCGAGCGCGAACCCTCCCTTCAGCCCGAGTGCCATCAGAAGGTAGAGCGAGAGGAAGCGAGAGACCTGCGGTGGAATCTCAAGGTTGGAACGAGCGAGCCCGGCCGCGGCGCCGAACACAAAGAAGAGGATGGCTGGATCGACAAGGCTTTGCATCGCACGCTCCCGTATTGGATGCGCGAATGTTATGGAGTGCGTGGCATAGAGTAAAATCAATAAATCGTTTGATGCACATCGACATATGTCTATGCATGTCACGCTGCGCCAATTGCGACTCTTCGCCGCCCTCGCGGAACATGGCAGCGTCACGGCGGCCGCGAAGGCATGCCATGTGACCCAACCGACGGTGTCGATGCAATTGAAGGACCTGACCGATGCGGTGGGGCTTCCGCTTTACGAGCGGGTCGATAACCGGATGCACCTCACGCTGGCGGGGGAGGACCTCCTGCGGACAGCCCGGGCGATGAGCGACGAGTGGGCTGCGTTCGTCCAGCGCGTCGACGCGATGAAGGGGCTGACGCGCGGCCGCCTTCGCGTCGCGCTCGTCAGCACGGCCAAGTACTTCGTGCCGCGCATCCTCGGTCACTTCTGCGCGCGACATCCCGACATCGAAATCGCTCTGGAGGTCCTCAATCGCGACGGCGTCATTGCCCGCCTGCGCGAAAACCGCGACGACCTCTACATCATGTCGATCCCACCGGCCGACATCGCGCTTGAGTGCCACCCGTTCCTGCCGAATCCGCTGGTGGTCATCGCTGCCGCGTCGCACCCGTTCGCGGGGAGGAAGCGATTGGCGCTCGCGCGACTCGCCCGCGAACGGTTCATCCTGCGCGAGCCGGGCTCAGGCACTCGCCTCGCCTGCGACGCGTACTTCGAGCGCGTGGGCTTCATACCCGACGTGCGTCTTGAGATCGGCAGCAACGAGGCAATCAAGGAGGCCGTCGCAGCGGGCATGGGCATCGCAATCGTGTCGCGCCACGCCTTGGGGGGAAAGTCAGCCGGGCCGGGCCTGGCGATCCTCGGCGTCGTCGGTTTCCCGCTGCACTCGAACTGGTGGATTCTCTACCCGCGCGGCAAGAGTCTGTCGCCCATCGCGAAAAGATTTCTTGCTGAACTCGCCCGTCCACGGGAGGTTTCGGGAGGATGACGATGCTGCGGTCGCGTGAGGCACAACTTGCGCGCGGCAGCACCTGGCGCAATCGCAAACGATGGTTTGAAAGCGATCTTGTTCCAGCGCCAAGGAAGTGGGTACGCGATGTACCGGATCAGCAATAACCAGCACGCCATGCATGAGCGTCTGTTGTCGCGACATCCGAATGCCGATTTTTGAGAGGGTTGGACGGCCGATAAGGGTCGAAAGCGCTCGAATCACTGGGCGTCCCGCTGCCGCGCCAACGCCCACGCCACGTGCTCGCGCACCAGGGCCGAGGGATCATCGGCGCGGCTTTGCAGTGCCGCCAGCACCTCGTCGCTGCGTGGCGCATTGCCCAGTCCCACTGCCAGATTGCGAGACCAGCGTTCATAACCGATACGCCGGATGGCGCTGCCCTTCATCCGCGCGTCGAATTCCGCTTCGGTCCATGCGAAAAGTTCAACGAGGCTGGCGCGGTCGAGGCCGTGGCGAACGGCATTGAAGTCCTGTTCATTGCTGTGCTGAGCGAAGCGGTTCCACGGACAGGCCAGCTGGCAGTCGTCGCAGCCGTAGACGCGGTTGCCGATCAGCGGACGGAATTCCTCGGGAATGGCGCCCGGCAATTCGATGGTCAGGTAGGAGATGCAGCGCCGCGCGTCGAGTTCATACGGCGCAACAATCGCGCCGGTGGGACATGCGTCGATGCACGCGGCGCAGGTGCCGCAATGGCCCGACATCGGGTCAGTCACCGGCAGCGGCAGGTCCGTATAGATTTCCCCGAGGAAGAAATACGAGCCCATGTCACGCGTAAGCAGCAAAGTGTGCTTGCCGCGCCAGCCCAGTCCACTTTTGGCGGCGAGTGCCACTTCGAGCACCGGCGCGCTGTCGGTGAAGACGCGGTAGCCGAAGTCGCCCACGTCACCTTGAATGCGATTGGCAAGCTGCTGCAGCCGCGCGCGCAAGACCTTGTGGTAGTCGCGGCCCAGCGCGTAGCGCGCGACATAGGCCGATGATTCGTCGGCGAGCGTGGCCTCCCCATCTGCCGCCGCGCCGGGCCAGTAGTTCATCCGGGCGCTGATCACGCGGATCGTCCCGGGCACCAGTTCCGCCGGGCGTGCGCGCGCCGTGCCATGGCGCGCCATGTAGTCCATCGCGCCGTGCCGTCCGTCGTCGAGCCAGCGCATGAGGTGCGCCTCTTCAGCCGACAGTTCCGTGTCGCTGATGCCGACGGCCTGGAATCCCAGCTCTCGGCCCCAGGTTCCGATGTTGGCGGCCAACGCCACCCAATCGCGGATCGGCGGCGGTGCGGTATCGGTGCCGGTATCATTCATTGCATCAAGCGTATTCCATCTCTCGATGTCCGACCTCATTCACTTGCCCGATGCCACCGCGACCGAAAGCGTCGGCGCCGCGCTTGCGCCGGCACTTGTCGGCGGCAGCGTGGTCCTGTTGCACGGCGACCTGGGAGCGGGCAAGACCACGCTGGTGCGCGGCATGTTGCGCGCCA
The DNA here is from genome assembly GCA_031361045.1 of Betaproteobacteria bacterium. Taxonomy (GTDB): domain Bacteria; phylum Pseudomonadota; class Gammaproteobacteria; order Burkholderiales; family Casimicrobiaceae; genus VBCG01. The sequence goes on along the minus strand of JANMCH010000116.1, from coordinate 22,801 downwards.
TGGGCTGGAGGGGCGCCGTCAAGAGCCCTACCTACACATTGGTTGAACATTACCCGTTTTCGAGATTATACTTCTATCACTTTGATTTTTATCGGTTCGCCGATCCAAGCGAATGGGAAACGGCGGGGCTTGCCGAACATTTCCGCGACGATGCGGTCTGTCTGGTCGAATGGCCGGAGCGGGTCGCCGAATGGCTGCCGCCCGCGGATCTGGAAATCACGTTGCAGCATCCCGCTGCGAACGCATCCGGACGTCAACTGGCGCTGATCGCGAACTCCGCGGAAGGTGAGCGATGCCTGCACGCGATAACCGGCGCAATGACACCCGGCGCACCAACCTGAGAGGCGCGGCGGGAGTCGGAGCGCGCGCCGTTTCGATCGAGCGCCGCCGGCTGTGCCAGTGGCTGTTGCTGCCGGCGACGCAGCTCCTTCTCCCCAACGCATGGGCCGAGGCCGGCCGCATTGCCTCCGCGCGCACGTGGCCGGCGCAGGAGTACACGCGCGTGATTCTCGAGTCGCAGGTGGCCATCGCGCACCAGATGGTCGTGCTGAGAAATCCCGAGCGACTGGTCCTGGACCTCGACGGCGTCGAGTTCACGCCGGAACTGGCCCAATTGTCGTCGCGTGTGCAGGTGGGCGATCCGTATATCGCCGGTATTCGGGTGGGAAAGCAGGCGACAAACGTCGTGCGCGTCGTGCTCGACCTGAAGTCCGCGGTCAAGGCCGACGTGTTCTCGCTGAAACCCTTCGCCGAATACGGGCACCGGCTGGTTCTCGACCTCTATCCACTCATACCGGTCGATCCGCTGATGGCATTGCTGGAAGGCGAACGCGCACGCGACAACGTCGCGGTTGCGCGCGTGCCGGAAGTTCCGGCGCCATCGACCGATCGCATTCGTGAAGCTCGACCCGAGACCAAGCCGTCGCCGCGGGTGGAAGGTTCGCGGCAGGGGCGCAGGATCACCATCGCCATCGACCCGGGTCACGGTGGCGAGGATCCCGGCGCGATCGGGCGGCGCGGCACCTACGAGAAGAACGTGGCGCTGGCGATCGCCAAACGGTTGAAGGCGGCCATCGATACGCAGCCCAACATGCGCGCGATGCTGACGCGCGACGGCGATTACTTCGTGCCTTTGGCGGACCGCGTGCAGAAGGCGCGGCGCGTTCAGGCAGATCTATTCATCTCGATTCACGCGGACGCCTTCCGCGAACCCGGCGCGCGCGGTTCTTCGGTGTTCGCACTATCGGAAAGCGGCGCCACCAGCGCGGCGGCGAAGTGGCTGGCGCAAAAGGAAAACAGTGCCGACCTGATCGGCGGCGTCGACCTCGACCGGCGCGACCCTGTACTGGCGCGCACGCTGCTCGACCTGTCGCAGACCGCGCAGATCAGCGACAGCCTGAAAGTCGGCCGCCAGGTGCTCGCGGGCATCGGCACCCACAATGCGTTGCACAAGGCCGTCGTCGAACAGGCAGGTTTCGCGGTACTGAAGGCCCCGGACATCCCGTCGATCCTGGTGGAGACGGCGTTCATTTCCAATCCCGACGAAGAGCTGAAGTTGCGCAGCGAGCGGCACCAGCAGAAATTCGCGGAGTCCATTCACGACGGGGTCGTGCGCTACTTCGCGCAGAACCCGCCACTGGCCCGGGCCTGACCGGGGTCGGACCGAACCTGTAGAATTCGCGGCATGGTTCGCTTCTTCCTGATGTTCGTGGTGCTGCTGGCGGTTCTTTTCGGGCTTGAGCTGACGCCGTGGGCGCAGCAATGGCTGATCGAACCGTGGACCGGGGCGCTGGCGTCGATCTCGACGTGGATCGTCACGCTGTTCGACGGCAATGTCGCCGCCGCGGGCAAGGTGATGCGCAGCACCACCAACGGCTTTGCGGTTTCGATCGAGGCGGGCTGCAACGGCGTCGAGGCGACGTTGGTGCTGCTGGCCGCCATGCTCGCGTTTCCTGCGCCGTGGCGATACAAGGTCCTGGGACTGGTGGTCGGCGTATTCGCCGTCCAGCTGCTCAATATCCTGCGCGTCATCAGCCTGTTCTATCTCGGGCAGTGGAATTACGACGTGTTCGAGTGGGCGCACCTGTATGTCTGGCAGGCGCTGATCATGCTCGACGTGCTCGTGGTCTGGCTGATCTGGGTCAGGCGCATTCCGCGCACCGACGAGTCCGCGTTGCCGCCCTCGGTTCCACCGTCCGCGCCACCCGCATTCGCTGCTGGATGAGCGACGACGCAACGCCGCCGACCGGGGACGCGGGCCGCGCCGGCCGGCCGCGATTCCTGAAAAGTCCGCTGACGCGGTTTGTCGCAGCCTCGATCGCGTGGCTGCCCGTGACCTTCGCCGCGTGGTACCTGCTCGCACCCATTCTGCTGTGGCCGGTGCGCATGCTGGTGCAGGTCATCGCGCGCACAGGCTTTGCCGATCTCGTGAAGACGATCGAAGCGGGAGGTTCGATGCTGACCTTTGTCACCACGCTCAAGCCAGGCGAAGGGGTGGGGACAGGCGTGGTAAGCGTGGATGTCAACATGCTGGTCTACGCGTTCGGCATGCCGCTGTTCGCCGCATTGACGCTGGCCGCGCACGAAGCGAAATGGTGGCGCACGCTGGCACTTGGCTATGTCGTGATGCTGCCATTCGTGGCGTGGGGAGCGCTGGCCGATTTCCTGAAGCAGATCGCGATTGCGGCCTCGCCCGCCATCGCGTCGCAGACCGGCTTTGCGGCATGGCAGCGTGAGTTGATCGCCTTTGCGTACCAGTTCGGCGCGCTGATCCTGCCGGCCGTGGTGCCGGCGGTATTGTGGGTGCTGCTGCATCGCGCGTTCCTGGAGCGCCTGCGCCGGCGCGTATCGTAGGTACGCTTGGGACAACACTGAAATTCGTCAGGGCCGGGAGCAATCGTGCACCAAGTCATCGTGATCTTCATCGTCGCGGCCGCGTACCTCGCCTTGTCGGGGTTGTCGGCGGCGCTTGCGTTCTCGCACGCCGACGCCTGGACTGTGTGGCTGGCAAGCGGATTGACGTTGGGCTTGCTGCTCGCGCGGCCCCGCCGCGCGTGGCCGGCGATCCTCGCCGGTGTCTTTGTCGGCGCCGGCACCTTTGCGCTGCTCACCGGCGGCAAGCTGGAAGCCATTGGCTATGGGGCCATCGAGGCGCTGACCGGCGCCGCGGGCGCGTGGATCGCGTCGCGGATGACCGGATTGCCGGCCCGGCTCGATCGGCCGCGTGACCTGGCCGCGCTGGTGTTCGGCGGCGCGCTGCCGCAGGCGCTGCTCGGCGCGTTCATCGCGGGCGGCTGGAATATTGCGGCCGGCGGCGCGGAAGGCATTGCCACCTTCCGCATGTGGGCGTTGTCGAACATGGTGGGCGCGCTGCTGGTGGCGCCGCTGGTCATCGCGTGGGCGCAATTCCGCCCGAAGCGCTCGGGCGGCCTGGCCATGCCCGCCTTCGCTGGTGGCGCCATTGTGAGTGTGTTGTTCCTGCTCAGCATGTACCTTTTGTTTCGCGCCGGCCCCGAGCAACATCTGGGCGGCAATGTCGGACGCGGGCTCATCTACGTGCCGATCGTGTTCATGGCGGTGCTCGCGCTGCTCTGGGGTTTGCGTGGGGCAACACTCGTGGCGGCCATTGGTACGCTGATCGCGCTGTTCGAGACGAAGTGGGGGCGCGGGCCCTTCGCCGGCATCGTCGGCTACCTGGGCGATCCGGAACTCGAAGTGCAGGCCTATGCGGCGGCCATTGCGCTCACCGGCATCCTGGTCGCCGTGCTCGTCGCGAGGGAACACATCGCAACGCGTCTCGCGCGCGAATGGCAGACGCGCTTCGAGGCGGCCATCGGCGCGCATCGGCTCATCGCCTACGAATGGGACCCCGCAAGCGGGCGCATGGTGGTCAGCGGCGATACTGCGCAATTGCTCGGCGTTGCGCCGGGGGGCATTGCGACGCTGGCGGACTGGTTGGCGTTGTCCGTCCCGGACGACCGCGCGCGTGTCGCGGAGCGCTTCGAGCAACGCGCGTTGTCCGAGCGCGCGCTGGATACGCTGGCGTATGGCGTGCACGGACCGGGCGGGGCGCCGCTTGCGGTCAGCGACGAGGCGCGGCCGATCCTCGACCATGACGGCGCGTTGCATCGCGTGGTCGGTATCGTCCGCGTCGCCAACGGAGCGGCAAGCCGGGACGAGTCCAGACTATGAGCGATGTTGCCGCCGCCGTCGTGGCGCCGCCGGCGGACGCGCCATCCGCGCCGGCGCAGGTCGTCGCACCCGACGGCGTATTCCTGATTCACGGCTTGGGCGGCACGCAGTACGACATGGGCTCGATGCACAAGCGGCTCAAGAACGCCGGCTTCGTCACGCACTCGCTGACGCTGCCGGGGCATGGCACGCAACCCGAAGACCTGCTCAATTGCAAGGCAGAGGACTGGATTGACGCGGTGACCGCCAAATATCGCGAAATCCGCGACCTGCATCCGCGCCTGCACCTGATGGGCATGTGCATGGGCTCGCTGCTCGCGGCGGTCGTCGCGCAGCAGGAGAAGCACGCCAAGGGAAATCTCGTCATGCTGGCGCCGCCCGTGTACATCGATGGCTGGGCGACACCGTGGTATCGCGTGCTGCGGCCGTTGCTCTACGCGGTGCCGGGCATCGGGCGCACGATGAAGGTCGAGGAAGAGGATCCGTTCGGCATCAAGAACGAGCAGCTGCGCGCGATCGTCAAGGCCAAGTTCGAGCGCGGCGAGAACTTTCACTATCGCTGGGTGCCGCTCGAATGCATTCGCCAGGTCGACCGCCTGCGCGCGATCGTGATGAAGTCGGCGAAGGACATTCGCTGCCAGACGCTCGTCGTGCACGCGCGCGAGGATGAGCTGACGAGCCTCAGTTCCGCCAACTTCCTGGTGGAGCAGATCGGCGGCGCGCGGGCGCGCATGGTCGTGCTCGAGGACAGCTACCACATGGTGTGCGTCGACAATGACCGCGAGATCGTCGCCAAGAACGTGCTGGAGTTCCTCGGCGCGGCGCTGCCTGGCGCCACGTCGGCGCTCGCCAACGATCCGCGGATGACGCGCGAGGAGCTCGAGGTCGCCGTTGCCGCGGCGTTCGCGGCGCTGGCCAGTGGCAATTTCGCAGGCCTGCGGGAACTGGCCATTCCCGACATGACCTGGGTGCAGCCGGGCGCCAACGCCGTGTCGGGTGCGCATGCCGGCAAGAAATTCGCGTCGTTCGGGAGCCGGATCACGGAAGGCTTCGCGACCCGTTTCACGGCACCGGGCAGCCCGGTCTTCAACCGCGGTGTCGCGCTGATGCCCGCCACGATGATTGCAGAGGTGGCAACTGAGGCGGGGAATGCGACACTCGAGTCGCAAGGCGCGCTGTTGTTTGCATTTCATGGCGGCAAGCTGCTCGAGGCGCGCTGGTTCGCGGACGATGTCGAGCTCGAGGACGCGTTCTTCGGCGCGCCCGATCCGGCGGCGAGCGGGCCCTCGCCACTTGAAACGGCGTTCGAGAATGCCGCCGCTTTGTCGAAGACGCTGAGCAAAGCGCCGGACAATGACTCGCTGCTCGCGCTCTATTCGCTGTACAAGCAGGCCGGGTCGGGCGATGTGACCGGTGACCGGCCGGGCGCGCTCGACATGATAAACCGCGCGAAATTCGACGCATGGACGGCGCGCAAGGGAACGTCGCGCGACGACGCCATGAAGGCGTACGTCGAGCTGATCGCGAAGCTCAAGAGCGGCGAGGGGACGGGCAAGGAGTAGTTGCCGACGCGCGCCATCAATGGCTCGCCTGCCGAACTATTTCGTCGCCTTGCGCGCCGCTTCGCGCTCCCGCAATACCTTGCGCTGCACCTTGCCCGTCGTGGTCATCGGCAACGCGTCGAGGAATTCGATTTCCTTTGGATATTCGTACGGCGCGAGGAATTTGCGCACGTGCTGCTGGATGTCCTCCTCCAGCGCGGCCGACGGCACGTGACCCGCTGCCAGGACGATGAATGCCTTGACGACATTGCCGCGCGTTTCATCGGGCGAGGGTACGACCGCTGCGTTGGCGACGGCGGGATGCTTGACCAGGCAGTTTTCGATTTCCGACGGGCCGACGCGGTAGCCGGCCACCTTGAACACGTCATCGGCGCGGCCCTGGTACCAGAGATAGCCGTCGGCATCGATGGTCGCGATGTCGCCGGTGCGGCACCAGTCGCCTGAATACTTGTTGCGCGTGCCTTCCGGGTTTCCGAAATATTCGAGAAAGAACACCGGATCGGGCGTGCCGTCGGGTGCCATGCAATTGACCGCCACCTCGCCGGGCTCGCCTTGCGGCACGGGGTTGCCGGCATCGTCGATCACGTCGATACGGTGTCCCGGATACGGGCGCCCCATCGAACCGGGCTTGGCGGGCCACTGAGCGCACGAATTGCCGACGATGTAGTTCATCTCGGTCTGGCCGAACATCTCGTTGACGGTGACGTCCAGCGCTTCCTGCGTCCACGCGAACACGGTCGTGCCCACCGCTTCGCCGGCGCTCATGATGCTGCGCAAGCTGACGTCGAAGTGCTCGCGCGGCTTCGGGTAAGCCTTCATCATCAGCTTCAACGCGGTCGGGAACAGGAACGTGTTGCGCACCTGGTATTTTTCCATCAGCAGGAACGCACGCTCCGGGTCGAATCGTCCGCGATAGCCGACGATCGGCTGGCCGAAGTAGAAGGTCGGCAGCAACGCGTCCATCAGGCCGCCTGTCCACGCCCAGTCGGCCGGCGACCAGAACACATCGCCCGGTTGCGGAAACGCGTTGTGCGAATGGACGAAGCCGGGAAGGTTGCCGATGAGGCATGCATGCGGCATCAGCGCGCCCTTGGGCGGCCCGGTCGTCCCGCTGGTGTAGACGATCAGTGCCGGGTCGCTGGCCAGTGTGGCGACCGGTTCGTACTGCGGCGATGCCGCGGCGACGAGGGCATCCCACGATTCGATGCCGTCGCCGGCCGCGCCGGCGGTGCCAATGATATGCGTCAGTTGCGCGAGTCGCGACCGGATGGGCGCAAGATTGGGCAGCGAATGCGCATCGACCACCGCGACCTTGGCGCCGGAATTCTCGAGTCGATATTCGAGCGCGTCGGGACCGAACAGGAACGACAGAGGCACGGCGACGGCGCCCATCTGGTAAATGGCGATATGCGCGACCGCCGTTTCCCGCCGCTGCGGCAGGATGAGCGCGACCTTGTCGCCGCGTTGCACGCCCAGTCGCGCCAGCGCGTTTGAAAGCCGGTTGGCCTCCCGCTGCAGGTCCCAGAACGTGTGCGCGGTTGCGGCACCGGATTCATCTTCCCAGTACAGGGCGAAACGCGTGCGGTCGCGCGCCCAGCGGCCGCAGCAGGCTTCCGCGATGTTGAAATGCGGCGGCACGTCCCAGCGGTGCGCGGCGTGCAGTTTCGCGTAGTTGTCGACGGCCATGCGGAGGCCTCGGGAGACGTGCAGCTGGACGCCGGGAAGCCGGCTATTTTCCGGCGCGCGTTGCCGGCGGCAGGCCGCCGATGGTCATCGCGGCGGTCGACGATTGCAGGTCCAGCGGTTCGACCGTCGCCCATACCCAATCGGGCTGCTGTTCGATCAGGCGACCGTAGCGGATCGGGTTGATCGACTTCGCCGTCATCAACTTGAGGCGATTGGCCGGCTGGAACTCGACGGCCGGCACGATCAGCGATTGCACGCCGGCATCCGCTTCGCGCTTGCGCAGCGCCAGGAACAAGCCCTGGAACGTGCGGCCGTTGATCGTCGTCTGCTCGCCGTCGACCGAGTAATCGTTGTCGTGGTTTTTGCGCTGCTCGACCAGGTCGACACCGACCAGCGTATTGGCGATGACCTGCAGCCCGAGTTCCGCGCGGTCGATGGTCAGGCGGCGCATCCGCCGCACGATGCCCAGCGTCCACAATGACTGCCCGTGCGGGCGAATGGCGGCGAGCGTGCCCAGCGTCACCGCATTGGCGGCGCTCATCGGCGCGACGAGCCTGAAGCCCGTCTGCGACACGTCCTTCACTTCCCACGGGCCGCCGGGTGATGCGTACTGCGACAGGCGCCGCCGCGCCATGTCGATGCGACGATCCTGTTCGTTGCGCATGTGACCGAACACCGCCAATTCCATCGTTCCGCCGAAACTCTTGCCGGGTTCGAGCAGCGGAATGGGGTCGCGTTCCTCTTCCTTCAGGAACGCACAGATCTTGGCAAAACCGACGATCGCATCGACGGTGCCCGCCGCAGCGGTGCGCTCGCCGCGCCGCGCAAACGGCTTGAACTCCGGGTCGACCTGCGACGCGAGCTTGGTCATGAGTCCCAACTGCTCGCTGCGCCGCGAGGTGCGGTCCGACAGCGGTTGGCTCTTGATCTTCTGTTCGAGCATGATGACGTTCTGCATCAGCACGGCATGCAGCGGGCGTGTATCGAGGAACAGCACGCGCCCCTCAAGCGGGCCCGGCGTGCGGCGGCGGAAGCCTTCGCGCGTGCCCAGGTCCACAAAGAACGACGTCACCGACGATGCTTCGAGCGTCAGGCGCAGCGTCGTGCACCACTCGTCCAACTCGCCCGCGACCCACTCGAGGTGCCGCGCCGTCATGTTGCCGGAGTTCATGAGCTGCAGCAGCAGCGTGATCAGGTATTCGTGCTCGATCGTCGTGGTGCTGCCGCCGGTGCCCATGACGATCTGCTGGCGGTCGATCTGGCGCGAGCAGGCCAGCGTGAACAGCGAGTGCAATTCCGCCCACTTCGCCGGGATCCACTGCTCGTATCGATACAGCCGGATCTTGGCGTCGAGTCCCAGGTGGATGATCTGGCGCGCGACGAGTCCGGGCAGCAGCAACTGCCACTTGGCGCTTTGCGAATGGCCGGAGACCTCGCGCGCGAACGCCTGGTACGCAAGCAGGAATGCCTGCGTGAGGTCGAACAGGGCGGACCACAACTGGTTCTCGATGCGGGAACTGCGGCTGGCGTGCTCGATGTATTGCGCCGTCAGCGTCTTGCGCAATCCCGCAGCGCGGCTGTCGACGAAGAACACGGTTTCGAGTCGCGCCGGCGTGCGGCGCGCCGCCTGCTCCGCGATCAGTCCCAGTTCGGCCAGCAATGCCGAGTGCTGGGCCAGCGGATCGCTGTCCGGAAAAGACGCGAACCAGCGCTCGGCCGACTTGATGTCGGCCAGGGGGTCGCGATTGGTGCTTCCAAATCCGAACATGGCAGCATCCGCAAGAACGTCGGTCTTGTCAGCGCAACGCAAGAACCGGTCCGGCATCGCACCGCCGCGCTGGGTGAGGTTGCGCGACGATGAAAAACGGCAGCCACGATGCTGCCGGTCATGCCGCCCATCATCGCGCATTGCGCAGTCCGGGGCAAGGCGTGGCGCCCCCGTTGGCACATATCGTGCATAAACGTCTCGTGCAGCACAGCTTGGATTGTCACTCGAGAGGACACGGGAGAGCCGTGTCAGGAGGGGCAGAAGGGCTATACTTGTGCAGCACAGAACGCACAATTCAACTGACGCAAAACGAACAGGAACGACGACCATGGGCATCCTCATCAAGGCGCCGAACCGCCGCCGCGAGCCGCAGCTGACCGCAGTCGGCACCAGCGAAATCAGCACGGACGTCGCCGGCGCGCTCCACATCCGTGAGGTCGTGCGCATCACCGGCCTGCGCCGCGAGCAGCTCTACATGTGGCAGCGCCGCTATGGCTTCCCGTCCCCGCTGCGCGACGCGTTCGGCGACCGGGTCTATCCGCCCGACCAGCTCGCGCGCCTGAAGCTGATCAAGCAGTTGCTGTCGGAGGGCTGGCGCGCCGGGGCCGTGGTGCCGCTGGCCGATTCCGCATTGCAGTCGATGCTGGGCCTGGCGGTGGATGAGCCATCGCCGCTCCCATCGGAAATCGAGGCGTCGGTGAAGCTGCTGGCGCAGCATCGCATCGGCGAAATGCAGAATCACCTGTCGAAGCTGCTGCTGGGGCAGGGACTGCGCAAGTTCCTTGAACAGACGCTCATTCCTCTGAACGAAGCCGTGCACGAGCGCGTCGTCCGCGGCGAAATGCAAAATTACCAGGAGCTGCGCTTCGCCGACCTCGCGCAACGTCTATTGCGCGACGTGACGCGGCTGGTGCGCCCGACGCGCGACGCGCGTCCCGTGCTGCTGGCAACTCCGCCCAACGATCCCAATCAACTGGGGCTGGCCATCCTCGAACTGCTTCTGTTCACCGAAGGCGTCAATTGCCTGACGCTGGGCGCGGGCGTGCCGGCACAGGAAATCGCGGGTGCGGCGCGCGCGTACAAGGTCGCGCTGGTCGTGCTGCTGTTCGACCGCGGCATCTCGGGCAAGATTGCCGGGCAGGAAATTCGCAGCCTGCGGGGAAGTCTGCCGGCGGAACTGCCGCTCGTGGTCAGCGGACGCGCCGTGAACCTGCTGGCCAAGCCGATTGCCGATGCCCACACCGCGGCCGATTTCAGCTCGGTGATGGCCAAGATGCGCGCGCTGTCGATCATGCCCGTCTCCCCCGTTGCGCTGGTCGGCGTGTTGCCGGACCTGCCCCAGCGGGCATAGACTCTGCCGGGTGACTGACCGCGACAACGACGAGACGCAAGCTCTGGACGACGGCGCGGCACCTCAGTTGGGGCCACCGTTGCGCCCTGATCTGCGTAACTTTTATTCGCGGCGCGCGTTCTGGCATTCGGCCGGCATCCTGCTCGCGCTCGCGGTGGCCTGGCTCGTGTTTCGCGCCTATCGGCAGCCGGATTTCCTGATCGACCTCGCCAACATGCAGCTGTGCTGATCGGCTGCCGGCGCGGGGCCATCAGGGCTCGTTGAGAAAGTCCTCGAGCTTGCGCCGCTCACGCTTGGTGGGCCGCCCCGCAAAACGTGGTTGCGCAAGTTCGGCGGCGCGCCGCTCCAACTGTGCGGCCTCGCGCGCTGCGCCGCTGGCTGCGGTTTCCTGATAAAGCAAGGCGGCCGCCGTGGCATTTCCGCGGCGATCGGACAGTGCCGTGACCACGACTTCGCAGACGATGCCCGACTTGCGTATCGAGACGACTTCCCCGACGCGCATGGCCCGCGCCGGCTTGGCGCGGTCGCCGTTCACGCGGACCTGTCCCGCATCGATGGCCTGGACGCAGAGGCTGCGCGTCTTGTAGAAGCGCGCGGCCCACAGCCACTTGTCGAAGCGGATGCGGCCGTCGTCCGCATCCGGGGCCAGGCTTTCAGCGCGGCCCATCGTCGTCGGGGTTGGCGTAGTACCCCATCCAGTCCGCCGTTGCGGCGGCGTCGGAATGACCTTCGGCGCGCAGCGCGGCCATCACGCGCGCACGGTCGTCGCGGGACCGGTTCTGGGACAGCTTGAACTTGGCGTCGATGCGCCGGATGCGCATGCGAAACGGCTGGATCGCGCCCATCAGCGCATTGCGCTCACGCTCGTCACGCTTGAACGTCCAGGGCGCCTCGCGCGTGGCCTCGAAGCGCTGCACCAAGGCATCGATGATCCCCTGCGCCTCCGCCGGATCGTCGATCATCTTGAGCGTGCCATGCGCGTGCACGGTGGCGTAGTTCCATGTGGGAACCATGCGCTCGGGCTGGCCGTACCAGGAGGGCGAAATGTACGCGTGCGGCCCGTGGAAGATGGCGAGCGACTCGACGTCGCGCGCCATCTGCCATTGCGGATTGGCGCGCGCGAAGTGCCCGAGCAACGTACCGTGCGGCTCGCAGCCCGGCACCAGCAGCAACGGCAGGTGCGACACCATCGGCTCGGGCGTCGCCGGCGTGACCAGGGTGGCGAACGAGTGCTCGTGCATGAGCCGCGCAATCGCGGCGCGGTCCTGCGTACTAAAGTGCGATGGCGTGTACAGGCTCATGGGCTCACTGTCATGGGTCAGTGTCGCAACGACGATGCCTGCGGCGCGAATACCGCGCGCGCCTCGGTGGGTCCGAATGCGTAGGTTCGATTGCAGAACTCACAGGTCACGACGACGTCGCCCCGCTCGGCCAGGATGGACTCGATCTCCGTCCTTCCGGCAATGCGCAGTGCGCGCTCGACGCGCTCCTGCGAACATTGGCAGTGGAACGTCACCGGCTTCGGCCGGAACACGCGCACATCGTCGTGCGGGAACGAGCTCGCCAGGTGTGCCTCGGGGGAGCCCGGCGCGAGCAACACGATGCCGTCCAGCGCGTCGATGTGCGCCAGCGTGCGTTGCCACGCTTCGTCGGGGTTGTGTTCGCTGTCGCTTGCCGTGCCCGGCAGCCGCTGGACGAGCAGTCCCGCGGCGCGGCCGGCATCCGTCGCGAGGATCAGCCGGCTGGCCAGCTGTTCGGAGGTGGCGAGGTAGTGCTCGATCAGCAGCGAGACCGATCCCGTTTCCAGCGTGACGATGCCCTGGTAGATGTTGCCGTTGCCCTTGGGGTCGAGCGTTATCACGAGGCGACCTTCCGCTGGACCACCGGCCAATTCCGCCAGCGTGGCATCGGGCCCCAAGGCCGCCGTGCGCTCGGCTTCCCATTGGGCCGTGGCGCGCAGTTCGAGCGCGTCGTTGCATTCGACGACCAGCAGGCGCACGGGTCCGCTGCCTTGCAGCTGCACGATGAGGCTGCCGGTGAACTTGAGCGTCGACGCCAGCAGTGGCGCGGCCGCCAGCAGCTCCGCCATCACGCGTCGCAGCGCTGGCGGATACGGATGGGAATCGAGGATGGCCCGCGAGGCGACGTCGACGTTCACCCACGCGCCACGAATGGGCGCCCGCTCGAACACGAAGCGGGTCAGGGCATCGCGTGAAGGCGTGTCGTTCACGGCAGCGGTCTAGAGCGGTGTGGCCTTGACCGTATACAGCGTCATCGGCAGTGCGGAATTCTTGTCGAACAGCGCGCCGGCTTCGACGCCCGCCTTGGCAATGGCGCCCGCGGTTTTCAGGCGCGAGTACTGTGCGTGCATGGCGCCCAGCGCGAACTCGCGGCCCGACCCGGCGGCCCAGTACTGCGTGTATTCGAACACCTCGCGCATCGAATACACGCCGAAGATGCCGTGCCCGTTGGCGATCAGCGCCGTGAACTGCGACGACTCGTACGGATCGTCGTCCTCTTCCTTCGGATTGAGGTAGTGCTGTTCCTTGAGGATCGGATGCAGGCGGCGCATGGTTTCGAATACGGCGGCCTTGGTCGAGAAGTCGAGATCGTCGTGCTTCTTGAGCAGGCTGTCGAACACGAGCTGATGCGCGGCCGAACCGCACAAGCCCAGGTAGCTGCCCTTGTATTGGACGATCTTGTCGTAGGTGCGGTCGTGCTGCGCAGCCAGTCGCGTATCGCCGAACGTGGTGAGCGAATCGGCGGCGATGGCAATTTCGTCGCCCTTGCGGACGACAACGATGGTGGTCATTGAGCTGTGGCGCCGGAAGTGGGAGCGCGCGGCAAAGGGCAAATGAGGGCGGCAAGTGAGTGCAACGAAGGCCTTCCGCGGCGCGCAGAACCGACCATTATACCCGTTGCACCCGTCCCGCCGCGCCGGCGGGTTCAGCCGGGACGAGAGGCGTCCATCGCGACGGGCGCGGGGAGCATCGGCACGGGAGGCAGCCGCTCGGCGCGCCATGATGCGTGCGCCCAGCGCCAGAATTCCGCGACGCTCGCCGGCGAATCGGACGGCGCCGCCTGGTCCAGGAAACGCCACGCCGCCATCAACGCGGGCAGTGGTGCTGCGGGCAACGGCGGCGCGCGGGTCTGCTTCGACAATTTTTCGCCTGCGGTATTGATGGCGACCGGGACGTGCAGGTAGGCGGGCGTGGGCAGCGCGAGCAATTGCTGCAGCAGTACCTGGCGCGGCGTCGAGGACAGCAAGTCCGCGCCGCGCACGACATCGGTGATTCCCTGCTCCGCGTCGTCGACGACGACCGCGAGCTGATACGCGAACAGGCCATCCGCGCGCTTGACGATGAAGTCGCCCACATCGCGCGCCAGATCCTGCCGCTGCACCGCTTGCAGGCGGTCGGTGGATGCGAGCTCCGCGTTGCCGACGCGTACGCGCCACGCATGCCGGCCACGGTCGCTATTCTTCGCGGGCAGTGCATTGCGGCAGGTACCGGGATAGATGCGTTCGCCGGACACGCCGATCGGCGCGGCGTCGAGTTCGCGGCGGGTGCACGTGCACGCGTACGCGAGTCCGGCAGCGCGTAGTCGGGACAGCGCCGCCTCATACTGCGCGGTACGCTCCGATTGCCGGGAGACCGCGCCATCCCACTCGAAGCCGTAGTGTTCGAGGGTGGCCAGGATCAGCGCTTCGGCGCCGGGCCGGCTCCGGGCCTCGTCGACGTCCTCGATGCGCAGCAGCCATTGGCCGTGGGCCGAACGCGCATCGCAATAGCTTGCCAGCGCCGCCACAAGCGAGCCGAAGTGCAGGGGGCCGGTGGGCGATGGTGCGAAGCGGCCACGATAGGAAAGTTTCGCGCTCGTCGCGGGCGAATGGCTCACTGCCAATTCATTTCCGGCTCAGTGGCCTGAGTTCATGTTCACCGTGGCGCCGCGGCTCCGCTGGTGTTGGCTGCGGTTGCGGCGACCGCCGTGTAATGGAAGTGCCGGTTCACCGCGGCCATGACCGCGTTGGGATATTCCGGCTTGCCGAGGCTGCCGTTGTAGCGCCCCAGCGCGCGATACAGGTCGCCGTTTTCCATGGCGAGATAGTAGCGGAGGATCACGGCGCCATAGCGCAGGTTGGTGCGTTTGTGAAAGAGGTTCTGGCCGGGAGTGCCGATCAGCTTCAACCAGAACGGCATCACCTGCATGTAGCCGCGCGCACCGGCGATGGACACCGCGTATTTGTGGAATCCGCTCTCGTGGTAGATCACGCCGAGCATCAATTGCGGATCCAGTGCCGCGCGCGACGCCTCGTAGTACACCATGGCCAGCAATTCGCGCCGGTCGCGCTCATCGGGCACCTTGTGCGCAATACGCGGCGACATTTCCTTGATCCACTCCCACACGTCCGTGCGATTGGCGTAGTCGGTGGGCATGGATGCGTCGGCGATGTCCTTGGCGAGTCCGGCCACCACCGAATTGGCCAGATGCTCCTCGACCTGCGCGCCGGCCAACACCGGCAACGGCGCGAACATGCCCGCGGCCAACAGCGCCGTGAGCAGCATCCCGCGAAATGAGTCGCGCAGTGTGTTGTTGTGCGTCATGTCAAATCAAGTTCATTTCCATGCGACTCTTGGCTACGATGCGATGCGCTCGCGGATGAATGCCGCGATATCCGCCACCGGTACGGCCGTGGCCGCTGTATCCCGCCTCGCCTGGTATTCGACCTTGCCCTCCTTCAACCCGCGATCGCCGATGGTGATGCGATGCGGGATGCCGATCAGTTCCAGATCAGCAAACATCACGCCAGGACGCTCGCCGCGATCGTCGAGCAGCACTTCGATGCCGGCAGCGGCCAGTTCGTCGTGCAGCTTGTCGGCCAGCGCCTTGACGGCTTCATTGCGGTCGTAGCCCACGGGCGCGATGGCCACGGCGAATGGCGCCAGCGGCATGGGCCAGATGATTCCCTTGTCGTCATGGTTCTGTTCGATGGCGGCGGCGACGACGCGGGTGCAGCCGATGCCGTAGCAGCCCATTTCCATGACCTTCGATTGACCGTCGGCATCGAGATAAGTTGCACCGAGCGCCTGCGCGTACAAATGGCCCAGCGCGAACACGTGGCCGACTTCGATGCCGCGCAGGATGTCGAGCGTGCCCTTGCCATCCGGCGACGGATCGCCGGCGACCACATTGCGGACGTCGGCAACGAGGTCCGGCTCGCGACAGTCGCGACCGAAATTCACGCCGCGCAGGTGGTAGTCGGGCTCGTTGGCGCCGCAGATCAGATCGGCCATCACCGCCACTGCGCGGTCGGCGATCAGCGGCATTTCTTTCGGGATGCCGACGGGACCCAGGTAGCCCGGCCTGCAGCCGGTGGCCTCGATGATCTCGGCTTCCGATGCCATGCGCCAGCCGGTCATTCCAGGCAGGTTGCCGATCTTGACTTCGTTGCCCATGTGATCGCCGCGCAGCAGCAGCATGTGCACGCGCCCATCGGCCCACACCATCAGGCATTTGACGGTTCGCGTCAGCGGCAGTTGCAGAAGCTCCGCCACTTCCTCGCAGGTCGACTTGCCCGGCGTGGGAATGCGCGCTTTGGTTTCAGCCGCAGCGGGTCGCGCAAGCGCGGGCGCCAGCGCTTCGGCTTTCTCCACATTGGCCGCGTAGTCGGAGCCAGTGCTGTAGGCGATGGCGTCTTCGCCGGAATCGGCCAGCACCTGGAACTCGCAGGACATCGCGCCGCCGATCGCGCCGGAGTCCGCGTCGACCGCGCGAAACCTGAGGCCCATCCGGGTGAAGATGCGCGCGTAGGCGTCGTACATATTCCTGTACGAGCGCAACATGCCCGCTTCGTCGACATCGAACGAGTACGCATCCTTCATGATGAATTCGCGCGCGCGCATGACGCCGAAGCGCGGCCTGATCTCGTCGCGGAACTTGGTCTGGATCTGGTAGAAATTGACCGGCAGCTGCTTGTAGCTGCGGATCTCGCGGCGCGCGATGTCGGTGATCACTTCCTCGTGCGTCGGACCGACGATGAAGTCGCGCTGATGGCGATCCTTCAGGCGCAGCATGTTCGGGCCCATCTTTTCCCAGCGCCCGGATTCCTGCCACAGCTCCGCCGGCTGGATGACGGGCATGACCAGTTCCAGCGCGCCGGCGCGGTTCATTTCCTCGCGCACGATTTGCTCTACCTTGCGCAGCGTGATGAGGCCCAACGGCATCCACGTGTAGAGGCCGGTGCCGAGCTTCTTGATCAGGCCCGCGCGCAGCATGAGCTTCTGGCTCACGACATCCGCTTCCGCGGGCGCTTCCTTCAAGGTCGAAAGATAGAAAGCAGAGATGCGCATGGTGCTGTTTTTGTTGGGAAAAATGTATTGTACCCGACCCGGCTGGCGCTGCCGCGGCAGACGCCCGAAAGGCGAGCCGCGCTGCCGCAGGTGTTGCAAATGGCGCGTTATCATTCTGCAGTGAATATCGGCGGCGCAACGACTTGAAGATTTCCCTGATCCTTCCGCTGCACGACGCGCGCCAGACCGGTTGGCGGCCGCTCGCCTCCGCGCTGCAACAGTCGGGCGGGCACTGGGAGGTCGAGGTCGTTGTCGTGCTGGGACGCGCCGCGGCCGACGACCTTCCGCTCGATGCCGACGCGTTGGCGCTGCTGCGGCACTGCGCCGCCGTCGTCCATGTCGACGCGGACCCCCGCCGCGCCGATATGGAAATTCCGTTGCTGCTGGCCGGATACGGCAAAGCCACCGGCGACCTGCTGTACTTCATGGAAGGCCATACGATCCTGGAGCCGGACGCCTGCGCGACTATCGCGGCGTATTTCGGTGAGCGGCCGCATACCCGGATCGCATGGGCCCCGCGCAATCATCACTGCCATACGCCGCTTGGAGCGCTGATCGGTGTCCACAGCAGACATCACGAGTGCCTTGCCGCCGAACGCGGCGGATTCTGGCTGGGCGCGAACAGCGTCATCACGCGCGAACTCTTCGAGCAATTGGGCGGGCTCGACCCCGCTTATATGCGTTTTGCGGAAAGAGTGTTGAGCGAACGGGTGCATCGTGCCGGAATTGCGATCGGCCGCCTGCCGAAACCGCTGGCGACGCACCACGACGACATGCCGGCCGCGCAGTTGATCGCCGTCGGCGCGGCCGCGGGCGAGGCGAAGTTCCGGTACTACAACGCTCCGGTTTCAGAGGCAGGGGAAGCGCCGGTCCGGGTGCGACATCCGATCTATCTCGGCGCAAACCATGCGGTGGTCGGGCTCATGCTGCTGCCCCTTTCGTGGTTGTTGGCGCAATGCCTGGTCCGGGCCGCGGTGGGCATGGCGCGAATTACAGCAGGCGCGGCCGGAATACCCGCAGGCGTGGCCGGAATACAAAAAGCCGCGGCTTACCGAGTCTTCGTGCTGGGCTTCGGGTTCGCCGACCTGTGGGGGTATTGCGCCGCGCGCCTGCGCGCCGAGCACCTGCGGCGGAAGCCAGGCGGTTCCGCTTCGAACGCAGCGCCCGCGCTTGCGCAGCCGCGCAGCTAGCGCACGACGAGTACCGGCAACTTGCTGTGCGTCAGGACCTTCTGCGTCTCGCTGCCGAGCAGCATCGCTGACAGTCCGCTGCGGCCGTGCGAGGCCATGACGATGGCGTCGCACTTGGACTTCTTCGCGGCCTTGAGGATCGCCTCCCACGGGCTGGCGGCGGTGGCGTGCATGCGCGCGCAGTCGATGCCGGCCGCCGTCGCCTTGTCCGTCGCTCGGCTCAGGATCTGGTCTGCCTCCTGGTTGGCCAACCGGGTGTACTCGCGCTTCGACAGCGGCTCGTAGATGACGCCATCCGCATAGGCGGGCAGCGGGAGGGGTGGCGACGCGTAGAAGAACGTGATCCTGGCCTTCAACCCTTGCGCGAGGCCGATGGCGTGCGTCACGGCCTTGTCGGAGAGCTTCGCGCCGTCGGTGGGCACCATCAGGTGGGCATACATTGCGTTCTCCTCAAGAGCATCACGGAATCGTACGGCAAGCGCTGAATCCTACACCCGGGCGCGCGGTGAACGCTTGACGCAAGTCAACGCAGCGCCGGTGAATCTTTTGCCTGCGCGCGCTTGCGCTCATCTGTCTTCATTTGCCTTCATTTGCGTTGGCGCAAAGCCGTCCGATTTTCGACTTGCCCTGTCGCCGACGCGGTCGTAGAGTGCAACGCATGTCCGCGCTTCCCGCCACCGTCGTCGCGGCCGCCGCGCCGCGCGCATTGCATTCCGGCGCAAGCGTCGAAGGCGAAACCTGCTTTCATTGCGGCGAAGCCAATACGGGCCGCACAGTGTGGCGCGAAGTCGTCGCCGGTGCCCCGCGCACTTTCTGCTGTGCCGGATGCCTTGCGGTGGCACAGACCATCGCGGCGGCCGGGCTCGAGAATTTTTATGCAAGCCGCACGCAAGCACCGTCGCGTCCCGCCGCGGATGCGGCGGACGAATGGGCGCATTGGGATGAGTCCGCCGCCGTCGCCGGCCTCGTGCGCGACGTCGGTCCGGACCGCCGCGAAGCGTCGCTGCTGCTCGAAGGACTGACCTGCGGAGCCTGCGTTTGGCTGCTGGAAACGTGGCTCGCGCGGCAGCCCGGTGTCGTGCAGGCGCGCATCAACTACGCAAACCGTCGCGCGTTCGTCGCCTGGAATCCCGCGCAGGCCCGGCTATCGTCGGTCCTGCGGGCCGTCGCCGCGATCGGCTACGCCGCGCATCCGTACGATCCCGCGCGCAGCGAGACGCTGGCGCGCGCTGAGCGGCGCACGCTGCTCCTGCGGATGGCCGTGGCGCTGCTCGCGATGATGCAGGTGATGATGTTCGCGCTTCCGGGTTACCTGGAGGCGGGCGGCGTCGCGCCCGAGCAGATGCGCCTGCTCGAGTGGGCGAGCTTCGTGCTGACACTGCCCGCGATCGTTTACTCTGCGGCGCCGTTCTTTCGCGGCGCGTGGCGCGATGTCGGGCATGGGCGTCTGGGCATGGACGTGCCGGTCGCGCTGGGATTGGGCGCAGCCTTTGCCGCGAGCGTGTGGACGACGTTCACCGGTGCAGGCGCCGTCTATTACGACTCTGTCACGATGTTCATCGCGCTGCTGTTGATGGCGCGTTTCGGCGAACTAGTCGCGCGGCAAAAGTCCGGTGCGGCGATCGAGCTCATCGCGCGGCAGCGTCCGGCCACCGCCGAGCGCCTCGCTGCGTGGCCTGCGGATGCGTCGACGTCGATCATTGCTGCCGCACAACTCGTCGCGGGCGAGACGGTGCTGGTGCGCCCGGGGGCCATCGTGCCGGCCGACGGCGAAATCGTCGAAGGTCATTCGCATGTCGAGGAAGCGCTGCTGACCGGCGAAAGCTTGCCTCGTGCACGCGGCGTCGGTGACGCGCTGCTCGCCGGCTCGGTCAATCGCGACGGCCCGCTGATCGTGCGGGTTCGCGCGGCCGGCGAAGGCACACGCCTGGCTTCCGTGCTGCGGATGGTCGAACGCGCGGCCGGCGCTCGCCCTGCGGTGGCGCGCGTGGCTGACCGCGTGGCCGCGTGGTTCATCGGCGGCCTGCTGCTGCTGGCCTTGGCAACGGCCATCGTGTGGTGGCAATTCGATCCGGCGCGCGCGCTTCCGGTGACGCTGGCATTGCTCGTCGTGTCGTGCCCCTGCGCGCTGTCGCTGGCCACGCCGGCGGCGCTTGCGGCGGCCACGGGCGCGCTGGCACGATCCGGCGTGTTGCTGGCAACCGGCGACGCGCTCGAGGCGCTGGCCCGCGTCACGCATGTGGTGCTCGACAAGACGGGAACGCTGACCACTGGCCGCGTCGTGCTGGCGGATTGCGCGACATCCGGCACCACCACGCGCAACGCGGCGATTGCGCTGGCTGCGCAAGTTTCCGTCCGTTCGGAACATCCGCTGTCATGCGCATTGCAAGCCGCGCATTCGGCAGCCACCGAATCGTCGTGCGCAGCGCCGGAAATCACCGACTTCCGGCAGGTAACCGGAGAAGGGGTCGAGGCCACGGTGGACGGATTGCGCGTCCGCGTCGGCCGTCCCGCATTCGTGGCGGCATTGTCGGGTGCAATGCCCGCGCCCCTGCGGCAGTTCGCCGATGACGACGGACAATGGGGCCCGCTCGCGGCACTGGGCGATGAACACGGGTGGCGGGCGCTGTTCATCTTTTCCGATGCGCTGCGTCCGGGCGCCGCGCGCCTGACCGCGGAACTGCGCCGCCTGGGTATTGCGCCGCTGATCCTTTCCGGTGACCGCCCGGCCAGCGTCGCGCACGTCGCGACGCAGCTCGGCATTGCGGACGCGCGCGGCGGTTTGTCGCCGGAGGAAAAGCGCGCGGCCATTGCCGACCTTCAGGCGCAGGGCGCCGTTGTCGCGATGATGGGAGATGGCATCAACGACGCGCCTGCGCTGGCGCAGGCCCAGGTGTCGATTGCCGTGAATTCGGCCACCCCGCTCGCCCAGCAGACCGCCGACGTCGTCCTCCTTTCCGACCGCATCGAGTGTGCGGCGACCGCGCTGGAGGTTGCACGGCGGACACTCACGGTAATTCGCCAGAACCTGGGATGGGCGACGGTGTACAACGCCATTGCGATTCCGGCCGCGGCGTTCGGCCTGGTCACGCCGCTGGTTGCGGCGGCGGGCATGTCGCTGTCGTCGCTGGTGGTCGTGGCCAACGCATTGCGGCTGACGCGGCGCGGTCCAGCGATGGCCGCCGAAGCGGATGCAGCGCCGGCCATCCCGGCACCTGCCGTACACGCGCCAGCGGGACGGGCGTGATGGAGAGCCTGATGCTGTTGATCCCGATGTCCGTCGCGCTGGTACTTCTCATCGGGGGCGTATTCTGGTGGAGTGTGCGCAGTGGCCAGTTCGACGACCTGGAGGGGCCGGCGCATCGTATCCTGGCGGATGATGACAGTGTGGCGCAGCGAGCGGTGCCGGGAGAGGGCAAGGCAGTTCCCTTGACGGCGATCAAACCGACGGTGGCGTCCGGCCCGTAACATCGCAATTTGTGAAAAGTCCGGAGCGTCCGGAACGTACGCAAAGTCAACTGGGGGACAACGGGGATGGCGATCGCGACAGCAGCGGAAACCTTCAATTACAAGGTGGTAAGGCAGTTCACGCTGATGACCGTCGTCTGGGGCATCGTGGGGATGCTGGTCGGCGTCATCATCGCCGCACAGTTGTTGTGGCCGGCGCTTAACTTCGACATAGCGTGGCTGTCGTACGGCCGCTTGCGCCCGCTGCATACCAACGCCGTGATTTTCGCGTTCGGCGGCTGCGCGCTGTTCGCCACGTCCTATTACTGCGTGCAGCGCACATGCCAGGCGCGCCTGTTCGGCGGCTGGCTGCCGGCGTTCACGTTCTGGGGCTGGAACCTGGTCATCGTCCTGGCCGCGGTCACGTTGCCGCTGGGCATCACGGCCGGCAAGGAGTACGCCGAGCTCGAATGGCCGATCGATATACTGATCACGATCGTCTGGGTCTCGTACGCGATCGTGTTCTTCGGGACCATCGCGAGGCGCACGACCCCGCACATCTACGTGGCCAACTGGTTCTTCGGCGCGTACATCCTGACCATCGCGCTGCTGCACGTCGTCAACAGCGCGGCGCTGCCGGTTTCGTTTCTCGGCTGGAAATCGTATTCCGCCTATGCCGGCGCTCAGGACGCGATGGTGCAATGGTGGTATGGACACAACGCGGTCGGATTCTTTCTGACCGCCGGCTTCCTGGGCATCATGTACTACTTCGTGCCCAAGCAGGCGGGCCGACCGATCTACTCCTACCGGCTCTCGGTCGTCCACTTCTGGGCGCTGATCTTCACCTACATGTGGGCGGGGCCGCACCACCTGCTCTACACGGCGTTGCCCGACTGGACGCAATCGCTCGGCATGGTCTTTTCGCTGATCCTGCTGGCGCCGTCGTGGGGCGGCATGATCAACGGCATCATGACGCTGTCCGGTGCATGGCACAAACTGCGCGACGATCCGATCCTCAAGTTCCTCATCGTGTCGCTGTCGTTCTATGGCATGAGCACGTTCGAGGGACCGATGATGTCGATCAAGACCGTCAATGCGTTGTCGCACTACACCGACTGGGGTATCGGCCACGTGCACTCCGGCGCGCTGGGCTGGGTCGCGTTCATCACGATCGGCGCGACCTACTACCTGATCCCGCGCATGTTCGGCAAGGTCGAGATGTGGTCAGTGCGGCTCATCACCATCCACTTCTGGAT
>JANMCH010000055.1:0-5467 GCA_031361045.1 Betaproteobacteria bacterium | reverse complement strand
GGCAAGGCCGCCGCCTGCCCGAACGTCGTGACGCCGGCATGGCCCAGTGTCGTGCGCAATGCGTCGTCGAGATCGACCAGCGTCAACGGCAATGGCGCCAGCAGTTCCGGCAGTTGCGCGAGGGTGGTGGCCGGCTGCGTGTGTCCGGCGCGCGCCAGGAGCAGCGCGGCGCCCGGCGTGGGCGCCAATCCAAGCCGCGCCGTGTAGCCGAGCGCACCGGCGCCTCTCGCCAACCGCGACACCAACTGCGGCAATCCGCTGAAGAGACGCAGGCTGCCGCCGATCTCGGCGACGATCGCATTCGGCAGCGCCAGGCCCGCGCTGGGCGTGAACGTCAACGCCCACGTCGCGAGTTGCGCGAGCGCACGCGTCTCGGCGTCGGCATCGCGGTCGCGCGAACGCAATTCCGGTGCGAAGGCGAGCGCTGCGGAGATCAGCTGGCCGGCGCAGATTCCGGTATCGCACGCCGCCGCATTGGCCGCGACGACGCGCGGATAGTGGCCGCCGCTGCTGACGACGAACGGATGCGCTGCGTCAGCCGGCGACAGCGCGCGCGCGAAGACGTCGAGCGGCAGCGAAGGGAAGATGAGGCAGGCCCAGAGCATGGTGGAGAAACCACGTCAGTCGAATGGCCGATGGACAGCAAACAGCGAAGATTGCACGCTTGGCGATGGCTGTTTCCCTGCAGCCAATCCTTGACACGATACGTCAAAGACGTATAATCCAAAATGTTCCATTTCGTTGAAACGCCGCTGTTTACGCGGCTGGTGCAGGAGTACCTGTCCGACGACGAATATGCGCGATTGCAGCAGGCGCTGGTGGCCGATCCACAGATTGGTGATGTCGTTCCAGGTTCCGGAGGTGTGCGGAAGATGCGCTGGCGCGTCGCAGGGCGTGGCAAGCGTGGCGGGATCCGCCTGCTTTATTTCCTGCGTCTGACGGAAGGGCAGATCTGGCTCCTTACTCTTTACGCGAAAAACGTGACTGATACCATTCCTGCCCATGTCCTCAAGCAAATCAAAGATGAAATCGACGGTTAAGGCGGCGTCCCCGCGTTCGATTGGACAAGAGGTTCTCGACGGCCTGCGCCAGTTGAAGCGGGGCAAGGTCGGGCGCGTCGTGAGCGTGCCGTCGGTGGCGGCGATTCGCGAAGCCACCGGGCTGTCCCAAGCCAGGTTTGCGTTGTTGCTTGGCGTGTCCGTGCGCACGTTGCAGGAGTGGGAGCAGGGGCGACGGGCGCCCTCGGGCGCCGCGCGTACCCTGCTGCTGATCGCCAAGAAGAACCCGCGCGCGTTGCTGGAAGTTGCCTGAGGTCGCCTGACGCTACCTTTCGCCGTCAGGCTTGAGGCGCAGGATCCCAGATCGCCGCCGCTGCATAGCCCATCGCGGCGAGCTCCGGCAACGCGAAGTTCTGCGCGTCATCCGCGCAGAAGAATTCGTCGAGCTGCGGCGGCTTGACGTGCGTGCCGGCCAGCATGGCGTGGACCTGCCCGCGATGGTGGATCTGGTGCTGGAACACATGCGCGAGCAATCGCGTGACCGTCTCGTGCCGGATGCCCTTGCTGCGCGGGATGGCCACCGGTTGTTCCAGTTGCGCATCGGTGAGTGCTGCGCATACCGCGATCAGCCGATCGTCGACGGCGCGCTGCGCGGCGTGCAGTTCGGCGCACGCGGCGAAGGGCTCCTCCGGTTCATAGAAGCGCCATGCTTCGCTATTGACCGGCTGGCCGCGAAGGCTGCGCTCCAGCGCATCGACGTAATACCAGTCGACGGTGAGGTTGTGGTTGAGCGTGGCCTTGAGCGACGGAAAGAAGCTCGTGCGGGGTGCTGAGAAGTCTTCCTGTGACAGCTGCGCGCACGCGGCCAGCAAGCGTTGGTTGGACCACGCGTTGTTGTACGCCATGGTGACGAAGTGGTGCGCGAGTGTTCCCATTGCCTGCTCCTCTGGGGCTGTTTACTGTGTGCCGGATACCAGGCGAGGCACGGCAACCGGCGGCAGCACATCGGTGCCGATGTGCGCCAGCGCGAACGGGCCGGCGATGCCGACGTCGATGATCACCGGCTGCGGCAATTCTGCACCGCGGCGCTTCAACACATGCACGGCAAGTTGACCCAGATGAGGCCCTGCGTGCGGACCCAGATGAGGCCCTGCGTGCGGTCCCGGATGCGGCGACAGCGCGAGACGCAATGGCGCCGCCGCGGCGCCACCGCGCTGCCCGGGCCGTCGCCACAGCACGCCCCACGTGCGGCCCTCGCGCGCGGCCACCTGCAACCGGCGCAAGGCGCGCTCGTCGTGCGTGGGCAGCCATGCGAATGCCGCGCCGCATTCCGGTGCGCGCAGCGCCTGGTCGAAGGCCCACAGCGCGTCCTTCGGTTCACGGCACCGCACGATGTGCAGACGCGCGAGATCGAGGCCGGCCGCGGCCAGCGCGGGCGCATAAGGCTGGTGCGGCGGCGCGATCCACACCACGTCGCGTCCCTGTGCCTGCACGCGCGCGAGCGCCGGCAGCGTAAGGCGGATTTCGCCGATGCCTTCGTGCGCGAGCAGCATTTCCGTCAGCGCGCCCTGCGGCCAGCCGCGACCGGGCAGTACGGCATCCAGCGCCGCAAAACCGGACGACAGTGCCGAAGGTTCCGGCGCGCAGGCGTCGCCGCGCCAGAGCGCCGGATGCGCGAGCAATGCCGCGAAGGCAACGGCGGAGGCGGCGGATGACCCAACTGAGGACCCAACTGAGGAAACAGCGGTCATCGCGCGCGATGTTGCAATGAACGCATCAGAAGCCCGACGGCGGCCAGTGGCGCGCGAAGAGGGCCGCCACGCGCGGCTCGTTCTCGATGCGCGCCAGCAGCGCGCTGAAGGCCGGACGCGCGGTGGCGAGATGCTGGCGCGACCCCGACCATCGCGAAACCACCGCGGCGAGAAGGTCCAGCGCACCGAGATTTGCGCCGCCCAGGAACGGCCGCGCGGGAAACGTGTCGGCGAAGACTTCCCACAGATAATGCAGTCGTTGCCTGGAGCCGGCCTGGATGCGTTTGTTCGTCGCGTCATCGGCGTCCGCGCACCACCGCTCCGGGTAGTCGATGATGCCGATCGCGGCGTAGCAATTGGCCGCGATGTACACGAGCCCGCGCAGGGTTTGCGCGCGCGCGGCGGCATCGGCAGGAAGCAATCCGCTGTCGGGATGCGCCAAGCTCAGGTGGATCAGGATGGCGGCGCTTTCGGTCAGCACCGAGCCGTCCGGCAGCAGCAGCGTCGGAATCTGGCACAGCGGATTGACGCGGGTGAGTTCGTCGCGCCCGGGACCCGCATCCCACGACGCGGCGTCGACGCTGCGGAACTCGATGCCGGCCACCGTGAGCGCGGCCTCGGCGGATGCCGACCCCGATCCTTTGCTGCCGAATAGCGTGTACATGGCGGACTCCTCGAGCGATCAGGCGTTGGCGGCGGGTTTGATCAACTCCTGGAAGCGGCGATCCATTTCCTCGGGCGCGACGTCCTCGACGTGCGTGCCGAGCGACCAGACGTGACCGAAGGGATCGCTCAGCGTGCCGGTGCGATCGCCATAGAATTGGTCGGCCACCGGCCGCTTGACCGTGGCGCCCGCCGCGATGGCGTGCGCGAACGCGGCATCGACATCCGGCACGTAGATCATGAAGCTCACACCCGCGCCGCCCAGCTTGAGCGGATCGGGGTAGCCGTCAGCACCCTCGGCCAGCATGACTTGCGAATTGCCGATCTTGATTTCTGCGTGGCCGATGGTCCCCTCGGGGCCTTCGAGGCGGAACAGTTCGACCGCGCCGAACGCGCGCCGGTAGAAGTCGATGGCCTTCGCGGCATTGCGGACGATGAGGTAGGGCGTAACGGTGGCGTAGCCGGGAGGAATCGGTGCAACGGCCATGGCAATCTCCTGGAGAGGGGAAGTGGTGTGTACTTAAGAGTCGGAAAAAATCCGGACGCCAAGCGTTTCCGGGAAGGAAACGTTTAGCGCCCGGGAAGTCTCCGACAGGAATTCATGGGTTCAGCGCACGGCGGCCGTCGAAAAATGCGGGTTCTCGATGATCGCGAATGTGTTGCCGAACGGGTCGCTGACGGACGCGACCTTGATGCCTTCGCCGACATCGTGCGGCGCTTCGCGGACGGTGGCACCCGCTGCCTGCAACTGTGCGAACGTGGCCGCGGCATCGGCCACGCCCCAGTACGCGATGGAACCATCCGACCCCGGCGTGCCGTCCGGGATCAAGCCGAGTTCGAAACCGCCGACGCTGAAACCGACATAGAACGGCTGGTCGAAGTAGGGCGCAACACCCAGCACGCCGGCATACCACGCCTTGCCGCGCGCCAGGTCGGTGACGGGATAGATCACGGTGCGCAAGCCAAGAATCATGGTGCTCCCTTTCAAGTTCCTTCTGGCTGGAACAATTCGACCGGATTGCCGGAAGGATCATCGACCAGGATCTGCCGTCCGCCGGGGCCGCTGACCACGTCGTTGCGGAAACGTGCGCCGGCATTGCGCAGCGTGGCGATCGTTGCATCGAGATCGTCCACCGCGAGCACCAGCCGGTTCCAGCCGCCGGGCACCGGTTGCGCGCCATCGGGCATGGGCCGCGCCGCCGATGTTCCCGGCCCGGAAAGCCATAGCGTGAGATCGTCGCGGCGGACCATCGCGAATGGAGGGCCCCAGCGCTCCGTGAGTTCGAATCCCAGCGCATCGACATAGAAGGCGAGCGCGGCGTCGACATCATTGACCAGATAGCGGATGTTGGCCATGCAAGAACTCCCTTGGAAACGCTTCAGAACGAACGACTGGCGCGGATCAGTCCCACCGCGATGCCCTCGATGGCGAAGGGCGTGGCCTTCGGGTCGACGACGATCGGCGGGAACGCCGGATTTTCCGCCACCAGCGTGATTTCACGCCCGCGACGTTTCAGGCGTTTGACGGTCACTTCCTCGCCCAGGCGCGCGACGACGATCTGCCCGCTGCGCGCGTCGGCGCTCTTGTGCACGACGAGGAGGTCGCCATCGAGGATGCCGATATCCTGCATGCTGGTGCCGCGCACCCGCAACAGGTAGTCGGCGTGCGGCTCGAACAGCGTGGCGTCGATGCGGTACTGCACCTCGATGTGCTCGGTGGCCAGGATGGGGCTGCCGGCGGCCACCCGGCCCACCAGCGGCAGCGTCCCTTGCAGCGGCACGCCGGGGATGTCCTTGAGGCGCAGCCCGCGCGCCGCGCCCGGCGTGATTTCCAGCGCGCCCTTCCTGGCCAGCGCCTGCAGGTGGTCCTCGGCCGAGCTGGCGGTGGAGAAGCCCAGGCCGGTGGCGATTTCCGCGCGCGTAGGCGGCATGCCCATGGCCTCAATGTGGCCGCGGATCCAGTCGAGGATCTGCTGCTGCCGGGCGGTGAGGCGCGGCAGCGGCACCGGCACTTCGGATCCGGGGGCGGGCAGGTGGGCGTTCATTTTGCGAAAC
>JANMCH010000053.1:0-27497 GCA_031361045.1 Betaproteobacteria bacterium | reverse complement strand
GCCCGTGGTTTTGACCGAAATCAGCGTCCCATCGCGAACTGCATAGTAAGTCTGCTGCTGCGGAATGGCCGGTATGGCGAAGTCATCGGCATGGAGCAGGCGACCGGTGCCGAAGAATACATAACGGTCGATGCCGTTGTTGAGATCGATTTCGATCTGCGGGGCGGTAGTGACCGGTTGGGGTGCGGAAGACGGGTCGACAAACTGGGCGAACAGCACAGTCGTTGGCGCCGTGGCGCCGGCACCGTTGTAGACGTTGGCGCCATAGTCAGGCGATGACGTCGGCGTGCTGCGCGCTGAAACATCGATGCGCCATGCATTGCCGAGCAAGTCGCCGCCATAGACCTGTTCGATCGTCTGGTCGTTCTCGTCGCGGACGAAGCCGTGAATTTGCGCCAGTCCGCTCGGATTGACGGTGGAGCCAGAGGTCGCTCCGAATGTCGTCACGGTCGACAGCAACTGGCCTGTTTTGGCATCCAGGAAGAATACCTTTCCCTTGCCACTCAGATTGTTGTAGCCGCCAGTGACGACAACGACCCAGCGGCCGGTCGGATAGCCGGATTCGCGGACCTTGACGATGACGGGGTGTCCGAACGAGAACCCAGGCGAACCACCGGCCAAGAGTTTGGAACCGGGACCCACGTCGGCATCGGGATTGTTCCATTCCCACATTACCTTGGTAGCGGCTGTGGTCTCGTTCGGTACGTTGAGGTCAGTCAGGTCGAGGGCGTAGAAGCTGTTGCCACCCTTGCCCAGGCCACCGACGACGATCGTGCGCCAGTCGGGCGAGCCGTGTCCGTTGTCGAAATCGACATCAGCTGCACGCGGCGACGCGTCGACGTACATATGATGGTGATAAATCGGAACGCCGCCATCCTGATAGGTGAGCGCCTGTACGCCCGTCGTGTCTTCTCCGGCAAACGTACCTGCGACCCCGCGGAAAATCGAGCGTGGCATGAACGCGAACAGTTCGTCGCCGCCACCCGCGGTGACCGGAGTGTCAGGCGCCGGGGCAATGCCCTTTTTGGGCATGGGTCCCGCATTGATCACATGCACCATGCCGTCGTTGGCCGGCGCAACGACGACGGTTGCGCGCGCTACCTTCGCTGCCTTGTAGGCGCTGTATCCTGGATCCGTCGCGTCCAAATAGTTCCGATCCGGGGGGCCGACGATGACGGGTGCCGCGTTGCTGATGTCACCTATCCCCGACCCCAGCGGGAGAAAGGTAATGGGATCGAGGCCGGCGGAAGGCCGCTGCCGGAACTGGCCGATGCCGGTACCTTCGATGGTGATAACGGGCGCTGATCCGAACGTTGATCCACCCCGCAGATAGGCAATGATTTTTTGCTGCCGCACCACGTCCGGTGCGAGCGAATTGAGCATCGCCGGTCCGACGGGCGCACCCGCAAGAGAAGCGTACTGGAACGGGATGCCTGGACCCGCAATGCGACCCGATGTCACGCCGTTGGCCAGCGTGACAATGCGGCGTTTGGCGGGGTCCATCCAGGGTTCGTCGCCCAGGACCGCGGGCTTGATCTGCCGGGCAACCTCGATCGTGGCGTTCCACCAGTTCTTGACGAAAGAACCATCGGAGGGGTCGATTTCGACTTTTATTAAGTCGCCACCCCAGCCCGGCTCGATGGTCGGGGAGAAAATGACTTTATTGCCCGCGTCCAGCACCTGGCCGTTGAACGCCGACCCCGTACGCGATGTGCGCTGGTTCTGGATGCCGGCCAGAATGCCGGCAAGGCCGTAGGAGACTTCGAGCGGCGATTTGGCGTACACGAACGAGCCGCGTCCCAAAACAGTCGCATGCCACAGGTCATCCACCGCCACCGCTCCGGCACCATTGCCCAGAGGGTTGATCGGATTCCATGGGTTGGTCAGGTCGGGCCACGACTGCGAGCCGGCAATGATGGCCGCCAGCGTGGCCTTTTGCGCCGACGCGTCGAGCACCCCGTCCGAGCCGAAGGAGATCGCCGAAAAATTGACGTGCTGCCACCAGGCCACATCCTTGCTCGGGTCCTTGTCCGCATTGTTGGGCGTCGGAGGTCCGGTGCTGATGGCTGCAGGCACGTCGTTCTTGAGGGCGATTCCGAAGGTCCCGTCACGCAGGTCGCGCGCCCAGTAATAGGCCGCAACGTCGGCAAGTGTATTGGAGATCGTCGCAGGGATCGGTCCTTGCTTGAATGGCGCCGGCCAATCGCTTCCGGAAATGAGGTTGGGCAGCAGTTGATTGGGACCCGTTTGCACAATGCTTGTCCACGTCGGAACCTTCAGGTCAAACTCGCCAGCCCGCGTGGTCTGTGCGATCTGGTTGGTGTAGCCGTCGGTGAACAGGATGTGATAGTTGTTCTGGCAACTGATCGGATTGCCGCCCGCATCCTTGGCGATGGGATCCAAGGCCGAGCCTGGCAATGGATTGACCAATGCGTCGCCGCCGGTCGAGCCGCCCTTTTCGAACAGGTTGCCGATGCGCAACATGGCGGAAATGGTCGGCGTCTTGTAATTTGTGGATTTAATGCCATACAGCGCGGCATACCAGGCGGTGCGCTGCGTCAGGTCCCAGTCCTTGACATCGACCCAGATGATCGGCGTGCCGCCGCCATTGGGCGGCGACTCTTCGCCCAAATTGTGAAAGCCGACGCGATAGCCGATGGGGTCGGTGCCCTGCGGCGTCAGGTACGAAAATGCGATCCCGCTGGTGGTCTTGGCGGCGTTCAGACGCGTAGCGTAGCCCGCATACCAGTTGGCATAGTTCACCGACTCCGAATTGGCGGGCGTCGGGGAAGCGGCAAGCCAGACCCGCCCTCCAGGATAGACCGTGGCGGGATTGTAGGTGGGGCTGGCACCTGCCGCGACCGCATACAGATCCCACCGTTGGAACGGGCCATACGCAACGTTCTTGTATTGCGTCAGGTCGTTCTTGCCCGTGGCGGGGCAAGTGCCGGTACCGAATCCGCGCCACTGGTCGTTGACGATGTTGTTGCGGTTATCGCAGAAGCTCACCGAGGCCACGGTGTAGTAGTGGCGGGGGATGGCGATCGTCGTACCGACCGTCGGGCAGCCAGTCGTGACCGAGGTCGTGAACTGGCCAAGTTGGTTGTAGGTTCCGGGGCCGCCATTGAGAATGCTCTTGTTGGCCGTGTATACGTCGCCAAGATGTGTGCGCGAATAGGTAAACAGTCCGGTGGGACCGTTGCTGGGCAGCGGGGCACCCGCAACCGCGTAGGTCTGGTTGTTGTGACGGCAGGCGAGGCCGTTGGCGTTCGAATCCTGTAACAGCGTCGTTCCGGTCGTGACCTTGCCCACGGGGTCCCACATTCCCGTCGTGCAATTCGCGGCAGCCGCAGGCGTGTAGGTGTAGACGTTGGTGCCTACGCCGCACCCGGTAAGCGCACCGGGTACGTCGGGGCAGGCCGGGTTGGTCCCGAGCGTGCCATAGGGCGCGACACAGGAAACGCCCGTGTTGATGCTGCATTTGCCGCCCGCCGGCTGATAGTCGGAAGTGCAATTGCATGCCAGGCATTCGGTTGGGACGACGGAAGTGCCAGGGGAAAAGCTGTCGGAGCCATTGACACCGGGCGCACAGTATTTGGACGACGGTTCAAAAGGGGCGTTGAGGACGTTCTTGCACGCTGGCTGCGCGAAATTGCGCAATGCCGGAGTCGGGTTGCAAGTTTTCGCGTTCTGGTTGCATTTCTGTTGTGCGGCTGCGGCGTAGACCGGCGCGCCACCGATACAGCCCGTGAGCGTCGCGGTTTGCGGCCAATACGGCGACGTCTTGTCGCACCAAAGGGTCTTGACGCTCAATTGCTGATAGAAATATTGCGCGCCTTTGACGCCGGACGATGACTGCCACGGATAGTTGTAGCCCATTTCCACGCCGGAGACTGCGGTGGCGGGGGCGCCGGACGACGCCGAAACATCGTAATTGTTGCCGTTGATGCGGCAATAGGCGCCGGTACCCGAGGCGGTTTGGCCCTGGTTGTTGCCGATGTCGGTAATGGCGAGGTTGGTGCCCGCGGTCACCGGCCAATCGGTATTGCAGTACAGAGGCACGGAGACTCGCGTCTGCAGGTTGTCCTTGATGCCCGCCGCGAACATTTGCAGGTAGACGTCGCGCTGGACCGTCCCATACATCGACACCGTCGTGCCCATGTTGCCGTTGGCGTCGGTCACTCCCCCGATGATGACCGGCGTACCGTCGGCCTTCAGCGGCGGGTAGTACGTGACGTACGGGTTGTACATCATATGATTGAAGTCCGCCGCGAAGAACGGCGGCGATGTGAACGTGTTGCTGCCCTGGATGGTCGTGGAGCAGCCCGCCACGTTGTTGCCGCCGCGGCAATACGCGGAACCGGCGGTGTAGGTGATGGTTCCCGAACCCGCAGCCGGGGCTCCCGCAACCGTGAAGGTGAATTGCGTGGCGTTGATGACGGTTATGGCGAATTGGCCGTTGTACTCAGGCTGGTTGGCGCCGGCGATGTTGACGAACTGGCCGGTGAAGAGCGCCGCCGTGGAGGCCACCGTCGCCTTTGCGGTTGCCCCGACGCGAGTGATGGCCGAAATCGTAAGGGCCGACTGCCCGCTGATGACGAAATCCGGAACATAGTTGAGCTGCATGCTGCCCGAGTCGTCGAGCGTGTAGACGATGTTGGGCTTGGCCGCGACCTTGGCCGCGATGGGCACATCACCCAGCGGCGTGAGCACCGCATAGACGGGTTGTGTGATCTGGCCCGCGAGGAACGCCCAAGTGAGGATGCCCGCGATGACTCGTGTCAGGGTGGGTCGTTTCGGGTTCTGGTTTCGCATGGGAACTCCCTGCAGCTTTGTTGTGTTTTAGCGCACGAACGCTTGCGCGTGCGAAACGGTATTGGAATTGGGCAGGTCGACCCTGACCGTCACGCGGAAATTGGGGATAGGCGGCAACGGAATGGGCTTGTACTTGTTGTCCGTGCCGGCAGGAGAAACCTTGGGGGGCAGCGTGTCGCAGGTACCGATGGAGACGGGCCAAGGCCCAGGAGCTGCCACGCCGCCGGTGTTGCAGACGCGCTCGATGACCGCACGCACCTCCATTTTGGTCGTGCCATCGATGGTGGGCGCCGGCAAACTGGCGCCCGAATACGCTGCAGACATCGTCGTGTAGTCGCCCGCAAGCACGAGAGGGACGCCATTGGGCAATTCGCCAGGCTGAATCGTGGCGTAATAGGCGTGGCTCACGTCGTCCTTGTTTTGCTGGGTGATGGTCTTGGCCTTGAACAAGTCGCTGATGGCCATTTCAAGGGCGAAATTGACCGGACCAATCGCACCTTGCCGGAATGCGATATTGGTTGCGACGGAGTTGGTGGTATCGACCGAGCGCACCAGCGCAATGCCGGCCAGGCTCAGCATCACCATGGCAATAAGGGCCACGAACAGGGCGATGCCCTGTTGACGACGAATACCAACGACGGAGGCGGTCCGGATTTTCATGGGCTCAAGGCGGTTGTGAGGCGTTGAAGATCGCATTGCGGAGCGGAACGATGGTTTCGAACGTGCGGTACCGCCAGTAGTCGCAGATCACGGCGGGCGCGCAGGTCGCGGCGCCCGGCGGAATCCCGGCGGCTGCCGGCACGGTAATGCGGTTCTGGCAAATGGCGTTGGTATTCGCCGAACAATTGAAGAGAATGACGGCCGGGCGCGGCGTGGCAGCCAAGAGCGCGCGGGCCTCCGCTTGGATCACGGCATTGAGGGGGTTGTTGATGGCGCGCAGATCGGGCTCGTCGCTGCGCACCACGACGCCGATGCGCACGGCAAGGATGCGGCTCATCTGCAGATTGGTGAACTGGCGCACGGCAGTGTCGGTGAAGTCGCCACACGGGCCCACCACCGCTGAAGTCCAGCAGTCGACGATGCCGTTGGTATCGGTGTCGATGCCGTACTGCGCCTTCATCAACACGATGTTCTGGGCGACGGGATTGACCACGAGCGCGTTGGTGGTCAGCAGATCGGTCGTACGCAGTACCGCATTGACGGGATCGACATCATATTGGATGCGCGATGCCAGTCCCTGCGGGCCCAGGTTCAGCAACCGGGCCGGACCACCTGTCGTGTAGGAAACCGACGTCGTTGCGGATCCGTCGAGGGTCAACGTGACCCGACCCGTCAACGGTATCGTGGGATCGGGCACCGCATTGATCACCTTGACGATCTTGCAGCGGCCCGAGGCATCGTTGGCCATCATGACGGCCCAATACGGGGCCGCAAACGTGGGCGCCGGAACGGTGAACCCGTTGGGACTTTGCACCGTGACCGGGCCGCCGACCGCCGCCACGCTGGTCAAGTCCACCGGCCACATCACGTGGGCGGCGCCGGTGGAAAGCGAAATGAAACTGTCCGAGACGCCCGCGCCACCGCCATCGGTGATCAGCACCGGGATGGGTCGCATGGCGACCTCGAGCGAGGTATTGGGAAGTCCGCCAATGCCGCCGCCGCCCTCCAACTTGTTGCAGTTGCCCAGATCGTCCGGCGCGGTAAGCGTCCCGGTGGACATCGTGATCCCGGCGCCACCATTGCCGGCGTCGCGACCGGCCACGAACTGGGTCAGCAGGCCGCTGATCTGGGCATCCGACGCTCCCGTGGTCGTGCGCTTGTAACTTTCCGCGACCGACAGGACGTTGTAGACGACGACGATGACGACCATGCCGATGAGCAGGCCGACCATGACCTCGACGATGCCGGCACCACGCTGGCGGACGTGACCTCCGAAATGGTTCGACGTCATCAGCAGGCCCCCGCGCAGACCCGATTGGTGCCGATGGTGGCGTTCACGACATACTTGCGATAGGGCGCGGCGGCGAGTTCACGCGGGTGCTTCCATTCGATGGTGACCACGGCGACCGAGCTGGTGGCAGTCGGTCCCACACTGATCGTCACGATCGGCGTCTTTGAATTGGGCAGGCGCTGGGCAACCATGGCAGCGAACTCGGTGAAGCCGGGGCCGGCCATGGTGTCGTCGAAATTCGCTTGCAGTGCCGTGAAGTGCGAATCGGCCAACCACATCTGCCCAACCAGTGTGTTGACCAGAAGCGCAGCCTCGCCGCGGAATTTGGCGTCGTCGACGTCCTGGATGGAACGTGCGTACAGGCCGACGGTGCCAAGCACGCCAAGCGCCACGATCAGGATGGCAATCAACGCTTCGAGCAGCAACATCCCCCGCTGGAGGGAACCGCGAGCGCGCCGCGTGGGGTGGCGGGAGGCGATCACGGTGGGCATCCTTTGGGGTCGGGCCATGCCCACGCGGGATCACACATCTTGACACCGGTGCGTTGGTTGCCGACCAGCACGCGCAGCGGACGCGTTCCAGCAATTCCTGGCAAGGTCACATCGACCTGCACCAGATTGGCGGCATTGTTGATGACCTGCCCCAGCGGATTGAAGGCGACCGTTGTTGCGGCCGTTGAACCCGCATTGATGCCGACGATCGTGGTGTTGCGCGATCCTTCGTTCAGGCTGGCGGTTTTCAGGATCACCAGCGGCGCATCCACGGTTGCGACTGTCCAGGTGGTCGGGTTGAGGACGAACTGCACGTTGGCATTGCGCGAAATTGCAGTGGTCTGGGCAGTGCGAAGGCCGTTGGCGACGGACTGCGCGGCATTGCGGATTTCGCTGTCGGAGACCCAGGTGAGGTAACCCGGCATGGCCATCAACAGCAAGACCACCGCAATGGTCACCGCGACCAACAGTTCGATCAGCGTGAACCCGCGATGCAAACGAACGATCATCAGCAGGTGCCGTCCTTGCGCATGGCCCAGCAGCCGACACCCGGCAGCCATCCCGCCGGGCCAACCGACGACTTGGCGTCGGTCTGGTCAACGGAGAACACAAAGCCGCCCATTCCCTTGGCGGCAATGCCGGTTGACCTCAATACGTAGGTGTTTGCGGTGGGGGCTGGCCCGGGCGCGCCGCAGGTGACCGCGAAATAGTCGGCGCCCGTGACCACCGGATTGGGAACGCCACAGGCCGCGCCATTCAGAAAGGTGCGGTTGTCGGCGAAGTACTTGTCCATCTTGATCTTGAAATCGGCGAGCTTGGTGGTGCCATCGATGAGCTTGCCGCGGGTGACATTTTCGAAATACATGGGCATGGCGATGCTGGCCATGATGCCGACGATGGCGACGGTGACCAGCATTTCGATCATCGTGAAGCCGCGGGACCTGCTGCCGTGAATGTACGCGCCAATAGCCATGACAAACTCCTTTTGGACGAATGGATGCTAAGGGCTGGACAGGGCGTTCGCAACGTTGCCTGACCAGTGGTGCGCGGGCCGGAATGGACGGTTGCGCGATTGCTGTCCTGCACCGGGAATGCCTCCGCCGGCCTGGCGTCAGGGACAGGGCGCCGAGGTCCTGGCGATGCGCGCCCGGCCGCCCGCCGAAAGCACAACGTCGACGGCGCGCTGATTGCGGGCGCATACCGTCAATTTGCCGATCTGCAGCGCCCCGTTGAGCATGCGCGCATGGCCGTAGGAAGTGTAGGAAACGTAGTCCGCGAGCGGGCGATTGGCAGACACCGTGACACCCGGCGGTATCGGGCTCCGCGCCCGGACCAGGTCCGTGGCAACGTCGATTTGTCCGTTGCCTTCCGGATCGGCGTGGATGATCCAGCCGCCATGCCATGCGGATGCCGGCGTGCATTGCCGGCCGTCCGCCGACTTGCAAAGGTTGACGCGCAAGCCCCGCTTGATGGCCTCCGACCGCGCCAGGTTCATGTCGTTGGCCAGGTGCTGCGCCTCCTGCATGACCCGCATGGATACGAGAAGGTCGGTGTAGTAGGGCCAGGCGACCCGAATGAGCAGCCCCGATATTGCCAGGGACACCAGCAGTTCGATCAGGGTAAAAGCGCGAAAAATCTCGCGGAATCGTGGGGTTACGCTGTGCACTGGGGACTCCCGCCGCCGGAGGTCGTGGGCTGATCCCGATCGTAGGAAGGCGCGGCGACGAGGCCAATGCAACTTTCGGCTTAATGCGAAGGTGGCATTGACCCCGTCGCGCTTCGAGGGCACTTGACAACATTTATTTCATGACTAAACTATTCAGGCGGAAGGTAGTTGCCTTTCCCTGTTGCCCTCGGGGCAGTCACTGGAGACACTCTCGGCCATGCGCGTGCTCTGCATCGGCGGCGGTCCCGCCGGCCTCTACCTGGCTTTGCTGCTGAAAAAGGCCGATCCGCGCAACGTGATCCGGGTAGCCGAGCGCAATCGACCCTATGACACGTTCGGATGGGGCGTTGTTTTTTCCGACCAGACGCTCGGCAACCTGGCGGCGGCCGATCCGGAAACTGCAGGCGAGATCGCCGGCGCGTTCAATCACTGGGACGATATCGACGTCCACTACAAGGGACGCACGATCACGAGCGGGGGTCACGGGTTCTGCGGCATCGGCCGCAAGCGCCTGCTCAACATCCTGCAGGCGCGATGCGAGGCGCTTGGCGTCGAGCTGACGTTCGAGGACAACGTCGAGGACGACGTCGCCGCCGCCCGTGCGTTCGACGCCGATGTGGTGATCGCCTCCGACGGACTGAACAGCCGCATCCGCACGCGCTACGCCGTGACGTTCCTGCCCGATATCGATCTGCGCCGCTGCCGCTTCGTGTGGCTGGGAACAAAGAAGCGTTTTCCGGCATTCACCTTCGCGTTTGCGCATACGCCGCACGGATGGTTCCAGGCACACGCGTACCAGTACGACGGCGACACGTCGACGTTCATCGTCGAGGCGCCGGAGGAAACGTGGCGCGCTGCGGGATTGGAAACCATGTCGCAGGAAGAGGGCATCGCGTACTGCGAGAAGCTGTTCGCGGCGTACCTCGACGGACATCCGCTGCTGAGCAACGCGACGCATCTGCGTGGGTCCGCGATCTGGATCCGTTTTCCGCGCGTGGTCTGCCGCAAGTGGGTGCATTGGACCGATCACGAGGGCAAGCGCGTGCCGGTGATCCTCGCCGGCGATGCCGCGCATACCGCGCATTTCTCCGTGGGTTCGGGCACCAAGTTGGCGCTGGAGGACGCGATTGCGCTGAGCAAGGCGCTGTCCGCGGCCGACGATCTCCCGGCGGCACTCGCGAAATACGAGGCCGAACGCGGCGTCGAAGTACTGAAAATCCAGAACGCGGCGCGCAACTCGACCGAATGGTTCGAGAACGTCGAGCGCTATTCAGCGTTCGAGGCGGAACAGTTCGCCTACAGCCTGCTGACACGCAGCCAGCGCATCTCGCACGAGAACCTGCGCCTGCGCGACAAGGGCTTCGTCGCCGGCATGGAGACCTGGTATGCCGGTCGCGCATCGGGTGCGACCGACGGCGTGCCGCCGATGTTCACGCCGTTCACGCTGCGCGGACTCACGTTGCGGAATCGCGTCGTCGTGTCGCCGATGGCGCAGTATTCGTGCCGCGACGGCCTGCCCGACGACTACTACCTCGTGCACTTGGGCAGTCGCGCGCACGGCGGCGCGGGACTCGTGTTCACCGAAATGGCCTGCGTTGCGGCCGACGCGCGCATTTCGCCCGGTTGCGCGGGCATGTACGCGCCCGAGCACGTTCCGGCGTGGAAGCGCATCGTCGATTACGTGCACGCGCAGACCGGCGCGAAGATCGCGTTGCAGCTGGGCCACGCGGGGCCGAAAGGATCGACGCAACTGGGATGGGAGGCGAGCGACGAGCCCCTTCCGGATGACGCAACTGAGGGCAACTGGCCTCTCATTGCGCCGTCGGCGATTGCGTATGGGCCAGCCAACCAAATCCCGCGCGCAATGGATCGCGCCGACATGGATCGCGTCACCGCGGAGTTCGTGCGCGCGACCCGCTGGGCCGTGGCTGCAGGATTCGACTGGCTCGAGTTGCACTGCGCCCACGGCTACCTTTTGTCCGCCTTCATTTCCCCGCTGACCAACCTGCGTGACGACGAATACGGCGGCACGCTCGACAATCGCTGCCGCTACCCGCTCGAGGTTTTCCGCGCGATGCGCGCGGCATGGCCGGCGGACAAGCCGATGTCGGTGCGCATCTCCGCGCACGACTGGGCGGAAGGCGGCAATACGCCGGATGATTCGGTGGCCATCGCGCGGCTGTTCAAGGCGGCGGGCGCCGATCTCATCGACGTGTCGTCAGGACAAACCACGCGCCAGGCGCAGCCGATCTACGGGCGCATGTACCAGACACCTTTTGCGGACCGCGTGCGCAACGAAACGGGCATCGCGACGATGGCCGTGGGCGCAATCTTCGAACCGGACCACGTGAACAGCATCCTGATGGCGGGCCGCGCCGATTTGTGCGCGATCGGGCGCCCCCACCTGGCTGATCCGTACTGGACGCTGCACGCGGCGGCACAGTTGGGCTTTCGCGGCGCGGAGTGGCCGGTGCAGTATCGGGCGGGCCGCGACCAGCTGGAACGCAACCTGGCCCGCGCGGCGCAGATGGCCAGCGACGTTCCCGAGGCCAACGGATGATCGCCGTGCCGGACCCCGAAACGCGGCTGCACGATGCGCATCACGAGTCGCTGCGGCTGTGGTTGCGCCTCCTCACCTGCACGATGACCATCGAGGGCCGCGTACGCACCCGCCTGCGCGACCGTTTCGCGATGACGCTGCCGCGCTTCGACCTGATGGCGCAGCTGGAGCGCAATCCGCAGGGACTCAAGATGGGCGAGCTGTCGCGGCGGCTGATGGTGACCAGTGGCAACGTGACGGGACTCACTGACCAGCTGGTCGACGAAGGGCTGGTCGAGCGCCGGCCCATTCCCGCCGACCGCCGCGCGTTCCTGGTCCGGCTGACGGCCAAGGGCAAGCAAGCATTCGATGCGATGGCCGCGGAACATGAAAGCTGGGTCATCGACATGTTTTCCGGAATGTCCGACCGCGAGCGCGAGGAGCTGCACGAACTGCTCGGGCGCCTGAAGTCGACGTTGCGCGCGGTCGATGGGCGCGCCACGGATGTTGGCACCATCAACAAGGATGCACAGACATGACCACAACTTCGCCATCGCAACGCGGGTTGCGTCCTTTCGCCGACTACAAGGCGACGCACTTCCAGTGGCAAGTCGACGCCGATGCCCGGGTGGCGACGATCACACTCAACCGGCCGGAACGCAGGAATCCGTTGACGTTCGACTCCTATGCCGAGTTGCGCGACCTGTTCCGCGGCCTGGTGTATGCGAGCGACGTCAAGGCCGTCGTCGTGACGGGTGCCGGCGGCAATTTCAGTTCGGGCGGGGATGTGCACGAGATCATCGGTCCGCTGACGAAAATGGCGATGCCCGAACTGCTCGACTTCACGCGCATGACCGGCGACCTGGTGCTGGCGATGCGCCATTGTCCGCAACCGGTTGTCGCCGCCATCGATGGCACGTGCGCTGGAGCGGGCGCGATGATGGCTCTGGCTGCCGATATCCGCTTCGGCACGCCAACGGCGAAGACCGCGTTCCTGTTCGTGCGTGTCGGACTGGCAGGGTGTGACATGGGCGCGTGTACGCTGCTGCCGCGGACGATCGGCCAGGGACGCGCCGCCGAGCTGCTTTATACCGGTCGCGTGATGACCGCGGACGAGGGTGCCGCGTGGGGATTCTTCAACCGGCTGGCAGCTTCCGACGCGGTGGTGGCGGAGGCGCAGGCGTTTGCGCGCGCGCTTGCCGACGGACCGACGTTTGCGCATGCGATGACCAAGAAGCTGCTGCATCAGGAGTGGGCGATGGACCTGGACACGGCCATCGAGGCGGAAGCGCAGGCCCAGGCCATCTGCATGCAGACCAGGGATTTTCATCGCGCGTTCGAAGCCTTCGCGGCGAAGAAGACGCCGAAGTTTGAGGGAAACTGAGGGCGCCTGAAGGCAACTGAAGCCAACTGAGGGCAACTGAAGGCACCTGAGTGAAGGTAATTGGGGAGTGACTGACGTGGATCGTTCGCATCTCGACTGGCCGTTCTTCGGCGCCGAACACCGCACTCTCGCGTCCGGACTCGACGCGTGGTGCGCCGGACTGTCGGCCATCATCGGCATCGCGGACGGGCGCAATGTGGACGACGCTTGCCGCCGGCTGGTCAAGGCGCTCGGCCAGGGCGGGTGGCTTCGCTACTGCGTTCCCGAAGCGCACGGCGGCGCGCTGCCGGCCCTCGACTCGCGCGCATTGTGCATCGCGCGGGAGACACTCGCGTACCACGACGGCCTCGCCGACTTCGCGTTCGCGATGCAAGGCCTGGGCAGCGGCGCGATCACGCTCGCGGGCAGCGCGGCGCAGCGCGATCGTTGGTTGCCGGCCGTCGCGCAGGGCGAGGCCATCGCAGCCTTTGCGCTCTCCGAGCCCGACGCCGGTTCCGATGTCGCGGCGCTGGCGATGCGCGCGCGGCGCGACGGTGACCACTGGGTGCTCGACGGCTGCAAGACATGGATCTCCAACGGCGGCATCGCGGATTTCTACTGCGTGTTTGCAAGAACCGGCGATACACCTGGAACGCGCGGCATTTCCGCATTCGTGGTGCCGGCCGAAACACCGGGCCTCACCGTGGCCGAACGCATCGATGTGATTTCACCGCACCCGCTGGCGCGGCTGGAGTTCGCCCAATGCCGCGTCCCGTTCGCGGCGCTGCTGGGCGTGGAAGGCGAAGGCTTCAAGCTCGCGATGCGCACGCTGGACATCTTCCGCGCGTCGGTGGCGGCCGCGGCGACCGGGTTTGCGCGACGCGCGCTGGATGAGGGCCGCTCGCATGCGCGATCGCGGCGCATGCTGGGTGGAACGCTCGCCGACCTGCAGCTGACGCAGGCGACGCTGGGTGACATGGCGGTCGCCGTCGACGCGGCGGCGCTGCTGACGTTTCGTGCGGCATGGCTGCGCGACGTCAGCAATGCGAAGACGACGAAACAGGCGGCGATGGCCAAGCTGGCCGCGACGGAGTCGGCGCAGCGCGTGATCGACGCCGCCGTACAGCTGCATGGCGGGCAGGGCGTCACGCACGGTCATATCGTGGAACGGCTGTACCGCGACATCCGCGCACTGCGCATCTACGAAGGCGCGACGGAGGTGCAGCGACTCATCATCGGCCGCGAACTGCTGAAGGAGGTCTCGTCATGACATCCTCCGCACACATCGACACGTTCACGCGCGACCATCTGCCGCCGCGGGAGCAGTGGCCGGAGTTCGTCTTCGAGCTGCCGGAATTGCAGTATCCCGAGCGCATGAACTGCGCGACCGAGCTGCTCGACGCGGCCGTCGCGCGCGGCTGGAGCGAACGCACGGCCATCATCACCCCGGGCGGCTTGCGCTGGACCTACGCGGAACTCACCGAGTGGGCAAATCGGATCGCGCAGGTGCTCGTCGACGACTTGGCGCTGATACCGGGCAACCGCGTACTGCTGCGCGGGCCGAACAGCCCGATGATGGCCGCGTGCTGGTTCGCGGTGATGAAAGCCGGTGGCGTCGCCGTGGCGACCATGCCCCTGCTGCGTGCGAAGGAGCTGACCGACATCGTCGTCAAGGCACAGGTCACGCACGCGCTGTGCGACGCGCGCCTGGCCGCGGAACTCGATGCCGCGGGTGCCGCATGCCCGACGCTCGCCACCGTTGCGCACTTCGAATCTACGGCGTCCGACGGCGTCGAAGCTCGCGCTGCGGCCAAGTCGCCCCTGTTTGCCAATGTGGACACCGCCGCCGACGATACCGCGTTGATCGCCTTCACCTCGGGCACGACGGGCCAGCCGAAAGGCACGATGCATTTCCATCGCGACGTGATTGCAAGTTGCGATTGCTGGCCGCGCTCGACGTTGCGCGCAACCGCCGACGATGTCTTCACCGGCAGCCCGCCGCTGGCGTTCACGTTCGGGCTGGGCGGCCTGTTGCTGTTTCCGCTGCGCGTGGGTGCGGCGACGCTGCTTCTCGAAAAGGCGGCGCCGGACGCGCTGCTCGCCGCCATCGCGGCGCACCGGCCGACGGTGCTGTTCACTGCGCCGACGTCATACCGCGTGATGGCGGCGCAGGCAAAGCAGTTCGACTTGAGCAGCCTGCGCAGCTGCGTCTCGGCCGGCGAGGCGTTGCCGGCGGCGACACGACAACTCTGGAAGGATGCCACCGGCATCGAGCTGATTGACGGCATCGGCGCCACGGAAATGATGCACATCTTCATCTCGCACGATGCGGAACACGCGAAGCCGGGGGCGACGGGCAAGCCGATAGCGGGCTATCGCGCCTGCGTGATGGACGATGCGGGCAAGCCGTTGCCGCCGGGGAACATCGGACGGCTGGCGGTCAAGGGTCCGACCGGGTGTCGCTACCTGGCTGACGAGCGCCAGCTGCAATATGTGCGCGACGGCTGGAATTACACGGGCGACGCGTATCTCGTCGACGAGGATGGGTGGTACGTCTACCAGACGCGTACCGACGACATGATCGTAAGCGCGGGCTACAACATCGGCGGACCCGAGGTCGAGGGCGTGCTGCTTGCTCATCCCGCAGTGGCCGATTGCGGCGTGATCGGCGCGCCCGACGAGGAACGTGGCCAGATCGTCAAGGCATTCATCGTGCTGAAGCCCGGCTTCGAAGCGGGCGAGGCCATGACCCGTGTGCTGCAGGACCACGTGAAGCAGGCGATCGCGCCTTACAAATATCCGCGCGCGATCGAGTTCATCGCGAGCCTTCCCCGCACGGAAACGGGCAAACTCCAGCGCTTCAGGCTCAAGCAGCGAAATTGAAAGGGATGATCGCAATGCGCACTCTGCAACCGCCCGGCTGGGCACCGCCGAAAGGCTACGCGAACGGCATCGCCGCGCGCGGCACCACGATCTTCGTCGGCGGCCAGATCGGCTGGAACGGCCAGCAGCAATTCGAATCCGACGACTTCGTCGCGCAGGTGGCGCAGGCATTGCGCAACGTGGTGGCCATCCTCGCCGAAGCCGGCGCAGGGCCGGAACACGTCGCGCGCATGACCTGGTATGTGACGGACAAGTGCGAATACATCGCGAGTTACCGCGCGCTCGGCGCGGTTTATCGCGAAATCATGGGGCGCAACTTCCCGGCGATGACGGCCGTGGAAGTGGCGGCGCTGATCGAGGGCCGCGCGAAAGTGGAAATCGAAGTCACCGCGATGGTGCCCGATGTCTAGGGCGCCGGTGGCGTTGGTGACGGGCGCGCGGCGTGGCATCGGCCGTGGCACAGCCTGGGAACTGGCGGCACAGGGCTTTGACATCGTCGTCAACGATGTCGCGGACGATGCTGCCATGACGGAGACGATCGCCGGCATTGTTGCGCTGGGGCGGCGTGCCGCCGGCGTGGTCCACGATATTGCGGACGTGTCCGGGCACGCGGCTTTCGTCGACCGGTGTTTCGCGGCTTTCGGGACGATCGACTGCCTCGTCAACAACGCCGGCGTGTCGGTCAAGGTGCGCGGCGACCTGCTGGACGTCACGCCGGAATCGTTCGACCGGGTGCTGGGCATCAATCTGCGCGGCACGTTCTTCATGATG
This sequence comes from Betaproteobacteria bacterium, assembly GCA_031361045.1. Taxonomy (GTDB): domain Bacteria; phylum Pseudomonadota; class Gammaproteobacteria; order Burkholderiales; family Casimicrobiaceae; genus VBCG01. The sequence continues at coordinate 11,018 of JANMCH010000053.1, read as the reverse complement.
CAGGCGGTGGCCCGCCGGATGGTCGCCGAGCCGCGCGAACCGGCGGATCCGCCACGTTCGATGGTCACGATTTCCTCAGCCAACGTGCGCACGCTGGGCCCAAATCGCGCCGAATACTGCATCTCGAAGACAGGGCTGGCCATGACCACCCAGCTCTTCGCGCACCGTCTCGCCGAGCACGACATCATGTGCTACGAAATCCGGCCCGGAATCATCCGCACGGACATGACGGCCGGCGCGGCGGCGCGGTACGACAGCCTGATCAAGGACGGGCTCACGCCGATCCGGCGTTGGGGCGAGCCTTCCGATGTCGGCGCCACCGTCGCGGCGCTCGCCCGGCGCCTGCTGCCGTTCAATACCGGCGATGCGTTCAACGTCGACGGTGGCTTGCACATGAAGGTGCTGTGAAGCACACTGGGATTGAAAATTTGTTGGAATCCGGGTTGCAAAATGCGAAACAGGAGTTGCCATGAATGCCCCCGATCGAGTCCATGCTCTGCCCAAGGCCGTTTTCAAGTGGGACGATCCGCTGCTGCTCGACGCGCAGCTGACCGAGGACGAGCGGATGGTGCGCGACGCGGCGCACGCGTATGCGCAGGACAAGCTGATGCCGCGCATCAAGGACGCGTTCCGGCATGAGACGACCGATCCGGAAATCTTCCGCGAGATGGGCGCGCTGGGCCTGCTGGGAGCGACGCTGCCGGCCGAGTACGGCGGCTCTGGTCTCAACTACGTCTGCTACGGATTGATCGCGCGCGAAGTCGAGCGCGTCGACTCCGGCTACCGCTCGATGATGAGCGTGCAGAGCTCGCTGGTCATGTATCCGATCTTCGCCTACGGCAGCGAAGCCCAGCGCACGCGTTTCCTGCCCAAACTCGCGACCGGTGAATGGATCGGCTGCTTCGGCCTGACCGAACCCACCCACGGCTCGGATCCCGGCTCGATGATCACGCGGGCGCGCAGCGTGCCCGGGGGGTTCAGCGTATCGGGCGCGAAGATGTGGATCTCCAATTCGCCCATTGCCGATGTTTTCGTCGTGTGGGCCAAGGACGATCAGGGCATCATCCGTGGCTACATCCTCGAGCGCGGCATGAAGGGCCTGTCCACGCCCAAGATCGAGGGCAAGTTCAGCTTGCGTGCGTCGATCACCGGCGAGATCGTGATGGACGAGGTGTTCGTGCCGGAGGAAAACCTGCTGCCCAATGTGCAGGGCTTGAAGGGTCCGTTCGGCTGCCTCAACAGCGCGCGCTATGGCATCGCGTGGGGTGCGCTGGGCGCGGCGGAATTCTGCTGGCACGCGGCACGGCAATACACGATGGACCGGAGCCAGTTCGGCAAGCCGCTTGCGGCGAATCAGCTGATCCAGAAGAAACTGGCCGACATGATGACCGACATCACGCTCGGCCTGCAGGGCTGCCTGCGGCTGGGCCGCATGAAGGATGAAGGCACTGCAGCGCCGGAAATCACGTCGATCATGAAGCGCAATTCGTGCGGCAAGGCGCTGGACATCGCGCGGACGGCACGCGACATGCACGGCGGCAACGGCATCGTCGACGAGTTCCACGTGATCCGCCACGTGTTGAACCTCGAGACGGTCAACACCTACGAAGGAACGCACGACGTGCACGCGCTCATCCTTGGCCGTGCACAAACCGGCATCTCCGCATTTTGAAGCTCTACGATTACTTCCGGTCGTCCGCGGCGTATCGCGTGCGCATCGCGCTCAATCTCAAGGGGCAGAATCCCGAGCGTGCGTTCGTCCATCTGCGCAAGAACGCCCAGCGCGGTGATGATTACCTGGCGCTCAACCCGCAAGGCCTGATCCCGGCGCTGGTCACCGACAGCGGGGAGGTCATTTCCCAGTCGCTGGCGATCATCGCCTTCCTCGACGAGACGTACCCCAAGCCACCGCTGATGCCGGGCACGCCTGCGGAGCGCGCGCGTGTGCGCGGCATCGCGCTGGAAATTGCGTGCGATATCCATCCGCTGAACAACCTGCGCGTGCTGCAGTACCTGAAGAACACACTCGGCGTGTCCGACGAGCAGAAGGATGCCTGGTACAAATACTGGGTCGATGTTGGACTTGAGGCGCTGGAAACGCGGCTGTCGCGCGACGCGGCCACCGGGCGCTTCTGCCACGGCGATGCGCCCACGCTCGCGGATATCTGCCTGGTGCCGCAGATGTCCAACGCGCGGCGGATGAACGTCGACGTCACGCCGTTTCCGACGCTGATTCGAATCGAATCGGCCTGCAACGCACTGCCGGCGTTTGCCGACGCGGCACCGGCAAGGCAGCCGGACGCGGAATAACCAACTGCAACGACGGAACGCACGATGACCTTCGCCATTCCTGCATGGGACTTGCCCTTCGTACCGATCGCTGGTTCCACCGCGGTGTTTCCGGTCCGCCACATCTATTGCGTCGGCCGCAACTACGCCGAACACGCCAGGGAAATGGGCGGCGATGCGACCAAGGAGCCGCCGTTCTTCTTCTGCAAGCCGGCAGACTCAATTTTTCCGGTTATTCCGCCGGCGGTCGGCGCCGTCCGCTATCCCCTCGCCACGAAAAATTATCATCACGAAATCGAACTGGTCGTGGCCATCGGCGCGCGCGGCGTGCAACTGTCGGCCGACAACGCGAATGCCATCGTTTTCGGCTACGCGACGGGCCTCGACATGACGCGCCGCGACCTGCAGAGCGACATGCGCGAGAAAAAGCGGCCATGGGACCTGGGCAAGTCGTTTGCGCAGGCCGCACCGATCGCGCCCATTCATCCGGTGGCGAGCACGGGCATTCTCACGCGCGGCGCGATCACGCTCGACGTCAACGGCGAGCGCCGGCAAACCGGCGATCTGGCCGACATGATCTGGGACGTGCCGCACACGCTTGCGTTTCTCTCGCAGTACTACGAGTTGCTGCCGGGCGACCTGATCTTCAGCGGCACGCCGGCGGGTGTGGGCGCGGTGGTCGCCGGTGACCGATTGGACGGCCGCATCGACGGCCTGACGCCGCTGTCGATCGTCATAACGTGAAACCCGAACCCATCGTCTTCACGCCGGAGTTCGTCGAGCGCGGCTACAACAACCGCGCGGCGGTGGCGGATCACCTGGTGTGGCTCGCGAAGTATGCGGAACTGTCGCAGGCAACGCGCCAGCGCTACCGGCATGCGTCCGACCTGCGCTACGGCGCCGGGCCCAAGGAAACGGTGGACCTGTTTCTGCCGGACGGCACGGCACGCGGAACCTTCGTGTTCATCCACGGCGGATATTGGCGCGCGCTCGACAAGGCCGACTTCCAATTCGTGGCGGGACCGTTCGTGGAGCAGGGGATGGCAGTGGTCGTCGCCAATTACGATTTGTGTCCGGCGGTGTCCATCGCGAAGATTGTCGACCAGTGCCGCCGGATGATGGTGTGGCTGGCCAGGGAGGGTGCGCGCCACGGTGCACCGTCGGGCAGCGTCGTCGTCGGCGGCCATTCGGCGGGGGGCCACCTGGCCGCCATGATGTTTGCCACCGATTGGGAAGCGCTCGGCCTTGCTGCCGACCCGTTCGTCGGGGGCGTCACGCTGTCGGGTGTCCATGACCTGAAGCCGCTGGTCATGGCATCGATGAATGAGGACCTGCGCCTCAACAACGCGGAGGCGGCGCGCGTGTCGCCCGTCAACCACATCAGCCTGTCGCAAGAGCCCCTGCTGGTCGCGGTCGGCGGTGCGGAAACGTCCGAATTCATCCGCCAGTCGCAACTGATGTGGGATGCGTGGCCCAACAACGCGCGGCCCGCCGCGGGCCCGCTGATCATTCCGGGAAAGCATCACTTCAGCGTGGTCGTCGATTACGCCGACCCGCAGAGCGAACTGACACGGGCGACGCTCGACCTGTTCCGCTGACACTGGCCCGCCCCGCCCCGTCATCGCGGTCCCCGGCCGCCCGGCCGGCCAACTGACCGCCTCCCCCCATTGACAACTGACCAAGGGTCATTTACGCTTCCCTTCAATTGACCCGCAGTCATTTAGCGGGTGAAAAATGGGGTCAGACCCCATTACAAATTTAATGGGGTCTGACCCCATTTTGGGAGACGTTCATGGTCATCAGACAGCGGGCCATCCAGGCCGAAGCCAAGCAGGAGCGTCATCACGCCATCCTGGACGCCGCGGAGCGTCTGCTTTCGCGGTCGACGGACCGCATGGCGAACGTGGCGGAAGTCGCCGACGAGGCTGGCCTGGCCAAGGGCACGGTCTATCTCTATTTCCCGAGCAAGGAAGAGTTGCTGCTCGCCGTCCACGAGCGCAACATCGACGGCTTTTTCCGCGCCCTGATTGCGCGCCTCGAAGACGAACGTGCGGTAAGCATCGACGACATGCTGGTATTGACGGCCAGGCACCTGGTCGAGCCGCCATTGTTCCTGCCGCTCGCGGCACGCTGCTTCGGGATGATGGGACAAGGTGTGCCGCCCGAGGCGGCACTGGCGTTCAAGCAACGGATGGCGCAACGGCTGCAAAGCGCTGGCGCAGGGCTCGAGCGCCACTTCCCGGAACTGCCGGCGGGTGCGGGCGTCGCACTTCTGCGGCACAGCTATGCGCTGATCATCGGCCTGTGGCAGATGTCCGGCGATTCGGCGGGCGGCGGTTGCGCGCCCGACCTGGCTGACGTAAATCCGGTCATGTACGGCTGGCGCTATCCCGACGAGCTCGACCGCGCGCTGCGCGCACTGTGGGAAGGCACAGTGGGTCATTCTTCGAGGGACGCGCAATGACGCCAACCACCCGGACCAAGCGATTGACTCCCCCGGCCGTAGCGCTTGGACTGCTCGCCGCACTGGCGGTAGCGCTTCTCGCCGGGTGTGGCGCCAAGGAAAAACCCGCGGAGCAGGTGCGCCCGGTACAGCTCACGCAAGTGAAGTTGGGCGGCGCCAATGCCACCGCGGTGTTCGCAGGCGATGTCCGGCCGCGTTATGAAGCGGATCTGGGCTTTCGCATCGCCGGCAAGATCGTCGCGCGTTACGCGGATGTCGGCGCGCGCGTGAAGAAGGGCCAGGCGCTGGCGCGTCTCGACCCCGCGGACGTCGGCCTGCAGGCCGAGGCGGCCAAGGCGCAGGTTGCCGCCACCGAAACGGAATGGAAATTCGCGCAAGCCGAGTACGACCGCTACGCCGGATTGCTCAAGGAAAAATTCATCAGCGCGTCGGCGCTCGACGCCAAGCGCAACACGCTGGATGCCAATCGCGCGAAATACCAGCAGGCCAAGGCCAATCTCGCCGTGGCGCAGAACCAGGCCGGCTACGCGACACTCAGCGCCAGTGACGACGGCGTGATCACCGCGGTGAATGCCGATGCGGGCCAGGTGGTGACGGCCGGGCAGCCGGTATTCCGGCTGGCGCGCGCGGAAGAACGCGAAGTGGCGATCAGCGTGCCGGAGAATCGCATCGGCGAACTGACCGGGGCCAAGCAACTGTTCGTCGTGCTTTGGGCCAATCCGCAGAAGATGTATGCGGCGAAGGTGCGCGAAGTCTCACCGTCGGTGGATGCGATGACGCGTACGTTTGGCGTGCGCGTCGCCATCGTCAACCCGGATCCGGCGGTGCAGTGGGGCATGACCGCAAACGTCGGCGTGCAGGGCGAAAGTGCCGCAGACGCCGCGATCCTGCCGCCGATGTCGATCTACCAGCAGGACGGCAAGCCGGCGGTATGGCGCTTCGATCCGACAACCAGGCAGGTCAGCCTCACGCCGGTGTCGGTTCAGCAGTACCGGGAGGATGGCGTCGTGGCGTCCGGTGTGCGCGACGGCGACTGGATCGTCGCCGCCGGAGTGCACAAGCTGCTGCCGGGTCAGATCGTGCGGCCGTACGACGAAGGGCCGGCCACCGCAGTACCCGAGGCCGCGCTGCCCGCCGCCACGACCGCGCGCCGCTGACCTGACGAGAAGGCCCGAATGATTCCCGCCTCTCCCGCCGGCGGCCCGCCGGGTTCGCGCCTCAACCTGTCCGAATGGTCGCTGCGCCACCGCACGCTGGTGCTGTACCTGATCGTGGTGTTCGCGCTGCTCGGATTGATGTCCTACGGACAACTGGGTCAGTCCGAGGACCCACCGTTCACGTTCAAGGTGATGGTGGTCAAGACCAACTGGCCGGGCGCCACCGCGCGCGAAGTCGAGTTGCAGGTCACCGACCGCATCGAGCACCAACTGCAGCAGGTGCCGCACGTGGACTGGGTGCGCAGCTACTCGAAGCCCGGCGAGTCGCTGGTGTTCTTCGCGATCAAGGATACGGCGCCGGCCGCGGTTGTGCCGGACACGTGGTACCAGGTGCGCAAGAAGATCGGCGACATTCGCAATACGCTGCCCGCCGGCATTCAGGGTCCGTTTTTCAACGATGAGTTCGGCGATGTCTACACCAACATCTATGCGCTGACCGGCGACGGGTCCGGCTACCGTGACTTGAAGGCGTTCGGCGACCGCGTGCGCGTCGAGCTGCTGCGCGTACCGGGTGTCGCGAAAGTCGACTTCATCGGCGAACAGGAAGAGAAGATCTTCATCGAGATGTCGAATGCCAAGCTCGCCACGCTCGGCATCGACCCCGCCCAGATCATCCAGACGCTGGCCGTGCAGAACGTGGTGGCCGCCGCGGGCGTCTTCGATACCGCCACCGACCGCATCTATGTGCGCCCGAGCGGCGCGTTCGCGAGCGTCGAGTCGATCCGCGATATCAGCCTGCGCGCCAACAATCGGGTGATTCGCCTGGGCGACATCGCGACCGTGACGCGCGGCTACGTCGACCCGCCGCAGAAGAAGATGCGCTGGCAGGGCAAGGAGGCACTGGGCCTGGGCGTGACGATGGAGAAGGGTGGCGACGTCGTCGAGCTGGGCCACCTGCTCGACAGCAATGTTGCGCGCATCCAGCAGCAGTTGCCGGTCGGCATCGAGTTGGCGGGTGTGGCCAGCATGCCCACGGCGGTGCAGCGCTCGATCAACGTGTTCATCCGCTCGCTGACCGAGGCCGTGCTGATCGTGCTCGCGGTGTCATTGGTCAGCCTCGGACTTCGTACGGGGCTCGTGGTCGCCGTCTCGATTCCGCTCGTGCTGGCGGTGACCTTCCTGTTCATGTGGCTGTTCGACATCGGGTTGCACAAGATTTCGCTTGGCGCGTTGATCCTGTCGCTGGGCCTGCTCGTCGACGATGCGATCATCGCGGTCGAGATGATGGCGATCAAGATGGAGCAGGGCTACGACCGCTTTCGCGCCGCCGGCTTTGCCTACACGAGTACCGCGTTCCCGATGCTGACCGGTACGCTGGTCACCATCGCGGGCTTCCTGCCGATCGCCATGGCCAAGAGCGCGACCGGCGAATACACGCGCTCGATTTTCCAGGTGTCGACGATCGCGCTGCTGGCGTCGTGGGTCGTCGCCGTGATCGTCATCCCGTTCCTGGGCTACAAGTTGCTTCCCGATTTCAGCAAGTCCCGCGGGCCTTCGCTGATGGCGCGGGCATGGGCCAGGTTGCGGAAGCAGCCCGCTCCCGCAGCCATCGCCGCGCATCATGGCGAGCCGGAGGCCGTGTATGGCACGTCGTTCTACTTGAAACTGCGCGCGCTGATCGCGTGGTGCGTCGACCACCGCCAGACCGTGATCGTCGCCACGCTGGCGATCTTCGTCGGCTCGCTTGCGCTGTTCCGCTTCATTCCGCAGCAGTTTTTCCCGTCGTCGTCGCGGCCGGAATTGCTGATCGACCTGCGGCTGGCGGAAGGCAGTTCGTTCGCCGCCACACTGGAGCAGGTGAAGAAATTCGAGGCGGCGCTCGACGGCATGGGCGGCATCGAGAGCTACGTCACGTACGTCGGCGCAGGCAGCCCGCGCTTCAATCTGACGCTCGACCAGCAATTGCAACAGTCCAACTTCGCGCAGTTCGTCGTGACCGCCAAGAGCATCGCCGAGCGCGAGCAGGTGCGAGCGAAGGCGCTGGCGCTGTTCGACTCCGACTATCCGTCGCTGCGCGGGCGGATCTCGCGGCTCGAGAACGGCCCACCGGTCGGCTTTCCGGTGCAATTCCGCGTCTCCGGCGAAGATGTCGCGACGGTGCGTCGCATCGCGCGCGACGTGGCCGACGTCGTACGCGCCGATCCGGAAACCGTCAGCGTGCAGTTCGACTGGGACGAGCCGTCGAAGGTGATCCGCGTGCAAGTCGACCAGAACAAGGCGCGCGTGCTCGGCATCACGTCGCAGGACCTGGCCACGTTCCTCAACAATTCGCTGTCCGGCTATTCGGTCACCTACTTCCGCGAGCGCGACAAGCAGGTCGAGGTGTTGCTGCGCGGCGCGGCGGAGGAACGCGCGAAGATCAGCTTCCTCAAGGATCTCGCGATACCGACGCGCAACGGGCGCGCAGTGCCCATCACGCAGATCGCCGACATCCGCTATGAGCAGGAGGACGGCATCATCTGGCGCCGCGACCGCTTGCCGACGATCACCGTGCGCGCCGACGTGAGGGGCGACGCGCAAGGCCCCGACGTGGCCAGTCGGATCAACCCCAAGCTGGACCCGATCCGTGCGACCCTGCCGCTCGGGTACCGGATCAATCTGGGCGGCGCCATCGAGGACTCGGCGCGCGGGCAGCGGTCCATCGCCGCCGGCATGCCGATGATGCTGATCGCCGTCGTTACGCTGCTGATGCTCCAGTTGCAGAGTTTTTCGCGCACACTGATGGTCTTGCTGACGGCGCCACTGGGCCTGATCGGCGTTGCGCTCGCGTTGCTGGTTTTCGGCAAGCCCTTCGGATTCGTGGCACTGTTGGGAACGATCGCGCTGGCGGGGATCATCATGCGCAACTCACTGATACTGGTGGACCAGATCGAGCAGGACATCGCGGCCGGACACGCGCCGTGGGAGTCCGTGGTTGGCGCCACAGTCCGCCGCTTCCGTCCGATCGTGCTGACGGCCGCCGCGGCCGTGCTGGGACTGGTACCGCTCGTTCGCAGCGACTTCTTCGGTCCGATGGCGGTTGCCATGATGGGTGGCATCACGGTGGCAACGGGTCTCACGCTGCTGTTCCTGCCGGCTCTTTACGCCGCGTGGTTCCGGGTGAGACTGGCATGAAGGTCCTGGTCATCGGCGGTACCCGGGGCACGGGACGCGAAGTGGTGCGGGCCGCGCACGCGGCGGGCCACGAGCTGACGCTGCTCGCGCGCAACGCGGAACGCATCTCGCTGCCGGTGACCGGCGTACGCGTCGTGGCCGGCGATGCCCGGGATGCGGACGATATCGAGCGCGCCGTCGCCGGTCAGCATGCCGTCGTCTTCACCGCGGGCATCGCACCCACCCGCAAGCCCGTGGACCTGTTCTCGCGCGCCACGCAATTCCTGCTGGCGGCCATGCACAAGCACGGCGTGCGACGGTTGATCTGTGTAACCGGTGTTGGCGCGGGCGACAGCCGCGGCCATGGCGGTTTTTTCTACGACCGCGTCCTGCAGCCGCTGTTCATGAAGACGATCTACCAGGACAAGGATCGGCAGGAGGCGCTGCTGCGCGCGAGTGACGTCGACTGGACCGTGGTTCGTCCGGGATTCCTGACCAATGGACCCGCGACCGGACTCGCGCGTGCGCTGACCGACCTCGACGGGGTCACGGCGGGCCGGGTATCGCGGGCGGAGGTGGCGGCCTTCATCGTCGAGAATCTCGAAACCGCCGACTTTCGCCGTACCGCGGTCCTGTTGACGCGCTAGCCACGGTACGGCGCACCCTTGCTGTAAACTTGACGTTTCCGTCGGGTCCGCCCGCCGTCTACGCCTTCCTTTCTCTCATGCCGCTCTCTCCGACGACTGAAATCATCTCCGAACTCAAGGCCGGCCGCATGGTCGTCCTGGTCGACGAGGAAGATCGCGAAAACGAAGGCGACGTGGTCATCGCGGCGGACTTTGTCACGCCCGATGCGATCAATTTCATGGCGCGCCATGCGCGCGGCCTCATCTGCCTCACGTTGACCGAAGAGCGCTGCCGGCAACTGGCGCTGCCGCTGATGGTTTCGTCAAACCGTTCCGGGCACGGCACCAATTTCACCGTCTCGATCGAGGCGGCCCGGGGCGTGACCACCGGCATTTCCGCAGCGGATCGCGCACGCACGGTGAGTGCGGCGGTCGCAACCGATGCCAGACCGGCCGACATCGTGCAACCGGGGCACATCTTTCCGGTGATGGCACAACCGGGTGGCGTGCTGGTGCGCGCGGGCCACACGGAAGCCGGTTGCGACCTGGCGCGCATGGCCGGGTTGATGCCGGCGGCGGTGATCTGCGAAATCATGAAGGACGACGGCACGATGGCCCGCATGCCCGACCTGCTGGCCTTCGCCGCTACGCACGGACTCAAGATCGGCGCGATCACCGACCTCATCCATTACCGCAGCCGCACCGAGCGCATCGTCGAGCGCATCGCCGAGCGTCCGCTCAACACGGCGCATGGCGCATTCCGCCTGGTGGTCTATCGCGACAAGCTGTCCGATGCCACGCACCTGGCCCTGGTCCGCGGGCCGATTTCTCCGGACACCGAAACGCTGGTGCGCGTGCACGAGCCGCTGTCGGTGATGGACCTGCTTGACGTCGAGAGCGCGTCGCATTCATGGACGATCAACGAATCGCTGAGCGCCATCGTCGCCGCCGGCCGCGGCGTGGTCGTGCTGCTGCATCGTCCCGAATCCGCGCAGGAACTGCGGCAGCGGGCGATCGCCGACGTTCCACCGTCGGCGCCGGCGCGGATGGACCTTCGCAACTACGGTATTGGCGCGCAGATCCTGCGTGACCTGAACGTCGGCCGCATGCGCTTGCTGGCCCGCCCACGCAAGATGCCCAGCATGGCCGGTTTCGATCTGGAAGTGACCGGATACGAAACCGAGCCACCCGCGCGCAGCAGATCCTGATGCCCATTCGCCATATTGTTCCCAGCCTGAAGGGCGACGGCCTGCGCGTCGGCATCGTCCACTCGCGCTTCAATCCCGCGATCGGCGAGGGCTTGCTGGCCGGCGCGCTGCGCGCATTGAA
>JANMCH010000031.1:0-10448 GCA_031361045.1 Betaproteobacteria bacterium | reverse complement strand
TTAATTAGGGTCAGACTCGAATTTTCAAGGATTGGCCGGTGATCAGTATGGGTTTCATTGAGACAATTCGAGTCTGACCCTAATTAATGGGCGACGCCAAGATAGGCGTCGATGACCGTCTGGTTGCCGCGGATTTCGTCGGGCGTGCCGTCGCCGATCTTCTTGCCATAGTCCAGCACGACCACGCGGTCGGAGATGTCCATCACGACGCCCATGTCGTGTTCGATCAGCACGATCGTCGTGCCGTACTGTTCGTTCACATCGAGGATGAAGCGACACATGTCCTGCTTTTCCTCCACGTTCATGCCGGCCATCGGTTCGTCCAGCAGCAGCATCGTCGGCTCGGCGGCCAGCGCGCGCGCCAGCTCCACCCGCTTTTGCAGTCCGTAGGGCAGGCGACCGACGGGCGTGCGGCGAATGTGCTGGATCTCCAGGAAGTCGATGACCTCCTCGACCTTCGCACGATTCTCGAGCTCCTCGCGTTTCGCGCGCCCCAGCCAGATCGCCTGCTCGAGAAACGTCGCGCGCATCTTGAGATTGCGGCCGGTCATGATGTTGTCCAGCACGGACATGCCGCGGAACAGCGCGATGTTCTGGAACGTGCGCGCAATACCGTGTGCCGCCGCGTCGTGCGTGTCCATGTCGCGCCGGACGTTGCCGCGGAACGTTATCGTGCCCTTCTGCGGGCGATAGACGCCGTTGATCACGTTGAGCATCGAGCTCTTGCCCGCGCCGTTCGGGCCGATGATGGCGCGCACCTCGTGCTCGCGCACATCGAAGCTGATATCCGTCAGGGCCTTCACGCCACCGAACGCCAGCGAGATGTTGTCGAGCTTCAGTATCGTTTCGCCGGCAATGGCCATCATGCCGCCTTTCGCGCCGGCGCCGCAACGGTCCGCGCATCGTCGATGCGCAAATCCGCCGCCACCATGTTGCTGCGGCCGTCCTCCAGGCGCACCAGCGTCTCGATGTGCTCGACTTTCCGCCCGCCGTACAGCGCGTCGATCAGCACCGCGTACTTCTCGGCGACGAAGCCGCGCCGCACTTTGCGCGTGCGCGTCAGCTCGTCGTCGTCGGGGTCGAGTTCCTTGTGCAGGATCAGGAAACGGTGGATCTGCGAGTCGGCGAGCCCGCCTTCCGCGGCAAGTTCCACGTTGACCTTTTCCACGCACTCGCGGATCAGGTCGTAGACCTCGCTCTTTTGCGCCAGGTCGGTGTAGCCCGAGTACGCGAGGCCGCGGCGCTCGGCCCAGTTGCCGACGGAACCGACGTCGATGTTGATGAACGCGCACACCATGTCGCGGCCGTCGCCGAACGCCACCGCCTCCTTGATGTGCGGAAAGAACTTGAGCTTGTTCTCGATGTAGTTGGGCGCGAAGATGCCGCCGCCGGAAAGTTTTCCCACATCCTTGGCGCGGTCGATGATCTTCAGTTGCCCGCTGTCGTCGAAGAGGCCTGCGTCGCCGGTGCGGAAATAGCCGTCGGCATCGATCGACTCCTCCGTCGCGTCGGGCCGCTTGTAATATTCCTTGAGCAGCATCGGGCCTTTCACCAGCACCTCGCCCGATTCGCCGATCTTGACCTCGACGCCCGGCGCCGGCAGGCCGACGGTGTCGAACCTCACGCCGCGATCCGGCTGCAGGCACACGTACGCACACGTTTCCGTCGAGCCGTAGAGCTGCTTCAGGTTGATGCCGATCGAGCGATAGAAACGGAACAGGTCGGGGCCAATGGCCGCGCCCGCCGTGTACGCAACGCGTATGCGGCTCATGCCCAGCACGTTGCGCAACGGTCCGTAGACCAGCAGGTTGCCGAGCGCGTATTGCGCGCGGTCAGCGAAGGAAACCGGCATGCCGTCGAGAATCTGCGCGCCGCACCGCCGCGCGACGTGGGTGAAGTAACTGAACATCGCCCGCTTGATGGCGCTCGCATCCTCCATCCGGATCATCACCTGCGTCAGCAGGTTCTCGAACACCCGTGGCGGCGCGAAGTAGTAGGTGGGACCGATTTCGCGCAAATCCGTCATCACGGTCTCGCCCGATTCCGGGCAGTTGATCGTGAATCCGGCGACCATCGCCTGCGCGTAGGAAAAGAGATTGTCGCCAACCCAGGCCATCGGCAGGTACGACAGCACGCTCTCGTCCGCGTTAAGGTGATCGAATTCGATGCCACCCTTCGCGGCGGCAATCAGCGCCGCATGCGTCTGGCACACGCCCTTGGGCTTGCCTGTGGTGCCTGATGTGTACAGCATGATCGCGACGTCGCCAGCGGCACCCTTGGCGACCTCCGCGTCGAAGTATCCCGGATTGGCGGCGTCAAATTCGCGGCCGATTTCCAGGAGCCGGTCGAAGCTCGTGACCGCCGTGTAGTTGCGCAGGCCGCGCGGATCGTCGTAGTAGACGTGGGCCAAGGTGGCGACGTGCGCCTTCGCCTCCTCCATCTTGTCGACCTGCTCCTGATCCTCGACGATGGCATACGCGATTTCCGCATCGTTGAGAACGTACGTGAGGTCGACGGCCGGCGCATCCTGGTACATCGGTACGGGAATGCCGCCCAAGGCCTGCGCCGCCGCCATCGACCAGTACAGCCGCGGTCGGTTGTCGCCGATGATCGCCAGATGCATGCCGCGCCTGAATCCTTGCGCAGCCAAGCCGCACGACATTGCGCGAACTTCACGCGCGACACCGGACCACGACGTGGTCTGCCAGATCCCGAGATCCTTTTCGCGCGCGGCCGGATGGTTCGGGCGCACCGTCGCGTGGTGCAGCAGGAGCCGCGGGAACGTGTCGAGCCTCTCCTCCAACCTCTCCTCCGAGCCTTCAGACTGGCGGCGTTCTTCTCGCCCGGCGAGAATGCCGGTGGGGACGCATCAGGCATATTAGCCTGACGCGGCGATCAGGTGTAGCCATAGAACCCGCGGCCGGACTTGCGGCCGAGATGTCCGGCAGCGACCATCTCCTGCAACAGCAGTGCGGGCCGGTACTTGGGGTCGCGGAAGTCCGCGTAGAAGACGTTCATCACCGCCAGCAGCACGTCGAGTCCGACCATGTCGCACAGCGCCAGCGGGCCGATCGGATGGCTGCAGCCCAGCTTCATGCCGTTGTCGATGTCCTCCGCGGTGGCCAAGCCCTCCTGCAGCGCAAACACCGCTTCGTTCAGCATCGGGCACAGGATGCGGTTGACGACGAAGCCCGGGCTGTTCTTGACGACGATGGGCACCTTGGACAGGCGCTTCGCGAATTCCACGCCGTCGGCAACCGCCGCATCGGATGTCTGCAATCCGCGGATCAATTCCACCAGCGACATCATCGGCACCGGATTGAAAAAGTGCATGCCGAGGAATTGCGCCGGCCGCGAGGTGACGGCACCGAGGGTCGTGATCGAGATCGACGACGTATTCGACGCGAGCAACGCCGTGGGTTGGGCGAGGCCGTCGATCTGGCGAATGATCTTGAGCTTGAGCTCGAGATTTTCGGTGGCTGCCTCGATGACCAGGTCGCAGGTCGCAAGGTCGTCGTAGACCGTCGTGCCCTTGATGCGCAGCAGCGCCGCGTCCTTGTCGGCAGCCGAGATCTTGTCCTTCTTGACCAGGCGGTCGAGACTGCCGGAGATGGCGGCGACACCGCGCATCACCTGGCTTTCCACGACGTCGATCATGACCGCATCGAGTCCGGCGACGGCGCAAGCCTGCGCGATGCCGTTGCCCATGGTGCCGGCGCCGACGATGCCGACGCGCTGGATGGTGCTCATGTGGATGACTTCCGTGGCAAACGTGGAAGTCGGATTATGCCGCGCCGGCGCCGATGCGCGCGGCGGTGTTGCGCCCTCGTCAGGCCAAGACGGTCTTTGCGCGGACGCGCGGCATGGTGCGCGGGGCGCGGCGCGGCGCGAGGCGTGGTGGGCAGGCCGACAATCCGGCCAGGAAAGCGTCGATCAGTGCGGGCGCGGCGGCGGCCAAATCATAGGCCGCCGGGTCCAGCACCCATTCGTGCATGATGCCGACCATCAACGCGTTGAGGCCCTGCGCCGAGAGTTGCGCATCGATGTCCGGCGGCAGTTCGCCGATTTCGGCACAGCGGCGGATGATCGCCTCGATCTGCCCCAGGCACTGGCAGCGCTCGTCCTCGTGCGAGGTGGCCATGCCCGCGAGTTCGTCGACCAGTTCGGTCTTGTGGAAGATCACCTCGAACACGGCCTGCGTACGCGCATCGGTGGCGAGGCGTTGCAACGCGCCGACACAAAGTTCGCGCAATGTAACCAGCGGGTCCGTCGATGCCGTTACACTGGCGCGCTCGAACAACGCGTCAAGGGGAAGCGTGGCGCGGTCGCACATCGCATGGAACAGCGCCGCCTTGTCCTTGAAATGCCAATAGACGGCGCCCCGCGTCACGCCGGCGGCGGTCGCAACTTCCGCCAGCGACGTCCGGGTCACGCCGCGCTGCCGGAATACGACCTCGGCGGCGTCCAGCAGCCGTTCCCGAGTCTCCAGCGCCTCCATTTTGGTCTTGCGAGCCATTTTTTCCTACGCAGCCCTTATTGGGCCAACACCCTATTTACAAACATCCGTGAATGTATGTAATATTGGGTCTGTTGGCAAGTCCTTTGTGCCACAGCCTTGCTGTGGATCAAGTCCGGAGCCCCCCATGTCAGTTCTTGCACGTCGCATCCCCAGCTATTTCCTGCCCATCGCGGTCGCAACACTCGTCCTGGCCGCCTGCGGCAAGCAGCCGCCTGCGGGAGGCTTCCCCGGCTTTCCTCCGGGCGAGGTAACCACGATCACCGTGGCGCCGCGCAACCTGCCGGTCGCCTACGAGTACGTCGGACAGACGGCCGGCTCGAAGGAAGTCGAAGTTCGTGCGCGGGTCACGGGCATCCTGGAGCAGAAGCTCTATCAGGAAGGTTCCGCGGTCCGCGTCGGACAAGTGCTGTTCGTCATCGATCCCAAGCCGCTCGCGGCGCAGGCCGCCGCACTCGAAGCGGAACTGGCTCGCGCGCAGGCGGGCCTGGCGCAATCGAACCGCGAGCTGGCGCGCCTCAAGCCGTTGGCCGAGAAACGCGCGGTCGGACAGAAGGAAGCCGACGATGCGGCGTCCAACGCCGAGTTGTCCGCCGCGTCGGTCAAGGCCGCACAGGCCAAGCTGGACGAAGTGAAGCTGAGCCTGGGCTACACGCGGGTGGTGGCGCCCATTGCCGGATTGTCCAGCCGCGCGCCCAAATCCGAAGGCAGCCTGGTCACCGCCAATGACACGCTGCTGACCACGATTTCGCAAGCCAACCCGATCTGGGTGCCGTTCGCGATTTCCGAGAACGAACAGCTGGCGCTCAACAAGTCGGTCAGCGAAGGCCGGCTCACGCTGCCCAAGGACAACGCCTACAACGTTTCGATCAAGATGGCCGATGGCAGCGTGGTTCCGCGCAAAGGCCGCATCAACTTCGCCGATTCGCGGATCAATCCGGCGACCGGCACGTTCGAGATGCGGGCCGAGCTGCCTAACGCCGACGGTGTATTGAAGCCCGGCCAGTTCGTGCGCGTGACGCTCGAGGGCGCGATGCGCAACAACGCGCTGGCCGTGCCGCAGGTTGCGGTGCTCGACGGCGCGCAAGGCAAGTTCGTCTACGTCGCGGACAAGGACAAGGATGGCAAGGACATCGCCGCCGCGCGCCCGGTCACCGTCGGCCCGTGGGTTGTGCAGGATGGCGTCAACCTGTGGATCATCGACAGCGGCATCAAGGCGGGCGACAAGGTCATCACCGACGGCGTGTCCAAGCTGCGTCCCGGCGCGCCGATCAAGTTGGTCGCAGCACCGGCTGCCGCACCTGGCAACACTGCGCCTGCCGCCGCACCCGGCAACTCGCCTGGCAATACTGCACCTGCCGCACCCGCTGCGCCGGCCGCGCCCAAGTCGTAGTCCGCAATAAGCGAATCCCACCATGCTCTCGCGTTTTTTCATTGACCGCCCGATCTTCGCGGCCGTCCTCTCGATATTCCTGATCATCGCCGGCCTGGCAGCGATTCGAGTGCTGCCTGTCGCACAGTATCCGGAAATCGCGCCGCCGGTCGTCTCCGTGGCAGCGATCTATCCGGGTGCCTCGGCCGAAGTGGTCGAGCGCACTGTCGCCGCGCCGCTCGAGAACGCCATCAACGGCATTCCCGGCATGATGTACATGAGCTCGAACTCGGGGTCGAACGGCATCGTGCAGATCCAGGTGACGTTCGAGATCGGCACCGACATCGACATCGCCGCGGTCAACGTCAACAACCGCGTCAAGCAGGTCGAGCCGCGGCTGCCCGAGGAAGTGCGCCGGCAAGGCGTGACGGTCGAGCGTGGCAGTTCGTCGTTCCTGCAGGTCGTCGCCTTCTATTCGCCGGACGGCCGCTACGGCGATCTCTTCACTTCCAACTACGTGACGCTCAACGTGCTGGACGAGATCAAGCGCCTGCCCGGCACCACCAACGTGCAGATCTTCGGCGCCAAGGATTACGCGATGCGCATCTGGCTGAAGCCCGATCGCCTCGCGCAGCTCAAGTTGACCCCCGGCGACGTGATCACCGCCGTCAACGACCAGAACGCGCAGTTCGCGGCGGGCAAGATCGGCCAGGCACCGATCGGCAAGGGCCAGGACCTGGTCTACACGATCACGACGAAGGGCCGCCTCTCCGATCCCAAGGAATTCGAGCAGATCATCGTGCGCGCCAACCCGGACGGCTCGGCCGTGCGGCTGGTCGACGTGGCGCGCGTCGAACTGGGCTCGAAGGACTACGAATTCAACGGCCGCTACAACGGCAAGCCGGCCACGCTGATCGGCATCTTCCTGGCGCCGGGCGCCAATGCGCTCGAAGTGGCCAAGGCGTCCAACAAGTTGCTGGCATCGTTGGCTGAGCGCTTTCCGGAAGGGCTCTCGTACAACGTCGCGTTCGACACGACGCGATTCGTCGAAGTGTCGATTCGCGAAGTGCTGATCACCCTCGCTGAAGCCATGGTCCTCGTGTTCCTGGTCGTCTATGTGTTCCTGCAGAGCTGGCGCGCGGCGATCATTCCGTTCGCGGCGGTACCGGTAGCGTTGATCGGCACCTTCGCCGGCATTTCGATGCTCGGCTATTCGATCAATACGCTGACCTTGTTCGCGATGGTGCTATCGATCGGTATCGTTGTCGACGATGCCATCGTGGTCCTGGAAAACGTCGAGCGAATCATGCGCGAGGAAGGCTTGTCGCCGCGTGATGCCTCGGTCAAGGCCATGGACGAAGTCACCGGGCCGATCATCGCGATCGTGCTGACGCTGGTTGCCGTGTTCGTCCCCATCGCGTTCCTGGGCGGACTGACCGGCGAACTCTATCGCCAGTTCGCGGTGACGATTTCGATCTCGGTGGTCATTTCCGGCTTCGTGGCGCTGTCGCTGTCGCCGGCCCTGTGCGCGCTGATACTCAAGCCGCACGTCAATGCGACCGGATTCTTCGCGTGGTTCAACCGCACGTTCGACAAGATCGTCAACGGCTACACGCATGGTGTGGCCTGGCTGATTCGCCGCGCGATCATCGGCTTGACCGTGTTCGCGCTGATGGTCGCCGCCGCCGTGCTGATGTGGCGCATTACTCCGGGCAGCCTCGTGCCGGACGAAGACCAGGGCTGGTTCATTACTGCAGTCATCCTGCCCGATGGCGCGTCACTCGAGCGTACGCAAAAGGTCGTCGACGAAGTCGAGGCTGCGATTCGCGGCAACCCCAACAATCAGGACGTCATCGCCTTCACCGGCTTCGACTTCATCGGCGGCGGTTTCCGCAACAATGCGGCCACACTGTTCGTCACGCAAAAGCCCTGGGACGACCGCACGGTCACCGCGCAGCAATTGGTCGGCGAGGTGTACGCCAAGACCGGGCACATTAAGGAAGCGCTGGTGCTGGCGTTCAACCCGCCGCCGATCTTTGGCCTGGGCTCCACGGGTGGCTACGAGTTCTACATCCAGAATCGCGGCGACGGTGGCTCCAAGCGCCTGAACGAGGTCAAGGACGCCTTCCTTGCGCGCGCCAACGCGGACAAGGAATTGGGCGGCGCGCAAACGTTGTGGCACGCGGCCGTGCCGCAGCTCTACGTCGACGTCGACCGCGACAAGGCCAAGAAGATCGGCGTGCCCATCAGCGACATCTTTGCGGCGCTGTCGGCGACGATGGGCACCTACTACGTCAACGATTTCAACAAGTATGGCCGCACGTGGCAGGTGCTGATGTCCGCGGAACCGGATTTCCGCAAGAAGCCCGAGGACATTTCCGGCATCTACGTGAGAGCGAAAGGCGGGGAGATGATTCCGCTGTCGTCGCTGGTCACCGTCAAATACACGTCAGGACCCGATTCGCTCGACCGCTTCAATAATCTGCCCGCGGTCAAGATCATCGGACAAGCGGCACCCGGCTACAGCTCGGGTCAAGGCATTGCGCGCGTCGAGCAGATCGCCAAGGAAGTGCTGCCCGCCGATTTCAGCTACGACTGGGGCGGCTCCTCGTTCCAGGAAAAGAAGTCCGGTGGCGCGTCCACGTTTGCGCTGAGCCTGGCCGTGATCATGGTGTTCCTGATCCTGTCGGCACAGTACGAACGCTGGTCGTTGCCGCTTGCCGTGCTGCTGGCGTTGCCGTTCGGAACGTTCGGCGCACTGATCGCGGTATGGGCACGACACCTGACCAGCGATGTGTACTTCCAGATCGGTTTGGTGACGCTGCTGGGCCTTGCGGCAAAGAACGCGATTCTCATCGTCGAGTTCGCGCTCAACAAGCATGAGCAGGGCTTGTCGCCGTCGGCGTCGGCCGTCGAAGGCGCGCGCCTGCGGTTCCGCCCGATCCTGATGACCTCTCTCGCGTTCATCTTCGGCGTGCTGCCGCTCGCGTTGTCCTCGGGTGCCGGCGCGGGTGCGCGGCATTCAGTCGGTACGGGCGTCACCGGCGGCATGCTCGCGGCGACGTTCCTCGCGATCTTCTTCGTGCCGCTCTTCTTCAAGGTGATCTTCGACCGGCACGTTACCGAGAATCGCTCGACGCAGGAAATCTTCGACGAACTCGACCACGCGCACGAGGCGCAGGCAAAGCGCATCGCCGCAGAACATCCTCCGGGCGGTGCCCCGGGAGCCAGCCATGTCTAAGCACAACTTCCGCATTTCCCGATCGGCCACACTGGTGGCGGCTGCGCTGATCCTGGCCGGCTGCGCCGTTACGCAGCCGCTGCCGCCCAAGTACGACGTGCCCCCCGGCTCGGCCACCACGGCGCAGAACGAGGCGCTTCGTCAGTATTGGACGCTGTTCAACGACCCGGTGCTCGACGCGCTCGTGGCGGAGGCACTTGCCAGCAACCTGGACATCAAGGCTTCGCTGTCGCGCATCGAGGCGGCGCGCGCCAATGTGTTGCTTGCGCAATCGTACCTGGAACCCAAAATCAACCTGAACGTCAACGGGTCACGCAACCGCATTTCCGCCGCGACGGTGCCGCCGCTGCCCAGCGGAACACAGCTGACCAGCAACAATTTTGGTGCTTTCGTCGGCGTGAACTATGAGCTCGACGTGTGGGGCAAGTACCGCAGCGGCGCGCTCGCCGCGGAGAACGATCTCGCGGCCTCGAAGTACTACCGCGAATCGGTGCGGATCTCGGTTGCGGCCGAAACGGCCAATACCTACTTCCGGCTGCGCGCCGCCGACGCTGCGCTGGTCGTGCTGAACGACACGCTCAAGTCACGCACCGAGGCCGTGCAGTTGCAGCGCGACCGGTACGACGCAGGATTGATCGGCGACTACGACTTCAAGCAGGCGCAGGCCGAGCGCTCCGCCGTCGTCGCTGACATCGCGCGGGCCATGCAGGCGATCGGCCAACTCGAATCCGCGCTCGCTGTGTTGACCGGGCGCTCCCCGCGCGCCGTGTTCGAACCCGAGATCGCGCGCGGCCAGACCATCGAAGCCGCAACAGAAGTGCCGGCGCTGCCTCAAGGACTGCCGTCTGGATTGCTCGAGCGCCGCCCGGACGTCGCGCGGTCCGAAGCACTGCTGGCGTCATCGGACCTGCGCATCCAGCAGGCCCGCGCCAACTATTTCCCGTCGCTGGGTCTTTCCGGCAACTTCGGCACCAATGCGGCCGCGGTTTCGAACCTGTTCACGTCGCCGGCCGGCATCTGGGGCATCGGCCTTGGCCTGATACAGCCGCTGTTGGCGCTCAAGTCGATCGAAGCACAGGTCGAGTTGGCCAAGGCCAACAACGACTATCAGGCCGTCCAGTATCTGCAGACAGTGCAGCAGGCGTTCCGTGAAGTGCACGACGCGCTGATCGTCAATCGCTCGTCGCGGGATGTACTTGCGGCGGAAACCGATCGGCGCAACGACCTGGCCATCGCGCTCGACATGGCGAACCTGCGCTATGACGCCGGCCGCACGTCGTATCTCGAAGTACTCGACGCGCAGCGAACGTTGCTCGCCG
>JANMCH010000028.1:0-8007 GCA_031361045.1 Betaproteobacteria bacterium | reverse complement strand
GAGTACGACCTGTCCGACGTGATGTTCGTCGCGACCGCCAATTCGATGAACATCCCGGCGCCGCTGCTCGATCGCATGGAAGTCATCCGCCTGTCGGGTTACACCGAGGACGAGAAGATCGCCATCGCCAAGCAGTACCTGATGCCCAAGCAGATGAAGAACAACGGCATCAAGCCCGACGAACTGCACGTGGCGGAGAGCGCGCTGCGCGACATCGTGCGCTACTACACGCGCGAAGCCGGCGTGCGCAGCCTCGAACGCGACATCAGCAAGATCTGCCGCAAGGTGGTGAAGAGCCTGCTGCTGAAGCAGAGCGAAGGCAAGGCGCGTACTGCCAAGGGTCCGGTCGACGTCAATTCGAAGAACCTCGACAAATACCTCGGCGTGCGGCGCTTCACCTATGGCATTGCGGAGAAGAAGAACCAGGTGGGCCAGGTCACGGGACTGGCCTGGACTGAAGTGGGCGGCGACCTGCTGACGATCGAAGCGGTGGCGCTGCCCGGCAAGGGCAAGACCACCACGACCGGCAAGTTGGGCGACGTGATGAACGAGTCGATCGCGGCCGCGCTGTCCGTGGTCCGTCATCGTTCGAAGGCCCTCGGCATCCCCGCCGACTTCTATACCAAGACTGACCTGCACATCCATCTGCCGGAAGGCGCCACGCCCAAGGATGGACCTTCGGCGGGCGGCGCGATCGTCACGGCGATCGTGTCCATCCTCACCGGCATCCCGGTGCGGTGCGACGTCGCGATGACCGGCGAGATCACGCTGCGCGGCGAAGTGCTGCCGATCGGCGGCCTGAAGGAAAAGCTGCTCGCGGCAGGGCGCGGTGGTATCAAGACCGTGTTGATTCCGGAAGAAAACGTGAAGGACCTGGCGGAAATCCCGGACGAGATCAAGAATCGGCTCGACATCCATCCGGTGCGCTGGATCGAGCAGGTCCTGGAGCAGGCACTGGAGCGTCACCCGGTTGCCCTCGTCGACGACAAGGAGGGCGGCGACGCGCCGTCGGTGCCTCCGGTACCTGCGGCCGACGACAAGACACCGGCGCTCAAGCACTGATCGGTCGACAGCGCCTGTACGCGCGTGGGCATGGAAACTGCTCACGCGCGTTTTCTTTTTGCGTGCCGGGCAGGCAAATTCGCAATCCTGCATGGCATCAATCGCAATGCTTCAATCAACTGCGAGAAAATCTTCGCGCGCAATCTTGGATGCGCCATGCGCATGGACACTTGTCGCGCGGCGAATTGTGTTCATTCGGCCTTGACACTGCGAAATCGCGGGCGTTATAAAGGTCGTTCCGGTGCATCGCTCGGTGTGCTGCCATTTTTGAATACGCACTTCGGCAATTCCTCCCGATTCAATTTCCAGAAGCCAAGGGGACGTCCTGTGAACAAATCCGAATTGATCGACGCGATTGCCCGGCACGCCGATATCTCGAAGGCCGCTGCGGGGCGTGCGCTGGACGCAACCGTAGGCGCCATCCGCGGCTCCCTCAAGAAGGGTGACATCGTCACGCTGGTGGGCTTCGGCTCGTTCTACGTAGGCAAGCGCACCGCGCGCCAGGGCCGCAATCCGCGCACCAACGAACCCATCCGGATCCGCGCCGCCAAGGTGCCCAAGTTCCGGGCTGGAAAAGCGCTCAAGGATGCGTTAAACTAGACCCTCTTTGCAGTCCAAATGGGGTCAGGTTAACTTTTGGCGCCGAAGGATCGAACGTCCGGAGCCCGGGGTTCGTGGGGAAAGTCAACCTGACCCCATTACGGGTGCTTAGCTCAGTTGGTAGAGCGTCGCCTTTACACGGCGAATGTCGGGAGTTCGAGCCTCTCAGCACCCACCACAACTGCAAATGAGTGCAAGTAGGGAGTGGTAGTTCAGTTGGTTAGAATACCGGCCTGTCACGCCGGGGGTCGCGGGTTCGAGTCCCGTCCACTCCGCCAGAATCCGCAAGTCAGGGGCGAACGCGAGTTCGCCCTTTCATCTTGAGGCAAGCAACGGCCTCTTCTCGATTGCGAGCGGGATCCATGTTCGATCTAGTACAGAAACACAAGCTGGCGGCGCAGATCATCCTGTTCCTGATGATGGTCCCGTTCGCTTTTTTCGGTGTCGACTACTACTTCCGCGGCAACACGTCCGCAGATTCCGTGGCGACGGTCGGCAAGGACAAGATCACCCAGCAGGATTTCGAGCTGGCGATGCGCGACCAGCAGGCACGTGCGCGGCAGATGATGGGCCGCAATTTCGACCCGGCGATGTTCGACAACCCCGAAGTGCGATTCGCGGTGCTGGACCAGGTCATCAACGACCGCCTGCTCTCGACCAAGGCCAGGGACGAGCGTTTCCGCGTCTCCGATGAGCAATTGCGGGAAGTCATTGGCGCAATCCCGGCGTTCCAGGAGGCCGGCAAATTCTCCAGCACCCGCTACGAGCTGGTCCTTTCGCAGCAAAACACGAATCGCGTCGAGTTCGAGGAAAAGGTGCGCCAGGACATGCTCACTGCCGCGGTGCAGGAGCCGGTATCTGCGGCCAATATCGTCGCGCGTCCGTCGACCGACAAATATCTGGGCCTGCTCGAGCAACAGCGAGAAGTCGCCGTGGCCGTGGTCAACGCCGAGCCGTTCGTCAAGGACGTGAAGCTCGACGATGCCGCGCTGAAGGCGTTCTACGACAAGAACCAGGCGGCGTTCCAGTCGCCTGAAGTGGCGAAGATCGAATTCCTGATCCTCACGCAGGATGCGCTCCTGGCGAACGCGGCCGTCGATCCGGCGGATGTCAGGAAACAGTACGACGCCAACATGAAGCAGTACTCCACGGCGGAAGAGCGCGCCGCATCCCATGTCCTCATTGCCGTGAAGCCCGATGCCAGCGACGCCGACAAGGCCGCGGCACGCAAACAGGCGGAGGAAATCCTCGCCAAGGCCAAGGCCAGTCCCGCGAAGTTCGGCGACCTCGCGCGCGAATTCTCGAAGGATCCGGGTTCGGCGCAGCAAGGCGGCGAACTCGGCAGTTTCGCGCGCGGCTCGATGGTCAAGGCCTTCGAAGATGCGGTTTTCGCCGCCAATCCCGGCGACATCGTCGGACCCGTGCAGACCGAGTTCGGTTTCCACGTCATCAAGGTCAACGGCATCAAGGCAGCGCAGGTGCAGCCGTTCGAGAACGTGAAGGCACAGATTGAAGCCGACCTGAAGCGCCAGCTGGTTGGGCAGAAATTCGCGGCTTCGGCGGACCAGTTCCAGAACCTGGTCTACGAACAGGCGGATAGCCTCGCCGGTGCCGCAAAGGCGCTGGACCTCAAGGTCGAAGTCACGCCTTTCATCACCCGGGCGCAGGCGCAGGCGCTGGCGAAGGGCAACGCCAAGGTGGTGCAGACGCTGTTCTCACCGGAATCGATCCAGAGCAAGCGCAACACCGAAGCCATCGAGGTCGGCCCCAATTCGTTGATGGCCGCGCGCATCGTCGAATACAAGCCGGCCGCACCGCGACCGTTCGATGACGTCAAGAACGAGATCCGCGCGCAGATGACCCACAAGGCGGCCACCGATCTCGCGCAGAACGCCGGTCGCGCGAAGCTCGCGCTTCTGACCGAAGGCAAGGGCGACAAGGCAGCGGGCGTC
This sequence comes from Betaproteobacteria bacterium, assembly GCA_031361045.1. Lineage (GTDB taxonomy): Bacteria > Pseudomonadota > Gammaproteobacteria > Burkholderiales > Casimicrobiaceae > VBCG01. The sequence goes on along the minus strand of JANMCH010000028.1, from coordinate 4,393 downwards.
GTGTTCGGCAAGCCCGCGTCGATTGGACGAAACCCGGCGCAGCAGGGATTCCCGCCAGATGCGGTGGCCCAGATCTTCCAGGTCGTGCAGGACAAGCTTCCGGCGTATGTCGGCGCCAGCAACGAGCGCGGCGACTTTTCGATCTACAAGGTGCTGGCGGTCAACACGCCGGCCAATGCCGACAAGGCCAAGGCGGACGCCGCATCGGCGCGTCTGTCGGAACAGTTGGGACGCGAACTGTTGACGGCCTACCTCGCCACGCTCAAGAGCAAGGCGGAGGTCAAGATCAACCAGGCCAATTTCGAGAAGAAGTGACGCAGTAACGGTGATGTTCAGCTTTGCCCGGTGCGGGCGAGGCACCGATGAAAAACGGCGACCTGCAGGTCGCCGTTTTGTTGTGCAAATGTCGCCGTTTCATCGTGGAAATATCGTCGCTCTGTTGCGCGATGCACGGGCAACAGGTATCAGCCGCGTGGGCAGTTGCTCTTCATGAATGTTTCGAGGTTTTCGCGACGGCGGCGACGCTCGGCGTCGTCCATGTAAACCGTTTCACCCTTTTCGTTCACCCGGTAGAGCAGGATCTGGTTGGCGGCGAGGCTGTTGAGTTCCAGGCGGGCGTCCTTGCAGGTGCCGGCCATTTTCGTGGCATCGGCGCGCGACTGCGCGGCTTTCTTGGCATTGTCGGCGGCGTCGCCCTGCTGCTTCTTGCCTTCCGCCTCCTTGGTGGCCATTTCCTTCACCGCATTGGGGTTGGCAGGCGGTGGCGGACTGGCAATCGTGTCGACCTTGACGTCCCCCGGGGGCGGCTGGTCCGAATACACGACACGACCATTGGCGTCGGTCCACTTGTAAAGCGCAGCGCCCGCCGGCACCGCGGCGCACAGGATCGCGAACGCGCATGCAACGGCCAGCGGAATGGCCGCACGACGTACGCGGCACACAGTAAATTGTCTGAAGTCTGACGCCATGGGACTCGGGGTTGCGCAACGGCCAAGGGAGCGTTCCATAGCCCACCTCCGCTAGGTACACGATCCTGCCACGGTAGCGCAGCGCGCTGGCGCAAGTCAATGAATCCGTGGGCATCGGCCGTCGGACGGTACGCCGCTGTTGCGTATGCGGCCCGCGGAGTGGCGCCCGTTTGGGCGGGTCGACCGACGCGGGTATAATCGATCTTTGCGCATAGGAGAAATCAATGCGTGTCGTCCGGAAAGCGCTGACGTTCGACGACGTCCTCTTGGTTCCCGCACATTCCCTCGTCGTTCCCCGCGACGTTTCGCTCAAGACCCGCCTGACGCGGACAATTTCGTTGAACATCCCGCTGGTCTCGGCGGCGATGGACACGGTCACCGAAGCTCGCCTGGCCATTGCCATCGCGCAGGAGGGTGGGCTCGGCGTCATCCACAAGAACATGGCGCCTTCGAAGCAGGCCGCCGAGGTGGCGAAGGTCAAGCGCTTCGAAAGCGGCGTCGTCAAGGATCCAATCACGATTCCGCCGACGATGTCGGTGCGCGAAGTGCTCGCGCTCACACGCCGACATCGCATTTCCGGTCTTCCGGTGGTCGAGGGCAAGCGAGTCGTCGGCATCGTCACCAACCGCGACCTGCGCTTCGAGACGAATCTCGACCAGCCCGTTGCGGCCATCATGACCAAGCCCGATCGCCTGGTCACCGTACCGGAAGGCACCGACCTCGACACCGCGAAGTCGCTGATGCACCAGCACCGCCTCGAACGCGTGCTGGTCGTCAACGGCGACATGGAGCTGCGCGGTCTCATCACGGTCAAGGACATCCTCAAGGCGACCGAGCATCCGCTCGCGTGCAAGGACGATCTCGGTCGCTTGCGTGCGGGGGCGGCCGTGGGTACCGGCGGCGACACGGAGGAGCGCGTGGACGCCCTGGTGGCCGCAGGGGTGGACGTGCTCGTGGTCGACACGTCGCATGGGCATTCCAAGGGCGTGCTGGACCGCATCCTGTGGATACGCAAGCGTTTCCCGCAAGTGCAGATCATCGGCGGCAACATCGCCACCGCGGACGGCGCCAAGGCGCTGGCCGATCATGGCGCCGATGCGGTCAAGGTAGGCATCGGTCCCGGCTCGATCTGCACGACGCGCATCGTCGCGGGTGTGGGCGTGCCGCAGATTTCCGCGATCCAGTTCGCGATCGAAGGCGTGGCCAAGGCCGGCATTCCAGCCATTGCCGATGGGGGCATCCGCTATTCCGGCGATATCGCCAAGGCCATTGCGGCCGGCGCGTCCTGCGTCATGCTGGGCAGCCTCTTCGCCGGAACTGAAGAAGCGCCGGGCGACATCGAGCTGTATCAGGGGCGTTCCTACAAGAGTTACCGCGGCATGGGCTCGCTCGGCGCGATGCAGGAAGGCAGCGCCGACCGCTATTTCCAGGATTCCGAGGGCGAAGGCGCTGCGGAAAAGCTGGTGCCCGAAGGCATCGAAGGGCGCGTCCCGTACAAGGGCGTGCTCGCCTCGGTGATACACCAATTGATGGGCGGCCTGCGCGCGGCGATGGGGTATTGCGGCTGCGGCACGATCGACGAGCTGTCGACGCGCGCGGAATTCGTGGAGATCACCTCGGCGGGCATCCGCGAGTCCCACGTGCACGATGTGCAGATCGTCAAGGAAGCCCCCAACTATCGGGTGCAGTAGATGGCTGCATCGTCGCACTCGAAAATTCTGATCCTCGACTTCGGCGCGCAATACACGCAGCTGATTGCGCGCCGGCTGCGCGAGCTGAATGTCTATTGCGAAATCCACCCGTTCGACGTCGATGACGCTTTCATCCGCGACTTCGGCGCGCGGGGCATCATCCTGTCGGGCGGACCCAACAGCGTGACCGAAGGCGATACGCCGCGCGCGCCGGAGCAGGTATGGAAGGCGGGCGTGCCCGTGCTTGGCATCTGCTATGGCATGCAGGCGATGGCCGCGCAGTTGGGCGGCGCGGTCGAGACGGGCAAGGTGCGCGAGTTCGGCTACGCGGAAGTGCGCGCGCGCGGCCATTCCGCGCTGTTCCGCGACATCCAGGATCGCGCCAATGCGGAAGGACACGGCTTGCTCGACGTGTGGATGAGCCACGGCGACAAGGTCAGCGCACTCCCGCCGGGGTTCAAGCTGACCGGTTCGTCGGAGACGTGCGCCATCGCCGCGATGGCCGACGAGTCGCGCCGCTTCTACGCGGTGCAATTCCATCCCGAGGTGACGCACACCAAGCAAGGCACGTCGATCCTGTCCCGTTTCGCGCACGAAATCTGCGGCTGTGGCAACGACTGGAACATGCGCGACTACCTGGGCGAGGCGGTGGCCGCCGTGCGCGCGCAAACCGGCGACGAGGATGTCCTGCTAGGGCTTTCCGGCGGCGTCGATTCGTCGGTCGCTGCCGCACTTATTCATCGCGCCATCGGCGATCGCCTTACCTGCGTGTTCGTCGACCATGGCCTGCTGCGCCTGCACGAGGCGGAACAGGTGATGCAAACGTTCGCGCAGAATCTCGGCGTGAAGGTGATCCATGTCGACGCCAGCGCCGAGTTCCTTGGCGCGCTTGCGGGTGTGTCGGATCCGGAAACCAAGCGCAAGATCATCGGCAAGCTGTTCGTCGACGTGTTCCAGCGCGAATCGGCCAAGCTGTCCAACGTGAAATGGCTGGCGCAGGGCACGATCTACCCGGACGTGATTGAGTCGGCGGGGGCGAAGACGAAAAAAGCGCACACGATCAAGTCGCATCACAACGTGGGCGGCCTGCCGGAGTCGCTGCACCTTAAATTGCTGGAACCGCTGCGCGAATTGTTCAAGGACGAGGTGCGCGCGCTGGGTGTCGAGCTCGGACTGCCGCGCAACATGGTGTACAGGCATCCGTTTCCGGGGCCGGGACTGGGCGTGCGCATCCTGGGCGACATCACAGCCGAGCGCGCGGACCTGCTGCGCCGCGCCGATGCGATCTTCATCGAGGAACTGCGCGCGGCGCGCGGAGACGACGGCCTCACGTGGTACGACAGGACGGCGCAGGCGTTTGCGGTATTCCTGCCGGTACGATCGGTGGGCGTGATGGGCGACGGCCGTACCTACGAAAACGCGGTGGCACTGCGCGCAGTGCAGACGACCGACTTCATGACCGCGCACTGGGCGCCGCTGCCGCACGAACTGCTGGCGAAGATCAGCAACCGCATCACCAACGAAGTGCGCGGTTTCAACCGCGTCGTCTACGACATCTCCGGCAAGCCTCCCGCGACCATCGAGTGGGAGTAGCGGGCGTTCGGCCGCGGCCCGGCGCGCTCAGGCCACCTCGCCACGACGGATGGCCGCGGCGCGTTCGCGGATCGCCTGCTTCTGCCCGTCGTTCAAGCGCGCCAGGTTCTTCACCTGCAGCGCCATGCGCGGGTTGCCGGC
>JANMCH010000148.1:0-32177 GCA_031361045.1 Betaproteobacteria bacterium | reverse complement strand
GCCACGAACGCGTCGAGCAATGCCGCGACCAACGCTGCATCCAAGGCGCAGTCGAACGCCGCGACCAACGCCGCCACGAACGCTGCGACCAACGCCGCCACGAACGCGTCGAGCAATGCCGCGACCAACGCTGCATCCAAGGCGCAGTCGAACGCCGCGACCAACGCCGCCACGAACGCCGCGACCAATGCCGCCACGAACGCGTCGAGCAATGCCGCGACCAACGCCGCGTCCAAGGCGCAGTCGAACGCCGCGACCAACGCCGCCACGAACGCTGCGACGAACGCTGCGACGAACGCCGCCACCAACGCTGCGACCAATGCTGCGACGAACGCCGCAAGCCAGGTCAAGTAACACTTAAGCTCTCCGCAGCACCCGACCGCCGGCCTCATCCGCCGGCGGTTTTCTTTTCAGGGCCGACCCCCTATGCTTCGGGTATCCGGGGTCAAAGGGGAATGAAATGCGTTTGCGCGTCTGGTGCCTGCTGTTGGCCATGCTCCCGAACGCGGCCGTCGCCGAAGAGAGCTCCCTGGGCTTGTCCTATGTCGAGACCCGGGACCTGAAGCTCATCTACTTCGATTCCCTCGATTACATCGTTCCGCACGCGGTACGCACGTTCACCAATTCGGTCGCATGGCAGCGGCGGACGTTCGGCTGGGAGCCGTCCGAATCCACGATCGTGCTGCTGAAGGATTTCGCCGACTATGGCAGCGCCACGGCGGGGGTCGCGCCGCGCAGCCGGGTCTTCATCGAGATCTCGCCGATCTCGCATGCCTTCGAGACCTTTCCGGCAAGCGAGCGCATGTACTCGATCATGAACCACGAGATGGTCCACGTGGTTCAGGGTGACATCGCCAACGACGAGGACCGACGCTGGCGGAGCATTTTCCTGGGCAAAGTCTACCCGCAGGCATCCCACCCCGAGTCGCTGCTCTACAGCTACCTGACCGTTCCGCGTTTCACGGCCCCGCGCTGGTACATCGAGGGCGGCGCGGTGTTCATGGAGACCTGGATGGCGGGCGGCCTGGGGCGAGCGCAGGGTGGCTACGACGAAATGGTGTTCCGCGCGATGGTGCGCGATGGCGCGAAATTCTACGATCCGCTGGGGCTGGTCTCGCGCGGCGTGCAGGTCGACTTCCAGGTGGGCGCCAATGCCTATCTCTATGGCACGCGGTTCTTCACTTACCTTGCGTACATGCATTCGCCCGAAAAGGTCGTCGCCTGGATCAAGCGCGGCAACGACAGCCAGCGCAACTACGCCGACCAGTTTGCGCAGGTATTCGGCATGCCTCTCGAAAAGGGCTGGAACGACTGGATCGCGTTCGAGCGTGAATTCCAGAACAAGAACCTGGCCGAGGTACGCCAGCATCCGATCACGCCGCACCGTTCACTGGCGGCCTCCGCGGTCGGATCGATCTCACGGATGTTCTACGACGAGAAAGACGGCAACATCTATGCCGCGTTTCGCTACCCCGGCGTGGTCGAGCACGTCGGCGCGCTGAACACGCGCGACGGCACGCACCGCCGACTGGCCGACATCAAGCGGGCGATGCTGTACCGCGTCGCCTCGTTCGCCTACGATCCGGCCAGCGGTACGGCGTTTTACACCAGCGACAACCTGGCGCTGCGCGACCTGATGGCAGTGGACGTCAAGACGGGAGAGTCGCGGATGCTGCTGGAGGATGCGCGCATCGGCGAGATGGCCTTCAATCCGGTCGACCGTTCGCTGATCGGCGTTCGCCATGCGCTGGGTTTCGCCGTGCTGGTGCGCGTGCCGTATCCGTACACCGATTGGCAGCCGCTGTTCACGTTTCCGTACGAATCGGTGCCCTACGACCTCGATGTCTCCGCGGACGGCAAGCTCCTTTCGGCGTCGATGAGCGAAGTCAGCGCCGACCAGTATCTGCGCGTGTGGAAAATGGAAGACGTGCTCAAAGGCGACCTGACGCCGCTGAGCGAATTCCGCTTCGGCCAAAGCGTGCCGGAGAGCTTCGTGTTCACGCGCGACGGCAAATACCTCTACGGCAGCAGCTACTACACGGGCGTGTCCAACATCTTCCGCTACGAGGTCGCCACCGGAAAAATCGACGCTGTCTCCAATGCCGAGTCGGGCTATTTCCGCCCGGTGCCACAGGCCGACGGCAACCTCGTGGTGCTGACCTACACGGGCGAAGGCTTCGTGCCCGCGATCATCGACCCGAAGCCCATCGAGGACGTGAGTGCGATCAAGTTCCTTGGCGCCGAGCTGGTCGAGAAATTTCCGGTGCTGAAGACGTGGCAGGTGCCGTTGCCCAGCACGGTCGACTACGACAAGGAGGTCACCGCCACCGGGCCGTATTCGCCGCTGCGCCGGATGAGTCTCGACAATGCCTTCCCGATCGTGACCGGCTACAAGGATTCGGTCGGCATCGGCTATCGCTTCAACTTCGCCGACTCGCTGGCGTTTGCCAACATCGGCGTCACCGCCGCGTATACCCCGGGGCAGGGCATTCCCGGCGAACAGCAGGGCCACGTCAACGTCAAGGGCAACTACCTGGGTTGGCGCGGTGAGTTCTACTGGAACCGCACCGATTTCTACGACCTGTTCGGCCCCACCAAGCGCAGCCAGAAGGGATACGCCGCCAAGCTGGGCTACGACTGGCTCGTAATCTACGATGAGCCGCGCAAGCTGGAGGCGAAGTTCGACTACGCCTACTACGACCAGATCGACACGCTGCCCGGCGCGCAGAACGTCGACACCAGCTTCACGCGGCTCACCACATTCGAGGCCGGCCTCTACTACACCGATGTGCGCAAGTCGCTCGGTGCCGTCGACTTCGAAAAGGGCCTGGCGTGGTCGTTGGTCGCCACCGGCAGTCGCGTGAACGGCGAGATCACGCCGCAGGTCCGGGGCACGCTCGATTTGGGCTTCGACCTGCCGCTGCCGCACTCGTCGATCTGGCTGCGCGGCGCCGCGGGCGCTGCGGACGGCAGCCACAACGTCACCGTTGCCAATTTCTATTTCGGCGGCTTCGGCAACAACTACGTCGACGACGGCATCGTCCAGCGTTATCGCGAGTACAACGCGTTTCCCGGCTTCGGGCTGCAGCAGATCAGCGCGCTGAATTTCGTGCGCGAAATGGTCGAGTGGAACCTGCCGCCACTGGTGTTCGAGTCTGCGGGATCGTCGGCCTTTCATGCCAACTGGCTGCGCCCCGCGGTGTTCGCGTCGGCGATGGTGACCAACCCGGGTAACGGCGCGCTGCGCCAGAACTACGAGAGCGTCGGCGGCCAGGCCGACCTGCGCTTTTCAATCATGCACTGGTACGAGCTGACGCTCTCCGCCGGCTACGCGGTCGGCTTCCAGGACGGCAAGCGCACGGGCTCCGAGTGGATGCTGTCGCTCAAGATATTCTGATGGCAAGGTTCCAGTGAAGGATTCATCGAGCTTCGCGGTCCATGTCGTTTAGCCTGATTGCCCCGGCGCTGGTGGGGTTGCTGCCGGTGCTCGCGTTCCTGGCCGCGCTGCTGTATCTCGACAGCTACAAGCTGACCAGCCTGCGCGCCGTCATCGCCATCGTCATCTGCGGCGCGATGGTGGCGGGCATCAGCTATGTGGCCAACGCATTCGTGCTGGGCCTGGTCAGGATCGAGCTGGGGCACTTTTCGCGTTATGTGGCACCGGTCACCGAGGAGTTGCTCAAGGGCCTGGTGATCGTTGCGCTGATCCGCACGCATCGCATCGGCTTTCTGGTGGATGCCGCGATCTTCGGCTTCGCGGTCGGCACCGGCTTCGCGATGGTCGAAAATCTCTATTACCTGCGGCTGATTCCCGATGCCGGCATGGGCACGTGGATCGTGCGCGGATTCGGTACCGCGATCATGCACGGCGGCGCGACGGCGATCTTCGCGGTGATGGGGCTCGCGATGATGGAACGGGCGAAGCATTCGCAGCGGGTGGACCTGCTGCCCGGTTTCGCGCTCGCCGTAGCGCTGCACTCCGGCTACAACCACCTGTCGCATGAGCCCAGGATCGCCACGCTGGCCACGCTCATCGTATTGCCGCCATTGTTCTACTACGTGTTCCAGCGCAGCGAAGAGGCGGTGGGCGGTTGGCTCGGCAAGGGCTTCGACGCCGATACGGAAATGCTCGAGCTGATCAATTCCGGAAAGTTATCCGATTCGCCGGTGGGCCAGTACCTGCACACGATGAAGGACAAGTTTCACGGACCGGTGGTGGCCGACCTGTTGTGCTACCTGCGGATCTACACTGAGCTGGCGTTGCACGCGAAGGGCATCCTGATGATGCGCGAGAACGGCTTCGACGTCGGCGTGGACGACGCGACCAAGGCCAAGTTCACGGAGATGAAATACCTGGAAGAGAGCATCGGCAAGACCGGGCTGCTCGCAATCCAGCCGATGTGCCACATGAGCCACAAGGACCTGTGGCAGCTGTACATGCTGGGGAAATGAAAGTGGCCCGCAGTGACGCGGGCTGCCAGGAAAATGAAAATGGCCCGCGCCGGTGCGGGCCATTGACATTGAATGAGGTGGTAGCGAGCGAGGGACTCGAACCCCCGACCAATGGATTATGATTCCACTGCTCTAACCAGCTGAGCTAGCTCGCCACAGCCTTAAATTATCGCAGAATCCGGCACTTGCGTCCAGATTGGCAGCTGGGTAATCATAGTAATTAAGGTCAAATAATTAGGGTCAGACTCGAATTTCCACGGATGCAGCGAAAATTCGAGTCTGACCCTAATTATTTACAGGCCGGTCGCCTTGCGGATCAGGCGGAAATACCAACGGTAGGGAAGCAGCCTCAGCAATTTCAACTGCCGCGTGAACGCGCGCGGAAAATGAATTTCGAAGTCACCGGCGCGCAGGCCTCCGACAATTTCCTGCGCCGCCTCTTCGGCCGAGATCAAGTGCGGCATCTTGAAGTCGTTCTGGGCGGTCAGCGGCGTCTTCACGAAACCGGGCATGATCAGGTACACGCCCAGTCCTTTCGGATGCAGGTCGAGATAGAGCGTTTCGGTGAAGTTGATCACCGCGGCCTTCGACGCGCCGTAGATCAGCGCCTTGGGCAGCCCGCGGTAGCCGGCCACCGACGCAACGATGCCGATGGCGCCGTGACCCTGCGCGAGCAGGCCAGGCATCACCGCGGCAGTCGTGTTGATCACGCCGTGCAGGTTGACCTCGAGCAACGCGCGCGAGTCCTTTTCGTTCAACTCCCAAGCGCGCATTTCCTGGTGCGTGCCGGCGACGATGAGCACGAGATCGACGCTGCCCCACTGCGCACGAATGCGCTCCCATGCTGCCGCCACGTCGGCGCTGCGCGTGAAGTCCAGTGGCTCGAGCAACGCCTTCGCGTAGCCCGCCGCAACGTCGCGCAACTTGTCTGCCGAGCGTGCCGACAGCGCCACACGCGCGCCCGCATCGAGCAGCTTCTTCGCGGTGGCGGCACCTATTCCCGTGGACGCGCCGATCACCCACACGCGTGCGTCGGGCCACGCGGGCAAGGGCGGATTGAGCGGCGGAAATGAAAACATCAGGTTGGAAACTTCACTTGGAAAACATCAGGATCCGATCAGCGTTTTCGAAACGACAATGTCACTTCGCCTACGCGAAATCCCAGCTTCGACATTGTCGTGCGATTGAGCATTGTCTGGTCGTCGATCAAGTACATCCAGTCATCCATGTCCATGTTCCAGGTATCGCCGTCAACGGGCAATGCCAGCACATAGTTCCAGTGCAACGCGTTGCCGCTGGCCGCCCCCAGCGCGGTCCCCACGACGTCGGACGCGGTGCCTTCGTAACGGTCGCCCTTCTTCGTGAGCCTCCAGACCCGGTTCTGGGTCGTGCCATCCGTATATTGGAAGTGTTCGTCGAGCGTGCCCTCGTTGCCCGTCCACGTGGCGTCGATGCGCACCTGGAAGCGCTTGACCACGGCGCCCGAGCGGTCCTGGAACGTGCCCCAGCCGTCGATCGTGCCATTGAAATACTGCGCGAGGTCGAGTCGCGGTTTCTCATTTGCGTAGTGTCCGACATCGACGGTGGCGCAGGCGGTCAGCGCAAGCGCCGCGGCGCTCGCCAGCACCGCCAGCAGACGTCGTGCAATCATGGTGAATCTCTCCAGTTTTTAGCGAAACCGTACAGAGCGCCGATCGCGCCGAGTTTAAGAAGGCACGGCACGCCGGCGTAGATGAGCGCCAGCGCATGTACGGCGCCGGCATCGCGGGCACCGGGTGAATAGCCCAGCGCGCCCAACAGCGGTAGCGCGATTCCGGCGGCAAGCGCGAGATTGAGTTTGGTGGCCAGCGTCCAGAGTCCGAAGTACGCGCCGGTGGCGCTCGTTTTTCCGTCGCGTCCGTCACCGCCTCCGCGCCCGATTACGTCCGCGAGCAGCGAAGGCGGGAGGGCCAGGTCCGCGCCGAGGGCCAACCCGGACAGCACGCACACGATGGCGAAGGCGGTCGTGTCCCCGGCGCTCAGAAATGCGGCCCAAATGAACGCGACGATGGCCACGACCATGGCCACGCCCCAGGCGCGCACCTTGCCTGCACGTGCCGAAAGCTGCACCCACAGCGGCATACCTGCCGCGCCCGCGATGAAGTACAACGCGAGGAACAAGCCTTGCCGCGCCTCTGCCTGCAACACGTCGGCGACGTAGAACAGCACGAGCGTCGCGGGAATGGCCGAGGCAATGCCGTTGGCCATGAACACCGCGAGCAACCGCCGGAATGCAACGTTGGCGAAAGGCGCTGCGGTGTCCTTTAGCGCAAATCGCCGGCGATCCGGTACTCGCGGCGCATCGGGCGCCCCCCGCAACGTGATCGCCGCGCACGCGCAAAGCAGCAGCGAGTAGCCGAACGCGAATCGCGGCAAGCCGATAGTTTCGCTGTTTTCGCCGCCACCACCCAACAGCGCGGGCGCCACACTGGCGACCACCACGCCCACCAGCGCAAGTCCTTCGCGCACGGCGGTGATCCGTGTGCGTTCGACCGGGTCCGGCGACAACTCCGCGCCCCAGGCGTTGTGGTTGATCGTGGCCAGGCTGAAGGCGACATAGACGGCGGCGAGCGCCACGCCCAGCCACAGGAGCAGCGCGCCACGCCCGTCGACCTGCGGCGCGAACAGCGCGACCATGCCAATCGCCAGCAACGGCACGGCCAGCGCAATGAGCCGCTTGCGCGACGGCGCACGGTCACTCCACGCGCCGAGCAATGGATCGAGCACGCCGTCCGCCAGGCGCAACGCCAGCAGCATGACGCCCAAGGTCGCGAGCGGAACGCCGAGATGGTCGCCGTAGAACTTCGGCAGGTGGACGTACAGCGGAAGTGCGGCCATGGCGAGCGGCATGCCGAAGAGGCCGTACGCGAACAGTGCCGGGAGGCGCAATGCCGTGCCCACCGGTGGCGCCGCGCTGCGCCGTTCCACCGGACTCACTTCTGCTCGCCCAGGAGTTGTCGTCGAAAGTCCATCTCCGACGTCTTCGGGTCGAGCCATATGCCGAAGAACGCGCGCGAGAATCCGGGTTCGGCGATGTCGCCGATCGGCTTGCCGTTGTGGAAATAGCGGACCACGCCGCCGGGAAGGTTGACGCCGGTGATCCGGTCGCCACGGCGCACGTCCGGAAACACCCGCGTCATTTCCTCTGCCCAGCGCGCGCGTTGTTGTGCGGTACCGTAGCCCAGCTTCGTGATTTCGCTGACACTGCGCTCGGCAATTTTCGCGCCGTCGAGTGTCCGGTGGTAGTGCAGGTCAAGGGCGAACGTGCCGTCCTGCGTCCAGCCGCGGCTCGCGCTCCAGTAGTAGCCATCGTAGACGGAGATGCCGAAGAACCGGAGCTCGCCACCGCCTTGCAACTGCAGGCCGGGGGCGAGCGCCATCACCTGTGGCGGCAACGGCGGCGCGTCGCCGGCGACCGCGGATGCGCACGTCAGCGCAAGCATCGACGCAGCAACGACGAGCGCGCGGGTCAGAGCCGCCAACTCGCGCGCTGGCGCGGCGAGTCGTTGCCCTGGACGGTCATGCGCGAGTGAACGTGTACTGCCCGACATCGGTAGTCCCCGTGTCGAAACCCGCCGCGCAATAGGCCAGGTAGAAACGCCAGCAGCGGACGAAGCGCTCCTCGAATCCCAGCGCGCGGATGGCCGGCGTGTTTTCGTCAAACAGCGCGAGCCAGCGCTTGAGCGTCTCTGCATAGTCGCGGCCGAAGGTGTGCACGCGCGTGAGCGTGAGTCCCGCGTCTTTCGCCACATCGACGAAGCGCGCCGGCGAGGCGAGCATGCCGCCCGGAAAAATATATTGCTGGATGAAGTCCGACTGCGTGCGGTAGCGCTCGAACCGGTCGTCGGCGATGGTGATGGTCTGGATGCACGCCCGGCCGCCAGGCCGCAACGCGTCGTGGATGGTGCGGAAGTAGGCGGGCCAGTAGCGTTCGCCGACGGCCTCGAACATTTCTATCGAGGCGATGCCGTCGAAGGTGCCGCGTACGTCGCGGTAGTCCATCAGCTGCGCCGCGGCGCGCGTCGCGAGTCCGGCCCGTGCCAGGCGCTGCTGCGCGAAATGCGTCTGTGCATCGGACAGCGAGATGCCGGTCACCTTGTGGCCCGCGCGCGCCGCGGTCTCGGCAAAGCCCCCCCAGCCGCAGCCGATTTCGAGGATGTCCGCGTTCGCGTCCAACGCGAGCTCGTCCAGCAGGCGCGCGTACTTCGCGTGTTGCGCCTGCCCCAAGCCGGTGTCGAAGCGGCCATCGAACAGCGCCGACGAATAGGTCATCGTGGGGTCGAGCCAAAGCTGGTAGAACGCGTTGCCCAGGTCGTAGTGCGCAAGGATGTTCCGGCGCGACTGGCGCTTGGTGTTCGCGTTGAGGAAGTGCTTGAGGCGCAGCAACGAGCGCGACCACCAGCGACCGTAGAAAGCACGTTCAAGCGATGACTGGTTGGCCGCCAGCACCGTCAGCAATTGCGTGAGGTCCGGGGTGTCCCAGCGGCCTTCCATGTAGCTTTCGGCGAACGCGACGTCGCCACCTTTCAGCGCCTCGCCGGCAATGCCCCAGTCGTGGAAGACGAGCTTCGCGGGATGGGACCCTGCTTCCGGCGCCGGTGCGCCGCCGGGACCGAAGCGAAGGATCGCGCCTTCCGGCGTGGTGATCTCGACGCTGCCCACGTCGAGCCGATTGAGCAACGCGGTCAGCAGGCGCCCGGCCGCGGGAATTCTGGGAGTCGAAACCGGCAGTGGAATGTCGATCGTATTCATAAGTTCCGAGTCATCAGCGTTGCGGGAGGCACGGGTTTGCCAAAGAACGGGATGCGCTTGCACCACAGCCGCAGCGCATGCCAATGGATGCGCGCGACGACGGCCAGCGTGAACCAGCGATAACGCCAGACGACCCGACGCGCAGTTTCAGGGGTAAGTGCTTGCACTCGCCCAGAGACATGTGTTTCAAGGAGGACGCTGTCTACCTCGCCATCGAAATAGTCGATACGCGCGAGCCAGCGGTCGGCGCCGAAATGGAAGCGAAACGTGTAGTGACCCTTCACGGCGCAGAACGGAGAGACGTGGAAGACCTTGCGCGCGGTCAGCGTCTCACCCGATTTGAGCGGCTCGCCGCCCGGGTGCGCCAGCAGGTAGTGGTGCGTTTCACCGAACGTGTTGTTGACCTCCGCGAGCACCGCGGCCACGCCGCCGTCCGTGTGGTGGCAGACCCAGAAACTCACCGGATTGAACACGTAGCCCAGCATTCGCGGAAACGCGTGCAGCACGATTTCTCCGTCCGCCGCGATGTTCTCGCGCGCCAGGATTGCCCGCATCCACGCGTCGAGCGGGGCGCCGTCGCGCGGCCCGTGGTCGCGGTCGTGGAACGACAGGATGCCGCGCCGGTTCCACCGGACGCCGTGCGCGGACAACAAAGGCAACCGCGACAACGGCAGCCGCAGGCAGAACACCGGATAGGTAAACGCATGGACGGCCGGACGAGTTCGCCGGTGCATGACTTCGCCGGCGACGATGGCCGGACCCGGGGACTCCAGCGGTCCCAGCGCTCGCAATGCGGCAGCGGGAAGGCGCGCGTTCATGACCGGGAGGGCAGAGGGGTGGACACGATCAGGCGGCGACGGGCATGCGCAGCGGAACACGTCCGGTGGCGCCCTCGCGTTGCGCCACGCCGTCGGCAACCGCATGCGCCGACGCGAGGCCATCCTCGTGGAAGCCGTAGCCCAACCAGGCGCCGGCGTACCACGTGTGGCGGTGTCCCTGCAGTTGCGCAATGCCGGCCTGCGCCGTGATCGCCGCGCCATCCAGCAGCGGATGCGAATACTCGAACTCCTGGATGACGCGCACAGGATCCGGCGCGAACGGCGGATTCAGCGTCACGATGACGGGCGTTGCGCATGGCAGCGGCTGCAGCTTGTTGATCAGGTACGAGACGGCTACCGGACGCTGCCCGGCGGGATCGTCGACCGCCAGGTAGTTCCAGGCCGACCATGCGCGCCGCCTGCGCGGCAGTAGCGCCGCATCGGTATGCAGAACCACTCGGTTCGGCTGGTAGCGCACCGCGGACAGCAGGCGCTGCTCACTGTGCGACGGGTCGCCCAGCAGCGCGAGCGCCTGGTCGCTGTGGCAGGCGAGCACGACCCGGTCGAAGGCCTCGCCCTTCCGGTCGCCGGAGTCGATTTCGACACCCCCCGCCGTGCGCACTACGCGCCGGACCACGGCGCTGACGCGGATTTCGGCTGCATGAGCAGCGGAATGCGAGGCGCCACGGGCGGTGAGCTGCGCGGCAATCCTGTCCACATACGCGCGCCCGCCCCCGGACACCGTGCGCCATTGCGGACGGTCGGTGATCTGCAGCAAGCCGTGGTTGCGGCAGAAATTCACGAACGTCGGTAGCGGAAATTCCAGGATGTCCCGCTTGGGGCACGACCATATTGCCGCGGCCATCGGCAACAGGTACCAGTCGCGAAACGGGACGGAATAATTCCCGGCATCGAGAAACTCACCAAGGGAAATTGAATGTACGCGATTGCCCTGGGCCATCGCAGTCGTGTCGCGATTGAAGCGCGCGATGTCGGCGAGCATCCGCCAGAAGCGCGGCCGCAACGCATTGGTTGGCTGCGCGAACAGCGAGCGCAGATTGGTGCCCGCCCATTCGAGGCCATCCCGGTCGACGCGACAGGAAAACGACATTTCGCTGGCCACGCTCGGCACGCCGAGTTCGTCGAACAGCGCGATCAGCTTGGGGTAGGTGCGGTCGTTGAACACCAGGAAGCCGGTGTCGACCGGAAACGTCTGCCCGTCGAGCGTGACGTCGACCGTGGCCGTGTGGCCGCCCAACCGGTTGTTTGCCTCGAACAGCGTGACCGCGTGCCCCTGCCGGGACAGGAGCCACGCCGTTCCTAGTCCGGCAATGCCGGCGCCCACGATTGCGATTCGCACTTTGGTTCCGCTCCCCACGCCAAGGTCTGGTGGTACATACGTGGAAAGGCCGCGGATGGATTCGAAAATCTTGCGGCCGGCAGGGGCGGCCTAGCCCTTCCCGGGCTTGTCCGCGAGCAGCTTCTCGATCAATGCGACGAGCTCGGCGTTGTCCGGTGCGGTGGAGCTCCCAAAGGTCCCAACCGGCTTGCCGGTGCGGTCGACGACAAACTTGTAGAAATTCCACGACGGCTTCTTGCCGGTCTGCTTCGCCAGGTCGGTATAGAGCGGATTGGCGGACAGGTGCGCGACGCTCGACTTTTCGAACTGCGGAAAGTCCACGCCATAGGTCGTGCGGCAGAATTCCGCCACTTCCTTGTTGCTGCCGGGCTCCTGGCTGAAGTCGTTGGACGGAAAGCCGACGATGACCAGGCCGCGATCCTTGTACTTGCGGTACATCGCCTCCAGACCCTCGTACTGGTGCGTGTAGCCGCAGTAGCTCGCGGTGTTCACGACGAGCAGCACCTTGCCCTGGAACTGGCACAACGATTGGGGTTCGCCGGTCTGCAGACGGTTGAACGTGTGCTGCAGCAAGGCCGGACAGGCCGCGCCGGAGGCCGTTGCGGCGTCGGCGGCGACTGCGGAGGCGGAGGCCCCGAGAGCCAACAGCGCCACCACAACCAGCGCTCGACGATTTGCAGTCTTATTTTCGTGGATATTCATATTTTGTCCTGGACAAATAGGCCATTGATCGCTACAATAACGTCGAAATCGGCTAATGTCAACACTTCGTCCAAGACAACACATGAACAAACCCGTGGAAACGTCCATCACCCTCAACATCAGCGGCGTCGAGCGCGAAACCGGCCGGTCCAAGGACGTATTGCGCATGTGGGAGCGCCGCTACGGCTTTCCCAAGCCCGACCGCGACGACAACGGCGAGCGGCAATATACGGTGACGGACATCGGCAAGCTGCGCGCGGTCAAGCGACTGATGGATGTCGGCCTGCGTCCGGGCAAGATCATGATGCTCTCGCTGCCCGAACTCAACGCAATGGCCGATGCACGGACGCCTCCGCGCCGCGATGCGCTGGCCCCGGCACTGGAGCGCGACGTGCTGCAGATGCTGCAGAGCCATGACGCCACGTCGCTGCAGCACACGCTCGCCAACATGCTGATGCGGCAGGGCCTGCAGAAGTTCGTGCTGGAGTCGATCACACCGCTCAACCAGGCCGTGGGCAATGCCTGGATGCACGGCGACCTGCAGGTGTTCGAGGAGCATCTGTATACCGAGCAGTTGCAGGTCGCGCTGCGCACCGCCATCAATGCGTTCCCGCGCCAGACGGGCATACCCAAGGTGCTGCTGACGACGTTTCCGAGCGAGCAGCACGGCTTGGGGCTGCTGATGGTCGAGGCAATGATGGTCCCCGAAGGCGTGCAATGCATCTCGCTCGGACCGCAGACGCCGCTGGAGGACATCCGCCGCGCCGCCGTGGCGCACAAGGTGCATATCGTCGCATTGAGCTTCTCGGCGGCGTTTCCCGTGCGCCAGGCGAGCGACGGGCTCGCGGCCCTGCGCCGGCAGCTGCCGCCGTCGGTGACCCTGTGGGCGGGCGGCGAAATGACGCGGCGCGTGCGCAAGACCATGCCGGGCGTCGTGCTGATCCCGGACCTGGCCTCGATCATCAACGCACTGCGCAGCTGGCGTTCGCACTGGGTGCCCTGACCGGGTCGCGGGGTAGAATGGGGCGACAAGCGGAAGGGAGCCGTGATGCTTTACCCCCAACTATTCAAGGCCTTCGAGTCGGTGCGCTGGGACATGGCGAAGGATGTGCCGTGGGCGAGCTTCGACGGCGCCAGGTTGTCCGACGACCAGGCGCGCACGATCAAGATGAATGCAATCACCGAGTGGTCGGCGCTGCCGGCCACCGAGATGTTCCTGCGCGACAACCGCCACGACAGCGACTTCTGCGCGTTCATGTCGATCTGGTTCTTCGAGGAACAGAAGCACGCGCTGGTGCTGATGGAATACCTGCGCCGGTTCCGCCCGGACTTTCTGCCGACGGAAGAAGAGCTCCACGCGGTGCGCTTCGAGTTCGACCCGGCGCCGGCCAACGAAACGCTGATAATGCATTTCTGCGGCGAGATCCGCCTGAACCACTGGTATCGCTGCGCCGCCGAATGGCACACCGAGCCGGTCATCAAGAAGATCTACGAACTCATTTCCCGTGACGAGGCGCGACATGGTGGCGCATACCTTCGCTTCATGAAAAAGGCCATCGAGCGCGGCGGCGCCGAGGTCAAGCGCTCGTTCGCGAAAATCGGCGTGCTGATGGCGAGCTCGTCGCGCACGCGCAAACCGCTGCACCCGACCAACCTGCACGTGAACAGCGGCATGTTTCCCAACGACACGGTGCAAAGCCGGCTGCCCGATCCGTCGTGGCTCGAGCGCTGGCTCGACGAGCAGATCCGCTTCGACGCGGGATGGGAGAAGCGCGTGGTCGCGATGATCCTCAAGAACCTGTCGTCGCTGTTCGGCGAGCGCTTCGAATCCGTGCAACAGTTGAACCGCTTCCGCAAGACGCTCGCACCCGCGGCGGCGTGAGTGCCAGGCTCGAGCCAACGTCGCGCGGGCAATCTGAGCATGAGCTGAGCGCCAACTGAGCGCATCGTGCGCGCTGCGACGCGCGTATGCCATGTGGACCGCAATCATCCTGGCCTTGGCCGTAGTCGCCGGTGTCGGCGCGTATTTCGCATGGGCGATGCACGCGGTGGCGCAAGGCGCTGCGTGGTGGCCATTCGTCATCGGGTTCCCGTTCGCCTACCTGGCCATCCCGCTGCTGCTGACGATCGTCTGGTTCACGGTGGCGTGGTGGTTTGGTGCTACGCGACCGGCCAGTGTTCACCTCAATGCGTGGCAACGCGTCACGCTGTTCGCCCGCGAATTCCGGGCTCTCGCGGGATCCGCCCCGCGCATGATCCTTTACCGATGGCTGATGCCGCGTCCGGTCGCCGCGCCCGCGACGCTTCCTGTCGTCCTGCTGCACGGCGTAGGCTGCAACGCGGGAGTGTGGACCGGATTCCGGCGTCATTTGGATGAGCGCGGTGTCCTCCCGGTGTACGCGCTTTCCTACGGGCCGCCATTCGATTCGATCGAACTCTTCGCGGACCAGCTGGCCGCGCTGGTCGCCGACATTCTCGCGCGAACGGGGGCGCGCCAGGTCATCCTGGTGTGCCACAGCATGGGTGGGCTGGTCGCCCGCGCCTACCTGCGCCGTTACGGTGCCGCGCAGGTGCGCCGGCTGGTGACGGTCGGCACGCCGCACCACGGCAGCATGCACGCGTGGATGATGATGGGGACGTCGCTGTCGCAACTGCGCCCGGGCAACCCGTGGCTCACGCAGCTCAATCGCGATACGCAGGCCCACCGCGCCGCAGGCAATACGTTGCCAGCCGCGGTGTCGATCTGGTCATGGCACGACTCGATGGTCACGCCGCAGACGTCGTCGCGCATCGACTGGGGCGACAACATCGTGCTGACGGGCATTGCGCACAACGCGCTGCTCGATCACCCCGAAGTGTGGGCGAACGCAGTGGCGCAGATCGCCGCCGCCGCTACCAGTGAATACCCTGCGTGAGTTGCGCGAAGGCAATCTGCTCCGGCGACAGCTCGGCCTTCACAGCCTCCTCGCCCTTCTTGCCTTGCGCCGCAGCAGAATCGGGGAACATGTTGAACGCGGTATTGAGCATGATCTGCGTGAGACGCGGCGCGGCCGCATGCGATATCGCGCCGAAGATGCCCAGGCGCGTCGCGATGCGCACCGACCGGTAGACGATCGCCTCGACCACGAGGTCAGCCGCCTGTTCCGGCGAAAGTGTCGGCACGTTCTCGTACATCTTGGTCGGCGCGATCATCGGCGTGCGCACCAGCGGCATGTTGATCGTCGTGAAGTGGATGCCCTTGTCCAGGAACTCCGACGACGCGCAGGCCGCGAAGGAATCCAGTGCCGCTTTCGACGCCACGTAGGCGGAAAAGCGCGGGGCGTTGGACAGCACGCCGATCGACGATATGTTGATGATGTGCCCGCGCCGCTGCGCGATCATCTTCGGCAGGAATCCCATGATGAGCCGCAGCGCGCCGAAATAATTGAGCTGCATCGTCCGCTCGAAGTCGTGGAAGCGGTCGAAGGAGTTGATCACGCCACGGCGAATGGAGCGGCCGGCGTTGTTGACCAGGAAATCGCAGGTGCCGTGTTCCTTCAGCACGCGCGCCACCAGTGCGTCGCAGGATTTCAGGTCCGAGACGTCGGCGGCGTACATCCAGCACTTGCCGCCGGCGTCGTCGATTTCCTTCTTGGTCTCGACCAGTTTTTCCTCGCCGCGCGCGACGAGGATCACATGCGCGCCCGCCGCGGCCATCTTGATCGCCGTGGCCTTGCCGATGCCCGACGACGCGCCGGTGATGACGATGACCTTGTCCTTCACGCGCCCACCGAGCGAACGGTCGATGAACAAGTCCGGGTCGAGATGGCGTTCCCAGTAGTCCCACAGCTTCGGTGCGTAGCTTTCAAGCGGCGGCACGCTGATGCCGGAGCCTTTCAGCGCCTTGACCGTTTCGCGGTTGTCGTAGCGCGTCGGCCAGTTGATGAACTGGAATACGTCCTTGGGGATGCCCAGGTCGGTCAGCACCGCGCGTACCATGCGCTTGACCGGCGACAGCGAGCCGATGCCGTAGAGGATGGGCGCGGGAATGAAGCCGAACATCCGCGCATTGAGCCGCATCGTCATCTGCGGCGCATGACCCGCCTTGGCGAAGATGTTGAGCACTTCCCCGATACGCGAAGGGTCGGGGTCGGTCAGGTGGAAGCACTGGCCGTCCAGGCCTTTCTTGTGCGCCAGGAAATCGAGCGCGTCCGCGACGTAATCGACCGGGACGATGTTGATGCGCCCGCCTTCGATGCCGATCATCGGCATCCATGGCGGCAGCATCTCGCGCATCTTCTGGATGAACTTGAAGAAGTAGTACGGCCCGTCGATCTTGTCGATGTAGCCCGTTTTCGAGTCGCCGACGACGAAGCCGGGACGGTAGATGCGGAACGGTCGCTTGCATTCGTCGCGCACGACGGCCTCTGAATCGTGCTTGGTCTTGAAGTACGGATGGTCGAGGTCCTCGGCTTCGTCGAACATGTCCTCGCGAAACACGCCGTCGTACATTCCGGCCGCGGCAATGGAG
This sequence comes from Betaproteobacteria bacterium, assembly GCA_031361045.1. Taxonomy (GTDB): domain Bacteria; phylum Pseudomonadota; class Gammaproteobacteria; order Burkholderiales; family Casimicrobiaceae; genus VBCG01. The sequence continues at coordinate 15,544 of JANMCH010000148.1, read as the reverse complement.
CTCACGTGGTTGAAGCATCCGACTGCGGCAGCCTGCGCGAATTGCACCGCATGGCGCGTACCGTCGACATTGGCCGCCTGCTGCACTTCGGCGCCGGCCTTGAGGTCGTAGATCGCCGCAAGGTGGAACATGTGATCCACCTTGCCCTTGAGCTTCTTGATGTCGGCATCGGACACGCCGAGGTTCTTCTTCGCCAGGTCGCCGACGACGGGGATGATGTCCTTGCCGGTCGCGCCCCATTCGACGCGCAGCGCGTCGAGCTTCTTGAGCGATCCCTTGCGCACCAGCACGTAGATGGGTTTGCCGCGCTTCAACAGGTTGCGGACGAGAAATTGTCCGATGAAGCCGGTTGCGCCGGTGACGAAATAGGTCATCGCTTCCTCCTTGCGTTCTGGTCTCGACTTCAGCGGGTGGTGTGGACGGGTCCTGCCCCCGCTTTCGGACTGGCGATTGTAACCCCGGCGAGTACTTTCGCTTGCGGCCCGGCGGCATCCATTCCTTTAGTATGATTGCTCTAGCCGCGCCGCCTAGAATGAAGCAAAGCGCGACACGCGCCATGCCCCTACCGGAGGAACCACGATGCTGAAGAAAGCGAAGGCCGAATCGTCGGGCAAGCACGCCGACGAAGCAAAGGACATGTCGCAGTCGGTGCTGGAATCCTCGCGCCAGATCTGGCTTGCCGGACTGGGCGCGTTTGAGCGCGCCAAGGGCGAAGGCACGAAGGTGTTCGAGACGCTGGTGAAGCAGGGCGAGTCGCTGGAGTCGAAGACCCGCAAGGTCGCCGCCGATACCGCCGCGATGGCGCGAGGCGCCGCGACGGCCAAGGTGAACGAAATGCGCAAGGGTGCGAACGGCACGTGGGACAAGCTGGAACAGGTGTTCGAGGATCGCGTGGCGAAGGCGTTGTCGAAGCTCGGCGTCTATACGCAAAGCGATGTCGAGAAATTGGCCGAACGTGTCGACGTGCTGTCCGAAGCGGTCAACGAATTGATCAAGGCCACCGGCGTCAAGACGAAACGCCGGCCCGCCGCCCCGCAGTCGAAGATGGAGCGCATGGTCCAGGGCGCGGTATCCAGCGCGGCGCGGACCGCGAGCGGCGCTGTATCGACCGCCGCCGGTGCCATGTCCAGTGCATCGACGACGGCGAAGAAGACGGTGCGCACCGCCACGAAGACTGCGAAGAGGACGGTACGCACCGCCACCAAGGTGGCACGCGCGGCGATGAAGTAGGCACGCGACGATACAGAACTGCGAGAAAATTCGCAGGACTGCGCGAAAATTCGCAATGCTGCGCGACCGTTCGCGAGAATCCGCGCAAGTTCACGGAAAATTCCTCGCCAACAAAAAGCCCGCCAGTTTCGGCGGGCTTTTTGTTGCCTGGTACAAACCTCAATCGCGGTTGAGCTTGTCGACCTGCTTCACATAGTTGGTCATCGCCTCCTCCGCGCTGGTGCCTTTCAACTTGGCCCACGCATCGTACTTGGCGCCGCCAACGAAATCGAAGCCGCCGGGCCGGTCGCCCTTGACGTCGCCATCGGTGGCCTGCTTGTAGTTCGCGTAGAGCTTGAGCAGCGTGGCGTTGTCGGGCTTCTTTTTCGTCTTCTTAGCCGCGGCGGCGGCAGCCTCGAAGTTCGCCTTCAGGTCGTCCTTTTTCGGCGCGGCAGCCATGGGGTGTTCCTCCTGTATCGTCCGGGCGGGACTTTCGTGCTACTTTAGCGCGAACGCGACGACGCGTGCAACGCGCGCGAAATCTCCCCGCATTTTCCATATCGCCTGACCATGGCCGCCAATCCAACGAGCGCCAAGCGCGAAAAGATGTCCGCGGTCGACACCGCGTGGCTGCGCATGGACCGACCGCACAACCTGATGATGATCAGTGGCGTGCTGTTGTTCCGCGACCGCGTGGCCCTGGCGCGCCTGCGCCGCGTCATCAACGAGCGCTTCCTCGTTTTCCGCCGCTTCCGGAAGGTGCCGGTGGAGCGGGCCGGCGGCGCGTTCTGGGAATCCGATCCCCGCTTCGATATCGCGCACCATGTCGTCGCCACGAAGTTGCCCGGACGCGCGGACCGCGCGGCACTCGAGAAATTCGTGTCGGACCTGGCTGCCGAGCCGCTCGACCCATCGCGGCCACGCTGGCAGTTCCATCTCGTCGAGAATTTCCAGGACGGATGCGCTGTTGTGATGCGCATCCATCACAGTTACGCCGACGGCATCGCGCTCGTGCGCGTGATGCTCTCGATGACGGACGCCAGCGCGCAGGGTCCGCCGGCCATGCCCTTCGCGCCGCGGCCACACACCGCACGCGAGGCCGACGATCCGCTCAGCCAGTTGCTGGGACCGTTGACCGGCGCCATGGGAATGGCTCGCAAGCTCGGAGCTGCGCTCATCGAAAAAGGCGCCGCGATCTGGGACGATCCGGCACTCGCCGTCGAGCTGGCCGGACAGGGCACCGCGCTGACGGCGGAGCTCGCCAACCTGGCGTTGATGCCGCAGGATTCGCCGACGCGCTTCAAGGGCAAGCCGCAAGTCGCCAAGCGCGTGGCGTGGGCCGACCCGCTGTCGCTCAACGAAGTGAAGACGATCGGCAAGGCACTTCAGGCATCGGTCAACGACGTGCTGCTTTCTTGCGTTGCCGGCGCGTTGCGCAGCTACCTGGTCGACAAAGGCGACGCGGTGGACGGCGTCATGATGCGCGCGCTTGTGCCGGTCAACCTGCGTCCGATGGAAAAAGCCTACAAGCTGGGCAACCAGTTCGGACTCGTTTTCCTCGATCTTCCGATCGGCATCGAGAATCCCATCGAGCGCCTGTACGCGGTGCGCGGCAACATGAATTCGCTGAAGGGTTCATTCCAGCCAGTCCTGGCGCTGGGCCTGCTCGCGGCGATGGGCGCCGGTCCGCGGGCGCTGCAGGAAATCCTGTTGCAGTCACTGGCGCGCAACGGTTCGGCCGTGATGACCAACGTGCCCGGCCCGCAGGAGCCGCTATACCTCGCGGGTGCCGCCATCGAGAGCCTGATGTTCTGGGTTCCGCAGTCCGGCGACATCGGCGTCGGCGTGTCGATCATTTCCTACAACGGCGCCGTGCAGTTCGGTGTCATCACCGACCGCGCACTGTGTCCGGATCCTGAGCGCGTCACCGCCCGCTTCGGCGCGGAATTCGAAAAACTCGTGCTGACCACGCTGATGGCGCGCTGGCCGCATGACGGCGACCTCGACCCCGACGAGGCCGCGGCGACGGTCATGGGCGCATAAATGGGGTCAGACCCCATTTCATTTCGTAATGGGGTCTGACCCCATTTGATCAGGGCCACGCGGGATAGGTGTTCGGAACGGCGAACGCTTCCTTCAGGTACTGGTTCAGCGGCACGGTCAGGTCCTTCGTGTTGAACCATCGCGCGTAGATCCTGCGGATTTCGCCGGACTGGAACAGCTCGTTCAGCGCGCGGTTGACGATCTTCTCGAACTGCGGCTCGTCGCGGCGCATCATGATCGCGTACGGCTCCACCGAGAGATATTTGCCGACCACCGCGAAGTCGTCCGGCTTCTTTGCCTTGGAAATGAGTCCGTAGAGCAGCACGTCGTCCATCGGGAATGCGACCGCGCGACCTTCGTCGACGGCCTTGAACGAATCGCCATGGTCCTTGGACTCGATGACGTTGATCTTGAGCATGCGCTCGTTGTTCATCGTCTTGACGATCTTTTCGCTGGTCGTGCCCACGGTCACCACGACATCCTTGCCGCGCAGGTCTTCCAGGCCCTGGATGTTCGATGATTTTTTGGCCAGCATCTTGATGCCCGCGACGAATGTCGTGTAGGCGAAGGCAACCTGTTTCTGCCGGTCGCGTGTGTTGGTCGTGGAGCCGCACTCGAGGTCGATCTTGCCTTCGATCAGCAATGGAATGCGGTTGGCCGAACTCACCGGAAGAAATTTGACTTCGAGCTTCGGCATCTTCAATTCGGCCTTGATGGCCTCGGCCACGCGAAGGCACAGATCCACCGAGTAGCCCTGCGGCTGCTTCTGCGCATCGAGGAACGAAAACGGCACGCTGGTCTCGCGCACGCCAAGGGTGATGGCGCCCGTGTCGCGGATGCGCTTCAAGGTGTCGATCCTGGGCGCCTGCGGCAACGCTGCGGGCGCTTCGGCTTTCGGCGCGGGCGGCGCCGCCTTGTCCTGCGCGGCGGCGTGGGTGACGCAGAACAGCAGCACGGTGAGCGTGAATGCCAGGCGGTGCGTCATGTGCAACTCCGGTGAGTCGTCCACGTTCGGGGTACGGCGTTCACTCCAGTTCCGACTTCGCCAGCTCGACGTCCAGCCGCTCCATCGCATCCATCGGCTTCATCGCCGCCGCCTCTTCATACAGCGCCGTCGCCTCGTCGATCCGGCCTTTGCCGAACAGAAGGATCAGGCCATTCGCGTATTCGATGCGCGTGATGGCGGATTCGGGGTTCAGCTTGACGGCCTTCTGGAAATGCTCGAGTGCTGCATCCTTCTTCGCGCCATAGGTCATGCCCGCGATCAGCCCGCCCACCTTGTTGATCACCTCGGCCTGGTAGGAACCGTAGGCGACGTTGGCGTCCGCGTGCCTGGCGTCGAGCTTCATGGCCGCGAGCAAGGCGTCCTTGATCTTGGTGCCATAGCCTTGCGCCAGCGCTTTCGCGACGGAAATGCCCTGACCGTAGCGGCCAAGCGCGAAGGCGTACAGGTATTGCGCGTTGGCGTCCTTGGGCGCCTTGCCGCGACGCGCGTCTGCCCAGTCTGCCGCTTCCTCGAATAACTCGAGCTTGGCCTTGGCCGATTTTTCCAGGTAGTGCGCGTAGACCGTCTGCGCCTTCACCGCAGCGTTGATGCCGGCGCCGCCTGCGGCCGTTCCAGCATCGACGGCCTGCGCGAATTCGCCGGCGTGAAAATGGCCCCACGCCGTGAGGGCGTCGGCGTCGTTGGGAAACGGTTCGCAGTCGCCGCGATGCAGGCGCGCCCAATGTTTCTTGAGGCCGGCGGCGTCATGCGCGAATGCCTTGTCGGCGTGCGGAAACTTTGCCCATTTCTTTGCCATCGCGATCTCCGTCGAACTCTACAGGTAATTTTCACCGAGTTGCTCGATCAGCGCACGGCCATCGCCCACCAGATAGGGCGCGATCAGCGCCAGCACCTGGAAGGCTGCGCGATCGAGGCTCGCTGCGGCGGCATCGCCATCGGCATCGTCGCCGCCGTGGCGCGCGCCGATCCGCTGGAACGACATCCAATAGGTGGAAACAAGCATGACATTCGACGAAAGCGAAGCGATTTCGCGCGCCGATGCGCGCATTTCGCCCGTCGCCACCAATCCGCGACACAACTCTATCACGGTGTTTTCGCCGCGGCGCATGAGGTCGGTGAAGCGTGTCGCGATACGGCGGTTGCGGGAGGTGATCTCGTCCAGGTCGCGATAGAAGAAGCGGTATTCGCGCATGCGCTCGAAGAGCAGGTGCAGCAGCAGCCACAGGTCCTCGACGTCCGCTGCGCGCCGGTCGGGCAACGCCAGCAGGGGCAGGAGCTCCGCCTCCAGCGCGTCGTACAGCCCGCTGATGATGTCGTCCTTGTTACGGAAATGGTAGTACAGGTTGCCGGGACTGATGTTCATCTCGTCGGCGATGTCCGCCGTCGTGATATGCGGCTCGCCCAAGCGGTTGAACAGCGCGAGGCTGGTCTCGAGGATCCGCTCCGGCGTGCGGCGCGGGCGCTTCTTTTCAGGCAAGCGCGATGCGCCTAGACCTGCGCGCGGGCGAGCCAGCGCTCGAGATGCCCGAGCGTGTGGCGCAGGTCGCGCGCGGCGTGGCGGACATTGCCCGGCCTTTGCGCGTGCAGCGGGCGCGGATCGTTGAGCGCCGCCGTGATGTCGCGCGCGTTGTCGTGCAGGCGGTCCGGCCGCAGCGTGATACCGTGGCGGCGCAGCACCGGCGCCAGCACGTCGGCGCGAGCCAGGAGGTTGCGGCGCGTCTTCTCGAACGCGAGCGCGCACAGCCGCTTGCGCTGGCTGTAACTGAAGATGTTCGCGAAGAACATGTCCGCGTCTTCGGGCCCCGGTTCGAACAGCATGATCGACGCATCCGGATACTGGCGCGTGTACTTCTCCATGCCCACCTTCATCCGCGAATGGATGATCGCGCGGAAGGTCTGTCCCAGTACCAGCGGCAGGCCGCCCTGGTTCAACTTGGGTCGCGTCAAGCCGCCGCGTTGCCCGCCTGAATGGGAATCGTAAGGCACGAGCGGATTGACGCAGAAGAGCAGCGACACGCCCTCGTCGAGCGCAACCGATGCATGCAGCGTCTTGTTGAGCGCGCCGTCGACGTAGTGTTCGCCGTCGATTTCCACCGGCGGAAACAGGCCGGGCAGGGCACTCGACGCTTCGATGGCGCGCGAGATGGGCACGTGGTCGTTGCCCGGCACGCCGAACGTAACCGAAGCTCCGGAGTCAAGGTTGGTTGCCACCAGGAACAATTTGCGGCCCAACTTCCGGAAATCGTTGGTGCGGCCCGGTGCCGCGAAGAGGCGCGCGAGAAATGCGTCGATGGCGCGATTGTCAAATACGCCGGTAGGCACCGCCTGCGCCAGCGTGGCAAACGATTCGAGGATGCCGCGGTGGAACGGGTCGCGCAGATATTGCAGCGATGCGCGCACCGCGAGTCCGGGCAACTTGCTCAAGCGCCTGCCGATTTCGCCGAATGCGGGGCGCAGGAAAATCTCCGGCTTGAGCGCGGCATCGGCGCCATCAGCGATGAACAACCGATGCATTTGTGCCGGCGAGATGCCGTTGGCGAGCGCCGCCGCAACAAAGCCACCGGACGAAACGCCGACGTAGGCGTCGAGGCGATTCAGATCGAGGCCGTCGAGGGAGTCGGCAAGCGCCAGCAGCGCGCCGACTTCGTAGATGCCGCCCAGTGGCCCGCCGCCGGCTAACGCCAGACCGATTTTCGCGCGCCCGCGCGTCCGGGCACGCGTTGCGCGCCCGGATGCCGTCTTGTCCGGCATGGTTCTCCTCATGCGTGTCGTGGGGTCCACTTCTGACGGTGGGCCCTGCCAAACACCATGTTAACGGAGAATTACTTCCGCGTGGCGGACCGCACGGTGCGCTTGGCGCGCTTCACCGCTTTTGTTGCGCGCGTCCTGACGACACGTTTGGTCTTGACCGCGGACTTCTTTACGGCGCGCTTTGCCTTGACCGGCTGCGACGTCTTCAGCATCGCGGGCAGCGTGACCTTCGGCAGCGACTTGGGCAGATTGTTCTGCACCAGCGTGACGGCGGTTTCCGCGGCTTGCCTGACCGTCGACTGCACGGTCGTGCGCGCCTGCTTCCACACCGCGTTGGCGCGGGTGATCGAGACTTCGAGGCCGTCGCCGACCATGCGGATGGCCCTGGATTCGACAGCAGTGCCTTGCTTGACGAAGGTGCGGAACATGGAGCCGGCTTCGCTTTGCGCCCAATCGCGCGTGACGACTGCGGCGCCCAGGGTGGCGAGCCAAACCTGGCGCGACGCATTGATGACGGCGTCGCCGACCGGGGTGTTGCGATTCTGGATCATGGTACGCATGGTGATTGCTCCTTGAATGAAATTGTCGAGCTCAGTTGCCCGCTCAGTTTCCGACTTGGCTTGCAACGCAGGTTCCAACTCACCTTGCAAACTACGCCGATTGGCTAGAGCATTCACACTAATGTCGCGGCGAGTCCCGTCGCGAGGCGCGCGACGATGCCGTAGATGGAAAGCTGCGGATTGGCGCCGATCGACGTCGGAAACAGCGACCCGTCGAAGACGTAGAGATTCTCGATTTGGTGATGGCGGCCGGATTCCGCAACGACCGCCCGGCGCGGATCGGGGCCAAGCGGTGCGCCGCCCATTACATGTGCGGAAACGACGGGCGTGACCAGCGGCTGCAATGCGAAAGCATCGATGGCGGCGTGTGCCTGTCTGATATCGGCAAAGGCCGCGCCGTCCGCATGAACGGGCATCACGGTCGTGGCCCCGGCAGCGAACTGGATCTCGGCCATCGTGCGCAGTGCGCGCCGGGCGCCGTCCCAGAACAGTGGCAGCAGCGGGTAGTCGAGCTGCGGCGTGCCGTCGTCGCGCAGCCGGACCGATCCGCCCTGGCTTTCCGGATGGAAGCCGTCGCGCATCAAGGCGATCAGCACCTGCATGCGCGGGAAATCCTGCATCCACCGCGCATGCGCAACACCGTCACCCGGCAAAGTGATCGCCGTCAGCACCGGATGCAGTGGCGGCGCCTCGAGCTTGTAGCCCAACGCGCCGTCGATCGGTTGGGCATCGAGATGGTGGTCGGAGTAGATCGTCTGTGGCGCGCCGGCAAAGCCGTCGATTCGATCCGGCATCCGTGCGGCCGACACCACTGTCGGATGCAGGAAGGTGCGTTTGCCGAGGATGCCGTGCGGGTCGGGCGCGTCGCTGCGCATCAGCAGCGCCGGCGTGCCGATCGCGCCGGAAGCGCAGATGAAAGTCTTTGCGCGCACACGAATCCGGCGTGTCGTTGGCGAGACGCCATGCGCGTCGATGGCCTGGCCCTCGAGCTGGGTGACACGGCCCTTCTCCAGCGCCAATTTCTGCACGCGCACGCGCGTGACCAGTGTTGCGCCATTGGCCAGCGCGCCGGGAATGGTCGTGACCAGCATCGACTGCTTGGCATTGGTAGGGCAGCCCATCCCGCAGTAGCCCAGGTTCCAGCAGCCCTTGACGTTGCGGCGAATCGCATTGGCGGAGATGCCGATCGCCTTCGCGCCACGCAGCAGCGCCTCGTTGTTGGCATTGGGCGCGACTTCCCACGGCGCGATGGACAAGCGCGATTCCATCTTTGCAAACCATGGTGCCAATTCGTCCACCGAGAATCCGCGGAGGCCGTACTCCTTGTGCCAGAACGCAAGCGTTGCCGGCGGCGTGCGGAACGAGCTGGTCCAGTTGACCGTCGTGCCGCCGCCGACGCAGCGACCCTGCAGGATGTTGATCGCCTTGTCGCGTGTCTTGCGCGCCGCGGACTCCTGGTAGAGCTCGGGGTAGGCGTCCGCTTCGCGCATGCGGAAATCGTTGCTCGTCTTGAGCGGCCCTTCTTCCAGCACGATCACCCGGAGTCCGGCCTGGGCGAGGATTTCCGCGGCGGTGCCGCCGCCGGCGCCGCTGCCGATGATCGCGACATCGGCGTCGAGCGTGAGGTCGTCCGCGAGCGTGGACGCGTCGATCACTTTCCAACCCGACGCCAGTCCGGCATCGTAGGGATCGGGGATCCGGGATTTGCGCAGCGGCGTCATGCAGCCAGGTCCGGCGGTCCCGGATAGCCGATTCGCGGCCACGCCGCCGGGTTGCCATACCACGCGGCGAAGGTCAGCTGATGCAACGCGCCATACGCCGAGCGCAGCAGAGTCAGTGAACTGTCGCGGAACCGGTCGAGGAACGCGCGTACCTCGCTCTCGGACGCGTCGTTCCATGGCGTGCTGACGCGGGCCAGTGCGAGACGCGTAGGTGGCAGCGACAACAGCGCAAACAATTGTCGCAGCTCTTCCTGCGCCGAGGGCGACAGTCCCTGCACGGCCACGTCGATGCCGCGCACGGCGTCGGCAATGGCGTTGCGTCGGTCCTGTGCGGCATGCGGCAGCGCGCCGGCAAGCATGACCGGAACGATGGCGCGCAGGATGGCCTGCGCGTCCGCATCGAGCGCCTGCAGCGATGCTTCGCCGGGCGGCGCGTGCGGGCCGCGCAGCCAGCGTGCGGTAACGAGCGCCGTGGTGCCGAGCAGGCCGGCGGCAATGAAAGTGCGGCGGGAGATCATCGGAAGTCGGAGGTGGCGCGTCCCCGACAGTAATCAGGTCGGGTAGAGCAAACAATCTAAAGGTGCCAGAGGGGGCTGGCAAATGCGGCACGCAAAAACGGGCGGGCATCGGATAGACTCCTGCGGTCGTGTTCCAACTGAGTCCCACCTGGGTTCCAAGCAACAGCCGCCATGGCCGAAACCGATTCCACTCCATCCGCCGCGGCGGCGCTCGTGCGCGAACTGTCGCGCGTCCAGCGTCTGCACGCCGAGCGCACCGGCAACCCGATCCTCGCGGGTTCGCTCGAGCGCGTCGCCAATTGGCAGGCGCGGCGCCTGCGCATGACCTACGGCGATCTTGGCGCCGAACCGCGATATGCGCCGGCCATCGCGTTTTTCCAGAACGACCTGTACGGCCCCGGTGATTTCAGCCGCCGTGATGCCGACCTGGCGCGCGTGGTGCCGATGCTCGTGAAGGTGCTGCCGGACAAAGTCATCGCGACAGTGGCGCTGGCGATGGAATTGAGCGGCCTGTCGCAGGAGCTGGACCGCGTCCTGCTCGCGCGGCTTCCCCGCGCCGACGGCCACTTCAATGTCCTCGAATATTGCAAGGCCTATCGTCGCGCCGGGAACTTCCCGCTGCGCCGCCGCCAGGTCAAGCTGATCGTCGATGTCGGGACGGCGCTTGACCGCCATGTGAGCAAGCCACTGACGCGCACGGCGCTCGCGATGATGCGGCAGCCGGCGCGGCTCGCCGGCTTGTCGGGACTGCAGGATTTCCTCGAACGCGGCTTCACGGCGTTTCGCGCCATGAATGGCGCCGACGAATTCCTGCGCACGATCGAAACGCGCGAAACGCAGATCATGGAGGCCATCATCGGCGGCTCCACCGATCCTTTCGGCGATCCGCTGCTGTTCCGGCCGGCCACTCCCGCGGGCGACCCCTAGGCCTTCCTTGGCCTGCTAGGCGAGCAGCTTGTCCATCTGCGCGTCGATTTCGCGCTCGATCGTAGGCTTCAGCATTCCCAGCAGCAGGCCCAGCTGCACGTCGATCTTGATCTTGTCCTTGCCGACGTGCATCTGGCCGGAAACGCCGGGACGCTCGAAGTCGATGTGGTCGCCGTGCCACTCGTAGTCCAGGTCGAAGCGCTTGCGCAGGTCCTTCGCGATTTTCTCCGCGACGTCCTTGGCCTTTTTCTGGGTGAGCGAGTGCTTGCGGGTGATCGAGATGCTGGCCATGGGCGGGTTCCTGTGCGCGCAGTATAGCTAAATCCGAGGCACAATCGAATCCATCGAGACCGCGGCCCACGCGGCAGGAGGCAGCGCATGCCAGGCAACCTGGCCCAGCTCTTTTCCCGGCACCTGACGCGACCGCAACACCGGTTGTACCGTCACTACATCGATGACGCCTGGTGCGACGTGACCGTGGCGGAGGTCGACATGCTCGCCCGCCGCTGGCAGGGCGCCTTCCGCCGCGACGGCTTTGTACCCGGTGACCGCATCGCGCTGTGCGTTCGCAACAGCGTCAACTGGATCGCGATCGACCTGGCCGCATTGGGGATGGGACTGGTCGTCGTCCCGCTTTACGTCGACGACAATGCGGAGAACATCGCATGGTGCGTCGGTAACGCGCAGGCGCGGCTGCTGGTCGTCGAGAATTCGCGCGTTGCCGACGCGCTTGCCAAGTGCGCCGGCGAAGGTACGCAGCTGCCGCCGCTCGTCGTCCTGCGTCCCGACGATGACGCAAACGCGGATGCCGCAGCCAGGTTCCTGCCGGAGCCGGCGGGGGAATTCACGGTTGCCGAGATGGCCGACGACGCGCTGGCCACCCTCTGCTTCACGTCGGGAACGGCCGGCCGGCCGAAAGGCGTCATGCTGTCGCACGGCAACATCCTGGCCAATGTCGGGCAATGCGCGCAGACGGGCATGGCGCGGCCCGACGATGTGTTCCTGTCCATCCTGCCGCTGTCGCACATGTTCGAGCGCACCGGTGGCTATTACCTGCCGTTGTCGCTGGGTGCCACTGTTGCATTTTCGCGTGGCGTCGCGCAGATCGCCGACGATCTCGCCTCGCAGGCGCCGACGGTGATATTCGCCGTGCCGCGCATTTTCGAGCGCTTTCTCGCGCGTATCGAAGCATCGCTTGCGCAGTCGGCGGCCAGGAAGCGCTTGTTCGACATGTGCGTGACGCGCGGCTTTCGCGTGGCCTGCGGAACGGGCAGCGCGCTGGACCGGATGCTCGTGCCAATATTGCGCAGGTTGGTCGCGCGGCCGGTGCTGGCGCGACTGGGCGGAAGGCTGCGCATCGCGGTGGTCGGCGGCGCGGCGCTCGATCCGATGCTTGCGCAGACTTTCATTGGCCTGGGCCTCCCGATGCTGCAAGGCTATGGCATGACCGAAGCTTCGCCCGTGATTTCCGTCAATCGCGACGACGACAACGTGCCGGCGTCGGTCGGCGCGCCGCTGCCGGGCGTCGAGGTCAAGCTGGGCGAGGGCGGCGAATTGCTCGCGCGTGGCCGTAACGTGATGCTGGGCTACTGGAACAATCCGGAAGCGTCGCGCGCCGCACTCACCGGCGATGGCTGGCTGCGCACCGGCGACTTGGCCGAGATCAAGGATGGCCGGATCTACATTCGCGGCCGCGCGAAGGACATCCTGGTCCTGTCCAACGGTGAAAAGCTGCCGCCGCAGGAAGCCGAGTTCGCGATCCTGCACGATCCGGTGTTCGAACAGGTGATGCTGGTCGGCGAAGGCCGGCCCTATGTGGTGTTGCTCGCGGTTACCCAGCAGACGGATGAAAAGGTACTGGTCCGGCGCGCCAACGAACGACTGAAGGATTTTCCGCGCTGGACGCGCGTGCGGCGCGTGGTGATTTCGCGTGAACCCTGGAGTGTCGACAACGGATTGCTCACGCCCACGCTCAAGCTCAAGCGGCCGGTGCTGCTCAAGCAACTTGCGGCAGAGATCGAGGCGGCCTACGCCGAATCCCCGGAAGCAAAATGAAGTGGTGACGTCGCCGCCCAAGCGACCCTTCGTCACGACGCGCAGGCTCTACGCCGCGGGAATCGCATTCGCTGCGGTGCTGGCCATCCTGCGCCTGTTCGGCATGAGCCTGTTCGATTTCGCGCATCTGGCGCGCCAGAAGTTTGCCGAGGCCGCGGCGGACGCCCGCGCTGCGACCGCCAAGGCGTATGCGGGAAGGTACTCGCAGAAGCTGCGCGAGGAAGCTGCGGCAATTCCGATCGACGTGCCGCTGATGACCGGTAAGGACCCCATTGAGATCAGTCGCGAAATCCAGCGCGAACGGCAGCGCATTCTGGTGGAGCGCGCCGACCACCTGGAAAAAGTCGGCGCGGGATTGCTGAAAGGCGATTTGGGATCGTTGGAGAAGCAGGTCGAGGAGAATGCCCGGAAGGCCGCGGGCAACCACTAGGCAGGTCGCGGGCAAATGCGCAACCGCTGGCGTTCCGTCGACGGCACCAATATTGCATTGGTTGGACGTCCGCCCCAAAGCAAAGCGTCCGATGCCCCACTCGCCGATCCTGGAATATCTCGAATCATTGCTGGTCTGCGTCCGCGAGGTCACCGCCGGCCAGGTCGCCGATTACATTCCGGAGCTGGCCCGCGTCGATGCGGAGCAATTCGGCATCTGCATCGCCACGCACGACGGATTTGTCTATGAAGTGGGCGATTCGCGCCAGACCTTCACCCTCCAATCCATTTCCAAGCCGCTCACCTATGGACTGGCGCTTGACGAAGTCGGCGAGGAGGCGGTGCTCGCGAAAATCGGGGTCGAGCCCTCCGGCGACGCGTTCAACGCCATCAGCCTCAAGCCCCAGTCCGGTGCTCCACTCAATCCGCTGATCAATGCTGGTGCAATCGCGGCATGCGGGCTGATCCCGGGCGGCTCGGTGGCGGCCAGGACCGCGCGCATCGTGGACACCTTTTCCCGCTATGCCGGCCGCCCGCTCGACATCGATGAGGACGTCTACCGATCTGAGAGCGAAACCGGACATCGCAATCGCGCGATCGGCTGGATGCTGCGCAATTTTTCGATCCTGTCCGACGAACCGACTGCGGCGCTCGAGACGTACTTCCGGCAATGCTCGGTCCGCGTGACATGCCGCGACCTCGCGCTGATCGGCGCGACGCTGGCCAATGGCGGTGTCAACCCCGTCACGGGAATCCGCGCGGTAGGCCGGGACCATGTGGAGAACGTGCTGTCGGTGATGGCGACCTGCGGCATGTATGACTTTTCGGGCGAATGGCTGTACCGGACGGGCCTGCCCGCGAAGAGCGGCGTCGGCGGCGGCATTCTCGCGGTCCAGCCGGGACGCATCGGCATCGGTGTCTTCTCTCCACGCCTCGATGCGCAGGGAAACAGCAACCGCGGCATCGCGGTGTGTCGCGAGCTCGCGGCCGATCTCGACCTGCATCTCTTCGGCGTGTCGCAGAAGGTGGTGCCGGCGGTGCGCCTCGCCACGACCCGCCGCAGCGTGGCGTCGAAGCGCCAGCGGGTCGGTGTTGCCTCCGAGCACCTGCGCAGCGCGGGCAACCGCCTCCGCCTCTACCATCTGCAGGGGGAGCTGGCGTTCGGATCGGTGGAACCGGTGTTGCGTGAGCTCATGGCCCACGCGACGGACTCCGAGTGCTTCATCATCAACCTGCGCATCGTGCAGGGAATGGACGGCACGGCCGCGCGCCTGCTCGCGGCGGCACGGGTCGAATTGCAGCGACTCGGCAAGACGCTGCTGTTCTCGGAAGCCGGCGCGTGGTGGCAGCAACTGATCGATATCGGCGTCGAGCGCGAGGCATTCTTTGCCGACGACGACTTCGCGCTCGAATATGGCGAGAACCTGCTGCTGGAGCGACGCTTTCCCGGTCAGGCGTGGGAAGAGCGGGTGCCGCTGGCGAACTGCGCGCTGTTCGCGGGGCTCGATGGCGATGAGCTGGCGTGCCTCGACCGGCTGCTCGATACCCGCGCCTACCAGAAGGGGCAGACGATCATCACCGCGGGCCAGGCCTCCGATGAGCTCTTCGTCATCACCGACGGGGCGGCCATGGTGAGCATTCCCACGCAGGATGGCATCGCGCGTGTCGGCGCGTTTACGTCGGGCATGACGTTCGGCGAACTCGCCTTCGTCGATCGCTCGCCGCGTTCGGCCAATGTCACCGCAATGGACGCGGTCGAGTGCCGCGTGCTGACGCGCGAAGCGTTTGCGCAACTCGATCGCGAAGCGCCGGCGATCAAGATCCGCCTGCTGCACAACCTCGCGCTGGGCATGACGGTGATGCTGCGGCAGGCCAACCGCGAGCTGGCCGTCCTCAGGTAGGCGCGTTGCAGTTGTGAACCAAGTGCGAAGCAAGAGCGCGGCGGCCGGGTCCGGCCGCCGCGCAGGTCAGAGCTTGCAGAAGTCGCGCGGCTGCGTATCGGTGCTCACCGGGCAGGTGCCGTCGGAAACCTTCAGCTTCTCGAGATCGACATTCCACGGCGCGGCATCGTCGATGCACTTGGCCACAGGCCGCGGATCGGGACTGTTCGCTGCGCGTGTGGCAAATTTGCTGGGCAACGTGAACTTGATGCCGAAGCAGCCGCCTTCGGGGCAGTCCTGCGCTGCGCTGGCCCACTTGCACACCGCGTCGCTGCCATTCACGTCGAGACACTGGTTGGTGGCCGTGTGCCAGGCGCAGTACGTGGCCGGCTGGCACTTGTTCTCCTTGGCCTTCAGGAACCGTGACGCGGCCTGGGGCAAGTCG
>JANMCH010000147.1:0-8885 GCA_031361045.1 Betaproteobacteria bacterium | reverse complement strand
GTTCATCAGCACGAACGCGCCATACACCTCGCCCGACGGCGCCGCATCGGGCACGACGCGGATCGTCATCCAGCGGCGCACGCCGTTGGCACCCGGCACCAGCCGGTCGAAGGCCGTGGACTCGCCTTCCATCGCGCGCGTCAGCATGGCCTGCGCGCTCTGGTAGATGCCGTGTCCGACGACATCGCGCAGGCGCATCTCGACCGCCTGCGCCTCGGTCAGTCCGAAGAACTGCAGGAACGTACGGTTGACATAGTGGCAGCGCTCCTCGCGGTCGATGTACGCCACGGGCGCCGGCACGCCGTCCATGATCGCGCGCAGCTGGCCTTCGCGCGCGGCCAGGGCGTCCTGCGCCTGCTTCAGGTCGGTGATGTCGTGGCCGACGATGTACAGGCCCTTGAGCGTGCCGTCGAACTTGGCGTCGGGCACGATGCGCCCACGCAGCCAGCGCGTGCGGCCGATTGCATCGACGATGGTCTGTTCGTAAGTGACGGCCTCGCCCGCCGCCGCGCGCTGGATGAAGGGCTCCAGCGCCGAGTAGTCACCGGTGCCGACGACTTCGGCCGACGTCTTGCCGATGACGTTGTCGCGGTCGAGTCCGGTGAGGCGCAGGAAGGATTCGTTGACGAACAGGTAGCGGAGGTTCTCGTCCAGATAGACGACGGGTTCCGGGATGTTGTCCGTGAACAGGCGCAGCTGCTCCTCGCGCGCGGCCAGCGCCTGCTCGGTGAGCTTCAAGTCATGGATGTCGTATTCGGTGCAGTACAGGCCGCGGACCGTGCCGGAGACGTCGAGGTCGGGCGCGATGCGGCCGTGCATCCAGCGGTTCTGTCCCTGCGGCGTGGTGCCGATGCGCTCGTACTCGACGTGCTCGCCGCCCTGCGCGCGCTTGACGATCGGCCGGATGAACGATGCGACATCCGAGGCCATCACCTCGAACGGGGTCTTGCCGTAGATCTCGTCCTGCGGCCGGCATACCGAATTGGCGAAGGCCTGGTTGACGAACGTGTACTTGAGATTGCGGTCGAGGTACGCGATGGGGCCCGGAATGTTGTCCGCGAAGAGCCGCATCTGCGACTCCTGCGATTTCAACGCATCGCGGATCTTGATGTCGTCCTCGATGTCGGCCATCACCGCGAACGCGCCACCAACCCGGCCACCGACTTCGCGGTCGGGGAACAGCGTGATGCGCATCCACCGCGATTCGCCGGACAACTGACGCTCGCGCCTTTCGTAGGAGACCGTTGCGCCCGCAAACGCGCGCTCGATGTAGCCCTGCATCTCGGCCAGCGCGTCGGCCGGCAGCACTTCCTTCAACGCGTGTCCCAGCACGTCGTCGGCCGGCACGCCGATCCACGTGCCGAATGGCTTGTTTGCAAAGCGCAGCTTGAGCTGGCGGTCGAAGTACAGGATGGGCAGGCCGACGCTGTCGGTGACCAGCCGCAACCGGTGTTCGCGCTGGCCCGCCTCAAGCTCGAGCCGTTTCAGGTTGTCGACGTCGCTGTAGGTGACGATGAACCCACGCACATGCCCCTGGGCCGTGCGGTCCGGGTAGTAGTCGACGCGGATCCAGAGCGACGGACGGCCGGTCGTGACCAGTTGCCGTTCGTACACGGTTCGCTCGCCGGAAAGCGCGGCGTCGATGTACGCGTGATAGAGCTGGTAGACCTCGCGGCCGAGGACCTCGAACACCTCGCGCCCCAGCACCTCGTTGCCACGCTTGCCCAGCCAGTCGAGGAAGGCCCGGTTGGCGAAGCGGTAGCGCTGGTTGCGGTCGACATAGGCCAGCGGGATGCCGAGCGCATTGAGCTTATGCTGCGACAACGCAGCGAGCGCCTCCCGCTCCACCGGCTCGTCGGCAGTTTGCGGAAGGGCTAGTTCAAGTCGATTCAGTTGTCGCGGCAGCGCCATGGCGCAGGTCTTTTCCCGTTGACCGACGGCCACGCGCCCGGTTGCGGAAGGCTGCCGGTCCGAGTTGCCGGTCCGATTGATCCCCCACAAGCCGGCCACCCATAGCCGCTTTCCGTATCAGTAGCGTACATAAAGCAAGGATCGCGCCTGCTCTCCCCCAGAGGGCGGCGGTCGGCCGCGTCCGCAGTACCCCCACAAATTTCCGGGCCAGGCGCCTGACCCTACCTTACGCGATTCCCCATGGTTATGAGGAGATTCATACGGTTACAATCCGCGTCACCCTGCAACGCCCGGCGGCAGCCCCTGGTTTGGCCACTTGACCGGTCCCGGGGCGCTGGGTGGCAAGGCCCATTTTTCCGCCTCATCCGCCGCAAAACCGAGACTTCGATGCCGCCCACCCCCCACCAAGCGCCCGCCTACCGCCTACCCCCGTTCGCCGTTGGGCTGGGGCTCTACGTTGCGGCCGCCGCCGCGATGGCCGCAGGTACCTCCTTGCCGGAGCCGCCCGCCATCGCCGGCATCCCGATCGACTTCCTCCTGTTCGGCCTGACGCTGATTTGCGTCGCGCTGTTTCATCACCACACGCTGCGGGTCGCCGTGGTCGGCCTCGTGGTCATCACGTTGTACAAGATCCTGTTCTCGCCGTTTCCCGAAGGCGCAGGCGGCAACGGTTTCCTTTCGCACCTGGCGCATGAATGGGTGCTGCTCGCCAACCTGCTGGGACTGTTGCTGGGCTTCGCGCTCTTGTCCAAGCACTTCGAGGCCAGCCGCGTGCCGGCGATCCTCCCGCGCTTCCTGCCGGACGACTGGAAAGGCGGCTTCGTGCTGCTGATCATGATCTTCGTGCTGTCGAGTTTCCTGGACAACATCGCCGCTGCACTGATCGGCGGCACCATCGCCAATGTCGTGTTCCGCGGCAAAGTCCATATCGGATATCTCGCCGCCATCGTCGCCGCGTCGAACGCCGGCGGTTCGGGCAGCGTGGTCGGCGACACCACGACCACGATGATGTGGATCGACGGCGTCAGCCCTCTGCAGGTGGTCGAGGCCTACGTGGCCGCCGGTCTCGCGCTGGTCATCTTCGGCATTCCGGCCGCGCTGCAGCAGCATCGCCACTCGCCGATTGCCAAGGATGCGGCCGCGGATGTTCGCGTCGATTGGGTGCGCGTCGGCATCGTCGCGGCCATCCTGTTGACGGCGATCATCGTCAATGTCGTCATCAACGTGCGCTTCACGGAGATGTCCGACCTCTTCCCCTTCATCGGCGCCGCGGTTTGGGTGGCGCTGCTCGTATGCGTTCCGCTGCGCCGTCCGCACTGGGAAGAACTGCCCAGCGCAGCGCGCGGCAGCGTGTTCCTGCTGTCGCTGGTGCTGGCGGCGTCGATGATGCCCGTGCACAAGCTCCCCGACGCCTCGTGGCAGGTGGCACTGGGCCTGGGCTTCGTCTCGGCCGTGTTCGACAACATTCCGCTGACCGCGCTGGCGCTGAAACAGGGCGGCTATGACTGGGGCTTCCTTGCCTATGCGGTCGGCTTTGGCGGATCCATGATCTGGTTCGGTTCGTCGGCTGGCGTGGCCTTGGCAAGTCAATTCCCCGCCGCGCGCTCCGCCGTCGCCTGGGTGCGCGGCGGATGGCATGTGGCGCTCGCCTACGTCATCGGCTTCGCGTTCATGCTGGTGGTGCTCGGCTGGCACCCGCAACCCAAGCATCGCCATACGTTGAAAACATCCGCCGCGCCGGCGCCCGCCGTTGTCGTCGTCGCCAGTGCCCCCGTGTCATGGCGCCAGTAGACGATATCGCCGGACTGCGGCGCATCCTGGCCGAGACACGCACCTTAGCCGTCGTCGGACTCTCGGCAAACTGGTATCGCCCAAGTTACTTCGCCGCGAAATACATGCAGGACCACGGCTACCGGATCATCCCGGTCAATCCGTCGTATTCCGAAGTGCTCGGCGAGAAGTGTTATCCGACGATCACCGCCGTCCCCGGACCGATCGATATGGTCGACTGCTTTCGTAAATCGGGCGAGATCATCCCGCTGGCGCGCGAGGCCATCGCCAAGGGCGCAAAAGTGCTGTGGATGCAACTGGGCATCCAAAATGACGAGGCGGCAAAGTTGGCGAGCGATGCGGGACTCGACGTCGTGATGGACCGTTGCGTCAAGATCGAGCACGCGCGGCTCGTGGGCGGATTGCATTGGGCCGGCGTCAATACCGGCGTCATCTCGTCGCGGCGGCCAGCCCCGCCTTCCTGACCCCGCGTCCTGACCTCACGTCCTGACCTTATTTACTCACCTGATGCCTGACCGCAAATTCGACTTCGACACGCTGTGCCTGCACGCCGGGCAGGTTCCGGACGCAGCGACCGGCGCGCGTGCGCTGCCCATCTACCAGACCACGTCCTTCGTGTTCGACAGCGCCGACCATGCGGCCAGCCTGTTCAACCTGCAGACGTTCGGCAACGTCTACTCGCGCATCTCGAATCCGACGGTCGCGGCCCTCGAGGAACGCGTCGCCGCGCTGGAGGGCGGACGCGCCGCGCTGGCCGCCGCCACCGGAATGGCGGCGCAAATGCTGGCACTGCTCACGTTATGCCGCCACGGTGACCACATCGTCGCGTCGCGCACGCTGTATGGCGGCACGTACTCGCAACTGGCGGTGACCTTCGCCCAGTTCGGCATCGACACCACCTTCGTCGACAGCGACGATTCCGAAAATTTCCGTCCGGCGATCAAGCCGAACACCAAGGTCGTCTATGTCGAGACGATCGGGAATCCGCAACTGAACGTCGCGGACCTGTCGGCCATTGCAAAGATCGCGCACGCGGCGGGCATTCCGCTGGTCGTCGACAACACGCTGGCTTCCCCTTACCTGTGCCGGCCACTGGAACATGGCGCCGATATCGTCATCCACTCGGTCACCAAATACCTGGGCGGGCACGGCACCACGATGGGCGGCGTATTGGTCGAGTCCGGAAAGTTTCCCTGGGACAACGGCAACTTTCCGCAGATGACGGAACCGTCGCGCGGCTATCATGGCGTGCGCTTCCACGAATCCTTCGGCGACTTCGGCTTCACGATGAAGGCGCGGATGGAAACGATGCGCACGCTGGGTCCTACGCTGGCGCCGCTGTCAGCCTTCCTGTTGCTGCAAGGCATCGAAACCCTGCACCTGCGCATGCCCCGGCATTGCGCATCCGCGCTCAGCATCGCGCAACATCTCGCGGTACATCCGGCGGTCGAGTGGGTGAATTATCCGCTGCTGCCGGGGAACCGCTACGCGTCGCTCGCGTCAAAGTATCTTCCGCGCGGCGCGGGCGGCATCCTGACTTTCGGCGTGCGCGGCGGGGCCCCCGCCGGTGTCAAATTCATCGAAGGTGTTTCGTTCCTGTCGCACCTCGCCAACGTCGGCGACGCCAAGACGCTGGTGATCCATCCCGCGTCGACCACGCACCGGCAACTGGACGACGCCGAGCAACTCGCCGCCGGAGTGAAGCCCGAGATGATACGGTTGTCAGTGGGCCTCGAGGCGGTTGACGATATCATCTGGGACATTGACCAGGCACTCATGAAGGCAACTCGATGACGCGCTATTCCACCATTGCCTGGCCGTGGGCCGGGCTCGTGCTCACGCTGGCGCTGCTCGGCCAGGAAATCCTGTTTCGCTGGTTCGGTACCGAACCGTCGCTGCAGCAATCGCTCTATCGCATCGGCGTGATGGCGCTTGGCGTGTCATCGGTCGCGCTGCTGATGTTGCCGCCGCGCAAGCTTGCCTACCTTCTCGGTTTCCTCGTCTGTGCGGCATTGATGGGCTGGGCGCTGTGGCTGCAGTACGGAATGGGCCTGGAGCCCTGCCCGCTGTGCGTCTTCCAGCGTATCGCCGTGTCGGCAATCGGCATCACGTTCCTGGTGGCGTTCGTGCACAATCCGCAGCCGCTGGGGGCGGCAATCTACGCAGGTCTGGTGCTGGTGTTCGCCGGCGGCGGCATGGCGTTTGCGGGACGGCAGGTCTGGCTGCAGTCGCTGCCCAAGGACCAGGTCCCTGCGTGCGGCATGGGCTTCTCGTACATGATCGACACGATGCCGTTCATGGACGTGCTGTCCAAAGTGTTCGCAGGCAGCGGCGAGTGCGCGGAAAAGGGCTGGGAACTGCTGGGCCTGGCCATTCCCGGCTGGACGTTCGTGTTCTTCATCGCGATGACGATCGTCGCGTTCGCGCTGATCAAGCGCGATTGATCCGGCTCCGGATTCAAGTAACCATCAGGCGGTGTCATTCCGAGCGTGGCGAGGAATCTGCTGTCGACTCCTTGACCTCGACGCGAGGCGCTTCGCGCCACAGCAACGTGAAACGCACCAATTCGTCCAGCCAGCGCAGCCGATCGACAAGCGGGATCAACGCGTAGGCCCGAAGACGTTCGTCGGTGATCGTGTACCGACAGTCAATCGTGCGCATCAGCGATCCAGCCCAAGCTGCTGGAGCCGTCCAAGTGCGTCGATGTCGGCAAGATCAATCGCCCGTCCCGCAGCGCGCTTGAGCGCAATGAGATCGTCGATGCCCGCAACCGGAACCCGGACTTCGCCGATTACCTTGGTAACCGCGTTCCGAGCCAGACTCGCGAACGGGACGACGGGATCGATCAGGCAATCGACCGTGGGCCCCGCTCCCCGGGTTGGTCGCAATCCGAATACCACCATGTTCTTCTCTAGACGCCAGCGCCGCAAAACTTCCGGATCGCGTGCCTCGGCGAGTTTGACCGGCGCAACGGGTACGAGGCCGATTGCCTCGAAGGCGTCGATGGCGGCGCCAAGGTTGGGCGCATCGAGCGCGACGACGAGATTGACGTCCATTGTCGCGCGCTCGACCCCATGCAGGTTCAATGCCAAGCCTCCGACCACTACGTAACGGACGTCGTGACGGGCAAGCGCACCGAACAGGTCGAGGTAGAACATGCGCGCATTATCGCCCGGCGCGCGGCTTTCCGGACGACAAGTGAGCCATGGGCGCCCCGTTGTGGATCATCAGCTTGGCGCTGATCCGGCGGATGAATCGTTCGCGCCTACTTCTCCGGGATCCCGGCTTTCCGCAGGCCAGCGGCCAAGTGCCGCTCGACCAGGTCGAAGAACACCGGTGGCGAGGCTTGGTAGGTATCGCGATACCTTGCGACCGTGTAGCCTGGCCTCTGCTTCAGCAACGCGTCTCTGGCCGAAGCAGCCTTCGCGGCGTCGCCGTGTTGGCCATACGCCGCGCACAGGTACACGAGATTAATCCACGAATTATTTTCCGCCGAGGCTTTCTCGCATGCAGCGACCGCTTCGCGGTAGTTCCCAAGAAACAGCTGCGCCTTGCACATGAAGTGGTAAGGCCAGCTGGACTCCGTCGGATCTACCGCGAGCGCTTGCTCGATGAACGGCAGTCCTTCGGCCGGTCGTCCCGTCTGGATCAGGATCCAAGCCCGCTGGAGAAAACCGTCGGTGTTGGCGGGATCAAGCGTGATGATTCGATCGGCGGCAACCAGGGCCTCGTCCCATCTCCCGAGCCATTCCAGGGCGGCCATGCGTACAAACCACGCATCCGTGCTTGTGCGATCGAGCGCGATGGCGCGGCTAGAGATCCGATCGTACTCAGGAAGGAGAAATGCACGATCCGGCGTTGCACTTTCCTCCAGTTCGGTGTCGTAGGTACCGGCCAGCCCGACCAGCGCAGAAACAGAATTTGCGTCGAGCTTGAGCGCTTCCTTGTACAGAGCCCGCGCCTCGGGCACGCCTTCCATTCCACCGGGATTCGTACTTGCCGCATCTCCTCGCAGCACCAGATTACTCGCGCTTCCGGACTCCGGATGATCGACCGCGCGCCGACGTTCGGCAGCCATGAGCCCGCTCCGCAGGCGCTTGGTAAGCTGCGTGGCGGGAACGGGTTGCCCCGGTCCCGGGGGTAGCGACGTGTAACGCAGCCGATCGCTCCATGCCTGCGAGCCAGTGATGGTATCGACCAAATGGGCGGTCACAACCATTTCTTCATTCACGCGTCGCACTTCGCCCTCGACCACGTAGCGAACGTTGAGGCTTTGCCCGAGGGTCCGGATATCGGTGCTACCTGGCTTGTAGGTCGCGGCCAGCGCATTTGCCGCGACCTTTACATAACTCTTCTGCCCGAGGGCCGTCGTGACGTCCTGTGTCAGTGCGGCTGCAAACTGCTCGTCCCCGGAATTGCCGGACGGCGCAGCGAAAGGAAGGATGGCGAGCGAAAGATCGGGAGGCGCAGGCGCTGCCGTTGACTTCCACAACGGGGCCACGAGCCAGGTGCCGACTCCGATCACGCAAACCGTCGCGATGGCCGCGACGAGCCATCGCTGGCGTGTCAAGCGTCGTGGAATGGACATGGCCGACGCGGCACTCGCCGCCTTGTCGCCCTTGCCCAGCGTCACGCGATAGACGCGAATCGGGCGCACGATGTTCTTCACCTGCTGCTCGCCGATGTCGACAAAGCCGACACCAAGATCCTCGTGCGCATGCTCGCGCACCGTTGCGGAAATGCAGATGCCACCAGGCTCCGCGAGCGTTTCCAGCCGCGCCGCGACGTTCACGCCTTCGCCGGCAATGTCGTCGCCGTCAATGATGATGTCGCCCAGGTTGATGCCGATCCGGAACTCAATGCGCTCGTCCGGCGCAACGTACAGGTTGCGCGTTCCCATCTCGCGCTGCGTTTCGATGGCACAGCGCAACGCCTCCGTGGCGCTCCCGAATTCGACGAGCATTCCGTCGCCTGCCGTGTGAATGATCCTCCCGCCATGCGTAGCGATCCGGAGATCGACGACCTGCGCGCGAATTTCCTTTAGCCGCGCGTGGGTGCCCGCCTCGTCGCGCTCCATGAGCCGTGTGTAGCCGACCACGTCGGCGACGACGATCGCGGCGAGGCGACGAGAAACGGATTGTTCGGAGTTGGACATACGGGTCAGCTTACGGGTCTCTACTTCT
>JANMCH010000145.1:0-54580 GCA_031361045.1 Betaproteobacteria bacterium | reverse complement strand
TCGATCGCCGAGACCATCGAGATCCTGAAGGGCTTGAAGACGCGCTTCGAGCAGCACCACGGCGTCAAGTACGCGCCGGCGGCGCTGACCAGTGCGGCGGAGCTGGCCGCGCGCTTCATCAACGATCGGCACTTGCCCGACAAGGCCATAGACGTCATCGACGAGGCGGGTGCTGCGCAGAAGATCCTGCCCAAGTCGAAGCAGAAAAAAATCATCGGCAAGACCGAGGTCGAGGAAATCGTCGCCAAGATCGCGCGCATCCCGGCCAAGAGCGTCTCGTCCGACGACCGCAATGCGCTCAAGACGCTCGACCGCGACCTGAAGAATGTCGTGTTCGGGCAGAACAAGGCCATCGACGCGCTGGTATCGGCCATCCGCATGGCGCGTTCAGGGCTCGGCAATCCGCGCAAGCCGATCGGCAATTTCCTGTTCAGCGGACCTACCGGTGTGGGCAAGACCGAAGTCGCGCGGCAATTGGCTTATTGTCTCGGCGTCGAGCTGCTGCGCTACGACATGTCGGAATACATGGAACGGCACGCGGTGTCGCGGCTGATCGGCGCGCCGCCGGGTTACGTCGGTTTCGACCAGGGCGGACAGCTGACCGAAGCGGTGACCAAGCATCCGTACAGCGTCGTGCTGCTCGACGAAATCGAAAAGGCCCATCCGGATGTATTCAACATCCTGCTGCAGGTGATGGACCACGGCACGCTGACGGACAACAACGGGCGCAAGGCCGACTTCCGCAACGTCATCGTCATCATGACCACCAACGCCGGCGCGGCCGAACTTGCCAAGGGTTCGATCGGCTTTACGCAGTCGAAACAGGCGGGCGACGAGTCGGCGGAAATCAAGCGCATGTTCACGCCCGAGTTCCGCAACCGGCTCGACGCCACCATTTCGTTCGGGTCGCTCGACCATGACGTGATCCTGCGCGTCGTCGACAAGTTCCTGCTCGAGCTCGAGGCCCAGCTGCACGAGAAGAAGGTCGATCCCACGTTCACCGCGCCGCTCAAGGAATTCCTGGCGAAGAAGGGCTTCGATCCCGATATGGGCGCACGGCCCATGGCACGGTTGATCCAGGACACGATCCGCAAGGCGCTGGCGGACGAGTTGCTGTTCGGCCGCCTCACCGGTGGCGGCAAGGTGACCATCGACATGGGCGCGGACGAGAAGATCAAGCTCGTGTTCGAAGAGACACCCGAGGAAGCTCCCGTCGCCTGAGTTTGGTAACTAAGCAGGGTCAGACTCGAATTTTCAATTGCGAAGTTGCAAACACACACGGCGCCGGAAGGCGCCGTTTCTTTTTCTGCGATCGCGTGAAGGGCCGTACGCTCGATACGGTGCGCGAGGGCCTCGATAAATTTTATTCCGCCAATCCGGACAAGCTGCAGCGTCCGGTCATCGAGACGATCTGGTTCGAAATGGTCGTGCCCGGCCTGGCCAAGAACAAATAGCGGAGAACAGAACATGAAACGAATCGGAATGATTGCGGCCGTCGCGGCCGCCACAGTGGTAATCGGTTGCACCAACATGTCCGCGCAGCAACAAGGGACGATGAGTGGCGCGGCCATCGGCGCAGCGGCTGGCGCGGGCATTGCGGCCATTTCTGGCGGCAGCGGCTGGACCGGTGCCGCCATCGGCGGCGTGGTCGGTGGCGTTGCCGGCAACATCAAGGGCGGCCGCCAGTAACAGTCACGACGTCGATCCCGGTGAGAAAACGGGCTGCTCGCTTGAGCAGCCCGTTTTTTTGCGTTCGGCGAATCGCTCTACGCCAACGAGTCCGCCCAGATGTTCTTCGCCCAGCTCCACGCGTACTCGCCTTCCAGCGCATTCGGCGCCGGCGACAATCCGCCTGAACCGGGAGTGGCGAGAAAGGTCTTCTTCTCCTTGTCGTACTGGTGCACCGAGCAGACGTGCACGACGTCCTTGTCGGTAATGAAGCTGTAGCAGGTGTTGACGACGACCGGCGTGCCGTTGATCGCCTGGCCGGACAGCGCCGCGACGATCGCTGCCGCGGCCACCTTGGCATGATTGTTTGCCATGCTTGCCGACTTGGGCATGGCGGGCGCGACCTGAATCGCGTCGCCCAGCACGTGCACTCCCTTGACCCTGATCGACTCGAACGTCAGGAAATCGACTTCGCACCAGCGGTCGTTGGCGGTAATCGCGCCGGCCTGGCGGGCGATGGCGCCTGCGCTCTGCGGCGGCAGGACGTTCAGGACGTCGGCGCTCACGTTTTCCTGCACCTCGAAGCGCACGGTGCGCGTCGCCGCATCGACGCCGGTGACCACGTGGTTGTTGCGATATTCGACGATGCCCTTGTATTCATCCGCCCATGCCTTCTTGAACAGCGCGGCCTTGGACACGACGTCGGGGTTGGCATCGAGGATCAGGACCTTGCTCCGCGGTTTGGAGCGCTTGAAATACCACGCGACCTGGCACGCGCGTTCGTAGGGGCCCGGCGGGCAGCGAAACGGCGCGGTCGGAATGGTGATCGCATACACGCCGCCGTCCGCCATGGCCTCGAGCTGCCTGCGCAGCGCGACAGTCTGCGGCCCCGCCTTCCACGCGTGCAGCACGGACTCCTGGGCTGCCGCGCCCTCCAACCCGGGGACCAGGTTGTAGAGCAGGTCCACGCCCGGCGACAACACCAGGCGGTCGTAGGCGAGTTCAGCGCCGCCCGCGAGACGCACGGTCCGCTTCTGCGGGTCGACGGCCGCCGCCGTATCGCGCACGATGCGCACGCCGTGGCGCGCCGCGAGCGAGGCATAGGGAACGGTGAGCGCCGCAATCTGCGTACTTCCGCCCAGCACGAGATTCGACAACGGGCAGCTGACGAATTCGGCGTTGGGTTCCACCAGCGTGACGTCGATTGTTCCGCCACTCCACATGCGGATGTACTTGGCCGCCGTCGCGCCGCCGTATCCGCCGCCAATGACGACTACCTTGCCTTTGTTGGCGGTGCTGGAAAGGCCCGCGCAGCCGGGAAGCGCGGTTGCCGCGCCGAGAGAGGCGAACGCTGCCAGGAAATCACGACGAGGGATGTTCATCTTCGGGTCCCCGTTCATTTCTTCTGCGCCGCGAACCAGCCGGCGACCAGATCGATCTGCTCGTCGCTGAAACCCTTGGCGAGCTGCGGCATGATGGTGCCGGTCCGCTTGCCCGACTTGAACTCCGCGAGTTTTGTCGCCGTGTCGTCCTTGGGCGCGCCGGCTAGCGAAGGCACCACGCCCTGGCTTACGCCGCCGGTGCCGTGGCACATCGCGCAGGTCGCGGCGAGGTTGCGCGCGAGTTGAGGATCGGGCGTCTGCGCCCCTGTCGGCGCAACGATCGCCAATGCTGCGAAGAAAATGGCGCCACGGGGGGCGCTGCAAACGCGCGACATGCGCATGACGTATTTCCTCCTTGGCACGACGAGGTTGGGCTCACGATTCTCCAAAATTCAGGATAGGCGCAAACGCCGCATTTCGGAAGTCGATTCCACATGCTGGAACCCCCTGGCGGTGAGGCCCGTTCGATGCGCACTTCATCAAATCGAGCAATTACAATAACTTGCATCAAAAATCAATTGGAATTGTCCCCCGCGTCGCCGGAATCAAGTGCACTGCAACAGTGCAATGGCATTTATCGGCCATTTTCTTTCCATTCGACGGAAACAGTTTTTAATAGGCTGTTTCGTAAAGATAATTATTATCGTGCGCCGCATCAAAGTGCTTGAAATGATGCCGTCACTTTGCTAACTTGGGTCTGTCACGAACGTCAGTCCGCAGTATCGCGCGGATTGCCAGAACCCGCGGTGTGGTCAACCCATCCACGCCCGCCAGACCGATCGGGCGATCCCTGGTCGGTCCGTGCAGTGAATCCGTAGGCGAATTCGATGTCGCCGCTGACTAACTCGCCGACGCACGATGCGAAGGCCTAGGCAAACGATGGGAGCAACAATGAACTACGACCTCGAAGCGGCAAGACTCAAGAAGGACTGGGCCGAGAATCCGCGGTGGAAGGGCATCCAGCGGGGCTACACGGCGGAAGACGTCGTGCGCTTGCGCGGTTCCATCCACATCGAGCACACGCTCGCGCGCCGCGGTGCCGAGAAGCTGTGGAAGCTCGTCAACGACGAGCCGTTCGTCAACGCGCTGGGCGCCATGACGGGCAACCAGGCGATGCAGCAGGTCAAGGCCGGACTCAAGGCCATCTACCTTTCCGGATGGCAAGTGGCGGCGGACGCCAACATCGCCGGCGAAATGTATCCGGACCAATCGCTGTATCCGGTCAATTCGGTGCCCGCGGTGGTCAAGAAAATCAACAACACGTTCATCCGCGCCGACCAGATCCAGCACATGGAAGGTACCGGCGACATGGACTTCTTTGCACCCATCGTCGCCGACGCCGAAGCCGGATTCGGCGGCGTGCTCAACGCGTTCGAACTGATGAAGGCGATGGTCGAAGCGGGCGCTGCCGGCGTGCACTTCGAGGACCAGCTGGCGTCGGTGAAAAAGTGCGGCCACATGGGCGGCAAGGTGCTGGTGCCGACACGGGAAGCGGTCGACAAGCTGATCGCCGCGCGGCTGGCCGCCGATGCGATGGGCGTGCCGACGCTGATCCTTGCGCGCACCGATGCCGAAGCGGCCGATCTCGTGACCTCGGACATCGATGACAACGACAAGCCGTTCTTCACCGGCGAGCGCACGCAGGAAGGCTTCTACAAGACGCGCAACGGCCTCGACCAGGCAGTATCACGCGGACTGGCGTACGCGCCGTACGCTGACATGATCTGGTGCGAAACGGGAAAGCCGGATCTCGATTTCGCCAAGGCTTTCGCGGATGCGATCCACGCGAAATTCCCGGGCAAGATGCTCGCGTACAACTGCTCGCCATCGTTCAACTGGAAGAAGAATCTCGACGATGCGACGGTCGCCAAATTCCAGCGCGAACTGGGCGCGATGGGCTACAAGTTCCAGTTCATCACCCTGGCGGGTTTCCACAGCCTCAACTACTCGATGTTCAACCTGGCGCACGGCTACGCGCATAACCAGATGACGGCGTTCGTGGAGTTGCAGGAAGCCGAGTTCGCGGCGGTTTCGAAGGGCTTCACGGCCATCAAGCACCAGCGCGAAGTGGGCACCAGCTACTTCGACGCCGTGACCCAGACCGTGCAGGGCAGCCAGGCCTCGACGACGGCGCTCAAGGGCTCGACCGAGGACGAGCAGTTCTTCGACAAGCCCAAGGCCGAGCTGCACGTCGCCAACGGCTAGGCCGAAGCACGGGCGCGGCAGGTAGCGTGGCGGGCGGGGCGGGTCAGGGCAGGGCAGGGCAGGGCAGGGCAGGGAGTGTGCTATGCGCTCCAAGTAACCCAGTCGTGCTACGCACACTTCCTGCCCCGCCCTTCCTGCTCCGCGCGCCCGCACTGAACCCTGCCGCGAGGATATGGTCTGATACGTCATGGCCGATACCGCATCCCTCGATTCCCGGGCGCCTGTTGCCCAAGACGCCCCCCGCGGCATTCGTGCGTTCTTCGCGCTGTCTCCCGACGACGAGGTCCGCGAAACCCTGACCGCGCTCGGCAAGGACGTCGCCCGCCGCTCGCGGGGCCGCGCGGTCTCGCCTGAAAACGCGCACCTGACGCTGGCCTTCATCGGCGACGTGTCGAAAGATGCGCTGGTGGCACTGCAGGCGGTTGGTGACAAGGTGCCCAAAACGGGTTTTGTGGTCAGCTTCGATTCGCTGGGCGCGTGGCGCGCATCCGGCGTCGCATGGATCGCGCCATCCGTTTTGCCGCCGCCGCTGCTCACGCTGCATTCGAAACTGGCGGATACGCTCGCTGCTGCGGGATTCGAACTCGAGGTGCGACCGTTCCGGCCGCATGTCACCTTGGCGCGCCGTTGCCTGCAGCCACTTAAACGGGCGCCGTGTCCGCCCATTGTCTGGCGCGCGGACAAGTTGTTCCTGATTGGATCCGAACTGCGCGACGCCGGCCCGGTCTATCGCAACCTTGCGTCGTGGGATCTGGCCGTCCGCTAGCGCGCGCTTATTGTGGCGGACTGCCACGGTTCGCCGCTGGTTGCTACGCGCCGCGCTCGACCGGCAGCGCCGGATGGGCGGACCATTCGCTCCATGAACCCGGGTAGAGCCGCGTGCCCGGCAGGCCCGCGATTTCCATCGCGAGAATATTGTGGCACGCGGTCACGCCCGAGCCGCAACTGTGCACGACCGTCTCATGCGACGCGCCGTCCAGCAGCGCGCTGAATTCGGCGCGCAGGAACGCCGGATGCTTGAACGTGCCGTCGGCGTCCAGGTTCAATGCAAACGGGCGGTTGTGCGCGCCGGGAATGTGCCCGGCGACAGCGTCGATCGGCTCCACCTCGCCACGGAAGCGCTCGGGCGCACGCGCGTCGATCAGGAACAACGTGTGGCGATGCAGGCTCGCGCGCACGCCGGATGCGTTGACCGTGGGCGTCACGCGCTTCACGCCGAACGATGCGGGTTGCACGGCAGTCACATCGGCGGTCAGCGCGCGGCCTTCCTTCGTCCACTTGGCCAGGCCACCATCGAGCACGGCGACCGCGTCGTGGCCCAACCAGCGCAGCATCCACCACAGCCGCGCGGCGTACATGCCGTTGCCCTGGTCGTAGGCCACGACCTGTTTGCCGGCGTCGATGCCCAGGCGGGAGAACATCGCGGCGGCGACTTCGGGCGTGGGCAGCGGGTGCCGTCCGTTGCCGCCGGTCTTGGCCGCGGAGAGGTCGCGGTCGAGGGACACGAACTGCGCGCCGGCGATGTGTTGCTTCGCGTATTCGCCGGCGCCCCATTCCGGCTGCATGAGATCGTGCCGGACATCGCACAAAACGAGGTCGGGACGGCCGAGCACATCACCCAGTTCGGCGGTGGAGATCAGCGTGGTGATTGCTGACATCGGCACGGTGGTGACCCATGCGGCGCCCGCTTACAGATGGGCAATGTGCGCTTCCATCTCACGGCGATAGAATTCGTGGAAGTGCTGCATGCCGTCTTCCATCGGCGACTGGTACGGCCCGATCTCGCTGCGGCCGGAACGATAGAGCGCCATGCGTCCGGCGTCCATGCGCTCGGCGATTTCGTCGTCCTCCTTCGCCGTCTCCATGTACGCGGCCTGTTCCGCCTCGACGAACTCGCGCTCGAACAGCGCGATTTCCTCCGGATAGTAGAACTCGACCACGTTCATCGTCTTGTCCACGCCCTGCGGAATCAGCGTGCTGATGACGAGCACATGCGGATACCACTCGAGCATGATGTTCGGATAGTAGGTGAGCCATACCGCGCCATGCTGCGGAATTTCTCCGCGATAGAAATCGAGAACGGCCTTGTGCCAGCGCTCGTACGTGCGCGATCCCGGCTTGGACAGGCTGTTGTTGATGCCCACCGTTTGCACCGAGTACCAGTCGCCGAATTCCCATTTCAGGTCTTCGCAGGTCACGAACTGACCCAGGCCCGGATGGAACGGTCCGACGTGATAGTCCTCGAGATACACCTCGATGAACGACTTCCAGTTGTAGTTGCACTGGTGCATCTCGACGCGGTCCAGCATGTAGCCGGAAAAATCGAAGTGCTTGACGCCGAGTGCGGCGAGATCGTGGGCGACATTGCGCGGCCCGTCGAACAGCAGGCCGTTCCAATGCTGCATCGGCGTGCGGCCGAGGTTCAGGCACGGCTTGTCCGCGAAATGCGGCGCGCCCAGCAACTCACCTTTGAGATCGTACGTCCAGCGATGCAGCGGGCACACGATGTTGCGCGTGTTGCCGCGGCCGTTGTACATCAGTGCCTGGCGGTGGCGGCAGATGTTCGACAACAGCTCCACGCCCGACTCGTTGCGCACGAGCATCTGCGACTCGCCACGCGCGGCAAGCGCCTGGAAGTCGCCGACATTCGGCACCATGAATTCGTGACCGACATAGCCTGGGCCGCGGGCGAGCAGAAGCCGCTGCTCGGCTTCGAGCACGCGCGGATCGCAATACCAGGAGACGGGAAACTGCGTACTGGCCTGGCGCAAGCGCCCTGCCGTGGCGAGGTCCGACATTTAAGCCAACCCTTTCGCGAAATTCGGTTCTGGAGCCTGTCGGCTCCTGGCAACCAACCCAACCCAACAACCCGGGACGTTTCACCAAAAAGCGGGCTTTACCAAAAAGCCGCCCCGGACCGCTTTGCCAAGTCGGCCGCGCGAAAGGACAAGTTCGCTCTGGCCGCGTCGTCAAAAGATGCTATCATATTCGGCTTTACGTAGACAGGTCAAGACCTTAGCGCACTTTTGCAACCTCGGGCAACGCCAGGCAACATGAGGCAACCCGCGCCAACCGGCGGAGGTCGGCGCCCAACCATCCACCCCATGGCCAAGACAACGGACACGCCCCAGACTTTCGAAGCCGCGCTGGCGGAGCTCGAAGGCATCGTCGCAAACATGGAAGGCGGACAGCTCCCGCTCAAGGATGCGCTCGCCGCGTACAAGCGGGGCGCCGAGCTTCTTACCTATTGCCAGGCGTCGCTCAAGGACGCGCAGCAGCAAGTCGAGGTGCTCGAGCAAGGCGTGCTCAAGGCTTTTGAACCCAACGAGGTGTCCGCGACCGAAGGCCCGGCCGATGCATCCTGACCTTGCGTTCGAAGTCTGGTCGGGCGAGCGGCAACGTCGTATCGAGGACGTACTCGAGCGCGTGCTGCCCCGTCCCAGTGTGGCACCTGCGCGTCTTCACGAGGCGATGCGCTACGCGGTGCTGGGAGGCGGCAAGCGCGTCCGGCCGTTGCTTGCGTACGCCGCCGGCGAATTTGCCGATGCCGACCCGGTTCACGTCGACGCGGCGGCTGCCGCGGTCGAACTGATCCACGCCTATTCGCTAGTGCACGACGACTTGCCCTGCATGGACGATGACGTCCTGCGCCGCGGCAAGCCGACGTGTCATGTGGCGTTCGGCGAAGCCACCGCAATGCTGGCCGGCGATGCATTGCAGTCGCTCGCGTTTGCCGTGCTCGGAGCGACGCCGTCGAGCGCGTCCGGCGCCGCCTGCGCGGCGCTTGCCTTTGCAGCGGGCGCCCCCGGCATGGCCGGCGGACAGGCGATCGACCTCGCCAGCACCGGCGGCGCGCTGACGTTGCCGGAATTGCAGACGATGCACCGGATGAAGACGGGCGCACTGATTCGCGCGGCCGTGCAACTGGGCGCGGTTTTCGGGCGATCGCTCACCGCGGAGGAAGAATCGGCGTTGGACACGTTCGCGGACTGCTCCGGACTTGCCTTCCAGGTCGTCGACGATGTGCTCGACGTCGAGGGCTCCGCTGCGGCGCTCGGCAAGACCGCCGGCAAGGATGCCGCCCGACAAAAGCCGACATATGTTTCGCTGCTCGGCCTGGCCGAAGCCAGGCGCCATGCCGAAGCGCTGCGCGAGCAGGCCCGCGCGTCACTGGCGCCGTTTCGCGGCGGCGCCCGGCGACTGCTGGAAATTGCCGACTGGATCGTATTGCGCAATCATTGATGCCGACCGCCATGTATCCGTTGCTCGACAAAATCAGCAAGCCCGCGGACCTGCGCGCATTTGACCGCGGCCAACTGCGCGACGTCGCGCGCGAACTGCGCGCGTTCCTGCTGGCTTCCGTTGCGCAAACCGGCGGTCACCTGTCGTCGAACCTCGGTACCGTCGAACTCACCGTGGCACTCCATTACGTGTTCGACACGCCGGACGATCGCATCGTCTGGGACGTCGGCCACCAGACCTACGCACACAAGATCCTGACCGGCCGGCGCGAAGCCATGGCCAGGCTGCGCCAATTCGGCGGGCCTTCGGGCTTTCCGCGGCGCGCGGAAAGCGAATACGACACCTTCGGCACCGCGCACTCGTCAACGTCCATCTCGGCGGCGCTGGGCATGGCCATCGCGGCGAAGTTGAAGGGTGAAGACCGCCGCGCAATCGCCGTGATCGGCGACGGCGCGATGAGCGCGGGCATGGCCTTCGAAGCGCTGAACAACGCCGGCATCAGTGGCGCCGACCTGCTGGTGATCCTGAACGACAACGACATGTCGATCAGCGAACCGGTGGGCGCTCTGGATCAATACCTGGCCAAGGTGCTGTCGTCGCGGCTGTACAACTCCGTGCGCCGCAGCGGCAAGGAGATGCTGTCCAAGTTGCCACCGGTGCATGAACTGGCGCGTCGCGCGGAAGAGCACGTCAAGGGCATGGTCCTTCCGGGCACGCTGTTCGAGGAATTCGGCTTCAACTACATCGGCCCGATCGACGGCCATGACGTCGATGCGCTGGTCAAGACACTGGCCAATGTACGCGAGTTGAAAGGTCCGCAGTTCCTGCACGTGGTCACCAAGAAGGGCTACGGCTACCCCAGGGCCGAGGAAGACCCGATCCTCTATCACGGCGTCACCAAGTTCGATCCCGCGGTGGGCATCGTGCCCAAGCCTGCGGGCAAGCCCGGCTACACGCAGATCTTCGGCGACTGGATCTGCGACATGGCCGCGCGCGATTCACGCATCGTCTGCATTACGCCGGCGATGCGCGAAGGTTCGGGCCTGGTCCGCTTTTCGCAGGAATTTCCGACGCGCTATTTCGATGTCGGCATTGCCGAGCAGCATGCGGTGACGTTTGCCGGCGGCCTCGCGTGCGACGGCATGAAACCGGTCGTGGCCATCTATTCGACATTCCTGCAGCGCGCCTACGACCAGGCCATCCACGACATCGTGCTGCAGAACCTGCCGGTGGTCTTCGCGATCGACCGCGCGGGGGTGGTCGGCGCCGACGGCGCAACGCATATCGGCGCATTCGACCATTCGTACCTGCGCTGCCTGCCCAACATGACGATCATGGCGCCGTCCGACGAGAACGAATGTCGCCAGATGCTGTTCACAGCCTGCACGCTGGACTCGCCGGTGGCGGTTCGCTATCCGCGTGGCAGCGGGCCGGGTGTCGCCATTGAAGCGCAGATGCAGGCGTTGCCCATCGGCCGCGGCGAAGTTCGCCGCGAAGGCAAGCGGCACCCGCAGCGCATCGCCATCCTGGCGTTCGGCTCGATGCTGCATCCCGCATTGGTTGCCGCCGAAGAGCTCGATGCCACGGTGGCCAACATGCGCTTCGTCAAGCCGCTCGACCGCGAGCTGATATTGAAGCTCGCGGAGGAACACGACGCGCTGGTGACGGTCGAGGAGAATGTCGTCGCCGGTGGCGCGGGCAGCGGTGTCGCCGAACTGCTGGCGGCCGAAGGCGTCACGGTGCCGATGCTGCATCTTGGTCTTCCCGATCGCTTCATCGACCACGGTGATCCAGCGTTCCTGCTGTCGCAGGCGGGGCTCGACGCCAAGGGCCTCGCCGCGTCGATCAGCGCGCATTTCGGGCCACACTTTGGCCAACTTAAAGCAGAGCCGCGGGTCAAACCCGCAGCCTGACCTGACAGATTGCAATCCAGAAAATCATGAACCGTCCTGAAAAGCCCGGCCAGTTGATGCCCATCCCCGACCTGCAGTCGACGAGCGACGAGCGGCACCTCGCGATCGACCAGGTCGGTATCAAGGACATCCGCCTGCCCGTCGCCTTTGCCGACCACGACGGCGTCGTGCAGTCGACGATCGCGCAATGCAGCGTGTACGTGGCGTTGCCCGAGGACCGCAAGGGCACGCATATGTCGCGCATGGTGGCACTGCTCGAGGAGCGCTTCGCGCCGGGGGCCGCGCCGCTGTCGGTAGCCGGTCTGCGCGCGCTGCTCGACGAACTCGTGCAAAGACTCAATGCGCCCGGCGGGCGGGTGGAACTCAGGTTTCCGTTCTTCGTGCGCAAAACCGCGCCGATCTCGGGCGTGGCCAGCCTGCTCGACTACGAAGTGAGTCTCATGGCCGAACTGGCCAACGGGCAATTCGTCAAGACCATCTCGGTGGCCGTGCCGGTGACGTCGCTTTGCCCGTGCTCCAAGGAAATCTCGGAGTACGGCGCGCACAACCAGCGCTCGCGCGTGACCATTGCCGTGCGCCCGACGGAGCCCGTGTTCATCCACGAATTGCTGCGCGTCGCCGAAGAAGAGGCGTCGTGCGAGCTGTACGGCATCCTCAAGCGTTCCGACGAAAAATATGTCACCGAACGCGCCTACGACAATCCGCGCTTCGTCGAGGACCTGGTGCGCGGCGTCGCGTCGCGGCTGGCGGCCGACGCCCGTTTCGGCGCGTTCTGCGTCGAGGCCGAGAACTTCGAGTCGATCCACAACCACAGCGCCTATGCGCGCATCGCGCGCGGCATGTAGGTCGCGATCCCTTCTGGTCGCCGGTCGCTCGTCGCTCCCTGGCGCTCGTCATCAGGCCCTGTCGTAACTCGTCCCGCGCGCAATGCCGGTGCGCCTGTCCTGCGCCTACAATGCGCGGGGTCGCCGGCACCTTGATCGCGTGACCCCTCCCGCATGCCCGGCCCGCCGAAAATCCGCTACGACTCGTTCGTCGAACGCATCCTCTCGTCCCTGACCGAAATCGAACGGCGTGACGCGCGCTCGTTCGACCAGTGGCTGTATCACGACCGCGGCTGGCATTGGCTGGTCGGCATCATCGTGACGACGACCGGCGCGGCCTGGGGGGCCGCGCACCTGCCGTGGAACATGAGCTTCCTCGAGGCGGCGATCCTGTTCAACGTGTTCGTCGCCGTGCTGCTCTGGGCTGGACTGTCCGCGTGGTTCGGCTACCGCAAGTTCCATGGCACTGCATTCCGGCTGACCGTGATGGGACCGCTGCTGGCGTTGCTCGGGGCCTTCGTGGGCGCCAGCATCGCGGGCCTCATCAAGGGCGTCAATCCGTTCGACTGGCTGTACGACAGCGCGCTCTTGCGCCATGTCGTGACCGGTGCGCTGGCATTCGGGTTCCTGTACACGTTCATCGTCGCGCTCATCGCCAACCTGCGCAACCGCGAATATCGCGCGCTTGCCGCAAACCTGGAGGCGGAGGCGCGCCAGAGCGAATTGTCGCGGCAGCTGGCCGAATCGAAATTGAAACTGCTGCAGTCGCAGATCGAGCCGCACTTCCTGTTCAACACGCTGGGCAGCGCGCAGCAACTGGCCGAAAAGAGCGCGCCCGATGCGGCACGGCTGATCAGCGACCTGATTCGTTTCCTGCGCACGGCAACGCCGTCGCTGCGCGACGAGACGACGACGCTCGCGCAGGATGCCGCGATGCTGCGCGCCTACCTGCGCATCATGCAGACGCGCCTCGGCAGCAGGCTTGAGTGGTCGATCGCGATTCCGGAAGCGCTCGACGAGGTGGCGCTGCCGCCGGGCATGCTGATCACGCTGGTCGAGAATGCGATCAAGCACGGCATCGAACCGTTGCCTGCGGGCGGCCGCATCGAAGTCACGGCGGCGCGCGCATCAGGCGCGGACGGCGCGCGCATCGTCCTGGTCGTTGCCGACACCGGCGCCGGATTCGTCGACGCGCCGGTCGGGCGAGGCATCGGCCTCACCAACATCCGCGAACGAATCGCGCTGTTGTTCGGCGCACGCGGTTCGCTCGATCTTTCCGCCAACACGCCGCGCGGCTTCGTGGCACGGCTCACGTTGCCGCTCGGCGCAACCTCCGGGCGCGTGGCGCAGGCGCCTTTCGCCGAAAGTGCCATCCGATGACCCGTGTCTCCGCGCTGATCGCCGAGGATGAGCCGCTGATGCGCGAGCGGCTGAAGGAAAAGCTGGCGCAAGCCTGGCCGGAGCTCGACATCGTGGCGGAGGCGGCGGACGGCAACGAAGCGCTTGCGCTGTTCAACGAATGCCAGCCGCAGATTGCCTTCCTCGATATCCGGATGCCCGGCCTCACCGGCCTCGACGTGGCGGCGGCGATAGGCGGCGCATGCCACGTGGTGTTCATCACGGCGTTCGATCAGTACGCACTCAAGGCCTTCGACGCGGGCGCGGTTGATTACCTGTTGAAGCCGGTCGAATCCGATCGCCTGGCGGCTGCCGTTGTGCGTCTGCAGAAGAAGCTCGTCTCGCCACCGGCCGACCTGTCGGGGCTGCTGGCGGAACTGCGCGCCGCGATGCGATCCGAAGTGCCGCGGATGAAATGGATCAAGGCCGCGATCGGCAAGCAGGTGAAACTGATCCCGGTCAGCGACGTCGTTTATTTCCAGGCCGATACCAAGTACACGCGCGTCGTCCTGTGCAGCGGCGAGGCGCTGATTCGCACGCCTTTGAAGGAATTGCTGGCCGAACTCGATCCGGAAAGATTCTGGCAGGTGCACCGCGGCACCATCGTCAATCTCGACGCGGTGTCGGGCGTGCTGCGCGAAGATGCCGAGCGCCAGTTCGTGTTGCTCAAGAATCGCCAGGAACGACTGCCGATCTCGCGGCAGTTCACGCACTTGTTCAAGCAGATGTAGCACCTGCGAGAGGGGCGAGCCGGCATCACCGTCGGGCTTTGAGTCAACCGGATGGGGCTGACTGCTAAAATGGCAGGCCATGCGCCCCGTTGCCATCTTCCGTTTCTCGCCGTCCGAAGGTCCCGGCCATTTCGGCGAGTGGCTGGCGACGAAAGGCATCCCGTTCGAACTCGTCGCGCTGGATCAGGGCACGTCGGTGCCTTCGTCGCCTGCGGCCTATTCCGGCGTCGGCCTCATGGGTGGGCCGATGTTTGTCAACGACCCGCTGCCTTGGGTCGCGCCGCTGTGCAGCCTGCTGCGCGATGCCATGGGCGACGGTGTACCGGTGATCGGCCATTGCCTTGGTGGCCAGCTGATGGCCAAGGCGCTGGGTGCGCGCGTGTCGCGTGCCACGACGCCGGAAATCGGCTGGCTGCACGTCGATGTGTGCGACCGCGGCGCGCGGCGTGAGTGGTTCGGCGGCTTGCCGCGCTTCGCTGCATTCGAGTGGCATTACGACCAGTTCGAATTGCCGGCGATGGCCACGCGCGTCCTGACCAATGCCTTCAACGCTGACCAGGGATTCATCATCGACGACCGGCACATCGGCTTCCAATGCCATATCGAGATGAACCGCGAGTTGGTCGAGACCTGGTGTGCCATGGGCGCCGACGAACTGCCTTCGCGTTCGAGCGCGAACCTGTCGACTGCGGCCGATCTGCTGGCCGACCTGCCGGCACGACTTGCGGCGCTCAATGAAGTTGCCGACTGCGTTTACGAACGTTGGTCCCAGGGCCTGCAGCGCTGATGACCGCGATCCGGGCGCTGCCCGACCTGCTGATCAACCAGATCGCCGCAGGCGAAGTCATCGAACGTCCGGCGGCGGCGCTGAAGGAACTGCTCGAGAACGCGCTGGATGCCGGCGCCACGCAGATCGACGTCGAGCTGGCGGCAGGTGGCACCAAGCGTATCCGCGTGGCCGACAACGGCGGCGGCATCGAGCGCGAGGACCTGGCCCTGGCCGTAGCGCGCCACGCCACGTCGAAGATCGCCTCCGTCATGGACCTGGAGGCGATTGCTTCACTGGGTTTTCGCGGCGAGGCGCTGGCGTCGATAGCCTCGGTATCGCGCCTGGGTCTTGCTTCGCGCGCCAAGGCCAAGCCCCACGCGTGGCGCATCGAAGTCGACGGCGGCACGGTGAGCCCGATTGCGCCGGCCGCGCTGGCTGTCGGCACCAGCGTCACCATCGAGGAACTTTTCTTCAACACACCGGCGCGGCGCAAGTTCCTGCGCACGGAGGCCACCGAATGGGCGCACTGTGACGAGGCCTTCCGACGCGTGGCGCTGGCCCATCCGGCGACGGGCTTCACGCTAACGCACAATGCGCGTGTCGTGCACCGCCTGGTCGCGGCGGGCCGGCGAGTGCGCGTCGAGCAACTGCTGGGCGACGACTTCGTGCTGCACGCCGCACTCGTCGATGCCGATGCGCCGGGCATTGGCCTGTCGGGTTTCGCGGTGCGGCCCGCCTACGCGGCGCAAGGCGGCGGCCAGTACCTGTTCGTCAATGGCCGCTACGTTCGCGACCGCGTGATGCAGCACGCGCTGCGCGAGGCCTATCGCGATGTGCTGCACCACGATCGCCAGCCGGCCTATGCGTTGTGGCTGGAAATCGATCCGCGGCGCGTCGACGTCAACGTGCATCCGCAGAAGACGGAAGTGCGCTTTCGTGACTCCGGCGCCATTCATCAATTCATACGGCACGCAGTCGAACGCGCATTGGCCGCGAGTGCCGCAGAGCAGCCGGCGGTCTCCGCCGCCGAGCGCCTGGGCGTGGCCGCTGCGCACTTGCCGCCGCTCGCTCCGCAACGCGACGCGTTTGGTGCGCAGCCGACGATTGCCGGTGCGGCAACATCGTGGGCCGGCAACCAGTCGCCGCTCGCGCTGGAGGCCGGCGAGCCCGCGCCGTTCTATGCGCGCCTGTTCGGACCTCGCGATGCGGGCGCTGCACTTCCTGCATGGCCCGGCGATGATCCGCATCCGCTGGGCTTTGCGCTGGCGCAACTGCACGGCGTGTACATCCTCGCCCAGAATCGCGCAGGCCTGGTTCTGGTCGACATGCATGCGGCGCATGAGCGCATCGTGTACGAGCGGCTGAAAGCGGAATCGCCGGTGCGCATGCCGGTGCAGCCGCTGCTGGTGCCCGCGACGTTCGCGGCCGATCCACTCGAAGTCGCCACGGCCGAGGACCACGCCGCGGCACTGGATGCGCTGGGGTTTTCGATGTACGCGCTGGGTCCGGCCACGCTCGCCGTGCGCGGCATTCCGGCGGCGCTGGCCGATGCCGATCCGGCGACGCTGGCGCGCGCGGTGCTGCACGAGATTCGCGAATTCGGCGGCACGCAGGTACTGACCGCGCATCGCGACGAGTTGCTGTCGACGATGGCCTGTCACGGTTCGGTGCGCGCAAATCGCAGCCTGACCGTGCCGGAAATGAATGCGCTGCTGCGCGAGATGGAGGCCACTGAGCGCTCGGGCCAATGCAACCACGGGCGGCCGACGTGGTACCAGCTGTCGCTGTCCGACCTCGACCGCCTGTTCATGCGCGGGCGGTGACGCCCTCGTATTCGCGAATGCGTCGCGACCTCCCTTGTCCGTAATACCGGCCCTGCTGCTGATGGGCCCAACCGCGTCGGGCAAGAGCGCGTTGGCGCTGGCGCTGGCCGAACGCCTGCGCGGTGAAATCGTGACGGTCGATTCGGCGCAGGTGTATCGCGGCATGGACATAGGTACCGCAAAACCATCCCGCGCGGATCGTGCGCGCATACCGCATCACCTGATCGACATCCTCGAACCAACGCAGTCCAATTCGGCGGCGGATTTCGCGCGCGACGCGCACGCGGCCATGGCTGACATTCGCGCGCGCGGCGCAACGCCGATCCTGTCCGGCGGCACGATGCTCTACTTCAGGGCGCTGACCGAGGGTCTTTCGGCACTGCCTCGCGCCGATGCCGGCGTGCGCGCGGAACTCGACGGACGTGCGGCGCGCGAAGGCTGGCCGGCGTTGCATGCCGAGCTGGCGCGCGTCGATCCGCAGACCGCCGCGCGGCTGGCCCCCATGGACGCGCAGCGCATCCAGCGCGCGCTGGAAGTGCACCAGTTGAGTGGCCAGCCTTTGTCGGCATTGCAGGGGCGCCGCAACACCGATACGGACGTGCCGGGCTCCTTCGTTCCGATCGCACTGATACCGCCCGACCGCGCGGCGCTGCATGCGGCGATTGCGCGCCGCTTCGACGACATGCTCGACGCGGGACTGGTGGACGAATTGCGCGGTCTGCGACAACGCCACGCGCTTGAACCGGAAATGCCGTCGATGCGCTGCGTGGGCTATCGTCAGGCGTGGCAGTTCCTGGACGGCGCGATCGACATGCAACAACTGCGCGAGTTGGGAATCGCCGCGACGCGGCAGTTGGCCAAGCGCCAGCTGACGTGGCTGCGCTCGACGCCGTCCAGGACGTTCGATCCGGCACTGCCGGACCTGGCCGGCGCCGTGA
Organism: Betaproteobacteria bacterium; assembly: GCA_031361045.1. Classification (GTDB taxonomy): domain Bacteria; phylum Pseudomonadota; class Gammaproteobacteria; order Burkholderiales; family Casimicrobiaceae; genus VBCG01. The sequence goes on along the minus strand of JANMCH010000145.1, from coordinate 36,687 downwards.
TCGCCCACCTGGAGGCAACCTCGCAGCGCACCTAGCCAGGCCGCCACCTGACAGCGCAATGCTGCCATGCAATAATGGCAATCCGCCCCATGACCTTTCCGCGTCAATACGGGCGGAACGACATGACGGCGCGCACGCTCTACGACAAGATCTGGGACAGCCACGTGGTTCGCGAAGAGGCGGACGGCACGGCGCTGCTCTACATCGACCGGCACCTGGTCCACGAGGTGACCAGTCCGCAGGCGTTCGAGGGCCTGAAGCTGGCCGGCCGCAAGCCGTGGCGCATGCAATCGGTGGTGGCCACGGCTGACCACAACACGCCGACCAAGGACTGGAGCCGCGGCATCCAGGATGAGACGTCGCGCGCGCAGGTCGAGACACTCGACCGCAACATCGCCGAGCACGGCGCCAAGGCCTACTTTCCGTTTCTTGACCGCCGCCAGGGCATCGTGCATGTGATCGGCCCGGAGCAGGGCGCAACGCTTCCCGGCATGACGGTCGTCTGCGGCGACTCGCACACCAGTACACACGGCGCGTTTGCCGCGCTCGCCTTCGGTATCGGCACGTCCGAGGTCGAGCACGTGCTCGCGACGCAGTGCCTGCACACGAAGAAGTCCAAGGCGATGCTGATCCGCGTCGACGGCCGGCTGGGTACCGGCGTGACGTCCAAGGACCTGGTGCTCGCCATCATCGGGCGCATCGGCACCGCGGGCGGCAGCGGACACGCGATCGAGTTCGCCGGCGAGGCGATTCGCGCGCTGTCGATGGAAGCGCGGATGACCGTTTGCAACATGGCCATCGAGGCCGGCGCCCGCGCCGGCATGATCGCCGCCGACGAGTGCACGTTCGATTACCTCAAGGGCCGACCGTTCGCGCCCACCGGTGCGATGTGGGATCGCGCGGTCGCGCAATGGCGGCTGTTGCGCAGCGACGACAACGCGAAATTCGACACGACGCACGTGTTCGACGCGTCGCTGGTGCAGCCGCAGGTGACGTGGGGCACGTCGCCCGAAATGGTGGTCGGCATCGGCGATCGCGTGCCGGACCCTGACCGCGAGCGCGACGCGACCCGCCGCGAAGGCATGGAGCGTGCGCTGCTGTACATGGGACTCAAGCCGAATACGCCGATGGGCAACATCCCGATCGACAAGGTCTTCATCGGCTCGTGCACCAATTCGCGTATCGAAGACCTGCGCCAGGCTGCGGTCGTCGTGCGCGGCCGCCGCGTCGCCGCCAACGTGAAGCTCGCGATGGTCGTTCCCGGGTCGGGCCTCATCAAGGCACAGGCGGAAGCCGAGGGCCTGGACCGGATCTTCCGCGATGCCGGCTTCGAATGGCGCGAGCCTGGATGCTCGATGTGCCTGGCGATGAACGACGACCGGCTCGAGCCCGGCGAACGCTGCGCGTCCACGTCCAACCGCAATTTTGAAGGCCGGCAGGGCAACGGCGGGCGCACGCATCTCGTGAGTCCGGCCATGGCGGCGGGTGCGGCAATCGCCGGACATTTCGTCGACGTGCGGCGCTTGAGCTGATCGCACGGGGCCAAGTCATGAATCCCTTCACCGTCCACACCGGCCTCGTCGCGCCGCTCGACCGCGCCAACGTCGATACCGACGCCATCATTCCGAAGCAGTTCCTGAAGTCGATCAAGCGCTCGGGTTTCGGCGTCAACCTCTTCGACGAATGGCGCTACCTCGATCGCGGCGAGCCGGGCATGGACAACGCACGCCGGGCGCGCAATCCCAATTTCGTGCTGAACGAGGCGCGCTATCACGGCGCGTCCATCCTGCTCGCGCGCCGCAATTTCGGCTGCGGCAGTTCGCGCGAGCACGCGCCATGGGCGCTGCAGGACTACGGCTTCCACGCGGTCATCGCGCCGTCGTTCGCGGATATCTTCTTCAACAACTGCTACAAGAACGGCTTCCTGCCGATCGTGTTGCCGGAGTCGCAGGTCGATCGGCTGTTCGCGGATACGATGGCCTTTCCCGGCTTCAAGCTGACCATTGACCTGGAGCGGCAGAGCGTGTCCACGACCGATGGCTCGGTTGTATTTGCATTCGACATCGAGCCGTTCCGCAAGCATTGCATGCTGAACGGGCTGGACGAGATCGGGCTGACGCTGACCCATGCGGAGGCCATTCGCGCCTTCGAGACGAAACGGCTGACCGATCACCCCTGGCTCGCATGAAAACTTCTCGTGGAACGCGGCGCCAGGATGAAGCGGCGCCGCTTTTTGTTTGTGAGGTCTGAGCGATGTTGATCGCCATATTGCCAGGTGACGGCATCGGTACCGAGATCGTGGCGCAGGCGTCGCGCGTGCTGGACGTGCTGCGTGCGGACGGGCTGCCCATCACGACCGAATCGGCCCCCATCGGCGGCGCCGGATACGCCGTGGCCGGCCATCCGCTGCCGCCGGCGACGCTCGCGCTCGCGCAACGTGCGGACGCGATCCTGATGGGCGCGGTCGGCGGACCGAAATACGACACGCTGCCGCGCGAACTGCGGCCGGAGCAGGGCATCCTTAGGCTGCGAAAGGCGCTGGGCCTCTTCGCCAATCTGCGCCCGGCGCGTCTTTATCCCGAGCTCGCGGCCGCGTCGACGCTGAAGCCGGAAATAGTCGCCGGCCTCGACATCATGATCCTGCGCGAACTGACCGGCGACATCTACTTCGGCCAGCCGCGCGGCCGGCGCAAGAACGCCGCCGGCGACGACGAAGGCTTCGACACGATGCTCTACAGCGTTCCGGAAATCCAGCGCATTGCGCGCCTGGGTTTCGAGACCGCGCGGCTGCGCAACAAGCGGCTGTGCTCGGTCGACAAGGCCAACGTGCTCGACACGAGCATCCTTTGGCGCGAAGTGGTGAGTGCGATGGCGGCGGACTATCCCGACGTCGCGCTGTCGCACATGTACGTCGACAACGCGGCGATGCAGCTGGTCAGGAATCCGAAGCAGTTCGACGTGATCGTCACCGGCAACATCTTCGGCGACATCCTGTCCGATGAAGCGTCGATGCTGGCCGGCTCCATCGGCATGCTGCCGTCGGCGTCCCTGGACGTGAACCAGAAGGGCCTGTACGAGCCCATCCACGGGTCCGCACCCGACATCGCGGGCCAGGACAAGGCCAATCCGCTGGCGACGATCCTGTCGCTGGCGATGATGTTCCGGTACACGTTCGCGCGGGCCGACGTGGCCGACCGCATCGAATCCGCGGTGCGTCGCGTGCTGCAACAAGGCCACCGCACCGGCGATATCGCGTTGCCGGGTGAGCCGATCATCGGCACCAAGGCGATGGGTGATGCCGTCGTCGCCGCCTTGGGTGCGCCATGAAGACGCCGCGCCGTCCCAAGGTCACGATCCGTCGCGCCACGGTTGCCGATGCGGACGCGATCCAGGCGACTTTTGCCACGCCCAAGGCGATGGCGGGGACGCTGCAGATTCCGTTTCCCTCGCTCGAAAAATGGCGCAAGTGGCTGGCTGATTCGCCGCCCGACGACTACGTCCTCGTCGCGGAAGTCGACGCGGAGGTGGTGGGCAACCTGGGTCTGCACCTGGCATCGAAGTCACCGCGGCGCCGGCATGTGGCGGGTCTGGGCATGTCGGTACGCGACGATTGGCAGGGCCGCGGCGTGGGCACCGCGCTGCTGGCTGCGGCGATCGACCTGGCCGACAACTGGCTCAATTTCACGCGCATCGAACTGACGGTCTACACGGACAACGCCGAGGCGCTCGCGCTCTATCGCAAGTTCGGCTTCGCAATCGAGGGCACGCTGGTGGGCTACGCGTTTCGCAACGGTCGCTACATCGACGCGTACACGATGGCGCGCATCGTGCCTGCCCCCACAAGCAGCACGCCCAAAGGCAGCAAGGGGGCCGGCCGAAAACGCCGGCCGTGACGCAGTGTCGTTCACACACTCTTCGCTACCCTTTGCGGCAACAGAATTTTCGGGATTGGAATGAACATGCGAGTCGGATTCGTCGGATGGCGTGGAATGGTCGGGTCGGTCCTCATGCAGCGAATGCGCGAGGAACGCGATTTCGAATTGATCGAGCCGGTGTTCTTCTCGGCGTCGAAGGCGGGTGGCGTCGGCCCGGCCATTGACGGCAGGGACGGCCGCGTCGCGGGACCGCTGCAGGACGCCAACGATGCGCGGGCGTTCGCGGGGCTCGACGCGATCGTCACCTGCCAGGGAGGCGACTGGACGACGGCCATGTACCCCAAGGTCCGCGACAGCGGCTGGGATGGCTTCTGGATCGATGCCGCCAAGACGCTGCGCATGAAGGACGACGCGGTCATCATCCTCGACCCCGTCAACCGCGCGGTCATCGATGCGGCGCTCGCGAAGGGAATCCGCAACTACATCGGCGGCAACTGCACGGTCAGCCTGATGGTCATGGCGCTGGCGGGCCTCTTCGAGCGCGACCTGATCGAGTGGATGACCTGCATGACCTACCAGGCGGCCTCAGGCGGGGGTGCTGCGAACATGCGCGAATTGCTGCAGCAGATGGGCGAGGTGCACCTGGCCGCGCAAAGCCTGCTGGACGACCCGGGCTCCGCAATTCTCGACATCGACCGCGAGGTGGCCGGGATCCTGCGCGACGAAAGTTTCCCGACCGAGCACTTCGGGGTGCCGCTGGCGGGCTCACTGATACCCTGGATCGACAAGGATCTGGGCAACGGCATGAGCCTGGAGGAATGGAAGGGCGGGGCGGAAACCAACAAGATCCTGGGACTCGACGCCGCCAAGGCCATCCCGGTGGATTCGATTTGCGTGCGCGTCGGCGCCATGCGCTGCCACAGCCAGGCGCTGACCATCAAGTTGAAGCGCAACATTCCGTTGCCCGAGATCGAGGCGATGCTGGACGGCGCCAACGACTGGGTGACGGTCATACCCAACCGGCGCGAAGACAGCGTCCGCGAACTGACACCCGCCGCCGTCACCGGCAAGCTTTCGATTCCCATCGGCAGGTTGCGCAAACTCGCGATGGGACCGGAATACCTGGGCGCGTTCACCGTCGGCGACCAGTTGCTGTGGGGTGCGGCCGAGCCGCTGCGGCGCATGGTGCGAATCTTGCTCACTCGTCAGGCGTAATAGCGCCATCCGGCGCGGGAAAGCGGAGCGTGGCTTGCTGCAACAGGGCAAGCACGTCATTCCTGCGCCGGTCGGCCGTGTTTCACGAAGCTTTATGCACAGGAGCATGAGGCGATAGTGCAACCCGGACCGCCTGTCCTGACGGCAGGAACGCAACACCCGCGCGGTACCGTCCTATGCCACTACATGTTGTAGCCGTGGCAAATGCGGTACGCTAGGACTAGCGCTCGCCGATAGAACAGTGGCATGAATCTCGTGCGAACCGCCAAGCGCCTACGAGGGAAAATGCAAGCTAATACCGAGGTTTAGCTTGCACCGCTAAACCCATGATGTTAAGTTAGCTTGAGCCAAACAGCATTCCCGAAGGGGTCGGCATGCGAGTAAAACCCATCGTCACGTACGGCCTGGTTGCGGGCACGCTTTTGCTGCCCCTGACCGCCCATGCGCTCGGTCTCGGTAAATTGACCGTGGAGTCGGCGCTGGGCCAGCCACTGTCGGCCAAAATCGAACTTCTGCCCGGCTCCAAGGAAGAACTCGACTCGGTCATCGCCAAGGTCGCCGATCCGGCGCTCTACCGGCAGAACAATCTGCAATATCAGGCGGCGTTGTCGCGTGCGCGGATCACGATGGAACGCGGCGCCAACGGCGAGACGTACCTGCGTGTGTCGTCGCCCACGCTGATGAACGAGCCGTATCTCGATCTCATGGTGGAAGTGAACTGGTCGTCGGGTCGCGTGGTACGCGATTACACGTTCCTGCTCGATCCGCCGGGCGCCACCACCGATGTCGCGAAAATCGACCCGGTGACGCCGCCGCGTGGCGGTGGTACAGCGGCGCGTGCGCAGCCGTCGATGGCCGCCACTGCGCCCACCGCCACCTCGGCAGCGCCGAAGTCGCGTGCCGACGGCGACGAATATACGGTCAAGCGTGGCGACACACTGTCCAAGATCGCCGGCCAGTACAAGCCGGAAACCGTCACGCTCGACCAGATGCTGGTGGCGTTGTTCAAAAGCAACCAGGGCGCATTCGAAGGCGCCAACATGAATCGCCTGCGTTCTGGCGCCATCATCACCATACCGAGCGCTGCGGAAGTATCGGCAGCACCCGCCGGCGAAGCCAACCAGGTCGTGAAGGTGCAGGCCGCCGATTGGCGCGCCTATCGCGATCGCGTGGCCGGTGCGGCGCCGATGGCCGATGAGGCCGCCGGACGCGCAGTCGGCGGCAAGATCGGCACGGCGGTCGAAGACAAGACGCCCGCAGTGCGGCCCGGCAGCGACCAGCTGAAGCTATCGAAAGATGGCGGCAAGGGGGCCGGCGCAGGTGCGGAGTCCGCGGTGGCGCAAGCTGCCGCGCTGAAGGAAGCGCAAAGCCGCATCGCCGATCTCGAACGGACATTGAAGGACCTGCAGCGCGCGGTCGAACTCAAGAACCAGACCATGGCGCAGCTGCAATCGCAAACGGATGCAGCCAAGGGCAAGGTGCCGGCGCCGGCGCCGGTTGTGCCGACCTACACGACGCCGACCACGCCCGCAGTTACACCCGCTGCCACGCCTGCGACCAATGCTGCCGAAGCCGCCGCGGCCAAGGCAGCTGCGGATGCGAAGGTCGCCGCCGACGCCAGGGCGGCTGCTGACGCCAAGTCTGCGGCAGATGCCAAGGCTGCTGCGGATGCGAAGTCTGTCGCGGATGCGAAGGCGGCAGCCGACAAGGCCGCTGCCGACGCCAAGGCGGCGCCCTCCGTTGCCACCCCCGTTGCGCCCGCAGTGGTGCCTTCTGCGCCGGCAACACCGCCTCCGGTCGCTGCCGTTCCCAAGGCCGCGCCCAAGGCAGCGCCGAAGGAAGCGCCGGGCATGTTCGACGACCTGCTCGCCAACACGCCGTCATGGGCGATCGGCGGCGGCGCGCTCGCCATCCTGGCCGGACTCGCGTTCCTGATAGCAACTCGCCGCCGGAAAACGACCAAGTTCGAGGACAGCATCATCTCGGGCACCGACATCAAGACCAACACGGTGTTCGGCTCAACGGGTGGTGGTGTCGTGAATACCGGCGATAACTCGCTGGCCAGCGACTTCAGCCGCGAGGGCCTGGGCAACATCGACACCGATGAAGTCGACCCGATCGCCGAAGCCGAGGTTTACCTTGCCTATGGGCGCGATGCGCAGGCCGAGGAAATTCTCAAGGATGCGCTGAAGAAAGATCCGCAGCGCCAGGAAATCTATCTCAAGCTGCTGGAAATCCACGCGCAGCACAATAAGCCATCGGCGTTCGAGACGGTTGCGTCCGAACTCTATGCGGTCTGCAACGGGCAGGGCGAGACGTGGCACAAGGCGGTTGCGCTCGGCCGCCAGCTCGACCCCAACAATCCGATGTTCGCTGAAGGCGGCGCACCGGTTGCGGCCGATGTGCATCCGCTTGCGATGGCCCAAGGTGCTGCGCCGGCAGTTACCCAGGCATCTGCCGATCACGGCCTCGAATTCCAAATGGACGAGGAGATCTCGATCTCCCCGACGTCCGGTGCCACGCCGAAGTCTCCGGCCGATATCCTGGCCGGTGCCGAAAGCGAACTGGAAAGGACGGCCAAGCACGGTGGCGCGATGGCTGCCGGTGCCGCTGCGGCGTCGGCTGCATTGGCCGGTGCCGCGGTCGCCGGCAAGTCCGCCGTCGATGCGCGCGCGGCTACGCTGGCCGACAAGGTCGAGGCCGCGCGGGAAAGTTTCGGCGACGCCGCGAAGTTCGACATGGAATTCAAGCTCGACGATGCCGACAAGCCGGCGCCGATGGGCAAGGCGACGCGCATCGAGCCCGAGTTGGTCACCACCGCGGCGGAAGGGGTGTCGAGCGGCATGGCGCCGCAATTGACGCGGCCCGCCGCAGCGCTCGAACTGGACAAGCTCGACCTGTCTTTCGATCCGGATCGTTCCACGTTCGAGGACCCGACGCCGTCGGTGCTCGACGGCCAGTGGCACGACGCCGCGACCAAGCTTGACCTTGCCAAGGCCTACCAGGAAATGGGCGACGTCGAAGGCGCACGCGAAATCCTGCAGGAAGTGCTCCACGAAGGCGACGACCAGCAAAAGACCGAAGCGAAGGCGCTGCTGGCGAAACTGGCCTGACGTCTCACCTCAAGTAACATTCACGGGCGGCGGGTCGAAAGGATCCGCCGCCCGAAGTTTTTTTGATCCCGGAAATCTCAATACGGTCATGCGCTTCGCCCTCGCCGTCGAATATTCCGGCCTCGCGTTCTGCGGCTTCCAGTCGCAGGCGTCCGGTTGCGGCGTGCAGGACGCACTGGAGAAAGCCATCGGCGAAATCGCCGGCCATGCGGTCACGGTGATCGGTGCCGGACGCACGGATGCCGGCGTGCATGCGGTGTCGCAGATCGTGCACTTCGAAACCGAAGCAACGCGGCCCGAGACTGCATGGGTGCGCGGCGTCAACGCGCACTTGCCTGACGCGGCAGCGGTGCTGTGGGCGCGTGAGGTCCCCGAGGACTTCCACGCGCGCTTCGCGGCAACGGCGCGGCACTACACGTATCTGCTGCTGGTGCGGCCGGAGCGTCCGGCGCTGCTTGCCGGATACGCCGGCTGGTACCATCAGCCGCTCGACGTCGCCCGCATGAAAATGGCTGCCGAAAGCCTGCTCGGCGAGCACGACTTCTCGGCGTTTCGCGCGGCGGAGTGCCAGGCCAGGTCGCCGGTCAAGACGCTGGCGCGCATCGCTGTATCGGCACAGGGTCCGTTCCTCCGGTTCGATTTTTCCGCCAACGCATTTCTTCATCACATGGTCCGCAACATCGTCGGGGCACTGGTCTACGTGGGTTCGGGCAGGCAGTCGCCCTCCTGGATCGCGGAATTGCTTCGCGGGCGCGACCGCACGCGCGCGGCGCCCACATTCGCCGCCGATGGGCTGTATCTCGCCGGCGCCGATTACGATGCGCGCTTCGGACTGCCGCCGACAGTGCGTGCGGTCACGCTTGCCGGCGCGCTGGCGATCGAATGAGTCAAATGGGGAATCAATTGCGCACCCGCATCAAGATTTGCGGCATTACACGCGCGGTGGACGCAATCGCGGCAGCCGAGGCGGGGGCCGACGCCATCGGCATGAATTTCTGGCGGGGAACGCCGCGCTGCGTGGACGTCGCCCGCGCGCGCGAAATTGCTGCCGAGCTGCCGCCGTTCGTGACGCGTGTCGCGCTGTTCGTCGACCCCACCGCGGACGAGGTCCGCCAGGTGCTGGATGCGGTCGCCGTCGACATGCTGCAGTTCCATGGCAATGAGCCGCGCGCAATGTGCGCCGCGTTCGCGCGTCCGTACTTGAAGGCCGTGCACGTGAAAGACGGTGTCGATTTGCTAGAATACGGCGCACGCTATCAAGGCGCGTCGGGGTTGCTGTTCGACACGTTTCGGGCCGGCGATCTGCCCGGGGGCACCGGACACGTTTTCGATTGGTCGCGACTATCGCCATTGCTGGGTGCGGGCATCGGACTGACCGCGCCGCTGATCCTGTCGGGCGGGCTCGATGCCGACAACGTCGGTGACGCCATCCGCACCGTGCGGCCATGGGCGGTCGATGTGTCGAGTGGCGTCGAGGCACGAGACGCCGAAGGCAAGGCGCGCAAGGGCATCAAGGATGCCGCGCGCATTGCGGCATTCATCAAGGGAGTGCGTGATGCGGATGAACGAAGTGCCGGCTGAAACGATGCCGGTGTATGACCTTCCGGATGCGCGGGGCCACTTCGGTCCCTACGGTGGCGTATTCGTGGCCGAGACGCTGATCCGCGCACTCGATGAGCTCAAGGCCCAGTATGCGCGATACCAGAACGATCCTGCGTTTCGCGCCGAGTTCGCGCGCGAACTGAAGCACTACGTCGGTCGCCCGTCGCCGGTCTATCACGCCGAGCGCTGGTCGCGCGAGTTGGGCGGCGCGCAGATCTGGATGAAGCGCGAGGACCTGAATCACACCGGCGCGCACAAGATCAACAACGTGATCGGGCAGGCGCTGCTCGCGCGGCGCATGGGCAAGAAGCGCGTCATCGCCGAAACGGGTGCTGGCCAGCACGGTGTCGCCACCGCCACCATCGCGGCGCGCTACGGCATGGAATGCGTCGTGTACATGGGCTCGGAGGATATCCGGCGCCAGGCGCAGAACGTCTACCGCATGAACCTGCTCGGCGCTACCGTCGTCCCCGTCGAGTCCGGGTCGAAGACGCTGAAGGACGCGCTGAACGAGGCGATGCGCGACTGGGTCACCAACATCGAGAACACGTTCTACATCATCGGCACGGTGGCCGGACCGCACCCGTATCCGATGATGGTGCGCGACTTCCAGCGCGTGATCGGCGACGAATGCGTCGTACAGATGCCCGAATACGCCGGGCGCCAGCCCGACGTCGTGATTGCCTGCGTTGGCGGCGGCAGCAACGCCATGGGGATCTTCTATCCGTACATCCCGTTTGCAGACGTTCGTCTGGTCGGCGTCGAGGCGGGCGGGGACGGCATCGCGACGGGCCGGCACTCGGCGTCGCTGACGGCAGGCCGCCCCGGCGTGCTGCACGGCAATCGAACGTACCTGTTGCAGGATGCCAACGGCCAGATCGTCGAGACGCATTCCGTTTCGGCCGGGTTGGATTATCCCGGCGTGGGTCCCGAGCACGCATGGCTCAAGGATGCCGGCCGCGCCACGTATGAAGTGGTCGACGACGATGACGCGCTGGCGGCATTTCACCAGTGTTGCCGCATCGAGGGCATCATCCCGGCGCTGGAGTCGGCGCATGCGCTCGCCTACGCGACGCGATTGGCGCCCACGCTGTCCAAGGACAGGATCCTGCTGGTGAATCTTTCCGGCCGCGGCGACAAGGACATGAATACCGTCGCCGAACGTGCGGCCGGTGCCGGGAAAAATTGAACCGCATCGACGCCACCTTCGCGCAACTGAAAGCTGCCGGCCGCACGGCGCTGATTCCTTTCGTGACGACCGGCGACCCGTCGCTCGCGGCGACGGGGGCCATCATGGATGCGCTGGTGGCGGCGGGCGCCGATGTCATTGAGCTGGGCGTGCCGTTCTCGGATCCGATGGCCGACGGCCCGGTCGTCCAGCGCGCGGGCGAGCGCGCGCTCGCGCAAGGCGTCGGGCTGGGTGACGTCCTCGACCTGGTCCGCGATTTCCGGCGCGCCAACAACGCAACACCCGTCGTGCTGATGGGCTACGCCAATCCGATCGAGGCAATGGGCCTCGCGCGGTTCGCGGAACGCGCGAGTGCATCCGGCGTTGATGGCGTGCTGGTCGTCGACTATCCGCCGGATGAGTCCGTCGAATTGACGCAGCGGCTCGCAGCGCACGACATCGCTGCCATTTTCCTGCTGTCGCCGACGAGCACCGAACTGCGCATCGCCGAAGTGGCGAAGGTCGCGCGCGGCTACGTGTATTACGTTGCGCTGAAAGGCGTGACAGGCGCGGCGCACATCGATACGGCGGATGTCGCGGCCAAGCTGGCGCAGATCCGGCGGCAGGTTTCGCTGCCCGTGGGCGTGGGCTTCGGGATCCGCGACGCCGCCAGCGCGCAAGCCGTCGCGGCGCACGCGGACGCCGTGGTCATCGGCTCGCGTATCATCGAGGAAATAGAGTCCGGGCCGCCGGCCGATGCCGCCAAGCGCGCTGGCGCGTGGCTCAAGGGCATCCGCCAGGCCCTCGATGCGATGGCCGCCAAACAAGCTGCGTAGTCAGCAAACCGGGCAAGCCAACCGAGTGAGTAAACTGGTGAGTAGAATCCGGTTGCGTAAAGTGCGCTGTGGGATTTAAGGGGGCATCACAATGAGCTGGCTGCAAAAGCTGCTTCCACCGCGGATCAAGAGCTCGCCTGGCGATCGCCGCACGCCGGTTCCCGAAGGATTGTGGGTCAAGTGCCCGTCGTGCGAGGCCGTGCTCTATCGGACCGATCTCGAGAACAACCTGCACGTGTGCCCGAAGTGTGCGCATCACTCGCGGGTGGGTGCGCGCGAGCGCATCGAGCAGCTGCTCGACCCGGAAGGACGCTTCGAAATTGGCCTGGAAGTGATGCCGATCGACAGCCTGAAATTCAAGGACCAGAAGAAGTATCCCGACCGCCTTTCGGCCGCGCTGGAGGAAACCGGCGAGACCGATGCGCTGGTCGTGATGCAGGGCAGCGTCAAGAGCGTGCCGCTGGTGCTGGCAGCGTTCGAGTTCGGCTTCATGGGCGGCTCGATGGGTTCGGTGGTCGGCGAGCGCTTCGTGCGCGGCGTGCGTGTTGCGTACGAGAACCGCATCCCGTTCGTCTGCATCTCGGCCTCCGGCGGTGCGCGCATGCAGGAAGGCGTCAGTTCGCTGTTCCAGATGGCCAAGACCACCGCCGTGCTGCAGGAACTGACCAAGGCCCGGCTGCCGTTCATTTCCATCCTCACCGATCCGACGATGGGCGGCGTTTCGGCGTCGTTCGCCTTTGTCGCTGATGTGGTCATCGCCGAACCCGGCGCGCTGATCGGCTTTGCCGGTCCGCGCGTCATCGAGCAGACCGTGCGCGAAAAGTTGCCCGACGGCTTCCAGCGCGCGGAGTTCCTGGTTGAAAAGGGCGCGCTCGACCTGATCGTCGATCGCCGCCGGCTGAAGGATGAGCTCGCCAGCATTCTGGCGTTGCTCACGCGGCAGCCGCCGCCGACGAACTGAACACGACGTTCAACTTTTCCGCGCGCGGCGATGGAAACTTCGCGCGCTTGAGCACATGAGCCGCCCGGTTACCGTCGACGCCTGGCTCGCCTATCTCGAGACGCTGCACCCGAAGGCCATTGCGATGGGCCTGGATCGCGTGCGCGCGGTCCTGGCCAATCTCGAGGCGCCCATCGCCTGCCCGGTCGTGACGGTCGCCGGTACCAACGGCAAGGGCTCGACGTGCGCGATGCTCGAGTCGGTGCTCCGCTGTGCCGGCTACGCCACCGGGTTGTACACGTCGCCGCATCTGATGCGCTACAACGAACGCGTGAAGGTGCGCGGCATCGAGGCCACCGACGCCGAATTGTTGGCGGCCTTTGCCGCTGTCGAGGATGCGCGCATCGCCACGCCGGGCCGTGAAGGTGCGCCGACGCAACTCACCTACTTCGAATTCGGCACGCTCGCGGCGTTGTGGCTCTTTGCGCGCGCCGATCTCGATGCGCTGGTGCTGGAGGTCGGATTGGGTGGCCGGCTCGACGCCGTGAATATCGTCGACCCGGACGTCGCGGTGCTCACCGGTGTTGCGATCGACCACATCGACTACCTTGGGCCGACGCGCGAAGGCATCGGACGCGAAAAGGCGGGCATCTTTCGCGCCGGCCGGCCCGCCCTTTGCGCCGATCCCCATCCGCCGGCAAGTGTGGTCGCGCGCGCCGACGAAATCGGTGCCACCTTGCTTCGCATTGGCCGCGACTATGGCTTCGTGAACGAGGCCGCGCAGTGGAAATACTGGGGGCCTGGCGGCGAGCGCTTCGGCTTGCCGTTCCCTTCGCTGCGTGGCGCCTACCAGCTGAATAACGCGGCTACCGTGCTCGCGGTCGTCGATCTGTTGCGTGACCGGCTGCCGGTACGCGCAGGCGCATTGCGCGAAGGACTGCTGACGGTCGAACTTCCCGGACGTTTCCAGGTGTTGCCCGGACGGCCGACAATCGTGCTCGACGTCGCGCACAATCCGCACGCCGCGAGCGTACTGGCCGCCGAGCTCGGGGCCATGGGCTTTCATCCGCAGACGTTCGCGGTGTTCGGCATGTTCGCCGACAAGGACATGACCGGTGTCGCCGCGGCCGTCGCGCCGCGCATCGACCGCTGGTTCATTGCGTCGCTGCCCGGCGCCCGCGGCGCGAGCACCGATTTGATGCGCGAAAGGCTCGTCGCGGCGGGCGTCGATGCGAAAACGTTGCGCGTGTCCGCCGATATTGCGTCCGCGTTCGCCGCAGCGCGGGAAACGGCAGGGGAGGCTGATAGAATCGTGGTTTTCGGCTCGTTCCTCACGGTCGCCGCAGTTCTCAAGGCAACGCAACGCTGATCAGACCCCGCATGGCCGAAGCCACTGATATCAACGTCGATGAACTGCGCCGCCGCGCGCGCCGCCGCCTCCTGGGCGCGGTCGTGCTGGCACTCGCCGCAGCCGTGCTGATACCGATGCTGCTGGAGAGCGACCCCAAGCCGCTTGGTGAGGACGTCTCGGTCAAGATTCCGCCGGTGGACAACGGGAAATTCGTGAACCGCCTGACGGACAAGGGCGGCAAGGCGAACGTGACCGATTCACCGAAAGGTGACGCGGCCAAGGAAGCTGCGAAGGAAGCCGCGAAGGAAACGGTGAAGGAAACATTGCGGGCGGAATCGCCAAGGTCCGGGTCGCAGCCCCCGGAGACGGCCGCCGCGCCAAGCAACGTTCCTGCGCCAAAGAAGTCGCTCGCGCAGGCCGAGCAGAAAATGCTCGGTGCGCCGGCGAAATCTCCGATCGCTGCTGCGCCCGCGCCCGCAATGGTTGCACCGCCTGCGAATGTCGCGCCTTCGGTTGCACCGCCGCCGAATGTCACGCCTTCGGGCGCACCGCCGCCGAAAGTCACGCCTTCGGGCGCACCGCCTGCCGCCACGGCTGCCGGGCCGGCAAGCGCCGATGCACCCCGGCAAGGCTTTTCGGTGCAGCTTGCCGCCTTCGCCGACGACAAGGGCGCCAATTCGCTGGCCAACAAGTTGAAAAGGGCGGCGTACCCCGCATATACGGAGCCTCTGACGACCAGCAAGGGAACGTTGTGGCGCGTGCGCGTCGGACCTTATCCGACCCGTGATGACGCGACGGTCGTGCGCGACAAGTTGAAGGGCGAGGGTTACAGCGGCATCGTCGCGGCGGCGAAATAGCCGCGCCTGGCGTGGCGCCCATCACGATGAACGCCTTCGACTGGACCATCATCGCCGTGGTCGGATTGTCGATGCTGTTCGCATTTTTCCGCGGCGTCACGCGGGAACTGATCGCACTGGTCGCCTGGGTGCTTGGATTCATTGCGGCGGTCGCGCTGACCCCGCTGCTGGGCGGGATGCTGCCGGAGTTCGGCAACAACCCGGTGCTGCGCTACCTGATTGCCTTCGTGGCGGTGTTCGTTGGCTGCCTGGTGCTGGGTGCGCTCATTGCCTGGCCACTGGCAAGCGTGATCCACAAGGCGGGCCTGGGATTCGTCGACCGCTTTCTGGGCGCGATCTTCGGCGCCGCACGTGGTGTGGTGCTGGTGATGGCGTTTTTCCTGGTTGCGGGCCTGACTACCCTGCCGCGACTCGTTTGGTGGCAGAATGCCGCCCTTGCCCCGCCACTGGCGGCCGCCGCAATGTCTCTCAAGCCGTGGCTGCCGCCGGAGTGGGCCGGAGGACTGGATTACTCCCGCGAGGGACGCGTGCCGTCATTGGCGCCCGCGGAAAGAAAGGCCTGAAGCTCCCATGTGCGGAATCGTCGGCGTTGTCGCCCACACTGCCGTGAACCAGATGCTGTACGACAGCCTGCTGCTTTTGCAGCATCGCGGACAGGATGCGGCCGGCAACGTCACCAGCGAGGGCCCGTTCTTCCACCTGTACAAGGGTCCGGGACTCGTGCAGAACGTGTTCCGCACGCGCAACATGCGCGACCTCATGGGGTATGCGGGCATCGGCCACTGCCGCTATCCGACTGCGGGCTCTGCGTTCTCGGACCTGGAGTCGCAGCCGTTCTATGTCAATTCGCCGTTCGGCGTCACGTTGGGCCACAACGGCAACCTCACCAACAGCGAAGAGTTGAAGCGCGAGCTTTTCCAGCTCGACTTCCGCCACGTCAACACCAACTCCGACAGTGAAGTGCTGCTCAACGTGCTGGCGCTGGAATTGGAGCGCGCCGCGCAGCACCACCGCCTCGACCCGGACGCGATCTTCCGCGCGGTGGCCGGCGTGCACAAGCGCTGCAAGGGCGCGTATGCGGTGGTTGCGATGATCGCCGGCTACGGGATGCTCGCCTTCCGCGACCCGTACGGCATCCGCCCGCTCATCGTCGGCAAAAACGAAGCGATGGGCGGCACCGAGTACATCGTCGCGTCGGAATCGGTGGCCATCGAGCCCCTCGGCTTCCATGTGCTGCGCGATGTCGCGCCCGGCGAGGCGATCTTCGTCGACAACGCCGGCGTGTTTCACGCGCACCAGTGCGCCGAAAAATATTCGCTCAATCCGTGCATCTTCGAGTTCGTCTACCTGGCGCGGCCGGATTCGGTGATCGATGGCACGTCGGTCTACGAAACGCGCCTCAACATGGGCGGCGCGCTGGCCGAGAAAATCCGCGGCATGCCGGAAGCCCAGGACATCGACGTCGTGATCCCCATTCCCGATTCGAGCCGCCCGTCGGCGCTCGAGCTCGCCAACCGGCTGGGCATCAAGTATCGCGAGGGCTTCGTCAAGAATCGCTACATCGGCCGCACGTTCATCATGCCGGGCCAGGCGATGCGCAAGAAGAGCGTGCGCCAGAAGCTGAACCCGGTCGGCATCGAATTCAAGGATCGCGTCGTGCTGCTGGTGGACGATTCCATCGTGCGCGGCACCACGTCGCGCGAGATCGTGATGATGGCGCGCGAGGCCGGTGCGCGCAAAGTCTATTTTGCATCGGCGAGCCCGCCGGTGCGCTTTCCGAACGTCTACGGCATCGACATGCCGAACATCAACGAACTCGTCGCCACCGACCGCACCGAAGCCGAGATCGCGCGCGAAATCGGCGCCGACCTGCTCATTTACCAGGATCTGGACGCGCTGAAGGAAGCGGTGCGCGCGGCCAATCCGGCGCTGGTGAATTTCGAAGCGTCATGCTTCGACGGCAAGTACATCACCGGCGACATCACCGCGGACTACCTGTCGCAACTCGCCACCGAGCGCGACGAAGCGCGCGGCCAGGCGGATGCCGACCTGCTGGAAGAGGAAAAGGAACCGGGGTAGCAGCTTCGCACCGCAGCGCGCAGGATTGTCCTGGCCGACTTAAAGCCCCAGCCACGCGATCGTCGACGACTCGACTTCGGGATTCGTCGCGACGAAGCCCTTGTAGCCGATGGCATCCAGCGCATCCTTGCCCGGCTTGCCTTGCGCCGCCATGCCGATCAGCGCCGCGCGGATTCGTTCCTGTTCCTCCGCCGGCATGGACTTCGAGACCAGCACCTGCTTGATCGGCACGGCGCGCGATTGCGCGAGGACCTTGCCGCCCTTGTCGGTCCATGCCTTGACCACGGCGCGGGCCGCGGTGGCACCGCCTTGCGCAAAGCCATTCTCGATGTAGAAGGGGACGGCGTCCTGATAGCGCGTGGTGATGATGCGCACGCTGCTGGCGAGCTCCGCGGAATTCGTCGCGTCGGGCTTGGCGTCCGTGACCGGCAACTTCCCGCTGCGCATCATCGCGCGCACCATCATCGCGGTGATCGAATCGGGATCGGGCGTCACCAGCGTGCGGCCCTTGAGATCGTCCAGCGCCTTGAGCGGGGTGTTGGCACTGGTCAGGATCGACACGGTGTACTCGGTGAAACCGGATGTCCAGGCAACGCTCTTGTAGCGGCCCGCCTTGATTTCCGCCATCGCGACGTGTGCAGGGTGAATGAAGACGAGGTCGTATTCGTTCTTGGCCAATCCGGCACGCACGTCGTTGTACGACGGAACAAGCACCAGCTTGACGCGCCGTCCCGTGGCCTTGCCGATGTAGTCGGCAAGCGGCGTGAACTTGTCGCGGATTTCCTTTGGCGTTGCCTGATAGGTGACACCTTCGGTCACGCCGAAGACGAGTTCACGATCCTGCGCCGCGGATCCGGTGACAAGTGAAAACGCCAGGACAAAGGCCAAGGCAATGCGATGGGTCATGAGGCCTCTTGAACGTCGATTTGGAATGCAGCCAATCGTATACTACAATTTTTGACGGGGCGATGCAGCAGCGGTATACTCCTTGCTGCGCCGATTTGAAGCTTCAGCTTGCGGGCGCGTAATAAATTCCGCTAAAGCGAGGTTAGCTCCAGTCACCCGATGCGTCAGTAAACATCGTGGCGGGGGCACTAAAAACCCGTTCGGCGGCCTGCCTGACGGGTTTTTGTTTTTCGGACCAATGACCATGACCAACGACAAGTCGAAGCGCGGATTCACGACCGCGATCCTCCATTCCGACCGCGATGCGCCGATCGAACACGGCGCGCTGCACAAGCCGCTCCACTTGTCGGTCGCGTACGGCTACCGCGATGCGCGGGAGTTGGCCGCGGTGTTCCAGGGCCGCGCTTCCGGCTATGCCTATGGCCGACAGGGCAACCCGACGTCCACGGCGCTCGAAGCCAAGGTCAACGCCATGGAAGACGGCGTAGGCACGATCACCTTCGCTACGGGCATGGCGGCGATCGGCGCGATTTTCATTGCGCTGCTGAAGCAGGGCGACCACATCGTCGCCAGCCGGTTCGTGTTCGGCAACACGACCAGCGCGCTGCTGACGCTTGAGTCGCACGGCCATCCTGTTTCCTATGTCGACGCTACCGATGTTCGCAACGTCGAGGCGGCGCTCACGCCCGCGACGCGCGTGGTGTTCGTGGAGACGATCGCCAATCCGCGCACGCAGGTGGCGGACCTGAAAAGGATCGGCGACCTGTGCCGCACGCGCGGCATCATGTACATCGTCGACAACACCATGACCTCGCCGTGGCTGTTCCAGCCGAAGCGGGTCGGCGCCAGCCTCATCGTCAACGCGCTGACCAAGTACATTGGCGGGCACGGTAATGCACTGGCTGGCAGCGTTACCGATACCGGTCTCTTTGACTGGACCCGATTTCCGAATATCGCGGAGGCCTACAAGTCGCAGCCGCCGAAGATGTGGGGCCTGCAGCAGCTGCGCAAGAAAGGACTGCGGGACTGGGGCGGCACGCTTGCCGCGGAACAGGCTCATCACATCGCGGTCGGTGCGGAAACGCTGGCGCTGCGCATGGAGCGCATCTGCGCCAATGCCCTGGCGCTCGCCGAATGGCTGCTCGACCAGCCGCAGGTTCGCGCGGTGCATTACCCGGGTCTTGCCGGACATCCGCAGCATGAATTGGCCGGTGGATTGTTCCGCGCGTATGGCGGCCTGTTCTCGTTCGAGTTGCGCGACGGCATCGATCCGTTCGACTTCCTCAATCGGTTGCGGATCGTCGTGCTGTCGTCGAATCTGGGTGACAACCGTACGCTCGCCATACCGGTGGCGCACACGATCTTCTACGAAATGGGACCGGAGCGGCGCGCCGGCATGGGCATCGCGGAATCGCTGATCCGCATTTCAGTGGGCATCGAAGACACGGACGACCTGATCGCCGATTTCCGGCAGGCACTGGCCTGACCGGGTTGCCGGAACGCGTTACTCGCGAGGCGCGTCGGGCGCTCGTGCCAGAACGCGCCTTCTGAGCCAGAGCGCCAGCGGTATCCAGCCGATCCAGCGCACGATGTCGATGAGGTCGTCGTCCCAGTGCCAGTCGGCATTCAGGTCGAAATGCGCGCTGAAGCGTTGCTCGACCTCGCCCATGATGACGATCCAAGGAATGGCGACGGCCGGGAGGATGACCCACGCGCGGTGGTGTGGACGCAGCGTGCGCCAGAGCGGGATGGCGACCAGCGCACCCACGACAACGATCTGCAACGCCAGGCGGGTGGAATTTCGGTCGGCAAGCCACGGCGCCAGCAGCGGCTCGCTCAGGATCATCTTGACCGCGGTCCAGCCGAGCACGCCGGCGCCCAGCCAGATGATCGCCGGAAAGCGCTCCACCCACTTCAGCACCAGCGTCGATCCCCAGACCACGATCGGAATCGACACCGCGAGCCCGATCAGCACCAGCAGCATCGATCCTTGCGCCGCGCCGCCCACGGCGAGCACATTGTCCACGCCCATCACCGCGTCGGCGATGATGATCGTCTGCACCGCGCCGCGCACTGAGGTCGCGGATTTCATTTCGTGGCCGCCGCCATTGTCCTGCGTCAACCGCCAGCCGATGTAGATGAGCGCAAGTCCGCCGACGACCAGAAAGCCGGGAATCTTGAGCAGGTAGACGACGACCAGCGTGAGCGCGGCGCGGATCGCGATGGCGCCGAACGTGCCCCAGAGCACCACCTTGCGCTGCAGCTCCGGCGGCACGTTGCGCGCGGCAAGTCCGATGACCAGCGCGTTGTCGCCCGCCAGGATCAGGTCGATCAGGATGATCGCGCCCAGCGCGGAAAACCATTCAGTGGAGAAAAGTACGGGTGTCATGCGCAGATGTCTCGTTCGTGGACGCCGCGTTCGTCGACGGCCAGGTAATGGCCGCGGTCGTGCCAGTCGGCCATGACCCAGCGTTCGCGCATTGTGCCGTCCACCTCATGCTGGTGGCGATTGGGGCGGTGCGTGTGGCCGTGGATCATGCGCTGCGCGGCGTGCGCGCGAAATGCATCGGAGACCGCGCCCGCGTTCACGTCCATGATGTACTCCGGCTTCAATGACTTGTCGCTGCGGCTCTTGCGGCGCAACCAGGCCGCCATCAGGCGCCGCAGCGTGTAGGGCAGCCGCTGCAGGCGCCGCATGGCCTCCGGCGCACGGACGCGCGCGCGATACGTTTGATACGCCTCGTCGTCGGTGCACAGTTCGTCGCCATGGCTGATCAGCGTGGGCACGCCGTGGAGATCGAGCCGCAGCTGTTCGGGCAGCAGCGATGCGCCGGTGGCGCGCTCGAATGCGCTGCCAAACATGAAATCGCGGTTGCCGCGCGCAACGAACAACCGAACCCCCGAATCGGTGAGCGCGCGCAGCGACGCCACGATCGGCTTGATGAAGGGTTCGCGCATTTGATCGTCGCCGACCCACCAGTCGAAGAGATCGCCCATGATGTAGACGGCCGCGGCGTTTCGCGCCGGTCCTTCCGCGAACGCGTGGAACGCGGCAACCGCCTGCGGTCGCTCCGGCGACAGGTGCAGGTCGGACAGGAAGAGCGTCGGTAAATTAGGGTCAGACTCGAATTTCCCTGCAGAGCTTGCATCGATTGCCAGCGTAGGGACCATGGAAATTCGAGTCTGACCCTAATTAATAAGTCGAGTCTGACCCTACTTTTCCTCGGCCTTCAGGATGACGACGTCTTCCTTCGGCACGTTCTGGTGAAAGCCGGAGGTGGCCGTCGGCACGGCCCTGATCTTGTCCACGACGTCCTTGCCGCCGGTCACCTTGCCGAACACGCAGTAACCCCAGCCATTGGCGCTGGGCGCCGAATAATCGAGGAAATCGTTGTCGGCGACGTTGATGAAGAACTGCGCGGTGGCGGAATGCGGATCCGAGGTGCGTGCCATCGCGACCGTGTAGTTGCGGTTCTTGACGCCGTTAGTGGCTTCGTTGGCCACCGGCTTGCGCGTCGGCTTCTGCTTCATGCCCGGCTCCATGCCGCCGCCCTGGATCATGAATCCCGGGATCACGCGATGGAACAGCGTGTTGTCATAGTGTCCATCGCGGACGTACTGGAGGAAATTGGCGGTGGATGCCGGCGCGTTTTCCGCGTCGAGTTCCAGCGTGATGTCGCCGTGGTTGGTGTGCAGGACTACGGACATGTCGTTGCTCCTTGCGTTCAGGGAGTGATCACTTTGGCGGACTTGATGATCACCTTCTCGGCGGGCACGTCCTTGGGATTGATGCCGGGGCCGACGGGACCCGTCGCGCCCTTGGGCGCCTTGACGATCTTGTTGACGACGTCCATGCCGGAGATCACTTTGCCGAACACCGTGTAGCCCGGGTTGCCGGGGGCGAAGTTGAGCGACTTGTTGTCGTTCACGTTGATGAAGAACTGCGACGTGGCCGAATTGGGATCGCTGGTGCGCGCCATCGCGAGCGTGCCGGCCACATTCAGGTTGCCCGCCTTGCTCGACATCTCGGCCTCGATCGGGATGGGCGACTTGGTCGGCTTCTGCGTGAAGTCGGCCGTGAAGCCGCCACCCTGGATCATGAAGCCGTCGATCACGCGGTGGAATTGCGTGCCGTCGTAGAACTTGGAGTTGACGTAATCGAGGAAGTTGGCGACCGACTTGGGCGCGGCTTCCGGGAACAGTTCGATCTTGATGACGCCGGCCGTGGTGTCGAGTTCGACCTGCGGATTGGCGGCCAACGCCGTTGTCGCGGCAAAGGCCAGGGCAGCGGTAGCTACGAACAGTCGATGCAACATGGGATGGGTCTCCTGAAGTTGAATTGAACGATGGCTTGTTGAATTGATTATTTGGGGGCGTCGGCGGCAGGTACAGGCGTCGCCGTTGGCGACGGTGCGGACACAGAAGCAGGAGCAGTAGCAGGAGCAGGCGTCACCGGAGCCCGCATGCCCAGCACGTCGCGCACGAGCTGCAACTTCGGGGGCGCGGTGCGGTTCTTGGGATCGCGCGCAACGGCCTTCTCATAATTCAGGCCGGCCAGTCGCGCATACACGTCGCCCAGGTTCTCGTAGGCGATGGCGTAGTCGGGTGCTGCGAGCAACGCCGCCACCAGTTCGTCGCGCGCGCCTTCGTAATTGCCTTTTTGCGCGTAGAGGACGGCGAGGTTGTTGCGCACTTCGGGCAGTTCCGGAAAGTCCGAGAGAAGTGCGGTGAACACCGCGATGGCGGGATCCGTTTGCCCCGAATCCGCCAGCGCGACGCCCTTCTGGAACCGCGCCTGCGGTTCGCGCGGCCGTTCGGCGCTCAGCTTGTCGAGAATCTCGATGGCCTCGCCATACTTCTTGTCGTTGATCAGCTTCCGCGCATCCTGCAATCCCTTGGAGTAGGCCTTGCGCGCCGCCTCGGACATCTCGCGCGGGTCGGCCGGCGAGGGCGCCGGGGTCTGCGCCAGCGCGAGTTGTGGCGCCAGGGCGAAGATGAGAACGAACAGGAGGGAATGAGGGCGCATGCGTCGGGCGAACAATGACCGCAACTTAAGGGTAAGGCCGGAGGGGGATTCTAGCAGCCCTGCCCGGAGCGGGCCGCCGCGGGAGCCTATCCGCGCAACCGGGCCACGGTCGAGTCGATGAGCCGGCGGGAGATGGAGACATTCGGCGGCAGCGGCGGCAACGCGTCGAGCGTGAACCATTGCGCGTCGGCGATCTCGTCGTCTTCGAGCCGGATGTCGCCGCCCGCGTATTCGGCCGTATAGGCAATCATCAGCGAATGCGGGAACGCCCACGACTGGCTGGCGAAATAGGTGATGTCGTCGATCTCGAGGCCGACTTCCTCGCGCACTTCGCGACGCACGCAGTCCTCGATGGTCTCGCCGGGTTCGACAAATCCGGCCAACGCGCTGTAGACGCCGTTGACGAAGCGATGCGAGCGCGCCAGCAGGATTTCGCGGCCGCGCGTGACCAGCGCCATCATCGCCGGCGAAACTCGCGGATAGGCGACGTAGCCGCACTTGGGACACTCCTTGGCGCGTTCGTCGGCCTTGGTGCGCGTGGGCGTGCCGCAGCGGCCGCAAAAGCGATGCGTGCGGTCCCATTCGACGATCTGGAACGCGCGTCCGGCCAGCGCCAGCAGCGGGTCGGGGATGCGCAGGAAGAGCGAGCGCAATCCGACATAGCGTAGACCGGCAGGCTCCGGTGCGTCGTCGGGCAGGGCCAGCGCAACGCACGCGGCATCACCCAGGTTGCCAAGGAAATGCGGCGTCCCATTGATGCCGGAATCGCTCAAGGACGATAGCGACGGAATGGCCGGCGCGTCATCGGTGCCGGCGACCACGATCTTGCCGTCGCGATAGGCGAACGCCAGTGTCGTCACGCCCAGCGATTGCGGCATGACGTGGAGCGGTGTGAAGCCTAAGGGGGTATACATGGGGTCTAGTATAATTCCCTGTTTCGCCAGAGGAAATCCTCATGGAAGCCGAGCAGCTGAACGCCCTTGCCAACACCCTGGCCGATCTGTCCACGCGCACGCGTGAACTGCGGAGGTATCTTTGACTTCGATGTGAAGTCAGAGAGGTTGGGTGCAGTCTCGAAGGAACTGGAAGACCCGAAGATCTGGGACGACCCGCAACGCGCGCAGGAACTGAGCCGCGAGCGCAAGCAGCTGGAAAGCGTCGTCGAGTCACTGACGCAGTTGCATTCGGAACTGGCCGACAGCACAGAGTTGTTCGGCATGGCGCGCAGCGAAGGCGACGACGCCACGGTCCTTTCGGTGCAAACCGACGTCACCAAGATCGCCAAGGTGGTGGACGATCTCGAATTCCGGCGGATGTTCAACCAGCCGCTCGACCCGGCCAACTGCTTCATCGACATCCAGGCCGGCAGCGGCGGCACCGAAGCCCAGGACTGGGCGTCGATGCTGATGCGCATGTACCTGCGCTACTGCGAGCGCAAGGGCTATCACACCGACGTGCTGGAGGAATCCGACGGCGAAGTCGCGGGCATCAAGAGCGCGTCGATCAAGGTCGAGGGCGACTACGCCTACGGCTTCCTGCGTACGGAAGTGGGCGTGCATCGCCTGGTGCGCAAGAGTCCGTTCGACTCCAACGCGCGGCGGCACACCTCGTTTGCCAGCGTGTTCGTCTATCCGGAGGTGGATGACTCGATCGTCGTCGACATCAATCCCGCGGACCTGCGCATCGACACGTATCGTGCATCGGGCGCCGGCGGCCAGCACGTCAACAAGACGGATTCCGCAGTTCGCATCACCCACTTGCCGACCAACATCGTCGTGCAGTGCCAGAACGACCGCTCGCAGCATCGCAACCGCGCGGAAGCGATGGCGATGCTGAAGTCAAAGCTCTATGAACACGAATTGCGAAAACGCCAGGAAGAGCAGCAGAAGCTCGAGGATTCCAAGACCGACATCGGCTGGGGCCACCAGATTCGCTCCTATGTGCTCGACCAGTCGCGGATCAAGGACCTGCGCACCAACTACGAAGTCGGGAACACGCAGGCCATACTCGACGGCGATCTCGACGATTTCATCGCCGCGAGCCTGAAGCAAGGGGTGTAGGACGGGGTTCAAGAATTAAGGGTTTTGACATGACAGAACAAATACAACAAGACGAGAACCAGATCATCGCCGAGCGCCGCGGCAAGCTGAGCGCGCTGCGTGCCCAAGGCCGGGCCTATCCGAATGACTTCCGGCGCGATTCGCTTGCGGCGGACCTGCATGCAGCCCATGGCGCCAAGCCCAACGAGGAATTGGAGCCACTCGGCATCCCGGTGTCGGTTGCCGGCCGCATGATGCTGAAGCGCGTGATGGGCAAGGCGTGCTTCGCCACGATCCAGGACATGTCGGGACAGATCCAGCTCTACGTGACGCTCGACGCGCTCGGCCCCGACAAGCTCGACGACTTCAAACACTGGGATTTGGGCGATATCGTCGGCGCCACCGGGCAACTCTTCAAGACGCGGACCGGCGAGCTGTCCATCAAGGTCGGCGAAGTGCGCCTGCTCGCCAAGGCGCTGCGCCCGTTGCCGGAGAAGTTCCACGGCATGACGGACCAGGAGCAGCGCTACCGGCAACGTTACGTGGACCTGATCACCAACGCGACGACGCGCGACGTGTTCGTCAAGCGCGCGCGGATCGTGCAGGGCATCCGCGAGTTCTTCGTGCGACGCGGCTATCTCGAGGTGGAGACGCCGATGATGCACCCGATCCCCGGCGGCGCCGCGGCGCGGCCTTTCGTGACGCATCACAACGCGCTCGACATGCAGATGTTCATGCGCATCGCGCCGGAGCTCTACCTGAAGCGCCTCGTCGTCGGCGGCATCGAGAAAGTATTCGAAATCAATCGCAACTTCCGCAACGAAGGCATCTCGACCCGGCACAATCCCGAATTCACGATGCTCGAATTCTACGAGGCCTACCAGGACTACAACTACCTGATGGACCTGACGGAGGCGCTGCTGCGCGAGGTGGCGCTGGACGTCTGCGGATCGACCACGATCGACTACCAGGGCACGGCAATCGACCTGGGCAAGCCGTTCGACCGCCTGACGATGGCGCAGGCCATCAACCGCTACAACCCGCAGTTCGCGCTGGCCGATCTCGATCGCCGCGATTACCTGAGGGACGCGCTGGCGCCATTCAAGGTCGATGTGCTGCCGACCGACGGCGTAGGTTTGCTGCAATAGAAGCTGTTCGAGGAGACGACGGAGGCCAAGCTCATCCAGCCGACGTTCATCGTCAAGTACCTGACCGACGTGTCGCCGCTCGCGCGCGCCAACGATGACGATCCGACGATCACCGACCGTTTCGAGCTCTTCATGACCGGCCGCGAGTATGCCAACGGCTTCTCCGAACTGAATGATCCGGAGGATCAGGCGGCGCGTTTCCAGGCGCAGGTCGACGCGCGTGAGGCGGGCGATGAGGAGGCGATGTACCTCGACGCCGATTACCTGCGCGCGATGGAGTACGGGTTGCCGCCGACGGCGGGCGAAGGCATCGGCATCGATCGGCTGGTGATGCTGCTGACCAATTCGCCGTCGATTCGCGACGTCATCCTGTTCCCGCAACTCAAGAAGGAATCCTGACGGGCGGCGGCGATGGACAAGCGCTTCGCCACGTTCGCCGAGTTCTATCCGTACTATCTGTCGGAACATGCCAACCGGACTTGCCGGCGGTTGCATTTCGTCGGCACGTCGCTGGTCATTGGATGTGTGATCGCTGCATTCGCCACCGGCAATCAATGGTGGTTCGCCGCAGCGCCCGTGGCCGGCTATGGTTTCGCGTGGATCGGCCACCTGTTCTTCGAGCACAACCGTCCCGCAACCTTCCGCCACCCTCTGTACAGCCTGTGCGGCGACTTCGTGATGTACAAGGACATGCTCATCGGCCGCGTGCCGTTCTAGGCGGCGCGGACGTTGGCCGGTCCATACCCTGCGCGGGTATCTTGACATATACCAGGCAGGGGTATATAACGCCTGAATGGGCATGGCCATTACCGATTCCTCGCGCGCGTCTCCTCTCCCGAAAAGTGCCGAGAGGATCGATCTCGGCTTGACCGGCATGACCTGCGCGGCCTGCGCGGCGCGCATCGAAAAGGTCTTGAACCGCGTCCCCGGCGTGCATGCCACCGTCAACTTCGCCACCGAAATTGCGGCGGCGGAGTTCGACCCGGCGCAGGCAACGCCCGAGCAGCTGATCGCGGCGGTCGCGCGCGCAGGCTACGGCGCGAGCGTCCGGCAGGGTTCGGATGCGGAGCGGGCCGTGACCAAGGCGCGCAAGCAGCGCGAATACCATGCGCTCAAGCACGATTTCATCCTCGCTGCCTTGCTGACGGTGCCGCTGCTCGCGCAGATGGTGCCGATGCTGGCGTCGGGTGGGCTGGGCAATGCGATGCATGCGGACGCGATCCCGCGCGCGTGGCAACTGGCGCTCGCCACGCCGGTGCAGTTCTGGTTAGGTCGCCGGTTCTATGTCGGTGCCTTTCACGCGTTGCGCGGCGGCGGTGCCAACATGGATGTGCTGGTCGTCCTCGGGACGACGATGGCCTGGGCGTTCAGCGCCGCGGTCACGTTGCTGGGTCTCCACCAGCATGTGTACTTCGAGAGCGGCGCCGCGGTGATCACGCTCGTGCTGCTCGGCAAGTTGCTGGAAGCGCGCGCCAAGGCGGGAACATCGGCGGCGCTCGAAGGGTTGCTGCGGCTGCAGCCGAAAGTCGCGCACATCGTTCGCGACGGTGTGACGCTTGACACCCCGTTGGCGCAGGTCGTCGCGGGCGACCGCTTCATCGTTCGCGCCGGCGAGGCCATTCCGGTCGACGGCGTCGTAGCGGACGGATCATCGAGTGCCGACGAGGGCATGCTGACCGGCGAGAGTCGTCCGGTGTCGAAGCGCGCGGGCGACCGCGTGCTGGCGGGTACGCTCAACATCGACGGCATGCTGACCTGTGAAGCCACCGGCGTGGGCAACGCGACGCTGCTGGCGGGAATCGTCCGGCTGGTCGCGGAGGCGCAAGGATCGAAGGCACCGATCCAGAGGCTTGCCGATCAGGTCTCCAGCATATTCGTGCCGGTCGTGGTCGCCATCGCCGTGCTCACGTTCGCGCTCACCTGGTGGCTGGCCGGCGATGCGACGCAGGCACTTGTCCACGCGGTAGCAGTTTTGGTCATCGCGTGCCCTTGCGCGCTGGGCCTGGCCACGCCGACGGCGATCATGGTCGGTACCGGACGCGGCGCGCAATCCGGCATCCTGATCCGCAACGCGTCGGCGCTGGAGCAGGCGGGCCGGTTGCAGACATTGATCGTCGACAAGACCGGCACGCTGACCGAAGGGCGGCCCGTGGTGACGGATGTAGTGGCCTTCGATGGTGCGTCGCGCGCTGAGTTGCTACGCACGGCCGCGAGCCTCGAGCAAGGGTCGCTCCACCCCATCGCGAAAGCGGTGATCGCCGCAGCGGCAGCGGAGGGCGTCGTTCCCGTGGCGCTCGCGCACTTTGTGTCGGTACCGGGCATGGGCGTACAGGGGACGCTGGCGGGTGCCATGGAAGGCTCACTGCTCGGCTCGCCCGATTATCTGGCCGGCAACGGCGTGACCCTGGCACGCGAGTCGTTGGCGTCGATTGCATCGGACGGAAAGACGCTCATCGGCATTGCGACGGGCGGCCGCGCGCTGGGACTCGTTGCGCTGTCCGATGCGGTTCGTCCGACGTCGGCGCGGGCAATCGCGCGCCTGCAAGCCGCCGGCATCGACGTGGTCATGCTCACCGGCGACAACATTGCAACGGCGACGGTCGTCGCAGAGGCGGTGGGCATCGCCGAATTCCGCGCCGGTATCCTGCCCGCCGGAAAGGCCGACGCCGTGCGCGAATTGAGGGCGCGCGGCGTAGTGACGGGCATGGTCGGCGACGGCGTGAATGATGCACCGGCGCTCGCCGCGGCCGACGTGAGTTTTGCGATCGGCGCCGGTTCCGATGTCGCCATCGAGGCAGCCGACGTCACCCTCATACGCAACGACCTGAATGCGGTGGTCGATTCGATTTTGTTGTCGCGCGCGACGCTCGCCAAGATCCGCCAGAACCTGTTCTTTGCATTCGCCTACAACGTGCTCGGCATCCCGCTGGCCGCCTTTGGCCTGTTGAACCCGGTGATCGCCGGTGCGGCGATGGCCGCGAGCTCGGTGTCGGTCGTTGGCAATGCATTGTTGCTCAAGCGTTGGCGGCCCGCCGCCTGAATCGTCCTCAAGGAGATAATGATGGCAACTGAGATGGCAACCGAAATGGAAACAGTTTCACTCAATGTGCAGGGAATGACCTGCGGCGGTTGCGTTGCCAGTGTCACGCGCGTATTGAAGGCCGTGCCGGGTGTCGCCGAAGCCGCCGTGACATTGCATCCGGGCGTGGCCAAGGTGACGTTCGATCCCGCGCGCACGGGGACGGCCGCGCTGCGTTCGGCGATCGAGGACGCGGGCTATGACGTCGTCGCGTAGGGTGTCAACCGGGTTGACGCCCACGTCGCGAGCCAGGCCCGCGGCTACGCGGGCGCATCCCGCGCATGCGCGTGCCAACAAGCCCGCGCTGGCCAAGCGCCTCAATCGCATCGAAGGCCAGGTGCGCGGCATCGCCAAGATGATCGACGATGACCGCTACTGCATCGACGTGCTGACGCAGGTGAGCGCGGTGCAGGCGGCGCTCGATGCGCTGGCCTTGCAGCTGCTGGAACATCACCTGCACGGTTGCGTGCAGCACGCCGTCAAGTCAGGTGATGGCGATCGGGCAATGGACGAGGCGCTGGCCGTGATCCGCAAATTCGCGCGCTGACCAGTCGCCGGCCGCCGCGCCGCGCGAAACGTCAGGCAGGCGCGTTGCGCTCGATCCAGAGCGCGAATGCCTGCAGGAATTTTTGCATGTAGCCGCGCGTCGATTCGTTGACCAGCGCGCCGGAATCGTCGAACAGCGCCACGGCCCCACCAATGTAGGCCTCCGGTTGCTGCATCGCCGGCATATCGAGGAACACGAATGTCTGGCGCAGCGCCTGGTTGGCGCCGAACGCACCGATTGCGCCGGGCGAGACGCTGACGACAGCGGCCGGCTTCTTCGACCACGCACTCTTGCCGTAGGGCCGCGAACCGACGTCGATCGCGTTCTTCAGCAATCCCGGCATCGAACGGTTGTACTCCGGCGTAACGAAGAGGACTGCGTCCACTGCCGCCAGCTTCTGCTTGAAGTCGGTGACCGCAGCCGGCGGGTCCGCGTCTTGATCCTGGTTGTACAGCGGCAGTGCGCCGATTTCGTGGATGGCGAGCTTGAGCGGTTCCGGCGCCAGCGCAATCAGCGCGTTGGCCATCTTGCGGTTGAGGGAATCCTTGCGGAGACTGCCGACGATGACGGCGACATTGCGGGGGGTGCTCATGGAACTTCTCCTGGGAGGGTCAACGCGACGGTGCCGTGGCCGAGCCACCGAACTGAACCATTGTAGTGGCGCGTACCTGCGTCGTATGTACGATTGCGAACACACGCGCGGGTCGAGGATTGCCGGTGGTTACCGCTACATCGCGTGGTTTTCCGGGCGCCCGACCGAAATGGCATAATCGGCGTCCAGTCGGGGTGTAGCGCAGCCCGGTAGCGCGCTTGCTTTGGGAGCAAGATGTCGCAGGTTCAAATCCTGTCACCCCGACCAGCGACCTTCGCATGGAAGACAAGATCGGAAACGCCCCAGGGGCAGCCCGTATCACGGCGGCGGCCGCAGCCGCCGCTGCTGCGCGCGACGCCTACTATGAGCGCATCGCGCCGAGCCATCTTGCGCCACTCTGGATGCGCTTGAAGTCGCTGGTGCCGGCCCAACCTGCGCCGGACGCCGTCGCGCATCGCTGGGCCTGGGACGAAGTGCGGCCGCACCTGATGGAATCGGCATCGCTGATTTCAGCGGAAGAAGCGGAGCGTCGCGTGTTGATCCTCGAAAATCCGGGATTGGCCGGCAGCTCGCGCATCGCCGGTCCGCTGTTCTCGGGCATGCAACTCATCATGCCCGGCGAAGTGGCGCCGGCGCACCGGCACACGCAGTCGGCGCTGCGCTTCGTGATCGAAGGCCAGGGCGCCTATACGACGGTCGATGGCGAGCCCACGATCATGTCGCCGGGCGACTTCGTGATCACGCCGTCGTGGACATGGCACCACCATGGCAACGAGTCGGATGCGCCGATGGTGTGGCTTGACGGACTCGACATCCCGCTGGTCGCGCATTTCGGCGCGACGTTTCGCGAAGACCATCGCGCGGCCAAGGCACCTGTCTCGCGGCCCGCAGGCGATTCCCTTGCGCGCTATGGGATGGGTTTGCTGCCGATCGACTACGTGTCGCCGTCGCAGAATTCGCCGGTGTTCAACTATCCGTATGCGCGCACCCGCGAAGCATTGAACATGCTGGCCAAGGGAAGCGACCCCGATCCGCACCAGGGCCACCTGATGCGCTACGTCAATCCGGTCACCGGTTCCTGGGCCATGCCTACGCTCGCGGCGATGATCCGTCTGCTGCCGCGTGGTTTTGACGGTGCCACTTACCGCGGGAGCGATAACGCCGTGTTCGTCGGCGTGGAAGGAGCATCGCAGCTGACCGTCGGCGGCAACACGTTCACCCTGGATCCGCACGACGTGGTCGTCGTTCCTGGCTGGATGCCGCATTCGTTCGCCGCTGTCGACGAGGCCGTGGTCTTCACGTTCTCCGACCGTGTTGCGCAGGAAAAGCTCGGCCTCTTCCGCGAAGCGCGGCAGTGATCACCAGCAACGGAATCGATGCGCGATGAAGACGATGTTCGACCTGACCGGCAAGGTGGCGATTGTCACCGGCGGCAACGGTGGCTTGGGGCTGGGCATGGCGCGCGGCCTTGCGGCGCACGGCGCATCCATCGTCGTCGCGGCGCGCAATGCGGAGAAAATCGCAAGGGCCGTGTCAGAGTTGCAGGCACTCGGCGCATCGGCGAATGGCATCACCGTCGACGTGAAGGACGCAGCATCAGTGGATGCGATGGTCGCCGATACGATCGGACGCTACGGACAGCTCGATATCCTGGTGAACAACGCCGGCATCAATGTGCGCAAGTCGCCGCACGAATTGTCGCTGGCGGAGTGGCATGACGTCATCGAGACCAATCTCACCAGTGCCTTCCTCGCCAGCAATGCGGTGTACCCGCACATGAAGAAGGCCGGCGGCGGCAAGATCGTGAACATCGGCTCGATGATGTCCATCTTCGGTGCGCCGTTCGTGCCTGCCTACGCGGCAAGCAAGGGCGGCATCGTGCAGTACTCCAAGGTCTGCGCGAGCGCGTGGGCCAAGGACAACATCCAGGTCAACGCCATCCTGCCGGGCTGGATCGACACCGAACTCACGCGACGCGGCCGCGCCGAAATCGAGGGGCTGAATGAACGTGTGCTGGCGCGCACGCCGGCAAGTCGCTGGGGCATTCCCGACGATCTCGCCGGCATTGCGGTGTTCCTGTGCAGCGCGGCCTCGGATTTCGTGAACGGCGCAGCCATTCCGGTCGACGGCGGCTACTCCATCAACGGCTGAAACTACCGAACATCGCGAAACAACGCGTTCAGATCCTTGCCGGAAGCGGCGTCGCTGAATCCATCGAAGCGGCCCTCGTCCGCGAGTCGGCGAGCTGCGCGCATGAAGCCGCCCCAAGCGGCGCGAGCGAGTGAACCGCCGACGCTGATCCGGCGCACGCCAAGTTCTGCCGCTTCGCTGACTGTCATTTCCGGACCCCACGCGAGCAGGTTGAAGGGTTTGGGCGCGACGGCAGCGACGACCGCGGCGATGTCTTCGCGCGTATGCACGCCGGGCGCGTACAGGCAGTCCGCGCCCGCATTCGAGTAGGCGCGCAAGCGCGCAATCGTTTCCTCCAGATTGGGCGGGCCCACCAGGTAAACCTCCGCGCGGCCAACCAGCAATGTTTCGCCTCCCGCGACGTCGATCGCGCGCCGTGCCGCGCGCAATCTGACGACCGCCGTGTCGAGGTCGAACAGCGGGGTGGCCGTAACACCTGTCGAATCCTCGATGGAGAGTCCCGCGACGCCGGCCTCCACGGCAAGACCGACGCTTGCCGCAACCTCGTCCGGGGTGCGCGCGAAACCGCTTTCGAAGTCGGCGTTGATCGGAACGTCGGTGGCGGCGACGAGGTCGTGCAGATGTCCGAGCACCTGATCGCGTGACAAGCTGTTGTCGGCGCGGCCCAGCGACCACGCCAGGCCGGAGCTGGTGGAGGCCAACGCCTTGAATCCGAGGCTCTGCAGGTACCGCGCGCTGCCCACATCCCAGGGATTGGGAATCACGAAGCAGCCGGACTCGTGCAGTTGGTGAAACGCACGTCGCTTGTCGGAAATGGTGGGGCGAGTGATTGGGATGATCGAGGTCATGGCCATTGGATTAAATGTCGCGGTGATTCGCCGTTCCCATCCTGTCACACTCCATGAATCCATTCAAACCCGCGCCTGCCCGCCGTGTTGAACGAGCGGCTCGCGAATCGAGCACGGCTTGCCCCGGCGTCATATTCTTGCGTATATTACCCTCCCCATGCAACACGGGATCCGAAAAGGGGTATGAGACTCAAATGCATGCTGGCCGGATTGCTGTCCGCCCTGCTGTCGACAGGGGTGTGCGCTGGCGACGTCACGGTCTTCGCCGCCGCGAGTCTCAAGGAAGCGATGGACGCGCAAACCCGTCAATTCGAGGCGAGTACGGGAAAGAAAGTGGTCGTCGCCTATGCCGCCAGCAACGCATTGGCCCGGCAGGTCGAGGCAGGTGCGCCAGCGGATATGTTCATCTGCGCCGACCTCGAGTGGATGGACCATCTCGACCAGCGCCGGCTGCTGATGCCCGGTACCCGATCGAATCTGTTGCGCAACACGCTGGTCCTCATTGCGCCGGCATCGAGCAAGGCGACGCTCGTCATCGGACCGAATTTCGGATTGGCCGCGGCACTTGGCCACGAGCGACTTGCGATGGCGAATCCGGACAGCGTGCCTGCGGGAAAGTATGGCAGGGCCGCGCTTGAGAAACTGGGTGCATGGTCCACGGTCGCAAGCCGGGTCGCGCGCGCCGAGAACGTGCGTGCGGCGCTGGCACTGGTATCGCGTGGCGAGGCGCCGTTCGGCATCGTCTATGCAACTGACGCGTTGTCCGACAAGGGCGTGCGCATCGTGGCCACGTTTCCGCCCGACAGTCATCCGCCCATCGTCTATCCGGTAGCGCTGATCGCGACGAGCACGTCGGCAGCGGGCAAGCCGTTGCTGGATTTCCTGCGCTCTGCGCCTGCGCGCGCGACTTGGGAAAAATACGGTTTCGGATTGGCGCCGTAGTCGATGTTCGGTCTCACGCCCGAGGAGATCGGCATACTTGCACTGAGCCTGCGGGTGGCCGTGGTCAGTGTCGTCTTCAGCCTGCCGCTCGCGATTGTGGTCGCCTACGTGCTGGCACGCCGCAGCTTTCCCGGAAAGACACTCGTCGACGCCATCGTGCACCTGCCGCTGGTGCTGCCGCCGGTCGTGGTCGGATTCGTGCTGCTCGTGTTGCTCGGCAAGAAGGGACCCATTGGCAGCGTGCTGGATGAATGGTTCGGCATCGTGTTCGCGTTTCGCTGGACGGGCGCGGCGCTGGCCGCAGCACTGATGGGCTTTCCGCTGATGGTGCGCGCGATCCGGTTGTCGATCGAGGCGATCGACCAGCGGCTCGAAACGGCGGCGCGCACGCTGGGCGGATCGCGCCAGTGGGTTTTCGCGTCGATCACGCTCCCGTTGGCGTTGCCCGGCATCATCACCGGGACGCTGCTGTCCTTCGCGCGCGGTCTGGGCGAGTTCGGCGCGACGATCACGTTCGTCTCCAACATTCCCGGCGAGACGCAGACGCTGCCGCTGGCGATCTAT
This sequence comes from Betaproteobacteria bacterium, assembly GCA_031361045.1. Lineage (GTDB taxonomy): Bacteria > Pseudomonadota > Gammaproteobacteria > Burkholderiales > Casimicrobiaceae > VBCG01. Next base: position 1,809 of record JANMCH010000145.1, on the reverse strand, counting down.
ACGTTCACGCAGGTTCCCGGCGGCGACGCGCAGGCGCTGCGCTTGTCACTCATCGCGGTGCTGCTGTCCGTCGTCGCACTGATGGCCAGCGAGTGGCTCACCCGTCGCGCCAAGCGGATGCACACCGATGATCGACGTTGACATCGAGCAGCAGCTCGGCGCATTTCGCCTCGCGGTGAAATTTGCCGCCGAAGCGCCGATCGTCGGCCTCTTCGGCCGCTCGGGCTCGGGCAAGACCAGCGTCATCAATGCCATCGCGGGCATCACGACGCCGTCCCGCGGGCACATCCGCGTCAACGACGTCGCGCTGTTCGACGCTGCGCAAGGCATCAACCTGCCGCCCGAACAACGCCGGATCGGCTACGTGTTCCAGGATGCGCTGCTGTTCCCGCACATGGATGTGCATGCGAACCTCACGTACGGGCAGCGCTTGCGACCTGCGAGGGAACGCGTGATCGACGAGGAGCGCGTCGTCGATCTTATGGGCCTGCGCACGCTGCTGCGCCGCAGGCCCGACACGCTGTCCGGGGGAGAGAAGCAGCGGGTCGCGATCGGCCGCGCGCTGCTGGCGCAACCGCGCATCCTGCTGATGGACGAGCCGCTGGCTGCACTCGATGTCCCGCGCAAGACGGAGATCCTCGACTACATCGAACGACTGCGCGACGAGCTCGCCATTCCGATCGTGTACGTCAGCCATTCGGTCCCGGAAATCATCCGGCTCGCGGACTCCGTCGTCCTCGTTTCGGACGGGCATTGCCTCGCGTACGGCGATGTCGACGATGTCATGGGTCGCCTCGACCTGAAACCGGCCACCGGGCGGTACGAGGCCGGTTCGCTGATCGAAACGCGCGTCGTCGCCCATCACCTCGACGACGACCTGACGACGTTGGCATTCGATGGAGGCGAACTGTTCGTGCCCCACGTCAACGGGTTGATCGGCGAGCGCGTGCGGGCGCGCATACGTGCGCGCGATGTCGCGCTCGCGACGCAGCGACCGGAGGGCATCAGCATTCTCAATGTGCTGGCGGGGCGCGTGACGGCGATCAACGAGGAGGCGGGGCCCATCGCCGAGGTGCAGCTCGCGATCGGCGCCGCCACGCTCACGGCTCGGATCACGCGGCGCTCGGTGCAACAACTGGAGATTCGCGTCGGCAGCGATGTGTTCGCGCTGGTCAAGGCGGTGTCCTTCGACCAGCGCAGCGTAGGCTACGCGTAGGGCCGCGCGAAGCGCCTTTCCAGCCGATTTTCCGGCTGTTAGAATCTTCGGCTCTTATCGTCATCAAGAAATTTCAGGAGGAACGTTCGTGGGTCTACGCAAATTTGCAGGATCGATGCTCGCGTTCGCCTTGGTGCTCGGCGGTCCTGCCATGGGCCAGGTGGTCACGGGAATTGCGGGTTCCCCTGGTGCGACGACCACCATTCCGGGAAGTCAATTGCCGCCGCCACCGCCGAAATTCGGTGGCGTGATCAAGGAGGCCGCGACGGATTCCAGGCAATGGTGGCCGCCACGCATCGTGCCGCCCAAGGGTGCCCCCAACGTCCTGTTGATCATGACCGATGACCAGGGCTATGGCGTCTCGGGTACTTTCGGTGGCGTCGTTGCAACGCCGGCGCTCGACCGCGTCGCTAAGGCAGGATTGCGCTATACCCATTTTCATTCGACCGCACTGTGCTCGCCAACGCGCGCGGCGCTGATCACCGGACGCAACCACCACTCCGTGGGTTCGGGCGTGATCGGCGAGCTGTCCACCGGGTTTCCGGGCTATGACTCGATCATCGGTCCTGAAAACGCCAGCATTGGCACGATCC
>JANMCH010000121.1:0-29392 GCA_031361045.1 Betaproteobacteria bacterium | reverse complement strand
TGGTCTACCTCGATTTCAAGGCGCTGCCCAACAACCAGACCGAATTGACGCTGCGCAATTTCGGCTATGGCGCCGGTGACGATTGGGCGAAGAACAAGGGTTATTTCGAGAAGGCATGGCCCAATGTCATGGATGCCCTGGTGAAACGCTTCGCGGCGAAGGGTTGATCAAACATGGAACTGAAATTCAATGGCAAGGTGGTCATCGTCACGGGCGCAAGCAAGGGTATCGGCCTCGCGTGCGCGCAGGCCTTTCTGCGCGAGGGCGCCAAGGTTGCGCTGGTTTCGCGCAGCCGCCCGAACCTCGATGCGGCGCTGGCAGGTCTGTCGCCGTCGGCGCACAAGCCGATGACGATCGTCGCCGATCTGACGCGCGCGGATGATGCCGCGCGCATGGTGGCGGAGGTCTTGTTGCAGTTCGGTCCGGTGGATGTGCTCGTCAACTCGGCGGGTGCTGCAAAACGCACCGCCCCCGACGACCTGACGGCGCAGGCGTGGCACGACGCGATGGACGCGAAATTCTTCAGCTACGTGCATCCGTCCGACATCGTCATCAAGCAGATGGCCGCGCGCGGCCGCGGTGCGATCGTCAACATCATCGGCATGGGCGGCAAGACCGCCAATCCCATCCACCTCCCCGGCGGCTCGGCCAACGCGGCGCTGATGCTCGCCACGGCCGGCCTGGCGGCGGCGTACGGGCCCAAAGGCGTGCGCGTCAATGCAATCAGCCCCGGGCTTACGTTGACCGGCCGCGTCCACGAAGGCCTGGCCGTCGAGGCCAAGATGACCGGCACCCCCGAAGCGGAGTTGCTGGCGCGGCAGCAGGCGAAGATTCCGCTGCGCCGCGCAGGAACGCCCGAGGAAGTCGCGCAGGTCGCGCTTTTTCTCGCCTCGGACGCTGCCAGTTATGTCACCGGCGCGATCATCCCGATGGACGGCGGCGCGGCCTCGGTCATCTGATTCATCATTTGCCTGCTAATTTGGCTTGATTGCCTGCCGTTGCCCGATCGATTTTCGTTGCCGTCTCGCGCACGAACAGCGTCGCCAGCGCGCCGAACAGCGCCGTGCCCGCCAGCAGCAACAACGCGTTGTCCCATGCGTGCGCGACATCGCCCGCTGCACGGCCGCGGTCGAGCACCCAGCCCACCAGCGGTTGCAAGAGGCCCGCGCCCAGGAAAATGCCGACGTTTACCACCGATGTCGCCATGCCGGAGAATTCGGGCCGGTTCACCTCCTTGGCCACGGCCCACGAGAGCACGAAGCCGGGAATGAGCAGGCCCATCAGCAGGAACCACGCATAGCTGACGACGGGCGACGGCTGCCAGTGCAGCAGCCACGGCAGCCAAGTCAGTGCGTAGAGAAATGCGTACGCGCGCATCACGTCGCGCCGGTTGCGCAGCCGGTCGGACAGCGCGCCGATGATGAGGGAGCCGATCGCCACGCCCAGCAACAACAGGCTGCCGTGCTGGGCCGCAACGTTGCGCGGCATGCCGTACACCTGTTGCAGGAACGGCACAGCCCACAATCCGGCAAAGGCCAGGAAGCTGCCGCCGATACCGATGTTGACGAAGAATGCCGGCCACGTCCGCGGATTGGACATGACCTCGAGCAGCGCCTTCTGCCACGAGGTGCGCGCAGAAGTCGTCGGGAGCGCAGCATGCAGGGGTGCGAAGCCGCGCTGCTGGGGCGTATCGCGCACGATTGCCCACGCCGCGATGCCCATCGCCAAAGAAAGCAGTCCCAGGCCCACGAACACGGTGCGCCACGATGCGACGGTGACGAGCCACGCGAGCGGGGCGCCGGCGACCACCGCGCCGAGATTGCCCGTGAACTGCACGACGCCGACGAGTGTGGCGAAGCGATTCGCCGGGAACCACACCGCCGATATCTTGAGCAGCGAAATGAACGCGACCGACACGCCGATGCCGACCAGCGTGCGACCGATGGCCGCCAATTCCCACGTCGGCGCCAACCCGAACAGCAGCGAACCGGCACCGGCAATCAGTGCGCCGACCGTGACGATGAGGCGCGGTCCGAGCGTGTCGGCCATCACGCCCACCGGAATCTGCAGCAGCGTGTAGACGAAGAAATAGGTCGCGGCAAGCGTCCCCAGCACCGTGCTGTTGATTGCGAACGCGTTGGTGAGCTCGCCGGCGATGGCCGCCGGCGCCGTGCGATGGAAGAACGAGAGCACGAAGCCGGCGAGCAGGATGCCGAAGATCGTGTTGCGGGTGCGGTTGAAGCGGGCGTCTGTGGTGGCCATCGGGTCCGCGTTCATCCGGCCATTGTAGCGGTATGATGCGCAGCACACTTTTCGAGTTCACTCATGGCCTACCGCGACCTCCGCGATTTCCTTTCCCAGCTCGAAGCGCGGGGCGAGTTGAAACGCGTGGCCGCCATCGTCGATCCGAAACTCGAGATGACGGAAATGTGCGACCGCGTGCTCAAGGCCGGCGGGCCGGCGCTGCTGTTCCTGCATCCGAAGGGAAATTTTTGCGCGCCCGGTGGCGCGGCGGACAGCACGATCCCGGTGCTCGGCAACCTGTTCGGTACGCCGCAGCGCGTGGCGCGCGCCATGGGCGTCGAGGGCGATGACTGGCGCACGGCGCTGCGTGAAATCGGTACGCTGCTCGCGTTCCTCAAGGAGCCCGAGCCGCCGAAGAGCCTGAAGGACGCATGGCAGAACACGCGCCCGGTATTCATGAAGGTGCTCGACATGGCGCCCAAGGAGCGCACCAATGCGCCGTGCCAGGATGTGGTGTGGGAGGGCGCCGATGTCGATCTCGCACGCCTGCCGGTGCAAACGTGCTGGCCGGGTGACGCGGGGCCGCTGATCACCTGGGGCCTTACGGTCACGCGCGGTCCGCACAAGAAGCGGCAGAACCTTGGCATCTACCGGCAGCAAGTGATTGCGCGCAACAAGGTGATCATGCGCTGGTTGGCGCATCGCGGGGGCGCGCTGGATTTTCGCGACCACGCAATGAACACGCCCGGCACGCGCTTCCCGATTGCCGTTGCGCTGGGTGCCGATCCGGCGACAATCCTGGGCGCCGTGACACCGGTGCCGGATTCGCTGTCGGAATACCAGTTCGCCGGACTGCTGCGCGGCGGCCGCACGGAGATCGTCAAATGTCTTTCACACGATCTGCAGGTGCCGGCTACGGCCGAGATCGTGCTCGAAGGCTTCATCGAGCCGGACGCGGAAGACGCCACCGGCTACGAAAGCGCCGCGGAAGGACCGTTCGGCGATCACACCGGCTACTACAACGAGGTCGAACGCTTTCCGGTGCTGACCATCGAACGCATCACGCTGCGCCGCGAGCCGATCTATCACTCGACGTACACGGGCAAGCCGCCGGATGAGCCGTCGATGCTGGGTGTGGCGCTCAACGAAGTCTTCGTGCCGCTGCTGCAGAAGCAGTTTCCGGAAATCGCCGACTTCTACCTGCCGCCGGAAGGCTGCTCCTACCGGCTGGCGGTCGTATCGATCAAGAAGCAATACGCGGGACATGCCAAGCGCGTGATGTTCGGCGTGTGGAGTTTCCTGCGGCAGTTCATGTACACCAAGTTCATCATCGTCACCGACGACGACGTGGACATCCGCGAGTGGCGCGAAGTGGTCTGGGCGCTGACGACGCGCGTCGACCCCAAGCGCGATACGCTGATCGTCGAGTCCACGCCGATCGACTACCTCGACTTCGCGTCGCCGGTCGCCGGGCTGGGCAGCAAGATGGGCATCGATGCCACGCACAAGTGGCCGGGCGAGACGCCGCGCGAGTGGGGACGCGCGATAACGATGGACGCTGCCGTCAAGGCGCGCGTCGACGCGTTGATGCGGGAGTTGAAGCTTTGACGTAGTCGCTGAAGCCCGGGGGCGGGTACCGCAACGACGGGACGTCGGCTAGCGCCCGCGAAACCCGCGCACCAGGCGCATGACGATCACGGCGACCGACATCGCTTTGGTGATTCTTCCAAGCCGCGCCAGTCCGAAGAGCGGGATGGCGACACCGAGAAGCGTGGCGGCAATCGATCGTGCGCGGTCGCCGCTTTCCGGCGGCGGGCGCGGCGGCATCACCGCGGTCTTGATGTCGTGCCACGCCATGCCCGCCTGCAGCCGATGCAGATGGGACTGCGCGATCAGCAGCGACTTGCGGCGGTCGAGTGCTTCGCGATTCATAGCGCGGGTGGCGCGGATCGCGCCCCGTGTTCACCGGCCGCGAATGCCTTGCGGTCGCTTTCGAATTCAGCCACCGTCGCGGCAAACGGATGCGGCGCGGAACGCGAGGCCTGCGCGCGCAACATCAACAGCGTGACGCCGGCTGCCACGAAGACGAGCGCGACGACGGCAATTGCCGTGAGCCGGGCGGTGTCCCAGTAGTAGACGACGACCCACATGGCGGCAAACAGCACGGCGAACAGCAGCATGCCCGCCGCGGCAAGCAGCAACGCCAGCTGCTGCTGGATCCGATCGCGTTCCTCGGCGAACTCGACGGAGGCAAGTTCAAGGCGGGAACGCGCCAGCCCCAACAACGCCGAGCCCAGGCGCATGGTGCTGCCGCGCACTCCGCGGTCCTGCGCGTCGGGATTGCCGCCGGTATCCATGTTGCGTTTCTCGTTCGCCCGGACTAGCGCCGGTTCATCATCAGGCCGGCAACGAAGCCCACGGCTGCCGCAATGCCGATGGCCTGCCAGGGATTGTCGTGGACGTAGTCGTCGGTCACTTTCGCCGCATCCTTGGCCCGGTCGACCGCTTGGCCCTGCAGTTCCTGCAGCTTGAGCTTGGCCGACAACAGGCGTGCCTCGGCCTGCGAGCGCAGGTCGCGCGCCTTGTCGCCGGTTTCCTTCGTGGCTTTGTTGAGCAGGCTCTCGGCTTCGGAAATCACGGACGAGAACTGGTCGACGATCTGGTCGCGGGTTTCTTCGATGGTCATGGCAGGCTCCGCTGGGTTGGCACTACATTGGCCCGAGTGGGTATCAGGCACCGGGACTTCCATTATAGACGCGGTATTATTATTGACGGGACGGGCAATTGTCCCCATCTTTTGTAGGACGGGCGCCGACGCACGGCGCAGCTTGCTTCGAGGAGGTTCCCGCGATGGCCGACTTTCCCCCACCGCAGCCCGCTGCCACCACGGCCACCGTGCCCGTCGCGCCGGTCAGCGCCGGACTGCTGGCCTATGCGCTGTTTGCCATCGGCGCGGTCCTGGAGATCGCCGGCCGCGGAATTGCCTGGCCCTTTCCGCTGATGACCATCCTCGGCATCATCGGCGTCATCGTCTGTTATGTGAAACGCGACGAAGCACGCACCACGTGGGTCGCGTCGCACCTCACATGGCTCATCCGGACTTTCTGGTGGTCGTTCCTGTGGGACCTGATCGGTGTCGTGGTCATGCTTACGCTGATCGGCATCCCCATCGCGTTCGGCATCTGGTTCGTGACCTCGCTGTGGGTCATCTACCGCGTCGTGCGCGGCTACCTGATCTTCAAGGACAGCAAGCCCATTCCCGGTGTCTGATTATTTTTGGGATTTCGGATCCCACGTCCCCGCGCTGCGATAAACCCACTGCACCAATGTGTCCAGCGCCGCGGGGCCGCGGGTTGCGTGCGGGTGATTGATGATCGCGACGACGATCCAGCGTCGGCCCTGCGCATCGATCACATAGCCGGCGAGCGCCCGCACGCCTTCCAGCGTGCCGGTCTTGAGCAGCGCCTGTCCCGCCACTGTCCCGTTCTGGAAGCGTTTCTGCACGGTGCCGTCCGTCGCGGCGACGGCCAGCGAACTGGCAAACTCCTCGCGCTCGGCACTTTTGTCGGCGACGGCGAGCAATTGCGCCAGGCCGCCGGCGGTGACGCGTTCGTTGCGTGAAAGCCCCGAACCGTTCTCGATCACAAGGCCCGGCATGGCAATTTTCCGCTCCTTCAGGAAGCGCTGCACGACGTCCGCGGCAAGCGCCGGTGTTGCCGGCGGCGGATGGCGTGTCGTGGCCAGCGTGAGGAAAATCTGCCGCGCCATCACATTGTTCGAAAGCTTGTTGACGTCGCGCACGATGTCGTAGAGCGGCGGCGATTCGAGCGTGGCGAAAGGCTCCTTGCCGCGTGGCGCGCGCGCTTCCTTCAGGCCGCCGTCGAATTGTCCCCCCGCCTCGCGGAAGTACGTCGTGAACATGCCGTGCACGAAATGCGGATGGTCGAGCAGCGCCAGGTACCAGTCCCGCTCGCCGCAGGGCTCCGCGAAACGTCCCGCGAATGCGGCAGAGGCCGTCGTGCCGCGGTTGACGAACGATGCCGCGAGCGCGCCGCGCCAGTCGGCACAGTCGCCGGCCGATAGCGCCGGTGGCGTGCCCAGCGTGATGCCCGCCAGCGCGGGTTCCATGCGCACGTCGACGCCGTCGCGCGCCGCGTTGGGCGCAAACACGAAGCGCACGGATTTGAAACTCACCAGCAGCGCGTCAGGGCCGACGTTGTACGGCTTCAACGGCTCCTTGTCGAATTCGGCCGCGTCGTGCGGCAATGGCTTGAACCACGTGCGGTCGAGCGCCAGGTTGCCCGCCACGCGTTCCAGTCCCTTTGCGCGCAACGTCGCCATGAACGCCTGCCACTGCTCGATCGTGATCTTCGGATCCCCGTAGCCCTTGAGAATCAGGTCGCCCTGCAGCACGCCTTCGTTGAGCGGACCGCCCAGGTAGGCCTCGGTCTTCCAGCGGTAGTCGCGACCCAGCAGTTCGAGCGCCGCGAACGTGGTGACGAGCTTCATCACGGACGCCGGATTCATCGGCCGCGTCGGATCGTGGGCAAACAGCGGGCGGGCGGCGCCGACTTCCTGCACGACCAGCGCCACGCTGTGCAATGGCACGCCGGCATCCACGAAGGCCTGACCCACCGGGCGCGGCAGTTCCGCGTGGGCGACCTCCACGAACGCAAGTGAGGCGCACGCCAGCAAGGCGAAAGGGAACACAGTGAAAGCGACCGATCGGCGAATCATGCCTCGTCCAGAATGGCCATCGTCCGCGCGCAGAGCAACGCGAAATCCTCGTCGGCCACGATGTAGGGCGGCATGAAATAGACGGTATTGCCGATCGGGCGCAACAGCAGTTCGCGCCGCAGTGCTTCGCCGAAGAACCAACGCGCAAAGTCCGGACGCGCCGTGTCGACTTCGAAGGCGCAGATCATGCCGCACTGCCGGAAGTCGCGGACTTTCGAGTGCGCGGCGATGGGGGCCGAGAGTGCGCTCCAACGTTGCGCGCGCGTGCGATTCGCGGCCAGAACGTTGTCTGCCTCGAAGATGTCGAGCACCGCGAGCGCGGCCCGGCAGGCCAGCGCATTGCCGGTGTACGAATGCGAATGAAGAAAGCCGCGCGCCACGTCATCGTCGTAGAACGCTGCAAACACCTTGTCGGTGGACAGCACGCACGACAGCGGCAGGTAGCCGCCGGTCATGCCCTTGGACAGGCACAGGAAGTCGGGCGGGCCGGTGCCGGCCTGTTCCCAGGCGAACATCGTTCCCGTGCGCCCGAAGCCGGTCATGATTTCGTCGGCGATGACATGTACGCCGTAGCGCGTGCACAGTTCGCGGGCGAGTCGAAGGTAGGACGCGTCATACATCGTCATGCCGGCCGCGCCCTGCACCAGCGGCTCGACGATCAGCGCTGCCGTTGTCGCGTGATGCTGCGCGAGGTGCGCCTCCAGCGCGGCGGCGGCCGCGTCAGGCGTGATGCCGCGCCGCGGATCGGGGCAGGGCACGATTGAATTGTGATTGAGCAGCGGCGCATAGGCATCGCGGAACAGCGCCACGTCCGTTACGCCAAGCGCGCCGAGCGTTTCGCCGTGGTACCCACCGTTGAGGCTCAGGAACGTGCACTTCGCCGGATGACCGGCATTGCGCCAGTAGTGGAAGCTCATTTTCAGCGCGATCTCGGTGGCCGACGCGCCATCGGAACCAAAGAATGCGTGGCCCAGGCCCGCGGGTGCCAACCGGGCCAGCCGCTCGGACAGTTCGACCACCGGCCGATGCGTGAAGCCCGCGAGCATCACATGGTCGAGTTCGTAAAGTTGCGCGACCAGCGCGCCGTTGATGCGCGGATTGGCGTGCCCGAACAGGTTGACCCACCACGAGCTCACCGCGTCGAGATAGCGCTTGCCATCGAAGTCGTACAGCCATGCGCCCTCGCCCCGCGCGATGGGCACCAGTGGCAGCGCTTCATGCACCTTCATTTGCGTGCACGGGTGCCACACCGCCGCGCGGCTCCGCGCGAGCCATTGCGCGTTCGGGTCGGAAGGAAACTCGGGGAGCGGCTGTTTACGCACGGATGAAGAGATTATAGCGGCGCCGCTCGCGCGGGCCTCGTGCTCGTCCGATTCCGACGCCGGCCAATCCGTGCTAAATATTGCTCATGTCGACACTGAAATACACCCGAACAGCCCGCGCGCTGCATTGGCTCGCAGCGCTGTTGATTTTTTGCGGCTTCGGACTGGGATTGTTCATGACCGGCCTCGAATTCTCGCCGGCCAAGTTCCGCTACTACGCGTGGCACAAATGGATCGGCATTACGGTATTCCTGCTCGCCGCCGCGCGCCTGGCATGGCGCGCAACGCACCCGCCGCCACCGCTGCCGCCAGCGATGCCCGCGTGGCAGGTCCGGGCGTCCCAGGTCTCGCACGCGTTGCTCTACGTGCTGATGCTGGCCATTCCGCTGTCCGGCTGGATCTACAGCTCGTCCACGGGCGTGTCGGTCGTGTATCTGGGGCTCTTGCCGTTGCCCGACCTAACCCCTAAGGATCGGGAGACCGCCAAAATACTGCTTCTGCTGCACAGGACGCTGAACTACACGCTGGCCACCGTGGTCACAGTGCATGTCGTGGCGGCCTTGAAACACCAGTTTCACGACCGCGACGACTTCCTGGCCCGTATGTTCCCGGGCCGCTGATCACAGGTAAGCCCCTACAATTTTTCGGATATTCCGGTCATGCGCCTCTTCCGTCCCTTTGTTCCCTCCCTTGCGATGATGTTGCTGGCCTCGTCCGGCGCCGGTGCGCAGGGCGTTCTCATCGACAAGAGTGAAATCCGTTTCGTGTCCAGGCAGATGGGCGTCAACGTCGAAGGCCGGTTCCGGAAGTGGAAAGCCAACGTCGACTTCCGGCCCCAGGACCTCGCAAAATCCAGGGCTGAACTCGAGATCGACCTGGGCAGCATCGACCTGGCCAGCGAGGAATCGGAAACCGAAATCCGCCGCCCGCGCTGGTTCGATACCGCCAAGTTTCCGGTCGCGACTTTTCGATCCACGGCCATGAAAGACCTGGGCGGCGAGCGCTACGAAATCGTCGGCAAGCTCACGCTGAAGGGCACGGCGCGGGACGAAACGATCCCCATCGAAATCAAGAAGGACGCCTCGGGCAATTCGGTGGCAACCGGCCAATTCACCATCAAGCGCCTCGAGTTCAAGATCGGCGACGGCCAGTGGTCGGACCCGTCCGTCGTTGCCGACGAAGTGGTCGTGCGCCTGCGCATGGTGCTGCCGGGCGCGGGCTGAAACAACCGCTGACAAAAATCTGATTTTCGTACGCAGCACTCAACGGGAGGCAATGATGCAATTTGGCTACAAACTGGCAGCGGTCGCGCTTGGCGCGGCTATAGCGGCGGCACCTGCACTCGCTCAGGAAGTCTACGTCCTTGACGCCCGGCACACGATTGCCACGTTCGAGGTCACCCATCTCGGCTTCTCGCAGCAGCGCGGCTCGTTTCCAATCGCGACCGGCAAGGTGACGCTCGATCGCGCGGCAAAGAAGGGCTCGATCGACGTGTCGATTGCGTCCGCGGCCCTGGTGACGTCGCCGTCCTTGCTCAACATGACCAAGGGCGAAGATTTTCTGAATGTAGAGAAGTTCCCGACGATGACCTACAAAGCAGCGGATCTCGCGTTCGATGGCGACAATGTCGTCGGCGCCAACGGCGAGTTCACGCTCCTCGGCGTGACCAGGCCGGTCGCGCTCAAGCTGACGACGTTCAAATGCGGACCCAATCCGTTCAACAAGCGACCGATGTGCGGCGGCGAGGCAACCGGCACGTTCAAGCGTTCCGACTTCGGCATGAAGGCGGCGCTGGCGGCAGCGAGCGACGAGGTGAAGATCACCATCGCGTTCGAGGGCGTCAAAGAATAAATGCGGGAATCAATGCGGGAATAAATGCGGGAAGGGATGCGGGGAAACGGGTCAATTCACGTTGTCAACAAATGCCGTGATGCTCTTGCATCCGCTTCACCGCAGCGACCAGCTCCCTCGTGATCCCCGGTTCCCGCACCGAATGGCCGGCATCGGGCACCACCACATACTCTGCCTCCGGCCACGCGCGCGCCAAGGCATCCGCCGTCACCGGCGGACACACGATGTCGTAGCGCCCCTGCACGATCGCGCACGGAATGTGCCGAATCCCGGCGACACCCTCCAGCAACTGGTTCGGCGCAAGAAAAGCGCGATTGACGAAGTAGTGCGCCTCGATTCTCGCGATGGCGAGCGCAGCGGTGTCGCTGTCGAAGCGCGACAGCGGATCGGCCACGGGCAGCAGCGTCGTGCACGCGCCTTCATAGCGGTCCCAGGCGTGTGCCGCAGGCATGTGAACCGACGGATCGGGGTCGGTCAGTCGATGGTGGAAATTTGTCAGCAAGTCCGAACGCTCTTCCCCGGGCAGCGCCCCGACGAACGTGCGCCATGCCTCGGGAAAGACATTGCGCATGCCGTGCATGAACCAGTCGATTTCCGGTTCTGTCGCGAGAAAGATTCCCCGCAACACCAGCCCCAGCACACGGTCGGGATGGGCCTGCGCGTAGGCAAGCGCCAGCGTGGACCCCCACGACCCACCGAAGACCAGCCATTTCTCGATGCGCAGTTCGCTACGCAGGCGCTCAAGGTCCGCGACCAGATGCTGAGTCGTGTTGTCGGTAATCCGCGCGCTCGGCGTCGAGCGTCCCGCGCCACGCTGGTCGTACAGCACGATGTTCCAGAATGCGGGATCGTAGAACCGGCGATGGTGCGGAAGACATCCACCGCCCGGACCGCCGTGCAGGAACACCAGCGGAACGCCCTTGGCATTGCCGCACGTTTCCCAATGCATCACGTGCACCGCATCGAGCGCGATGCGCCCGTTGGCGTAGGGCTCGATCTCCGGGAAGAGCGAAGCGTCGGAGGACGGGCTGCGGTTGGCGTCGGTGGCGGACATCGGTTTGAATGGATAAAGAAATGGGGTTTTAGTCTCAGGCCGCGCGTTTCAATTCGATCGCCACCTGGCCGAGTTCGCCATAGGTGACGGTGAGGGGCTGGCCGATCGGCACTTCGATCGCGCCCGCGTACGACCCGGTAGTCACGACCTGTCCCGCGAGCAGTCCTTCACCGCGACCCGCGAGGAAGTTCGCCAGCCAGTAGAGCGGATTGAGCGGATGGCCGTCGCCGTGATGGCCGTCGTGCGTGGACAGCTCGCCGGACGAACCGCGCACCGTGACGACCATCCTGCGCAGTTGCGCATCGAGGCCACCCGCGAACGTGGGGCCGACGAAGAGCCCTTGGTTCTGGACGCAATCGGCCATCATTTCGGGCCAGCTCACGACCCCCGGCTCCTTGTATCGGGTATCCAGCAGTTCCAGCGCCAGGCGCGGCTCGGCAATCGCCGCGCGAATTTCCGCTTCGGAGTACGGTGTGGCGCGTTGCGGGAGATCGTGGGCCATGACGAAGGCCACTTCGGGTTCGATCCGCGCAATATCGCTGGTGGCGGCGATCGTGCACGGCGACGCGCGATGGATCGACGACGCGACGATCGGTGCGGCCAGGATCGGTCGCGCGTCCGACGGTACCGAACACTTCCAGCCGCCGATGGTCTGCCCGAGCAAGGCGATGATGCGGCGCTGGATGACAAGCGCGGATTCCAGATCAGCGGGTCGAATGTCCTCCGGCAGCCGCGCGCCGGGAGCGCCGGCCTTGCGCGCACTGGCGAGAAATTGCGCGGCGGCTTCCTGTTGCGGGGTGATCATGGCGCGTCTCCTGATGGTCTGGTCATGCCCAATTATGCCGGGACTGGCGAAGTGCGGCGAACCTGACGCAGAACGCCGCATGTCGGGTATTCTGTCGGGCCACGACTTTTGCAACCCGGCTCGAGTACAGCGATGAAAAAGCGCCTGAGCGTAAGTCAATGCCTGCCGCAGGACCATGAGCGCGCGATGCTAGTCGGCCGCGTGTTCGTCGCGGCGCTCGAAGGCCCCGTGCTCGTGCGCGTTCAGGCCGACGGCGTTTACGATTTATCCGCAGTCGCCGCCACGGCAAGCCAGCTGTTCGGCCGCGACAATCCTGTTGCCGCCATTCGCGCGGCGGGACAGTTGCCGCGGCTCGCTTCGACGGACGACGTGCTGGCCAATTCCGCGGAGGACAAGCGCAATCCCGCGTTGCCGTGGTTTCTCGCCCCGTGCGACCTGCAGTCGCTGAAGGCCAGCGGCGTCACGTTCGTCGCCAGCACGCTTGAACGAGTGATCGAGGAGCAGGCGCGCGGCGATCCGGCCAAGGCCGTTTCCGTGCGCCGCGAAATCGTCGCGGTGATCGGCGACAACCTGTCGAAGATCCGTCCGGGCTCGCCGGAAGCGATGCAGGTCAAGGAAACGCTGATCCGCCAGGGCGCATGGTCGCAGTATCTCGAGGTGGGCATCGGCCCCGATGCCGAGATCTTCACCAAGTCGCAGCCGATGTCTGCGCTCGGACTGGGCGCGGTAGTCGGCATCCATCCCAAGTCGGAATGGAATAATCCGGAGCCGGAGATCGTGCTGGCCGTTACGGCCAAGGGCCGCACGGTGGGCGCGGCGCTCGGCAACGACGTCAACCTGCGTGACTTCGAAGGCCGTAGCGCGCTGCTGCTCGGCAAGGCCAAGGACAACAATGCGTCGTGCGCGATCGGACCGTTCGTGCGCCTGTTCGACGAGCATTACGGCATCGACGACGTCCGCCGTTGCGAAATCGCGATGCGCGTCGATGGTCCCGAAGGATTCGAGATGACGGGTTCGAGCTCGATGTCGATGATCAGCCGCGATCCGCTCGACCTTGTCAGCCAGGCCATCGGCGCCAACCACCAATACCCTGACGGACTGATGCTGTACCTGGGCACGATGTTCGCGCCGACCAAGGATCGCCACGGGCCCGGCAAGGGCTTCACGCACGTCGTGGGCGACATCGTTACCGTTGCCACGCCGACGCTGGGCGCGCTCATCAATCGCGTCAACCATACCGACAAGATCGCACCGTGGACATTCGGCACGGGTGCGCTGATGCGCAACCTCGCGCGCCGGCGCTTGCTTTAACAACAGGAAATCAATCATGGCTGAGTTGTTCAAGAATTACATCGCCGGAGAATGGTTGGCCGGCAATTCCGTCACCGCGAACCGCAATCCTTCCGACACAAGCGATGTGATCGGCGAGTATGCGCAAGCCGACGTCGAGCAGACGCGCACAGCCATTGCCGCAGCAAAGAAAGCGTTTCCCGCCTGGTCGACGGGCTCCATCCAGGAGCGCGCCAACATCCTGGATCGCGCCGGCAGCGAAATCGTCGCGCGCAAGGACGAACTCGGTGCGCTGTTGTCGCGGGAGGAAGGCAAGACGCTTCCGGAAGGTATCGGCGAGGCGATGCGCGCCGGGCAGATTTTCAAGTTCTTCGCCGGCGAAGTGGTGCGGATGGCGGGCGAAAAACTGGCCTCCGTGCGGCCCGGTGTCGACGTCGAAGTCACGCGCGAACCGCTGGGCGTCATCGGCTTGATCACGCCGTGGAATTTTCCAATCGCCATTCCCGCGTGGAAGATCGCGCCGGCGCTGGCCTACGGCAACACCGTCGTGTGCAAGCCGGCGGACCTGGTGCCGGGATGCGCATGGGCCATCGCCGACATTCTCGCGCGCGCCGGATTGCCGGCGGGTGTGCTCAATCTCGTCATGGGCCGCGGCTCGGTCGTTGGCGAAACCATCGTCAACAGTCCCGACGTAACCGCGATCAGCTTCACCGGGTCCGTGGGCACGGGCCGCGCCATTGCCGCGAAGGGCATCGCGCGGATGGCCAAGCTGCAACTGGAAATGGGCGGCAAGAATCCGCTGGTGGTGCTCGACGACGCCGACTTGCCCACGGCAGTCAATGTCGCGGTGCAGGGCTCCTATTTCTCGACCGGACAGCGGTGTACCGCATCGTCGCGCCTGATCGTCACCGAAGGCATCCACGACCGCTTCGTCGCCGCCGTGACGGAAAAGCTGAAGACACTGAAGGTCGACAACGCACTGCTTGCGGGGACAGACCTGGGACCCGTGGTCGACCCGAGCCAGCTCGACCAGGATCTAAAGTACATCGACATCGGCAAAGGCGAGGGCGCCAGGCTTGTCACCGGCGGCGACCGGTTGCAGCGCGCGACCGAAGGCTACTACCTGTCGCCGGCGCTGTTCATCGAGGCGACCAATGCAATGCGCATCTCGCGCGAGGAAATCTTCGGGCCTGTTGCCGCCGTGATCCGGGTCAAGGACTACGACGAAGCGCTGGCCATCGCCAACGACACCGAATTCGGATTGTCCTCGGGCATCGTGACAACGTCGCTCAAATACGCATCGCACTTCAAGCGCCACGCGCAGGCCGGCATGGTGATGGTCAACGTGCCAACCGCAGGCGTGGACTACCACGTGCCGTTCGGTGGCCGCAAAGGGTCGAGCTACGGATCGCGCGAACAGGGACGCTATGCGGCGGAATTCTTCACGACGGTGAAGACGGCGTATACGGCGCCTTAGCGCCGAACTAGGTCGCGGCGCCCATCCGCGCCGCGATGGCGAGTGCATTGGACAGCGCCAGCGGATTGGCGAGGCCCTTGCCGGCGATATCGTAGGCGGTGCCATGCGCCGGGGTGGTGATTGCCACGGGCAAGCCGCCCTGCACGGTGACGCCGCGCTCGAAGCCCATCAGCTTCATCGCGATCTGGCCCTGGTCGTGATACATGGTCACGATGCCGTCGAACGCGCCGTTCTTTGCGCGCACGAATATGGTGTCGGCGGGATACGGACCGTCAGCGCCGTGGCCGCGCGAGGCGGCGAGCTTGACGCCCGGTGAAATGACGTCGATTTCCTCCCGCCCGTAACTGCCGTTGTCGCCGTTGTGCGGATTCAAGCCGCACACGCCGATGCGCGGTTTGGCAATGCCGGCGCGACGCAGCGCGGCATCCAGCATGCCGATGGCCTCGGCGACTTTCTCGGCGCTCAACAGGTCCGCCACTTCGCGCAGCGCGACGTGCGACGTCACGCGCGACGTCCACAGCGTTTCCAGAACATTGAATTCACCGCACACGCCGTGGTGGTCGAGTTGTTGCGCAAACCAGCGCAGCTCGTCTTCCTCGGTCATGCCGCCGGCGCGCAACGCGGCCTTGTTGAGAGGAGCGAAGCACACCGCGTCGACCTGACCGGTGCGCGACAGGTCGAGCGCGACGCGCAGCGCGCGCAGCATGAACGCGCCGTTGTCGGCGTTGGCCTGGCCCCGCGCAAACGCGGGTGCGGCCCAGCCATCCCAATCCAGCCGGACGATGCCGGTGCCGTCACCGCGCGCGGCATCCGCCGTCACGACGGGGAGGTCGAGCGTGACGCCGGCGTCGCGCGCCGCGCTTGCCAATCCCACTTGCTGCGCAATGACGACGAAACGCGCGTCAGGCAACGCCTCGGGCGTGGCCAATACCTTGGCCACGAGTTCCGGTCCGATGCCGGCCGGGTCGCCGGTGAACAGCGCGATGGTTGGCTTTTTCATTGGGGATGATCGCTATTCGTCGAGCTTGATGCTGGCTTCTTTGACAAGCTTGGCGTAGCGCTCGGAATCGGAGCGATTCAACGCGGCAAACTGCTCGATGGTCATCGTGCCGGGTTCGCCCGCCAGGCCCGCGATGCGTGTCTTTACTTCCGGCGTCTGCAACGCCTTCATGATCTCGGCGTTGAGCTTGGCGATCACATCCTTCGGCGTCCCGGCGGGCGCGAACACGCCGTACCAGGTCGTCATTTCCAGTCCGGGAAAGCCGGCTTCGGCAAGCGTCGGCACGTCCGGTAATTCCGGCGAACGCTTGGGCGACGTGACGGCCAGCGCGCGCACCTTGCCGCCCTTGATCTGGCCGATGGCGGAGGACGTCGTATCGAACATGATCTGCGCGTTGCCGGAGATGAGATCGAGATGCGCCTGGCTGCTGCCCTTGTACGGAATGTGCGTCATCTGCACGCCGGCCAGTTTCTTGAACGCTTCGCCGGCCAGGTGTTGCGTGCTGCCCGAACCTGACGATGCATAGTTGAACGTGCCCGGCCTGGCCTTCATCTGCGCCACGAGTTCCTTCACGTCCTTGGCGGTGACCGCCGGTCCGACAATGAGCACATTGGGCACGACCATCACCAAGGCGACGGGCGTGAGATCCTTCAATGGATCGAAGGAAAGCTTCATCAGGTGCGGCGCGATGGCCTGTCCCGTGGTGGTGGCGACGAGCAGCGTGTAGCCGTCCGGCGGCGACTTGGCGGTGATGTCCGCGGCGATCGTGTTGGACGCTCCGGGCTTGTTCTCCACGACGAAAGGTTGCTTCATCGTCTCGGCCAGCTCTTTACCGAGCATGCGCGCGACGATGTCGGTACCGCCGCCCGGCGAGGCACCCACCATCAACTTCACCGGTTTGCTGGGGAATGTCTGCGCGGTGGCCGGCAGCGCAACGGCAAGCGCCGCCGCGCCCAACACCAGCGCCATGCGGAAGACGGATCGCGTACGCATGGCTACGACCGTTTGCCCTTGAACGGCACGACCTTCTGCTTCTGCTCACCCAAGCCCTGAATGCCCAGCGTGATCACGTCACCGGCCTTGAGCCACTGCTGCGGCTTCATGCCCATGCCTACTCCCGGCGGCGTGCCGGTGGTCACCACGTCGCCCGGCAGCAGCGTCATGTACTTCGACACATCAGCCACCAGTTCGGCGATGGTAAAGATCATCGTCTTCGTATTGCCGGTCTGCTTGCGCACGCCGTTGACGTCGAGCCACATGTCGAGGTTCTGCGGGTCCTTGATCTCGTCGGTCGTGACCAGCCACGGTCCGAGCGGGCCGAACGTGTCGCAGCCCTTGCCCTTGTTCCATTGCGACGCGCTCTTCTTCAGCTGGAAGTCGCGCTCCGACACGTCGTTGATGACGCAATAGCCGGCGACGTACTTGAGCGCGTCCTTCCTGGCCACGTGTCGCGCCGTACGGCCGATGACGAAGCCGATCTCGACTTCCCAGTCCAGTTGCGTCGAGTCCTTGGGCACCATCACGTTGTCGTTCGGGCCGACGATACAGGTTTGCGACTTGAAGAAGACGATAGGGTTTTCCGGAATGGGCGAGCCCGTTTCCTTGGCGTGGTCGATGTAGTTCAATCCGATCGCGACGAACTTGGACGGCGTCGCAACGCAGGGTCCGAGGCGCGGCTTGCCCTTGACCAGCGGCAACTTCCTGGTATCGAGCTTGCGCAGCTTGGCCAGTTCGGCGGGCGCGAGCGATGCGGCGTTGATGTCCTTGACCTTCCTGGACAGGTCGCGCAGCTTGCCGTCGGCGTCGATGAGACCGGGCTTTTCCTTACCGGCGGGACCGTAGCGTACGAGTTTCATGGTTTCTCCTGGATGTGCGGTGCTAAATCGTCATTCCACCGTCAACAGAGTAAACCTGTCCGGTGGCGAATGTGGATTCGTCGGAGGCGAGGAACAGCACGATGGGCGCGATTTCCTCGGCCTTGGCCAGGCGCCCCATCGGCTGCCGGGCGATGAACATCTTGCGCGCTTCGACAGGGTCGTCGAAGGCATTGATGCGATCGCCGAGCGACGGCGTGTCGACGGTGCCGGGAGCGATGGCGTTGCAGCGCACGCCCTTCTGCACGTAGTCGGCGGCAACGGCCTTGGTAAGCCCGACCACCGCGGCCTTGCTCGCGCCATACACGAAGCGATTGGGAATGCCCTTGATCGACCCGGCGACCGAAGCCATGTTGATGATCGACGCCCAGCTGCCGGTCTTCTGGTGCTTGTCCAGCATCTTGGGCAGCGCGGCCCTGATCGCGGTGTACATGGAGCGGACATTCAGGTTGAAGCTGAAGTCCCAATCTTTCGTCGTGCATTCGAGGATCGTGCCGTGATGCACGAAGCCGGCGCAATTGAACAGCACATCGAGTGCGGGCAGCTCGTCGATCATCTTGGCGACGGCAGTGTCATCGAGAACGTCGAGGATGCGCGGATGCACGTTCGCGACGCCCGAATAGTTCTCCAGCAGCTTCGGGTTGACGTCGGTGGCGTAGACCGTGGCGCCTTCGCGCGCCATCTGGATGACGCTGGCGAAGCCGATGCCCTGGCCCGCTGCGGTGACCAGCGCTGTCTTACCTTCGAGTCGCATGGGAAAACCTCTCTTGTATCCCGAGGCTCGCCGATCTAAAGAGCGGCGCCTCGACTTTGGTTTATCGAAGCTTGGGGATGAGCGACACCGAAGGGTCCGCCCATTTCGTGTTCGGCACATGCGCGTACCATCCGGGGCGTCCCGGATCGCGATCGTAGGGATACCCGCCCAGCTCGCGATAGAGCTCGTGATACTGCCGCACTTTCTCCCGGTCGAGTTCGACTCCCAGCCCCGGCGCATCCGGCACGCGTATCGCGCCATTCTCGTAGCGCATCAGGCCGCCGACGATCACGTCGTCGGTCAGGTGATGGTAGTGCGCGTCCGCAGCGTAGCCCAGGTTGGGAACGACCGCGCCCATGTGGAGCATCGTGGCCAGCTGGATGCCGAGCTCGCCGGAACTGTGCACGGCAACACCCAGGCCCATCGTTTCGCACACACCGGCCGCCTTGATGCACTGGCGGATGCCGCCCCAGAACGTGGTGTCGAGCAGGATCACGTCAACGCCGCCCGACTGGATGTTTGAAGCCAGCTGCTCGAAGTTGACGACGACGGTGTTGGTGGCGATGGGCAGCGGCACGAACTCCTTCAGCCGCTGCAATTGCGGCATGCCCCAGACGGGATCCTCGAAGTAGTCGTTGCGGATGTCCAGGATGCCGTTGCCGAACATGATGGCGTCAGCGAGCGACAGCGCGGAATTGGGGTCGTAGCGGAACCGTTCGCCCGGCAGCGACGCGGCAAGCGCGCGGTAGCACGCGAGTTCGTGCGCCGGCGGATACACGCCACCCTTCAGCTTGTGCGACGTGAAGCCATGGGCCGCCTTCAGCGCGGCGGCATTGGCGACCAGTTGCTCCGGGGTACGTACTTCACCCTTGCCGGTGTCGGGATTGGCGTAGCGGAAAAAGAGATAGCTGGCAAAGTCGACGGCGTCGCGCAACTTGCCGCCCAGCAATGCATGCACCGGCACGCCGAGCTTCTTCCCGATGATGTCAAGGCACGCGAACTCGATGGCGGCGTGCAGCTGCGTGCGATTGTTGTAGAGGCTGGCCGTCGGGTTACAGACCTTGAAGCGCATCGCCTCCAGCGCAAACACGTCGTGGCCGCGAAGGTAGGTTTCGAGGCCCGCGAAGGCGCGGGTCGCGTCCTCGCCACCACCGCCCATTTCGCCCAAGCCAATGTAGCCATCGGCAGTCTCGACCTCGACGATGGTCCGCACGAAACGGCCCCAGTGCGCGCCGTTGCTGTGGAGCAGCGGCGCTTCGAGCGGCACCGTCACCGGTGTTGCGCGAATGGAAGCTATCGTCGTGGTGGTCATGGTGCTGCGCTTGGGTAATCGTGGCGCCTTTGCGGCCGGGTCTGCCCGCCCGGATTCAGTTTGGCAACCTGGCTGACTACCTGATTGGCAACTTCGCTGGCGAAGCGTCGGATTCTACTCCCCCGGCGCCGCAATTGGTAATACCACTTGACCAGTTTCCGGTCGGGGGTTAGCCTTCGAGACCCTACCTAAAGCAGATGGCGACGCTTTTCCTAGAGCGCCACACGCGCCATGCCGTTCCAGAGCATCGAACCGCGCCGCCTTTACCGGCAGATTGCCGACCAGATCCGCACGTTGATCCGGAGCGGCGAGTTCCCGGCGGGCGCACGGCTGCCTCCGGAGCGCGACCTGGCCAAGCAGCTCGGCGTGTCCCGGCCGTCGGTGCGCGAGGCGCTGATCGCGCTCGAGGTCGAAGGGCTGGTGGAAGTGCGCATTGGCTCGGGCATCTACGTCCAGGCGCCCAATCACCACCGTGCGGCCAATGGCGCGCACGAAGCCGCCGCCGGTCCATTCGAATTGCTGCGTGCGCGGTACGTGATCGAAGGCGAATGCGCCGCACTTGCGGCCAAGTCGGCGAAAAAAGCGCAGATCCAGGCCATTGCTGAAGCGCTGGAGGTCATGCAGAACGAGCTCGAAGGCGGTGACGACCAACCGCTCGGCGGCGACCGCGATTTCCACATGCGCATCGCCGAGGCCACCGGCAACGGCGCGTTGGTGGCGGTGGTCAAGATGCTGTGGGACGAACGCACCGGCCCTCTCTACAAGCAGCTCGAACATCACTACGATAGTCCGGCGCTGTGGGGAAATGCCATGGCCGAGCATCGCGCGATCTACAAGGCGATCGCCGCCAAGGATTCGACCGCGGCCCGGGCGGCCATGCAGCGGCACCTGAATCAGGCGTATAAACGCTTTTCCACGGGGTGGGATGCGGTTGCCGGACAGAAGTAGCAACGGAAGTAATCGACGACAGAAACCGAAGGAGATGAACATGCTCGCATGCAGAATCCACGCCAAGGAAGACCTGCGGATCGAACCCGTCGAAACACCGACGCCCGGTCCGGGAGAGGTGCTGCTGCGTCTGGGTGCGGCCGGCATCTGCGGCTCCGACCTTCACTACTATTTCGAAGGCCGCAACGGAAGCTTCGTCGTCCGCGAGCCGCTCATTCCGGGGCACGAGGCCTCCGGTGTCGTGGCAGCGGTCGGTCCCGGCGTGACGCGCGTGAAGAAGGGCGACAACGTCGCCATCTCGCCGTCGCACGCCTGCGGACGCTGCGACTATTGCCGCGATGGACGCGAACATCTTTGCACGAAAATGAAATTCCTCGGCAGCGCCAGCCTGTTCCCCCACGTGCAGGGCATGTTCCAGGAATACTTCGTGATGGGCGAGCGGCAATGCTACCCGGTGGCAGGCGATATCACGCTGGGCGAACTGGCCTTTGCCGAACCGCTTGCGGTCGGCCTGCACGCAGTCAATCGCGGCGGCGACCTGCTGGGCAAGTCGGTGCTGATCACCGGTGCGGGCACCATCGGCTGCGTCACGGTGCTGGCGGCGCGCCTTGCGGGCGCCAAGCGCATCACGGTGTCGGATGTGCTCGACCGGCCCCTGTCCCAGGCCAAGCTGGTCGGCGCGGATGTCACGGTGCGCGCGGACAAGGACGGCGACTCATTGTCCACGCCGCAGTTCGACGTGTCCTATGAAGTATCCGGCAACTTCAGCGCGCTGAAGTCCTGCATCGCGGCGACCAAGCGCGGCGGCGTGGTGGTGCAGGTGGGTACGCTGCCCCACGAGCCGCTGCCATTCGTCGTCAATGAAATCATGGCCAAGGAACTCGACCTGCGCGGCGCGTTCCGCTGGGGAATCGAATTCGACTGGGCGGTGGAATACCTGTCGACGCGCCGCGTCGACGTGCGTCCGCTGCTGTCGGGTCAGTATCCGTTGCAGGATGCGGTCGCCGCGTTTCATGCGGCCGCCGACAAGAACAAGAGCACCAAAGTCCAGGTCATCTGTTGAAAACTCAAGGAGGAGTCATGCAATTGTTATCGAAACTTTCACTGGGATTGATCGCCGCCGCCGCGCTGATTGCCGGCGGCCCCGCGGTTGCACAGCAAAAACTCAAGTGGGCGCACGTCTACGAGACCTCGGAGCCCTATCACACCGAATCGGTGTGGGCGGCCGCGGAAATCAAGAAGCGCACCAACGGCAAGTTCGACATCGAGGTCTTCCCCGCCAGCACGCTCGGCAAGGAAACCGACATCAACCAGGGCCTGACGCTGGGCACGGTCGACATGATCATCAGCGGGCCGTCATTTGCCGCGCGCAACTATCCGCGGCTCGGCATTGCCTATTACCCGTTCATCTTCCGTGACGGCGATCACCTGATTGCGTACTCGAAGAGCGACGTGTTCAAGGAAATGGTCGACGCCTATCGCGCCAAGACCGGCATCCAGATGACTGCGTATACGTACTATGGCGCGCGGCAGACCACGGCGCAGAAGGCGTTCACCGACTGCGCAGGGATGAAGGGGCTGAAGATCCGGGTGCCCGACGTGCCGGTCTACATGGCCACGCCGAAAGCCTGTGGCGCCAATCCCACGCCGATCGCGTTCGCCGAGGTCTATCTCGCCCTGCAGAACGGCACGGTCGATGCGCAGGAAAATCCGCTGACGACCATCGAGGCGAAGAAGTTCTACGAAGTGCAGAAGGCGATCATGATGACCTCGCACATCGTCGATGGCCTGACCACGCAGGTGGCTCCGCACGTTTGGGAGAAGCTGACCGACCAGGAAAAGCAGATCTTCACGGAGGTCACCCGCGAAGCCGCCGCCCGCGCGACGGACAAGATCAAGAAGCGCGAAGCCGAGCTGGCCGACGAGTTCAAGAAGAAGGGCCTGCAGATCGTGGCGGTGGACCGCAAGAGCTTCTCGGAAGCGGTGCTCAAGAATACGCCGCTCGAGTCGATGGGTTTCACCAAGTCCGACTACGACCGGATCGTCGCCATCAAGTGACGCATCCGTCCAAGAGTAAGACGCGAAGCGTCGTGGCGATTGGAAGCGGATGCGTCATCCCCGCGCAGGCGGGGACGACGAGAGAGGCCGGAACAGCATGACCGACACGTCTGAACCGATTCACGCCGCGGGTGCCGTTCTCGACGCGGACGGCCACTTCCACGTCGAGGACGCCCCGATCGACCTGTCGCATTACCTGATCGAGGATTGGGTGTCGCTCGGGTTTTTCTGGCTGCTCGGGGCGTGCGTCTTCTATCAGTTTTTCACGCGCTACGTTCTGAACGACTCGGCCGCGTGGACTGAGGAAATCGCCCGCTATCTGCTCATTTGCACCGTGTTCACGGGGATCGCCGCGGCGGTCCGCCGCACGCGGCACATTCATGTCGACTTTGTCTACCGGCTGATTTCTCCGGCGGCCGGGCGCGCGCTGTCGACGCTGGTCGACATCATGAGGATCGTGTTTTTTGCGCTCGCGGTCGGCCTTACGATCCAGATGATGACGAAGATGGGCAGGCTGCAGATGACGATCGTCGACCTGCCGATGAACATCATCTACGGCATCTGCGCGCTCGGATTCGCGGCAGCCACCGTGCGCTCGGTGCAGGTGGCGCTCGAAAACTGGCGGCGCGGCTTCAGCCTGCTCGAACGTCCTGAATACGCCATCGAGGAGCACATAGAATGAGCGCCGCCGGGCCGTCCCAAGGCGCTTGCCCCCTCGTGGGGGGAGGCGAACGCAGTTCGCATCGGGGGGGCCTCCTATGACCGGCTGGCTGCTTTCCGGGTTTTTGGCGCTGATGGTGACCGGCATTCCGGTGGCCATTGCCATGGCCGGTGCCTCGCTCATTTATTTCTACGTCTCCGGTACGTCACCGCCGATGGTGGTGGTGCACCGGATGATCAGTGGCATCGACAGCTTTCCGCTGCTCGCCGTGCCGTTCTTCATCCTCGCCGGCAACCTGATGAACAACGCCGGCATCACCAACCGCATTTACAATTTCGCCTTGGCGCTGGTCGGCTGGATGAAGGGTGGCTTGGGGCACGTCAACATCATCGGCTCGGTGATCTTTGCCGGCATGTCGGGCACCGCCATTGCCGACGCCGCGGGTCTCGGGACGATCGAGATCAAGGCGATGCGCGACCACGGCTACTCGAAGGAATTCTCGGTCGGCGTCACTGCGGCTTCCGCGACGCTGGGTCCGATCATTCCGCCGTCGCTGCCGTTCGTGATCTACGGCATGGTCGCCAATGTTTCGATCGGGCAATTGTTCCTGGCCGGCATCGTTCCCGGTCTGGTGATGACCGTGCTGATGATGCTGACGGTCGCGTACTACGCGCACAAGAACAACTGGGGCGCGGACATCAAGTTCCTGTGGAGTCGGGTCGGCAAGGCCATGCTCGAGCTGGGCATCGTGATCGCATTCCCGTTGGTGATCTGGGGCGCGGTGCTGCTCGGCGTCAACGCGGTGGCCGCAACCATTGTGGCCATGGTGCTGCTGTTTTCCGCGGACTGGAAATTCAAGTTCGAGGCGGTGCTGCCGATCATGACGCCGGTGCTGCTGATCGGGGGCATGACCACGGGCGTCTTTACGCCCACGGAAGGCGCCATTGCCGCGGTGATCTGGGCGCTGTTCCTCGGCCTGTTCTGGTACCGCACGCTGAGCTACAAGATGCTGATCAAGGTGTCGATGGAAACCATCGAGACCACCGCGACCGTGCTGTTCATCGTGGCCGCGGCGTCCATCTTCGGCTGGCTGCTCACCGCCACGCGCGTGACCGACATGGTAACCACCTGGGTGCTGGGCTTCACGCATTCGCAATGGGTGTTCCTGCTGCTGGTCAATCTGCTGCTGCTCTTCGTCGGCTGCTTCCTCGAGCCGACCGCGGCAATTCTGATAGCGGTTCCGGTGCTGATGCCGGCCGTGCTGCAACTCGGCATCGATCCTGTCCACTTCGGGCTGGTGGTGGTGCTGAACCTGATGATCGGGTTGCTGCATCCACCAATGGGCATGGTGTTGTTCGTGCTGGCGCGAGTCGCCCGAATGTCGCTCGAACGCACCACCATGGCCATCCTGCCCTGGCTGGTGCCGTTGCTCGGCAGCCTGATCCTGATCACCTACATCCCGGCGATTTCACTCTGGCTGCCCAGGCTCATCTACCGATGATAGAGCGCGTCGAGATCCTGCAGGTCAACCTGCCACCGCCGGTCGCGCGCAGCGATGCCATCCAGTCCTTCGTCACGCAGGAGACGCCGATGGTGCGCATCACCTGCGACGACGGCGCAGTCGGCGTCGGCTACACGTACACGATCGGCACCGGCGGTTCGTCGGTCGTGGCCCTTCTGCGCGACCACCTGGTGCCCAGGCTCATCGGCCGCGATGCGGCGCAGATCGAAGCGATCTGGAAGGATCTCTTCTTCGCGACACACGCCACGGCCGTGGGAGCGATCACGAGCCTGGCGCTCGCCGCGATCGATACCGCGCTGTGGGACCTGAAATGCCGGCGCGCCAGCCAGCCATTGTGGAAAGTGGCGGGCGGCGCGCAAGCCAGGGTTCCGGTCTACACCACCGAGGGCGGTTGGCTGCACCACTCGCAGCAGCAGCTGGTCGACGAGGCGGTCGCCGCGAAAGCGCAGGGATTCAAGGGCTGCAAGGTCAAGGTGGGCAAGCCGTCGATCGCGGAAGATGTCACGCGCCTGTCGGCCGTGCGTGCCGCGGTCGGTGACGCGTTCGAAGTCATGGTCGATGCCAACCAGGCGTTCACCGTCGCCGAAGCGCGCCGCCGCGTGCATGCTTTCGAACCCGCGATGCTGGCGTGGTTCGAGGAACCTCTGCCTGCCGAGGACCTGGGCGGGCACGCGGAACTTGCCGCCGTCGCCACGATGCCCATTGCCGTCGGCGAATCGCTGTACCACCCGTCGCACTTCCGCGAGTATCTCGAGCGGGGCGCGTGCTCGGTGATCCAAGTCGATTGCGCGCGGATTGGCGGCATCACGCCCTGGCTCAAGGTCGCGCACCTGGCTGAGACGTTCAACGCACCGGTTTGTCCGCACTTCCTGATGGAGTTGCACGTTTCGCTTTCTGCGGCCGTGCCCAACGGAACCTGGGTGGAATACATTCCCCAGCTCGACGCGGTCACGACGTCGCGAATGCAGATCGAGGACGGCTTTGCCGTTCCATCAGACGCGCCCGGCTTGGGTATCGAGTGGGACTTCGATGCCATCGACCGGCTCGCCGATTCCCGGATGACCGTACAGTAGATCCGCCGTACTGGAGACAGACATGCTCACTCGCGCCGCGCTCACCATACGCCTGCACCCCAACGACGACGTCGTCATCGCCCGTTCGCAGTTGGTCGGCGGCACCGCGTTGCTGGACGAGAAGATCACTGTCGTGGGGCTGGTACCGCCCGCGCACAAGATCGCCACGCGCGCCATCAAGAAGGGCGACCCGGTCCGTCGCTACAACCAGATCATCGGTTTCGCCAGCAAGGATATTGCTCCCGGCGAACACGTGCACCTCAACAACCTGGTCATGGGGACGTTCGATCGCGACTATGCTTTCGGCGCCGACATGAAGCCGACGCAGTACGTGACGCCGGCGGCCACCTTCATGGGCATCGTGCGCAAGGACGGCCCGAATATGGGTCGAGTCGCGACGCGCAACTACATCGGCATCCTGTCCACGGTGAACTGCTCGGCGACGGTGTCGCGCGGCATCGCCGACTACTTTACGCGCGAGCGTCTCGCGGAATTTCCGAATGTCGACGGCGTGGTGGCGCTGACGCACGGCTCCGGCTGCGGCATGGATACGCACGGCGAGGGCATGCAGCTTTTGCGGCGAACGATGGGCGGTTACGCGCGTCATGCCAACTTCGCGGGCGTGCTGATGATCGGCCTGGGCTGCGAGGCCAACCAGATCAGTTCGTTGATGGGCGCCGAGAACCTGAAAGAGGGGCCGCTGCTGCGCCAGGTCAGCATCCAGGACACCGGCGGCACGGCCAAGACCATCGCGCACGGAATCGGTCTCATCAAGGAGATGCTGCCGCACGCGAATGACGTCAGCCGGCAACCGGTGCCCGCATCCCACATCATGGTCGGGCTGCAATGCGGCGGCTCGGACGGCTATTCGGGCATCACCGCCAATCCGTCGCTCGGCGCGGCGGTCGACCTGCTGGTGCGTCACGGCGGAACCGCAATCCTTTCCGAAACGCCCGAGATCTATGGCGCTGAACACCTGCTGACGCGGCGCGCGGTGTCGCGCGAGGTCGGCGAAAAACTGGTGTCGCGCATCAAGTGGTGGGAGGAGTACACCACACGCGAAAAGGGCGAGATGAACAACAACCCGTCGCCGGGCAACAAGGCGGGCGGACTGACCACCATCCTCGAAAAATCGCTGGGCGCAGTGGCAAAGGGTGGCACGACCAATCTCGTCGCCGTGTATGAATACGCCGAGGCGGTGACGGCGAAGGGCTTCGTCTACATGGATACGCCCGGCTACGATCCGGTTTCAGCCACGGGCCAGGTGGCAGGCGGCGCCAACATGATCGTCTTCACAACCGGCCGCGGCTCGGCGTACGGCTGCGCGCCGGCGCCATCGCTCAAGTTGTCGACCAACACGCCGTTGTGGATCAAGCAGGAAGAGGACATCGACTTGAATTGCGGCGAGATCGCCGACGGCAACGCATCGGTCGACGGAACGGGCGAGAAGCTTTTCCAGTTGATGCTGGACACCGCGTCCGGGACGAAGTCCAAGAGCGAGAAGCACGGCTATGGGCAAAGCGAGTTCGTGCCCTGGTATCTCGGCGCCGTGATGTAGATCGACAGCTCATTTGACACCCCAGTTGACACCTCAGTTGACACCTTTCACTGCCGCCCGTAGGCTGCTGACGGGCTGCGGAAACAAGACGGCAAAACCCGCGCAACGCAGCATAATCATCCCTGGAGGAATCGCATGAAGCCGTTCAATGTATTCGCCGCTGCGCTGGTCGCGGCGGGCTTGCTTGCCGCCGGTCCGGTCGCAGCACAGGAAAAACTCGTGGTGTGGTGGGTCAAGGGCTTCTACAAGTCCGAAGATGACGCACTCTTTGCCGCGATCAAGAAATTCGAGGACAAGACCAAGATCAAGGTCGAACTGTCGCAATACCCGGTGCAGGACATGATCCCGAAGACGGGGGCGGCACTCGATGCCGGCACGCCGCCCGACGTGGCCTATGCCGACGTCTACGACTTCCAGGTTGCCGGCAAGTGGGCCTTCGACGGCAAGCTCGAGGACATCACGGACGTCATCACGCCGGTGAAGGGCGGGTTCCTCAAGAACACCGTCGAGACAACCTACCTCTACAACGACAAGACCAAGAAGAAGGCGTACTACGCTTTCCCCCTGAAGCAGCAGACCATGCATATCCAGTACTGGAAGGACATGCTCGGTGAGGCAGGCTACAAAGTCACCGACATCCCGACCGGCTGGAAAGCCTATTGGGACTTCTGGTGCGACAAGGTGCAGCCCGCGCACCGCACCAACACCGGCAAGCGCACCTACGCCGTCGGCCAGCCGATGGGCGTGGACTCGAGCGATTCGTTCTATTCGTTCCTGACGTTCATGGACGCGTACAACGTCAAGCTGGTCGACGACGACGGCAAGCTGCTGGTGGACGACCCGAAAGTGCGCGCCGGCCTGATCAATGCGCTGCGCGACTACACGTCGATCCGCACGCGCGGCTGCACGCCGCCGTCGTCGACGAGCTGGAAAGACCCGGACAACAACGTCTCCTTCCACAACAAGACGATCCTGATGACGCACAACGCGACGATCTCCATCGCCGCCAAGTGGCTCGACGACTCGAAGAACGAAACGCTCACGCCGGAGCAGCGTGCGCAGGCCAAGAAGAACTACGATGAACTGATCGCCACGGCCGGGTTCCCCAACAAGCCGGACGGGTCCAAGTTCGTCTATCGCGCCGCGGTGAAGGTGGGCGTCATCTTCGAGGCATCGAAGAACAAGAAGCGGGCCAAGGAATTCGTCACGTTCCTGATGCAGGACGAAAATCTGCAGCCGTACGTCGAAGGCTCGCTGGGTCGCTGGTTCCCGGTGACCAAGACTGGCATCACCAGTCCCTTCTGGCAGGCCGACCCGCATCGTCGGGCCGTGTACAACCAGTTCGGCGCCGGCACGGTGACGTTCGAATTCACCAAGAACTACCGTTTCACCGTGCTCAACAACGAGAACGTCTGGGCGAAGGCCATGAGCCGCGTCGTCAACGACAACATCTCGGTGGAGAAGGCGACGGACGAAATGATCGCGCGCATCAAGCAGGTGGCCGGCTGAACTTCGCCGCCATGACTTCCGGCGCCTGACGGCGGTCGGCAGGTGGAGGCGTTGCCTCCGCTTGCCGCCGTCCGACCAGGCCGGATAGTGGGGTACGCATCGTGTCCACTCTCGCACTTCCCGATGTTCAGCGGCTGCCGACCGGCCCCGTGAAGAAGGGCCTGTCCCCGTGGCAAAAGTGGGGACTGATCCTCCTCACGCCTTACGTCATCGTGTTCCTGGTCTTCGTGCTGTACCCGGTCGGGTATGGCCTGTGGCTGGCGCGCCATCCGGTCAGTTACCAGAAGCTGTTCGACGACCCGATCTTCCTGCGGTCGGTGTTCAACACGCTCGCGTTCGTGAT
>JANMCH010000074.1:0-10179 GCA_031361045.1 Betaproteobacteria bacterium | reverse complement strand
GCCGAACGGTACATAGGCCAGCGCGTTGGCGATGACGTCCGCGCGCGTCCACTTGGGCGGCCACGGCGCCAACGGCCAGAACGGCGTTCCCGCGGACGGGGAAAGCCAGGGCGCGAAGGGCTGCAGGCTCGCGTACGCGATTGCCAGTCCGTATAGCAGGGCGAGAATGTGCGGAAGGAACGTGCGCTGGCGCGTGCTGTCGGTCATTTGCGCATCGCCACCGCTAACGCAGCGTGCGCCTGACGACGGTCACGTTCTCGTGCCGCGCGATCTCGACGAATCCGGTGGCCGCAAACATCGCAGGCGACCCATGGTAGTGATCGGTGGCGGCGGTGTCGTCCGGTCCGACATGCCACGGGAACGCGTCGACGATGGCGATTCCGCGTGCCGAGAAATTGGCCAGCGCGCCGTCGAGCAGCGCGCGCGCGACGCCGCGGCGACGCCACGCGGGAGCGGTCACGAAACAGACGATCGCGGCGGCGTCATGCGGCGGGACGGGCAGCGGTGGCGAAGCGATCCGGAGGCGCGCGCAGGCGTGCTGCAGCTTGTGATACGGCTGCGCGTTGACCCAGCCGACCACGTCGTCGCCGGCATAGGCCAGGAAACCTTCCATTTCGCCGCACGCGATGCGTGCCGCCATTGCGGCGTGATTGGCGGCACCGTCAAAAGACGGCCAGTCCACGGCCACCGGCACTTCGTAGTAGTGGCAGTAGCACTTCGCCCACTCCGGGTTGTCCGTAAACGCCGGCCCGGTCTCGTGGTCGAAGAAGCGCAGGTAGTCGCTGGCCAGCGCAGGCGTCAGGCGTTCGATGCGATAGGCGACAGGATCGACCATTTCGACATCATAGAACGCCACGCGCGGCCCGTCTGCCTCAGTGCGATACCTGTCACCGCGATGCCTTGATCTCCGTCCACATCTTGCCGCGCAGTTTGCGTTGCGCCGAAGTCAGGTCCTTCAGTTGCTCGAGCTTGGCCGCTACGCCTGCGTCCGGGAAGATCGCCGGATTCTTGAGGAGCGCGGGCTTGATGTATTTGACCGCGTCGGTGTTGGGATTGCCGGAGCCGATCAGGTTGGTGAGCTCCGCCGAATTCTTTCCTTCGAGCATGAAGTTCATGAACTGGAGGGCCAGGTCGGGCCGCGGCGCATCCTTGTGGATCACCATGTTGTCCACGGCAAGCACGGCGCCTTCCTTCGGCATGCCCTGCAGGATCTGGAACTTGCGACCTGCCGCCTGCGCGTCGAGATTGGCCTGGAAAATGTCGTTCGAGTAGCCGTGCGCGAGCCAGATGTTGCCGACAGTCAATTCCTTGATGTACGACGACGCGTTGAACGCGGCCCAATACGGCTTGGCGCGCTTGATGAGATCGGCCGCTTCCTTCCAGTGCTTCTCGTCGGTATCGTTGGCGGAATAGCCCAGGTACTTGAGCGCCGCGGCGAACAGTTCGCTCGAGCTGTCCAGCACGGTCACCTTGCCCTTGACCTTCTCCAGGTACTTCGGTTCGAAGATCACGGCCCAGGTGTCGGTGGGCAGTCCCAGCTCCTTCATCTTCTCCGCGTTGTAGCCGAGGATGGTCGTCGACATTGCGTAGGGCACGGAGTACTTGTTGTCCTGGTCGAACGACGTGTTCATGTACTTGGCGTCGATGTTCTTGAGGTTGGTCAGCTTGGTCTTGTCGATCGGCTTCAACTGCCCGCCTTTGATCAGCGGCGTCACGGCATTGGACGTGGGCACCAGGATGTCGTAGCCCTTGGCGCCGGCCGCCAACTTGGCCAGCAGTTCCTCATTGTCGGAATAGTAGGTCTGCTTGACCTCGCACTTGCACAGCTCCTCGAAGCGCTTGATCGTTTCGGGGGCAATGTAGTTGTTCCAGTTGTAGAGGTTGAGCGTGTCCTTGGCAAGAGCCGGTAGTGCGGCCAGGCAGAACAGGAGGGCGAGCGCGCGTTTCATGATGGTCTTAGTTCTCCTGGTTGGAGCGGAGCAGGCTTGGGGACAACTTGGTGGCGATGACGATCAGGACCAACGTCAGCAGCATGAGCAAGGTTGACACGGCGTTGACTTCGGGCGTGACCGCGATCTTGATCATCGAATAGATCTGCAGTGGCAGCGTCACGGTGCCCGCGCCCGCGGTGAAGAACGTGATGACGAAATCGTCGATCGACAGCGTGAAGGCCATCAGCGCGCCCGCGATCACCCCCGGCATGATCAGCGGCAGCGTCACGTACCGGAACGACTGCCAGGGCGACGCACCGCAGTCGCGCGCCGCCTCGGTCAGGCTCTCGTCCATGCCTGCCAGCCGCGACCGGACGACGATCGCCACGAAGCCGATGCAGAACGCGATGTGCGCCAGCGTCACCGAAACGAGGCCGAGCGAAAAATCGAGCAGCACGAAAAAGATCAGCAGCGACACGCCCATCAGGATCTCGGGAATGGCAATGGGCGTGAGCACCAGGATGGGCAACAGCCGCAGCTTGTACTTGTGCATCGCCACGCCAGCCATGGTGCCGAGACTTGTTGCGACCAGGCTCGTCATGAAGGCAATGATCAGGGAATTCGCGGCGGCCTGCTGCATTTCCTCGTTGTGCGCGAGCTTGCGGTACCAGTCCAACGTGAAGCCCACCCATTCCGCATTGAGGCGCGAATCGTTGAACGAGTAGACGACGACGATGACCAGCGGCAGGTACAGGAACGCGTAGCCGGCGATGGCCGCGGTCCACAACAACGCCGAATGCCTGTTGCGCGGTCGATTTTGCACGCGAACTTGCGAACGAGTTTGCCCACTAGGCACCGGATGCCTCCCGGCTCGTGCTGCGCGCGCCGACCCAGGCCGCCAGCCCGGCCAGCGCCAGCGCCGCGACGGTGAGCACGATCGAGAGCACGCTGCCGAACGGCCAGTCGCGTGTCTCCAGGAACTGCTGCTTGATCACGTTGCCGATGAGGCTGTCGTTCGGGCCGCCCAGGATGTCCGGGATCGCGAAGATGCCCAACGCAGGGATGAACACCAGCGCGGCGCCTGCGTAGACGCCGGGCAGCGACAACGGGAACGTGATGCGCCAGAAGCGCTGCCAGCCGTTGGCGCCCAGGTCCTGCGCGGCGTCAAGCAGCGCCTGGTCGTGCTTCTCGAGATTGGCATACAGCGGCAGCACCATGAACGGCAGGTGGACGTATACGAGGCAGACCAGCACGGCGAACGCGCTGAACAGCAGCGACACCGGCCCGATGCCCATCCAGCCCAGCACGCCGTTCACCGTCCGCGCCAGCGCGGCCTGCGGACCCAGCACGATCATCCACGCGTAGACGCGGATCAGGAAATTCGACCAGAACGGCAGGATCACCAGCAGCAGCAGCAGGTCGCGGTGCTTTTTCGCGCTCTTGGCGATAAGCGTGGCCAGCGGATACGCGATCAGCAGGCAGATGAGCGTCGTCGCCAGCGCATACATGAAAGATTTGACGAACACCTGGGCGTACACCGGTTCCGTGAAAAACCGGACATAGCTCTCGACGTTGAGGTCGGGCTTGCCTGCGTCATCGATGAGCGGCGCCAGGCCGCCGAACTCGCCCGCTGAGCGGAACGACGCCAGCACCATGATCAACGCTGGAATGGCGAAGAACAGCAGCAGATAGAGAATCGGCGGGCCGCTGACCAGCCACTTGCCGAATTTTTCGCCGCGCCGGTTCATCTCGCTCACGGCGGCATCATCCGGCGATGAAATGGCCGGCGCCGGCGGACCAGCTCAATTCGACCGCATCGCCGACCTCGTGGAACTTGGTGCGGCCGGCCGCGGAGTTGGCCGAGAGCGCTTCGAGTGCGGCGCCGCCCTCGGTGGTCACGATGTAGACGGTGACATCGCCGTGATACAGGAAATCCGAAACGGTGCCGCGGAAATGGTTGTCGGCCGCCATGCCGGGCGCCGCCGCGCCGATGACGATCTTCTCCGGCCGCAGCGCGATGGCGCCCTGCGTGCCGACGGCTGCGCCGGACGCGGCAGCCACACTCACGGAACCCAGTCCCGGCACGGCGACGGCGATCGTCCCGCCCGTGTTGACGGTCACGGGACCGGTGAGCAGGTTGCACGTGCCGATGAAGTCGGCGACGAATCGCGTGGTCGGAAAACTGTAGATGCGCGACGGCGCATCCAGCTGCTCGACATGGCCCTTGTTCATCACCGCGATGCGATGCGACAGCGCCAGCGCCTCGGTCTGGTCGTGCGTGACGTAGACGAACGTTATGCCGACTTCCTTCTGCAGGTTGATGAGCTCGATCTGCATTTCCTCGCGCAGCTTCGCGTCGAGGGCGGCGAGCGGCTCGTCCAGCAGCAGCACGGTCGGGTGCGTGACCAGCGCGCGCGCGATGGCCACGCGCTGCTTCTGGCCACCGGACAATTCATGCGGAAAGCGCTTGCCGAAACCGGTCAGGCGCACATCCTCGAGCGCGGCCGCGACCTTGCCGCCGATTTCCGCGGTCGGCGTCTTCGCCATCTTGAGCGGGAACGCGACATTGCCCTCGACGGTCATGTGCGGAAACAGCGCATAGCTCTGGAACACCGTACGCACCGGCCGCGCCTCGGGCGGGCGGCTGGCCAGGTCTTCGCCATTCAGGAGGATGCGGCCGCCATCAGGCAGGTCGAAGCCCGCGATCATCCGCAGCAGCGTGGTCTTGCCGCAGCCCGAGGGTCCGAGCAGGGTGAAGAATTCTCCGGCCTCGATGGACAGGCTGACGCCATCGACTGCCGTGAAGTCGCCGAAGCGGCGCGTGACGTTCTCTATTTCAAGCAGCGCCATAGGGGAAATGAGGGGGCAGCCGGGTTGGGACAGCGCCGGAATTGTAGCAGCCGGTTGGAGGGGGGTGCGCCGTGGTATTTTCGCGAAATGAAGGGTCCGACCAAGCCGTCGCTGCTGGAGGCGCTGCGCAAGCAGTCCGAGGAGTTGCGCGCGCAGGACACGGCAGCGCGCCAGCCGATGGTCGCGGCGATCAAGGACATCGACCGCGGCCTGTGGCGCGCATTCCGCTGGCTGGACGAGGCGCTGGGCCACCTCGAGGTGATTCGCCCTGCCGTCGCGCACCAGTTCCAGTTGGAAAATATCCTGACCCTCGACCGGCCGCGCTTCGACCGCGGCTTCGT
Organism: Betaproteobacteria bacterium; assembly: GCA_031361045.1. Taxonomy (GTDB): domain Bacteria; phylum Pseudomonadota; class Gammaproteobacteria; order Burkholderiales; family Casimicrobiaceae; genus VBCG01. The sequence continues at coordinate 5,057 of JANMCH010000074.1, read as the reverse complement.
GTCGTTCCGCCGCGGTTCGTTTGCCGGCTTCGAGGTGATGACCTACGTCGAGATGTTCTACCGGCTCGAAGGTTCCGCACCGTTCATCATTCGCGTCAATCCCGGCGCGGCCAACGGCGTCGAGGAGCGCCTGCGCGCGTCGACGATGCAGTTCCAGTACCAGACCGAGCAGGACGAGAAGAAGATCGTGCGCTACGGCCTCTTCCACGTGCAGCCGGCCATCTCCGCGTCGGTCCGGTTCCAGCCCGACTACGCGCGGCAGATCGTCGATGTGACGCTGCGCAATGTCGACCGTTTCGAATCGGTCCTGCTCGAATTTGCGCCCGGACGCCTGGACGAGGCCGCGCTGGAGGACCTGGTCAAGTTCATGCTGGGCGACGAAAACACCTTCCTGCGTCGCGCGCCGCTGGCGCTGATCAAGCCGCGTGTTGAACCAAAACCCGAGGCCGAGCAGCCCGCCGCCTAGGCTGCGGTCGCCGTCAGAGGTGCTGCCGGAGCAGCAGCGCGATCACGATCACCAGCAACACCGCAATGGCGGCCAGCCAGCGATTGCGCAACTTCTGCGCCGCCGCGAGCACGGCGATGGCGGAGTCCGATGCCGCCGGCGGCGCCAGCAGCCTCTGGTGCAGCAGGCGCGGCAGTTCCGGCAGCGCGGCGACGATATACGGCGCCTCGGCGATCAGCCGCCGTTGCAGCGCCGGCCACCCGATCTGTTCGTGCATCCAGCGTTCCAGGAAGGGCTTGGCGGTCACCCAGAGGTCGAGCTCCGGGTCCAGCTGCCGGCCCAGCCCCTCGACGTTGAGCAGCGTCTTCTGCAGCAGCGTCAATTGCGGCTGGATCTGCACGTTGAAGCGGCGCGACGCGCGAAACAGCGACACCAGCACCTTGCCCAGGGAAATCTCGCGCAGCGGCCGGTCGAAGATCGGCTCGCACACGACGCGGATTTCGGCTTCGAGCTCGTCCACGCGCGTGTCGGGTGGCACCCAGCCGGACTCGATGTGCGCCGTCGCCACGCGGTGATAGTCGCGGCGGAAAAAGGCCAGGAAATTCTGCGCGAGATAGCTCTTGTCGGTCTCCGAGAGCGTGCCCATGATGCCGAAGTCGAGTGCTATGTACTTGCCGTGGTTCGACCCGTCGGTGCCGACGAAAATGTTGCCGGGGTGCATGTCCGCATGGAAGAAGCCATCGCGGAACACCTGCGTGAAAAAGATTTCCACGCCGGCCTTCGACAACCGCGGCAGGTCGATGCCGGCTTGCTGCAGCTCGTCGATGCGTCCGATCGGGATGCCGGCCATGCGCTCCATGACCAGCACCTCGGTCGACGTCCAATCCCATTCGATCTCGGGCACCAGCAGCAACGGCGAATGCTTGAAGTTGCGCCGCAGCTGCGAGCAGTTCGCGGCCTCGCGCGTGAGATCGAGTTCGTCGCGGATCGTCTTCTCGAACTCCGCGACCACCGCGCGGGGACGCAGCCGCTTGCCATCGGACCACAGCCGCTCGACCAGGCCCGCCGCGGTCTGCATCAGCGCGAGATCGTGCTCGATCACCTTGTGGATGTCGGGGCGCAACACCTTGACGGCGACCGGCGTGCCATCCGGCAAGTCGGCGAAGTGGACCTGCGCCACCGACGCGCTGGCCACCGGCGTCAGGTCGAACGACTTGAAGACCTGGTCGACCGGCTTGCCGTAGGCGCGCGCAAGCGTTGCCAGCACCTGCTCGGCCGGAAACGGCGGCACGCGATCCTGCAGCTTGGCGAGTTCGTCGGAAATGTCCGGCGGCAGGAGGTCGCGGCGCGTGGACAGCATCTGCCCGAACTTGACGAAGATCGGGCCCAGCGCCTGCAGCGCTTCGCGCAGCCGCACGCCGCGCGGTTGCGACAGATCGCGCCAGAACAGCGCGCGGTTGACCAGCGGCCGCAGCCAGCTGACACGCTCGTGGCCCAACAGGAATTCGTCAAGGCCGAAACGCAGCGCAACCAGGTGGATGCGGACTAGGCGGGCGATGCGCATCATGCGGGCATTCTACGGGACGCGCGCCCCGGGGGAGAACGTCAGGACTCGGGTGATTGCATTCCGGACACGAGCGTGGCCGTGGACTTGGCGCGCGCAGACACCGCCTCGAAGCGCTGCGCCAGCGCATCGACACGCCCGGCGACGTCGGTTGTGCCGTCGCGCAACGTGGACATCTGCTCGGCGCGCGCGAGCAGTCCGGCCTCGTCGCGCGCGTAGCTGGCGGTACTCTCGGCCACGCGTTGCGCGGCATGTTCGGGAAACGCGAGCAGGGAACGTCCCGTTTCGGCGACGCGCCGGCCCGCCACATTGCCCAGGACCCGCGCCAGCGCCGCTTCGACGAACCACGGCAAGGTGCGCGCGAGTTCCTTCAACGCGCCACCCAGTTGCGCGTCACCGTCCTCGCGCACGAACTCGTTCCAGCGCGCCGGGTTGGCAAGGAACGCGGGAATCGACAGCGGCGAGATCGCCAGCTTCAGGTCCGCTTGCGCGGCGGACGTCGCGGTCTCGAACCTTCCGTCCGCAGTGATCGACAGGCTCGAGACTACCGGTCCGACCGCGAGCGTGAACACTTTTCCCGCGAAGGCGGCGAGCTTTTCGCGCGCCCAGCCTTCGTCGTCGAGGATGCGATTGGCGACGCGCGCCGGCACATCCCCCGGGTTCGGGAGGCTCATGCCAGTTGGCGGATTCCCGCTAGCAGCCATCCGGACTTGCCATCCACCGGCTTGACGAGATTCCACACTTCATCGAAAGGCTTGGGAAGCATCGCGCCATCTTCGCGCAGCATGCCGGTGAACTGGACGCTGGCCCAGTGCTGGCCGCCTTCGGTCGTCACGTCGAGCACGGTCGCGGCGATGGACTCGACATCGGTGGGCGTGTGCGCGCCGCGCTCGGCGATTTCGCGGTCGATCTCGGCGTACATTTCCGGCGTCAGCACATCGGCCAGGGCCTTGCGGTCGCCGGCATCATAAGCCGCTTGCAGCTTCCTGAACTGAAGCTGCGCCTGCTGCACGAACGGCGCCTCTTCGAAGCCCGGCGGGAACCTGCCGGTCGGCGCCGCTGCCTCGGGAGCGGAAGACGCGCTACCGCCGAACACCGGTTCGAAGCGGCTGGGCGCGTCAGTCGTCGCGCGGGGCATTGCGGGTTCCGTGCCGAGGACGGTCGGCCCTTGCGTCACGCCCGCGTTGGCATATTGCAGGGGCGAGGAGGGCGCCGAAGACGCCGCGCGGCGCGCCATGAACATGCGAATCAGGAACAGGCCGCCGAATACGAGCAGCGCCAGCATGAGGATGCTCGCGAAGCCCTCGCCCATCCCGAAATGCGACAGCAGCGCCGCGAGGCCGATGCCGGCGGCGAGACCGGCCAGCGGCCCCAGCCAGCGCGAGGCGCCGGAAGCTGCGGGCGTGGCGGGCGCAGCCTTGGGCGCGATCGCCTGCGCCGGTGCGGCCGGAGTTGCCGGCGTGACATTGGGCGAGGTGGCCGGCGGCGTCGCCTGGCGTTGTGTGCCCATGCTGCGGCCGCCGCCCAGGCGCCTGGCCTCGACGGAATCCGCGGCAACCATGGCGACCGCGGCCAAGGCGGCGAGCGCGATAATCAGGAATCGGTTCATTTGCTTCCTCCGTTCGGTACTGCGAACTGCAACCCCGTAGCAATCCGGGTCAATAGACACGGCCGACATGCACGGCGACGAGACCGGCCGCCAGATTATGGAATTCGACGTTGTCGAATCCCGCATTCTGCATCATTTGCCTTAGCGTCTCCTGATCCGGGTGGACCCGGATGGATTCCGCCAGATAGCGATAGCTTGCCTCGTCGTCGGCGATCAGCTTGCCGAGCCGGGGCAACACATTGAAACTGTACCAGTCGTAGGCGGGCGCCAGCGGCGCCGCGATGCGCGAGAACTCCAGCACCACCGCCACGCCGCCAGGCGCCAGCACGCGCCGCATCTCGGCCAGCGCCACTTCCTTGCGCGTGACGTTGCGCAGCCCGAACGCGATGGAGACGACATCGAAGCTGCGGGCCGCAAACGGCAGGGCTTCCGCGTTGCACTGGATGGTGGGCAGCACCACGCCGGCGTCCTGCAGCTTGTCGCGGCCCTCGGCCAGCATGGCGCCATTGATGTCCGTGTGCACGACCGTGCCGCTTGTCCTGACACGCTTGGCGAACAGCTTGGCGAGATCGCCGGTGCCGCCCGCCAGGTCCAGCACGCGCTGACCGGCGCGTGGCGCCGCGATATCGACAGCGAACCGCTTCCACAACCGGTGCAGGCCCGCCGACATGACGTCGTTCATCACGTCATATTTGCCGGCCACCGAGTCGAAAACGCCGCGAACGCGACGCGTCTTTTCCGAAGGCGACACTTCCTCGAAGCCGAATTGCGTGCGTTCTTCGCCCGTCACATCAGTTTCCCTCGTTGTAATGGGGTCAGACCCCATTACAGCGCATCGCGGCTGGCGCTGGCGCCGTCCAGCCTGGACAGGTAGCGCTGCCAGAGTTCGTCCTGGCGCACGCCCAGGTCGTACAGGTAGTCCCAGGAATAGATGCCGGTGTCGTGGCCATCGGAAAACGATGGGCGGATCGCGTAGTGCCCGACGGGTTCCAGCGCGGTGATCGTCACGTCGCGCTTGCCGACCTGCAAAATCTCCTGGCCCGGCCCATGTCCGCGCACTTCAGCGGACGGCGAGTGCACGCGCAGGAATTCGCACGGCAGCCTGAACACGATGCCGCGCGGAAACACGAGCTCAAGCACGCGCGAAGCCTGGTGCAGCTTGATCTCGGTGGGCAGAGGGGTTTGGGCGTTCAGACCAGCCATGGCGTTGTCAGGCCGTATATCCCGCATATGGGGGACGGTGAGCCTAGCACAAGGGTCAGCGGCGAGACGCCGACGTGCGCCGCCACTTCACCTTGCCGCGGCACGCCAGGTCAGATCTGGTTGCCGGTGGTCTCGGGCACGACGTCCAGGTTGCCGATGCCGGCGAACACGTTGCGGTTCTTCGCTTCCTTGCCGTGCAGCTTGATTTCCAGGCGCAGGTCGTTCAGCGAGTCGGC
>JANMCH010000037.1:0-20008 GCA_031361045.1 Betaproteobacteria bacterium | reverse complement strand
GTAGACCGCGCTCATCGCGGCCGCCTCCGTCGGCGTGAACAGCCCGGTGTAGATGCCGCCGATGACGATGATGATGAGCAGCAGGCCCCATACGCTGGCCTTGAAGGTGCGCCAGCGTTCCGCCCAGTCGGCCTTCGGCATGCGCGGATAGTTGTGCTTGCGCGCCAGGAACCAGGTGGTCAGGCCGAGGAAGAACGCCAGCATGATGCCGGGCACCACGCCGGCCATGAACAGCTGGCCGACCGACGTGTTGGTCGCGACCGAATACATCACCATCACGATCGACGGCGGAATGAGAATGCCGAGTGCGCCGGACGTGGTGATGACGCCGGCGCCGAACGACTTGGGGAAGCCTTGCTTGACCATCGCGGGCAGGATGATCGAGCCGATCGCCACCACCGTCGCCGGGGAGCTGCCCGACACCGCGGCGAACAACGCGCAGGCCATCACGCCGGCCAGCGCCAAGCCACCGTACCAGTGGCCGACCATCGACGTCGCGAAATTGATCATGCGCCGCGCGACGCCGCCATGGGTCAGGAAATTGCCCGCCAGGATGAAGAACGGGATCGCCATGATCTCGAACTTCTCGATGCCGGTGAACAGCTTGAGCGCCACCGCCGTGACCGGCACGGTCGTCATCGTGAACATGAAGGTCAGGACGGTGAGGCCCAACGAAATCGAAATCGGCATGCCGGTCAGCATCAGTCCGAACAGCAGCAGGAAGATGATGATCGGCGTGGGAACCTTGATGCCGAATGCGATGGCCAGCAGCGGCAGCACGACCATCCCGACCGGCAGCAGCGACCACAGCCGCAAGCCGGGCGTCATCACGCGTTGCGTGACCGCAGCGTCGGACGGGTGCAGCTCGTCGACGGTGCCCTTCGCCTCGTCGGTGCCCTCCACCCCTTCCACATAGGCGTGGTCGTGCTTCGGCAGCTCGCCGGTGCGCGCGAAGTGCCACGCCACCTGCAGGAAGCGGAAGCACATGAGATACGAGCCAAACGGAATGCACAGGTAGATGAGCCACAGCGGCAGCTCCAGGTCCGCAGATACCTGGTCGGTATGGCCGATGGCCCACACGTAGTTCGCGCCGAGCGTGCCGACCACTGCCGTGAACAACGCGCCGGCGAGGAGTCCGCCCAGGATGTACTTGCGGCGCGTCGCCAGCGGCAGCGCGTTGACCAGGACGTCGACGCCGACGTGTATTCCGGTGCGCACGCCGTACGCAGCACCGAACTTTGCCATCCAGATGAACATGTAGATGCACAGCTCCTGCGCCCACGACAGGTGGAGCGACAGCAGCCAGTCCTGCACGTAGGGGATCGGCAAGCCCGCGGCATAACGATGCACGACCGCGATGAAGATCAGCAGCGTTGCTGCGCCAATGAGAAAGGCGATCAGCCATTCCTCGAGTTGGTCCAGAAATTTCAACATCGGCTTTTCCCTTCATCGGCGCAGCGACGGCGCCCGGCCTGACAAGCAAACGCCACTGCGGCCTGGTGGGCGCTGCAGTGGCGTGGTCGCGATACTTTGCCGCTCGGCTCTAAGGCGTGAAACCCGTTTCCTTGTACACGGACTGGATCAATTCCTTGCCGATTCGCCCTTCCAGTTCGCGGTGCACCGGCACCAGCGTTTTTTTCCATACGGCCCGTTCCGCGGGCGTGAGCGTCAGCACCTGCGTCTTGCCCGACTTGCGCACGGCCTCAGTGGCGTCCTCGTTCTCTTTCTTGGCGATGTCGTTGGCGTACTTGGTCGCGTCCTTCATCGAACTTTCGAGCGCGGCACGCACATCGGCCGGCAGCGCGTCCCAGAATTTCTTGTTGACGATCACCGCGTAGCCCAGATAGCCGTGGTTGGTCAGCGTGTTGAATTTCTGCACTTCGTAGAACTTCTGCGTGTAGAAATTCGACGGCGGATTCTCGGTGCCATCGACCACGCCGGTCTGCAGTCCCTGATAGACCTCGGAGAACGCCATCTTCTGCGGAATGGCGCCCAGCGCGCGCATCTGCGCCTCGAGCACATTCGACGACTGGATGCGCATCTTGAGGCCCTTGACGTCGGCAGGAGTCTTGAGCGCCTTGTTGGCGCTCAGGTCCTTGAAGCCGTTGTCCCAGTACGCCAGTCCGACGATGCCCTTGGCTTCCAGTTTCTGGAACAGCGCCTTGCCGATCGCGCCCTCGGTGATCTTGTGCAGGTCCTCATAGCTGTCGAAGATGTACGGCAGGTCGAAGACCTCGAATTCGCGCACGCCCAACGGCCCGAACTTGGCCAGCGACGGGGCGAGCATCTGTACCGATCCCAGCTGCAGCGCCTCCATTTCCTCGCCGTCCTTGTAGAGCTGGCTGTTCGGGTACACCTCGATCTTGACCTTGCCCTTGGTGCGCTCTTCGGCCAGCTTCTTGAAATATTCGGCGCCCTTGCCCTTCGGCGTGTCGTTGGCGACGACGTGGCTGAACTTGATGATGATGGGTGCCTGCGCGAACGCGCTGCCCGTGGCGAAGGCGAATGCCGTACAGATTGACGCGAACGCGAAGGCGATTTTCACGGACTTCATGGATCCTCCCAAGGAACGTCTCATTGACGACGCCATGCAGTGCGGCGCGGCCTTAGGCCGCATTATGCCTTTGGATGCCACGCAAGGGTTACACCTGGATCGTCGGGGGCGGCCTGGAACGCGGCGTCGATGCCTACGCCGGCGACCGCGGCCAGCGCGTCACCGCACCAGACCAGCGGCAGCCCATGCCTTTCCCATGCGGGAATGCCCGCGTCGCGCAGGATGGCCTTCAGCGCCCGCCGCGGGCGATTCGGCGTGACCTGGAAACGCTCGCCGCCGTCGCGGGAACGAACTCGAACGGCGAGCCCGGCCAGGTGCTGCTTCGCGATGCCCGCGCCGTGCACGTGGCTGAAGACCAGCGTTCCGTGCGGAAGGGTGAGCTCTGGCTCGCCCGACCACGGCACATCGAAGTGCTGCGCTTCGGGTGGGTGCAGTGCGATGCGGCCGTGATGTACGCCGATTTCCACGCCGGCGTGACGAAGCCGGATCCGGGAGTCACCGCGCGCATCGCGCAGCTGGTCGAGCATCGCGGCCAGGCGCGCGGAGGACGGCGCCGGCAGGCCGTTGCTGCGCAGGAACCAGCGCAGCAGGTTGCGCGCGCGGTGCGCCGACAACGCGTCCAGCGCGTCGCGTCGCAGTGTGCCTTCCGTGCACGCGCCGGCTGCATCCTGCGCTGCCAGTTCATCGAGCAGCCGCGCGGCTTCCGCCTGGTGCGCGGCCACGCGGGCGAGCGTGGCGTCGGCCTGCGGGGCGATCGCGGCGAGCGCCGGCAACACGATGTGCCGCACGGCATTGCGCGCGTGGCGGGGATCGGCATTGCTCTCGTCGTCGATCCACGCGAGACCACGTTCGCGCGCGCAGGCGTCGATGGCCGTGCGCGGGAGGTCCAGAAGCGGGCGCCACCACATCATGCCGGAGGCATCCTCGCGTACGGCGGGCATCGCGGCCAGCCCGTGCGGGCCCGCGCCGCGCAGCAATTGCAGCAACAGCGTTTCCGCCTGGTCGTGGCGATGATGGGCAAGGGCCACGACGGACGCGCCCAATTCGCGCGCGGCCAGCGCCAGCGCGGCATAGCGCACCCGGCGTGCCGCGGCTTCGAGACTGGTCGCAGGTCCGCGCGGGACCTCGACATGGCGCACGGTACACGCGACACCGAGTTCCGCGCAGCGTCGAACGCAGAACTGCGCCCAGGCGTCGGCATTGGCCGACAATCCGTGATGAACGTGAATCGCCGACACCGCGTGTCCCTGCGGCGGTCCGACCGTGGCCAGAGCGTCCAGTAGCACGGCGGAATCGCGGCCACCGGAGAAGCCGACGACCAGTGGCGCGCCGCGCGGCACATGGGCGGCCAGCGAACGCAGCACCGACTGATGCAGCGTGGCGATCACTTCGTCAGGTTCGCGCGGCATCAGCGGTGGCAGGCCAGGAGGCAATGGCGCGCGCGGCGCCGAAAGTGGCTCGATTGGCCGAATGGGCCGAATGGGCCGAGTAGGCCAAATGGGCGAATGCGCCTTAACCCGCGGCGATTTCCTTGAACTTGCCGTAGGCCAGGATCTTGTCCTCGCGTGTTTCGAGCAACGCGTCGATCGGCTGGTCCTGAAGTTGTCGCAGCGTTTCGGTGAGCGCTTTCTTGAGCGAGATCATCATCGCGGCGTGGTCGCGATGCGCGCCCCCCAGCGGCTCCGTCACCACCTTGTCGATGAGGCCCAGCTGTTTCAGCCGCGTCGACGTGATGCCCAGCGTTTCCGCGGCCTCGGCCGCATGATCGGCCGACTTCCACAGGATCGATGCGCAGCCTTCCGGGGAGATCACCGAGTAGGTTGCGTATTGCAACATCAGCGTGACATCGCCGATCGCAATGGCCAGCGCGCCGCCCGAGCCGCCCTCGCCGATGACCGTGGTGATGATCGGCACGCGCAGGCCGGCCATTTCATAGAGGTTGCGGCCGATGGCCTCCGACTGTCCGCGCTCCTCGGCGCCGATGCCCGGGTAGGCGCCCGGCGTGTCAACGAAAGTGAACAGCGGCAATCCGAATTTCTCGGCGAGCTTCATGAGCCGCAACGCCTTGCGGTAGCCCTCCGGTCGCGGCATGCCGAAATTGCGGTGGATCTTCTCCTTGGTGTCGCGGCCCTTCTGGTGGCCGATGACCATGCAGGGCTGGCCATTGAAGCGCGCGATGCCGCCGACGATCGCGGGATCGTCGGAATAGGTGCGGTCGCCGTGCAGTTCGCGGAAACCGCTGAACATGCCGTCGATGTAATCCTGCGTGTATGGCCGCTGCGGGTGGCGCGCGACCTGGGCGATTTGCCAAGCCGAAAGCTTGGCGTAGATTTCCTTGGTGAGCTGCTGACTCTTCTTGGCGAGTCGCGAAATCTCGTCGGAAATGTCGACCGCGGAATCCTCGTGCACGAAGCGCAGCTCATCGATCTTCTGCTGCAGCTCGGCGACAGGCTGTTCGAAATCCAGGAAGGTCTGCTTCATCGGTGTACCGCTTTGCAGTCTGGACGGGAAGGTTCAGGCGCGCATCATAGCGCAACAGGGGATTCCCCGCTGCCAGGGTCCCTCGCGATACTCGGGACGGCATAACAATGCGCGATGTCGGAATGACACCGTTGAAGCGGAGCGCTCACGGCCCCGGCGCCGGATCGTGCAGCACGGGATCGCGGCCACGCCACGCGGCAAACGCCTCGTTGCCGATGACGGCGGTGAGCACGATCGCGCCCCCCAGCAGCGCGTTGCCGCCCGGGTCCTCGCCCATCAGCACCCAGACCCACAGCGGACCCATGATCGGCTCGAGCAGCGCGAGCAGTCCCAACTCGGTGGCGGTCAGGCTGCGCGACGCAGCGGTGGCCAGCAGGCAGCCCGTGCCCAGCTGCACACAACCCATGAAAGCAAGGATGGCCACATCGCGCGGCGTGGCGGCGAACGGTCCGGCAATCAGGAATGCCGGCAGCAATGTCCACAGGCCGGCGATCATCACTTGCGGCAGCATGTCGACCGTCGCGTGGAACTTGCGCAGCATGGTGACCTGCGCCGCAAAGCAGATCGACACGCCGAAAGCCAGCAGGTTGCCCAGCAGCCGGCCGGAATCCATCGCGTCGCCGAACATCACGATGATGCCGGCGAAGGCGATGGCCATGGCCAGCCAGGTGCGCGCCGGAACCGGTTCCTTCAACACCAGCCGACCGGCGATGGCCGCGAGGAAGGGCGACACGCTCATCAGCACGAAGGTGTTGGCGACTGTGGTGTGCGTGAGCGACGCGATGAAAAAGAAGAACGTGCCGGACAGGAACAGTCCGGACAGGAGCCCGGGGCGCCCGACGGCGAGCACGGCGCGCGGCATCGATCGGCCGTGCATGGCCAGCAGTACGCCGGCGACGAACAGCGACATGAACAGCGACCGCCAGAAGACGATTTCCCACGCGTTGGTGATGGACAGCTGCCGGACGAGGATGCCGCCGGACGACCAGCAGATTGCCGCGACGATCATGAACACGATCGCGCGCCGGTGGCGCGCGCCGGCACCTGCGGAAGAACCGCTCAAACCTCGACCAATTCAAATCCGGCGAACATCGTCCCGACTTCGGCCAGATCGCTCAACGTGCCGTAGTCACAGCACTTGGCATAGCGATCCCATAGCGCAAGCACGACCGGATTGGTATGGGCGGCGTCGATCGCCGCCTGCGATTCCCACTCGAAGACTTCAAGCAGAGTGCCGCCCTTGGCGCGGAGGAGGGTCGATGGGCGATTGGTGGCCAGACCCTGTCCGCGCAGCACCGGCAGGTGGTCGCGCATGCAGTCCATGAGCTCCGCGTCCTTGCCCGGCTTGGGTACGTAGACCGCAATCACCATCCTGCCCATCGTCGCCTCCGCGGTTGGCGTTTGCCAAGGCCGCGAAGATAGCGCACCGCTGCGGTGGCGTCGAGAGCGCTACGGGCGGAATGTCATGCGGGAACGGCCGGTTGCGGAACTTCGTGGGGAACTTCGTGCGGAAAGTCCCTTGCAAAGTCGCGGCCCATGGCGACGGCGATGCGCGCGAAATCGGCTTCAGGGATGCGCACGAACCCGAAGCGGAACGCGGCGCCCCAATGGGTTTTGCTGCGGATGAAGGAAAGCGACTCGATCAGCGGCTTGATCGGGGCATCCTGTACCGGCAGGTAGTCGACCGCCAGTCGAAACGGCGAGAAACCTCCGCTGGCCTGCGCTTGATAGACCTCACCGTCGCGGATACGGCCCAGCGCGGTAAAAGCCTGCAAAGGTGCGCCATCCGGATAGGCCAGCCGCGGCGAGTAGAACGCGAAGCCGTCGCCGGCGCGCATGCGTTCAAGCGGCCCGGCCTTGCCGTGGTTCAATTGCGTGAAGCCGCCGGCGACGCCGAGGGCAACGTGCTCCTTCGAAACGACGCCTATCCAGTAATTGCGCTCGTTCATGTACACCTCCTTGGCGCCGATCCTACAAAATGCCGGCCAGGTCGCCCATAGGTCGCATGGATGAGGCTGCTAGAATTTGTCCGCAGCAGGGGAGACTCGAGAATGACCATACATCGTATCGCCGTCATGCCCGGTGACGGCATCGGCAAGGAAGTCGTGCCCGAGGGGCTGCGCGTTCTGGAAGCGGTCGCGCGCAAATTCTCGATCGACTTCGAGTTCAAGCCCTTCGACTGGAGCTGCGACTACTACGCCAAACATGGCCGCATGATGCCCGAGGACTGGTTCGACCAGCTGCGCGGCTTCGAGGCGATGTTCTACGGCGCGGTGGGCTGGCCGGCCACCGTTCCGGATCACGTGTCCCTGTGGGGCTCGCTGATCCAGTTCCGGCGCGGCTTCGACCAGTACGTGAACATGCGCCCGTGCAAGCTGATGCCGGGCATCCCGTCGCCGCTCGCCAACAAGAAGCCCGGCGACATCGACTTCGTCGTCGTGCGCGAGAATACCGAAGGCGAATACTCGTCCGTCGGCGGCCGGATGTTCGAAGGCACCGAGCGCGAGATTGTGTTCCAGCAGACCGTGTTCTCGCGCAAGGGCGTCGACCGGATAATGAAATACGCGTTCGAGTTGGCGCGTACGCGCAATGCAAAGCACGTGACGTCCGCCACCAAGTCCAATGGCATCTCGATCACGATGCCGTATTGGGACGAGCGGTTCCGGGAAATGGCGAAGGCCTATCCGGACATTCGCACCGACGCATTTCACATCGACATCCTGAGCGCGCATTTCGTGCAGCGGCCGGAGCGCTTCGATGTCGTCGTCGGCTCCAATCTCTTCGGCGACATCCTGTCCGATCTGGGGCCCGCCGTGTGCGGCACGATCGGCATTGCGCCGTCGGCCAACCTGAATCCGGAGCGCGATTTTCCGTCGTTGTTCGAGCCGGTGCATGGCTCGGCACCCGACATCGCCGGCAAGGGCATTGCCAATCCAATCGGGCAAATCTGGTCGGGCGCGCTGATGCTAGACTTCCTGGGCCACAAGGACGCGGCGAGTGCGGTTGTCGCAGCCATCGAACGCGTACTGGCGGACAAGAATGCGCCGAAGACTCCTGATCTCGGAGGCCGCGCCTCCACCGTCGAATTGGGCCGCGCGATTGCGGCAGATATTTGAGTCACCGCCTGCAGTCGTATCGAGGGAGAACACAATGTCATTGCTGATCGGGGTGCCCAGGGAAGTCTTTCCGGGCGAGAAGCGCGTTGCCACCGTGCCCGAAGTCGTCGAGAAGCTGATCAAGCAGGGCTTCCGCGTTGCCGTCGAAGCCGGTGCGGGCGATGCTGCACAGATCAACGATGATGCCTATCGCGCTGCCGGCGCGGAACTGGTCGCGGATCGGAACGCGCTGTGGGCCACGGCGGACATCGTATTCAAGGTGCGTGCGCCGAATGCCGATGAGGTCGGCCTGCTGCGCGCGGGACAGACGCTGGTCAGCTTCATCTGGCCCGCGCAGAACCCGGACCTGATGCAGCAACTCGCCGTGCGCAAGGTCACCGTGCTGGCGATGGACAGCGTGCCACGCATTTCGCGCGCGCAAAAACTGGATGCGCTGTCGTCGATGGCCAACATTGGCGGCTACCGCGCGGTCATCGAGGCCGCGCACGAATTCGGCCGCTTCTTCACCGGCTCGATCACCGCGGCGGGCAAGGTCCCGCCGGCCAAGGTCTTCGTCATCGGCGCCGGCGTGGCGGGTCTCGCCGCGATCGGCACGGCCGCCAGCCTGGGCGCCATCGTGCGCGCCAACGACACGCGGCCGGAAGTGGCCGACCAGATCAAGTCGCTGGGCGGCGAGTACGTCGGCGTCGACTATGTCGAGGAAGGCAGTGGGGTCGGCGGCTACGCCAAGGTGTTGAGCGAGGGCTTCCAGAAGGCACAGAAGGAAGTGTTCGCCAAGCAGGCGAAGGACGTCGACATCATCATCACCACGGCGCTGATTCCCGGCAAGCCTGCGCCCAAGCTGATCACCGAAGACATGGTCAAGTCGATGAAGCAGGGCAGCGTCATCGTCGACATGGCCGCGGAGCAGGGCGGCAACTGCGAATTGACGGTACCCGGCGAAGTCGTGGTCCGGCACGGCGTCACCATCGTCGGCTACAAGGACCTGCCGAGCCGTCTCGCCAAGCAGGCGTCCACGCTGTACGCAACCAATCTGTTCCGCCTGATGGAAGACATGATCAAGACCAAGAGCATCGACGGCGATGCGGTCAAGGTCGACATGGCCGACGAAGTGCTGCGCGGCACCACGGTGATCAACCAGGGCGAAATCACGTGGCCGCCACCGCCTCCCAAATTGTCGGCCGCACCGCCGGCCGTGGCCAAGCCGGCCGCTGTCGTGCCCAAGGCCAAAGGCCACGGCGAGCCCAGCGGTCCGATGTCCGGCACCAAGACCGCGGTGCTGTTCGGCGTCGGCGCGCTGTTGTTCCTGCTCGTCGGCCGCTTCGCGCCACCTTCGTTCCTCGGCCACTTCACCGTGTTCATCCTGGCGTGTTTCATCGGCTACATGGTGGTGTGGAACGTGAAGCCCGCGCTGCATACGCCGCTGATGAGCGTGACCAACGCGGTCAGCAGCATCATCGCCATCGGCGCCTTGGTGCAGATCGCGCCGGACCTGTCGAAGATCTCGGCCGATCTCACGCGGCCGGAAGAGTGGATACGCTGGTTGTCCGTGGGTGCCATCGCGCTCGCGACGGTCAATATGTTCGGCGGCTTTGCTGTCACGCAGCGCATGCTCGCTATGTTTCGCAAATAAAGGAGACTAGAAAATGACCTCCAGTCTCTCCACGGTCTCCTACATCGGAGCCACGATCCTCTTCATCCTGTGTCTGGGTGGCCTCTCCAACCAGGAAACCTCGCGGCGCGGCAACCTGTACGGCATGATCGGCATGGCCATCGCGGTGGTCGCCACGATCTTCGGCGTGCAGGTCAGCTCTGCCGGGCTTCCGTACATCATCGGTGCAATGGCCATCGGAGCGGCCATCGGACTCTACGCGGCGCGCGTCGTGCAGATGACGCAAATGCCGGAACTGGTTGCGCTGATGCACAGCCTCGTCGGTCTCGCCGCCATGCTCGTCGGCTACGCCAATTTCATCGACCCGGCAGTGTCGGTTGGTTTGACGCCGGCCGAGAACACGATCCACGAAATCGAAATGTACCTGGGGGTGCTGATCGGCGCCGTGACCTTCGCCGGATCGGTGATCGCGTTCGGCAAGCTGTCCGCCAAGATCACCGGCAAGCCGGTCCTGCTGCCGGGCCGGCATTTGCTGAATCTCGCGGGCCTGCTCGGAGTCATCTACTTCGGCTACGCGTTCATCAGCGCGCATGGCGTGGCGGAGGCGATGACGCCGATGATCGTGATGACCGTCATCGCGCTGCTGTTCGGCGTGCACATGGTCATGGCCATCGGCGGTGCCGACATGCCCGTCGTCGTGTCGATGCTCAACAGTTATTCGGGTTGGGCGGCGGCGGCCACCGGCTTCATGCTCAACAACGACCTGCTGATCGTCGTCGGCGCGCTGGTCGGTTCGAGCGGCGCGATCCTGTCGTACATCATGTGCTCGGCGATGAATCGCAACTTCCTCTCCGTGATCGCCGGCGGCTTTGGCACCGACAGCGGTGCATCACCTGCCGCTGCTGGCGCGGCGCAACCCGCGGGTGAAGTGAATCCGATCCTCGCCGCCGAAACCGCCGAGATGCTGAAGGACGCCAAGAGCGTCATCATCGTCCCGGGTTATGGCATGGCGGTGGCGCAGGCCCAGCACACGGTGAACGAAATCACGCAGGCGCTGCGGGCCAAGGGCATCGAGGTGCGCTTCGGCATTCACCCGGTCGCCGGCCGCATGCCGGGGCACATGAACGTGCTGCTGGCCGAAGCCCGGGTGCCGTACGACATCGTGTTCGAGATGGACGAGCTCAACGACGACTTCCCTAAGACGGATGTCGCGATCGTGATCGGCGCCAACGACATCGTGAATCCGGCCGCGCAGGACGATCCGACCAGTCCCATCGCCGGCATGCCGGTGCTTGAAGTGTGGAAGGCGAAGCACTCGATCGTCATGAAGCGCAGCATGGCTTCGGGCTATGCGGGCGTGGACAATCCGCTCTTCTACAAGGACAACAACCGGATGTTGTTCGGTGATGCGAAGAAAATGCTGGACGAAGTGCTGGCCGCGCTGAAAACCTGATTCGAGTCCGGCGGGTCATTAACCTGACGAGGTTGCCGCGACCGCACATGACGATAAGCCGAAAGCTTGTAGCGATAGTTGTTGCTGACGTCGTGGGCTACTCGCGCCTCATGGAGCGCGACGAGGCAGGCACGCACGAGCGTTTGCGCGCCCTGCATGATGCGTTAGTCGCTCCAAAGATCGCCGAGCATGGCGGACGCATTGTGAAGACGTCCGGCGACGGCATGTTGCTGGAATTCCCCAGCGCCACCTCGGCGTTGCGCTGCGCCGTCGAGATGCAACGGGAAATGGGTGCGCGCAACCTTTACGTCCAAATCGACCAGCGCATCGAATTCCGGATGGGCATTAACGTGGGCGACATCATCGTTGAAGGCGACGATATTCTCGGCAACGGGGTGAATGTCGCCGCGCGCCTCGAAGTGCTTGCCGAGCCAGGCGGCATTTGCGTTGCGTCCGTGGTGCGGGACCAGGTGCAGATGGATCTCGGAGTCGAGTTCGTCGATTTGGGCGAGCACCTGGTCAAGAACATCGTGAAGCCGATACACGTGTTGCAGGTCGTGCTCCGCAAAGGCCCCGGTGTGCAGCTTGTTGAGCCCGCCTCCGTATCCGATGCACGTCGAACCGGCACAAGGCGATTTGTGATTGCGGCGGTTGGCGCCGTTCTGCTCGCCATCGTCGCCGCCGTGGTGTGGCGCATGCTCCCAGTTCTGGGTACGGCCGAATTGGCTGGTGGGGAAGCGCCTGCGCACTCGCTGATGATCGCTCCATTCCTTGCTGCCGCCGGCGATGTCAAACTGGAAGCGACGTTGGCCCCGTTGACCCTCGAACTCACGCGCGCGGTGGGCGACAGCATGCCCGACACACGGGTCACTCCGGCGGCGGCCGCTGCCATCATCGCTGCCAAGACCCTGGATGCGCAGGCCTCCGGGCAGGAGGCAAACGTGCGCTACCTGATCCAGGGGGATTTGCTTCCGACCGGAACGCAGGTGGCGGCGACGTTGCGCCTCGTCGATACGCGGGACGGCAGGCAGGTTCAGTCCGAGCGACAGCTGTTCGACCGAGTGGCGCTCGACGATCGCGAGACCATGGTCCGTCGACTTGCATATTCCATCCGAGTAATGCTGTCCGGTGCGATCCTGCGCGATTTGCCCAAGCCGGGAGCCGAGAGAAGTGCGCAGGACTTTGTGGACCGCGCGCAAGCGGTGACGATCAGCGACCCCGTTGCGCGCACGCGTGAGGTTCGCAGGCTTGCGGATCAGGCCATTCGCCTTGATCCCAACCTGGCGAGCGCGTGGTCGCAGCGCGTCATCAGCAATGTGGAACTATTCGAAAACGATTTCACGGTCGACCGCGAGCGCGTTCTGGCCGAAGCGGACGCCGATTCCTTGCGGGCGGTGACGGTCGGTCCCCGCGATCCAAGTGCGTGGTGGGCGCGTGCCGTGGTGCTTGGATACCTCGGGCGCCTCGACGCGGCGTTCGCGGCGAATGATCGCGCGCATACGATCGACCCGACCCGCTTCTCCCCCATCATTCTTCGCGGTTGGCTCCACTTGGCGGCAGGCAGGCCATTGGAAGCGCTCGCAGAGGTCGATTCGATGCAGGCCGCACTCGGCAATTTGGCGGCCGAGCCGCAAGCTGTAGCATGCGCAGCACATGTTGCGCTGGGTGCATATGACAAGGCGATTGCCGCCTGCGATCGCGCTGCGGCTTCGGACGACGCCTGGATCATCTTTGCCAATATGACGGCCGCGCATGCCTGGCTGGGGGATGCGACCAAGGCCTCCCTGGCGAAGGCAAAACTTTTGCAAGTGCGGCCGGACTTCACCATTGCCCGCTACGAGGCGAAGAGGTTCTCGTCGTCGCCGGAAATGATCGAAAGGGACAAGGCGCACCTGATCGCGGGTCTGCGCAAGGCGCGGGTGCCGGAGTGATGCTTGCACGATGGCAATCTCGCTTGCGCTTCCGGATTGCTACCGTGCGGTCCATCCTCCGTCTACCGGAAGCGCCACGCCAGTAAGTTGTGCTGCGCCGTCCGAGCACAGGAAGACGGCCAGCGCACCCAATTGCTCCGGCGTGGTGAACTCGAGCGAGGGCTGCTTCTCGCCCAGCAACCGTATCTTCGCGTCGTCCGGTGACAGCTTCTCTTTTTCGGCGAGCGCGTCGATCTGCTTTTGCACCAGTGGCGTGAGCACCCAGCCGGGGCAGATCGCATTGCAGGTGATGCCGGTGGTCGCTGTCTCCAGCGCCACGCCCTTGGTCAGGCCGACGACGCCGTGCTTGGAGGCCACGTAGGCCGACTTGTTTACCGATGCCACGAGGCCGTGCGCCGAGGCAATGTTGATGATGCGACCCCAGTTCCGCTCCAGCATCTGCGGCAGCACGGCACGAATGCCCAGGAAAACTGCAGTCAGGTTGATGGCGATGACCGCGTCCCATTTCTCGACAGGGAATTCGTGCACCGGGGAGACGTGCTGAATGCCGGCGTTGTTGACCAGGATGTCGACGTGTCCCAATTCGCGTGTAGCCTGTTCGATCATCCCGGCGGCCCCGCCTGGCTTGGAGAGATCGGCGGGGCTGTAGGTCACGCGCACGCCGTGGGCTTTGGCGATTTCCTGGCGCAACGTTGCAATGGCGGCGGCATCGCCGAAGCCGTTGAGCATCAGATCGGCGCCACCGGTAGCGAGCGAGTGCGCGATGCCGAGCCCGATGCCGCTCGTCGAGCCGGTGACTACAGCAACTTTGCCCTTCAACATGGCCTTGCTCCTTGACATTCGGTTGTTGCGAAAACGCTTGCAATGAGGCTATCACGGTTTGAAATTGGAGTCTGCGTGCGGTCGGTGTCCGACGCGTAGAATGGGAAAGGCGTGCCCATCGGTGCGTCTTTTTTCATGATCACGATGCCCGGCCCGCTCTCACATCTCATTGTCCTCGACCTGTCGCGGGTGCTCGCCGGCCCGTGGTGCACGCAGTTGCTGGCCGACCTCGGCGCAACGGTGATCAAGATCGAAAAGCCCGGCAGTGGTGACGACACCCGCTCCTGGGGTCCGCCGTTCCTCAAGGACACCGAAGGCCGCGACACGGCGGAAGCCGCCTACTACCTCGCATGCAATCGCGGCAAGCTGTCGGTTGCTGTTGACTTCACGCGTCCGGAAGGCCAGCGCATCGTCCGTGACCTCGCATTGCACGCGGACATACTGGTCGAGAACTTCAAGCTCGGTGGACTTGCCAAATACGGACTCGACTACGCAAGCATCGCGGCGCTCAATCTGCGCCTCGTCTATGCGTCGATCACGGGCTTTGTACAAGACGGCCCGTATGCGGAACGCGCCGGCTATGATTTCATCATCCAGGGCATGAGTGGCTTCATGAGCGTGACGGGGGAGCGCGACGACTTGCCTGGAGGCGGTCCGCAAAAGGCGGGTGTGGCAATCGCCGACCTCATGACCGGCATGTATGCGGCGGTGGCGATTCTCGCCGCGCTGCAGCACCGCGACCGCACTGGCGAAGGCCAGTGGCTCGACCTGGCGCTCTTCGATTCCGCGGTGGCGATGATGGCCGTCATGGGCATGAATCACCTGATCGCCGGTACGCCGCCGGGCCGCGCGGGCAATGCGCACTTGAACATCGTGCCGTACCAGGTGTTCGCGTGTGCCGATGGCCACCTGATCGTGGCAGTGGGCAACGACGGCCAGTTTGCGAAATTCAGCACCGTTGCCGGTCATGCGGAGTGGGCGAGCGACGAACGCTTCGCGCGCAACGAGAATCGCGTCAGGCATCGCGCCGTTCTCGTGCCGACGATCGCTGCCGTCATGACGACGCGCACGCAGCGGGACTGGCTCGCCGCGCTCGAAGAGGTCGGCGTTCCCTGTGGACCAATCAACAAGTTGGACCAGGTTTTTGCCGATCCGCAGTTGCTCGCGCGCGGCATGAAATTCGACCTGCCGCATGCGCTGGCGGGAAGCGTGGCGCAGATCAACGTACCGATCCGCATGTCGGCAACCGCACCTTCGCCCGAACGCGCGCCGCCATTGCTGGCCGAGCACACGTTGCAGATTTTGCGCGAGCGCCTCGCCCTCGACGACGCGGCCATCGCGCAACTCGTCGAAACGGGCGTCATCGGCGTAAGGCCACCATGAGCGGCCAGGTAGTCCAGCCAGCATGGGTCCAGACAACGCGCCGTCCGGCGTTCTGGATCGCCTACGTCGCGGCGGCGCTGATCTGCACTGCACTGGCGTGGCACCTGTTTCCGCAGGCCATCCCGCTGGTGAACCTCGACATCAAGTTGACCCGGCAACAGGCGTTGGCGCAGGCCGAGCAGCTGGCGCGGGACCACGAGCTGGTCGCCGACGGCGCGCGCAGTGCCGCGCGGTTTCGCAACGACCAGGCGGCACAGAACTACGTCGAACTGGAAGGCGGCGGCAAGCCCAAATTCGCACAGTTGGTCGCCGGAACCGCGTATTCCCCCTACTGGTGGGAAGTGCGCCTGTTCAAGCCCGGCGACGTGGAGGAGGTCGTCGTGCGCTTCAGGCCGGACGGCGCCGTCGACGGTTTTTCGCGCCGCGTGGCGGAAACGCGCGTCCGCGATCCCGCGCGCAAGGCGCTCGATCCGGCGGAAGCGCTGGAACTGGCCAGGACGCTCGCGACGCGCGACTGGAACGTCGACTTCGCTCGGTATCACAAGATCGAGGAATCGCAGGAGACACGACCGACCGGGCGCGTGGATCACCATTTCGTTTTCGAGCGGGACGAGGGCGTCGCCGATGCCCGCATCCGGCTGGGCATCTCGGTGGCCGGCGACGAACTGATCGGCGTGACACGCTACATGCACGTACCGGACAAATTCGACCGGCGCTTCACGGAGATGCGCAGCGCGAACAACACCATTGCGAACTTCGCCAGCATCGCAGCCGGCGTATTGTATGGACTGGGCGGGTGCGTACTCGGCACGTTGTGGCTGCTGCGCGAGCGGTGGTTGCTGTGGCGTCCCGCGTTGCTGGCGGGTGGCGTCGTCGGCACGTTGCTGGCGGGGGCGGTCCTGGCCTCCGCACCCTATGACTGGTTCGGGTACGACACGGCCGAATCCGTCAGCACGTTCTGGAACCAGTTGATTGGAGCGGCGGTAGGTACGCTGTTCGCCGCCACGGTCGGCTTAGGCGTGGTGTTCATGGCGGCGGAGGGTCTTTCGCGTCGCGCGTTTCCGCATCATCCGCAACTATGGCAACTTTGGTCGCGCGAAGCAGGTGCTTCGAAGCAGGTGCTGGGACGCACTGTCGGCGGCTTCCTGTTCGTTCCGGTCGAGCTGGCGCTCATTGCCGCGTTCTACTACGCGACCAACCATTGGCTCGGCTGGTGGCAGCCTTCCGAATCGCTGACCGATCCCAACATCCTGTCGTCGAGCGTGCCGGCGCTGACGCCGATTGCGCTCTCGCTGCAGGCGGGCTTCATGGAGGAATGCGCATTTCGCGCGATTCCGCTCGCGATGGCGGCGTTGCTCGGCGCGCGGTTCGGACGGCGCACGCTCTGGATCGGTGCTGCCGTACTGTTGCAGGCCGTGATCTTTGCCGGCGCGCACGCCAACTATCCGGGACTGCCGGCGTACTCGCGCCTGGTCGAGTTGCTGGTGCCGGCCATCATCTGGGCGCTGATCTTCCTCCGCTTCGGGCTGCTGCCGACAATCCTGCTGCACACGCTGTTCGATCTGTCGCTGTTCTCGATTCCGCTGTTTCTCGTCGATGCGCCGGGCGCGTGGATCCAGCGCGCCATCGTGATCGTCGCGGCGGCCATTCCACTCGTAGTGGTAGCCGCTCGGCGCGCGCAGTCGGGGACGTGGAACGAATTGCCGGCCGCGCTGTGGAATGGCGCGTGGCGGCCCGTGGCGCAGCGCGTCGAATCCGTGGTCGAGCGTGCGCGATCGGCAGCGGTCGGCGCGCATGCCTCACTGTTGCAGCGCGCGCTGCCGTGGCTGGGAATCGCCGGCGCGGTGACCTGGTTTGCCTGCACGCCGTTCGTCGCTGACGTGCCCGCATTGCCGATCGATCGCGCTGGGGCCACGGCGGCGGCTGTCGTGGCCCTGGCCAGTCGCGGTGTCGTGCTGGGGCCGGAATGGAAAAAAATGTCCGGCATTCGTTCCAGTGGCGGCGAATCGGGGCAGAGCCTCGGGCAACGCTTTGTGTGGCGCGAAGCAGGCGCCGATGTCTATCGCGCGCTGGTCGGAACAACGCTGCCGCCGCCGATGTGGGAAATTCGTTTCGCGCGGTTTGACGGCGATGGCGACATCGGCGACCGCGCCGAGGAATGGTGGGTCACGGTGGTCGGTGACGGCCAGATCCGTCAGGTCCAGCATCGCCTGGCGGAAGCAGCGCCGGGCCCCAGTCTCGAGCGCGACGCCGCGCTGGCGCTGGCCCAGCGCGCGGTGCGTGAGCGCTTCGGTGCCGACCCTGCCGTGCTGCAGTTGCGCACCGCCGACCAGGTCAAGCGCGACGCCCGCCGCGATTGGACGTTCGTGTTTGCCGATCCCGCGATCAGCGTCGGCAAGGACGGCGAGGCGCGCATGCATGTCGGGATCAGCGGTGACCAGGTTACTTCCTATGGCCGCAGCGTGTTCGTGCCGGAGGCGTGGCAGCGCGCCGAAACCGAGCGCGAAAACCGAATGCAGGTACTGAAGTATGTCGCGCTGTTTGCGTCGGCGCTGGGTGCGTTGGCAGCGCTGGTGTTCGCGGTGCTGAGCTGGAATCGCGCCCAGTGCGACAAGCGCGCGATGTGGCTGGTCGGCGCGCTGGTCTTCGCCGCGGCGATCGTCGACATCGCCAATGCGTGGCCGGAAATGGCGCTGCATCTGAAGACGACGGAGCCCGTCGTTTCGCAGGTGGCCACCCTGGTTGCCGGCGGGCTCTTTGCGTCGCTGATGGCTGCGGGCCTCACCGGCCTGCTGTTCGGCGTGGGGGCGTGGTTCGCACGCGCGCACGCACCGGTGCCGTTGGCCACCAAGCTGCCGGCGTGGGCGGTCGGCGTGGCGGTCGCGCTCGCGGTCGCTGGATTGGCGGCGGCAACCGGCATGCTGGCGCCGCGGGCCGCGCCACTGTGGCCGTCGTTGAAATTGGCGGTGCTGGCCTGGCCGACGGTCGGCGCACTGGTCGACCCTCTCGGCGTGGTCGGTGCGTGCGGCGTGGCGCTGTTCGTGTTGCATCTGTTCGACCGCGCCACCCACGGTTGGACGCGCAGGCAATGGGTGGCCGCCGTGCTGCTGGTGCTGATTTCCTGCGCCGCGGCACTGGTCGGCGACGGCGATCCGGCGGCGGCGCTGCTGCGCGGGATCGTCAAGGGACTGGTGAGCTTCGTACTGCTGTGGCAGGTCCTGCGCTACGACGCGCGCACCCTGCCGGCGTTTCTCGCGACCGGCATGGTGCTTGAAGGTGCGCGCAACGCGGCGCTCGAGGGCACGGCATCCGCGTGGATGCTGTTTGCGCTCAGCGCCGCCGTCGCGGTGGCCGCGACGTGGGCCGTGACCCGCTACATCGCCCGGCCACTGCCGCTCATTTGACCCTTACTTGATCGTCACCCAGTACGGGATGACCTGGTTGTCGGCGCGGTGCACGGCGCTGACATTGGCACGCTCCGCCCACGGAATCACCTGCCGGTGCAGCGGGATGTGGTTCGTCTCGGCGTTGTGCGCCAGCAGCGCGGCGTGAATTTCCTTCAGCCGCGCTTCCGAACTGACGTTAACCTTGATCTGCGCCAGCAGGCCGTCGAGCTTGGGATTGGTGTAGCGGCCGTAGTTGTAGTCACCGTCGCCCTTGCCGTCCTTGGTGGCAAGGACCGGCTGCAGGATGAATATCGCATCGGTCGTGTTGCCGCCCCAGCCCAGCATGTACAGGCTGGTGTCGTTCTTCTCCAGCTTGGGGAAGTAGACCGCGCGCGGCATCGCGTTGACCTTGGTGGCCACGCCGACCTGCGACCACATCGCCGCCAGCGCCTGGCAGATCTTCTCGTCGTTGATGTACCGGTTGTTCGGGCAGTCGAGCGTGATCTCGAAACCGTTCGGATAGCCCGCATCGGCCAGCAGTTTTTTCGCGCGTTCCTTGTCATAGGGCAGGCGCTTCTCGATTTCAGGCGCCGTCTGGATGGGCGACGGCAGCATCGCGCCTGACGGATTGGCCAGGCCGCGCATCGTGTTCTTCTTGATGGCCTCGATGTCGACCGCGTAGTACAGCGCCTCGCGGACGCGCTTGTCCTTCAGCGGATTCTTGCCCTTGACGTTCGAATACAACAGTTCGTCGCGGAACTGGTCCATGCCGATGAACACGATTCGGTTCTCCGTGCCTTCGAGGATCTTGATGCCCGGTGTCTGCATCAGGCGCGGAACGTCCTGCGGTGGCGGGTCGTTGACCAGGTCCACTTCGCCGGAGATGAGCGCAGCGACGCGCGTGGCATCGGACACGATCGGCGTGTAGACGACCTCGTCGGCATTGCCTTCGAACATGCCCGCCTTGATTCCCCACCAGTTGGGATTCTTGGACAGCACCGTCTTGACGTCGGGCTCGCGTGCCTTGAGCGTATACGGGCCGGTGCCGTTGGCCTGCCGCGCGGTGATCATTTCCTCTTTCTGCGTGAAGTTCTGCGGCTTGGTGGCGCGGTTCTTTTCGCACCATACTTTGCTCATGATGTTGATCGTGGCCAGATGCTCTAGCTCGACCGGATTGGGCCCGTTGGTCGTGAACTCGACGGTCAGGTCGTCGATCTTCCTGGGCATGCCCGACGCGTTGGCATAGACGCGAAGCTGGGAAGTGTCCGAG
>JANMCH010000008.1:0-3922 GCA_031361045.1 Betaproteobacteria bacterium | reverse complement strand
TCACCGGCAAGACCGGCCAGTTTCACACCAAGATGTGCAAGGAGTACGCCAACGGTGCGAATTGTTTCGTGGCCGGCGTGAATCCGAAAAAAGCCGGCGAAAGCTACGAAGGAATCCCGATTTTCGGCTCCGTCAATGATGCGAAAGCGCAGACCGGCGCCACGGTATCGGTGATTTATGTGCCGCCACCCGGGGCCGCGGCGGCGATCTGGGAGGCGGTCGAAGCCGATCTGGACCTGGTGATCTGCATCACCGAAGGCATTCCGGTGCGCGACATGGTGGAAGTGCGCGACCGCATGCGCAAGCAGAACCGCCGCAGCGTGCTGGTCGGCCCCAACTGTCCGGGCGTCATCACGCCGGACGAAATCAAGATCGGCATCATGCCGGGGCACATCCACAAGCAGGGCCGCATCGGTGTCGTATCGCGGTCGGGTACGCTCACCTACGAGGCCGTGGGCCAGCTCACGGAACTGGGACTGGGACAATCGACCGCGGTGGGCATCGGCGGCGACCCGGTGAACGGCCTTAAACACATCGACATCCTGAAGCTCTTCAACGACGATCCCGGCACCGATGCGGTGGTGATGATCGGCGAAATCGGCGGCGGCGATGAGGAAATCGCCGCGCAGTGGGCCAAGGACAACATGAAAAAGCCGATCGTCGGCTTCATCGCCGGCGTGACGGCGCCGCCCGGCAAGCGCATGGGACATGCCGGCGCGATCATCTCCGGCGGCAAGGGGACGGCGCAGGAAAAACTGGAAGTCATGGCAGCATGCGGCATCACGGTGACGCGCAATCCCGCAGAGATGGGAAAGCTGATGAAGGCGGCGCTCAAGGCATAAACTGTAATGGGGTCTGACCCCATTACAGTGCAGCATCCGCGCGGGTCGACCACCGGCACGCACGCAATCGAATATTGGGGGTAGTGGCTCGTGGACATGTACTCGCCGCAGTTCTGGCTGGCAGCGCTGCAGATCATCTACATCAATATCCTGTTGTCGGGCGACAACGCGGTGGTCATCGCGCTGGCCTGCCGCGACCTGCCCCCCACGCAACGCCGCTGGGGCATCTTCTGGGGCGCGGCCGGCGCCATCGTCCTGCGTATCGTGCTGACGATATTCGCGGTGACGCTGCTGACCCTGCCCTGGCTCAAGATCGTCGGCGGCGTGCTGCTGATCTGGATCGGCGTCAAGTTGATTGTCGGGGAAGAGGACGATGGCAAGGAGGTCAGGGCAAGCGACCGCCTGTGGTCGGCGGTGCGCACCGTCATCGTGGCCGACCTGGTCATGAGCGTCGACAACGTGCTGGGCGTGGCGGCGGCCGCCAAGGGCAGCGTGCCGTTGCTCGTGTTCGGGCTGGTGGTCAGCATTCCGCTGGTCATCGCCGGCAGCCAGATCATCCTGAAGCTCATCGAGCGCTTTCCGTGGATCATCCTGGCCGGCGGCGGACTACTGGGCTGGATTGCCGGCAAGATGGTCGTCGAGGACACGGCCGTAGCACCTTGGGTCGAAACCAATGCGCACTGGCTGGACTGGGGTGCACCCGTAGCTGGAGTGATCATCGTCGTTGCCGGCGCGCGGTGGTTCAAGCGACGCTCGGCCGCGCACGCCGGATGACGAAGCGCTCGCGCAGGCCAGCACATGCCGCTACACTCGCGGGCTGAATATCGTCGTCTCCGCGAAAGCGGGAACGACAGTAGCCCCATTTGACGACAAAGCCCCATGCCCGACACCACCCCTCTCGACATCGCCAGCCTGTCCCATCCGGGCATGGTCCGCGCGCACAACGAGGACACCGTGTTCGCGGACGCCGACGCCGGCATTGCCGTGCTCGCCGACGGCATGGGCGGATACAGCGCGGGCGAGGTGGCCAGCGGCATCGCGGTCAATGTCGTTTCCAACGGCATGATGCCGGAACTCAAATCCGGCCGTGAGCTGTCCAAGGTCGACATCCAGAGCGGCCTGACGCACGGCGCGTTGCTCCTGCAGCAGCAGATCGCCGCGGCCAACAAGGGCATCTACGAAGCCGCGCAGGCGCGTCCGGAGTGCGCGGGCATGGGCACGACCATCGTCGCGGCCGTGTTCTGCGGCAATCGCGTGTCGATCGGTCACATCGGCGATTCGCGCTGCTACCGGCTGCGCGGCGAAAAATTCGAGCAGCTGACGCACGACCATTCGCTGCTGCAGGAACAGATCGACAGCGGCGTGCTCACGCCCGAACAGGCACGCTATTCGCTTAACAAGAACTTGGTGACGCGTGCGCTGGGCATCGAGGCGATCGTGCCCACAGATATTTCCGAATACCGGATGGAAGCCAACGACATCTACCTGCTCTGCTCGGACGGGCTGACGGACATGGTGGACCCGGAGGTGATCCACAACGTCATCGACGAAAAGCGCAGCGACCTGGCGGAAGCCGCGGCCGATCTGATCGAGCTCGCCAACCAGAATGGCGGCCGCGACAACATCTCGGTGATCCTGATTCGCGTGCCGCCCGAGTTCCTGCCCGCGACCGGCTGGGCCCAGCGGTGGCTGGCGAAGAAGAAAGGTTGAGGCAATCGTGGGCAAGCTGGTGCTGCTGCTCGCCGATGGTACGACGCTCGACGTCCCGCTCACCAAGGAGCGGATGACGATCGGCCGTCGTGCCGACAACGACGTCTGCCTGCCGCATCCCGCGGTCTCCGGCGAGCACGCCTCCGTGGTGACCATCCTCGCCGATTCGTTTCTCGAGGACCTGGGCAGCACCAATGGCACGCTGGTCAACGGCAAGGCCATTGCCAAGCATTTCCTGCGCGACCATGACCAGATCGACATCGGCCGGCAACGCATGGTCTTTGCGTCGAACGACGACGCCCGCGTTGATCCGCTGCCGGTGGACATCGCGCGCAGCCAATTGCTGGGACTCACGCAACGCGTGGAAATGGTGCCGCCGCCACGCGTGCCCGTGTCGCCGCCGGCCAGCCGCAGTGGCGCGAACATGCCGCAGCTCGTGTATCCGGACCTGGACGACGACGAGATCCCCGAGCCGCCGCCGTCGTCACCCCCGTCACCCCCGTCACCCGTTCGCCGCGAAGGCACGCAGGTGCAATCTCCCTTCATCGACCACCGTCCTGCGGTCACTCGCCACGAATCCGATCAGCGCCTGGCGGCGTGGGCCGCCGAGTGGGCCGCGCCCACCGGCAACACGGGTACCGGCACCATCGACACGTCGGCTCCGCCTGCGGCGGCGCCAACCAGCAGCACCGCAATCTTGGCATCGTCTGCACCCAAGGTCATGCCCGCCGCGGAGCGCACGCCGCCCGAACCCTCGGTGCGCGTGCTGTCAGGCCCCAATCTCGGCCGCGCGGTGTCGTTCAACAAGGACGAACTGACGGTGGGTCGCGTGGGTGTGCAGGTGGCGGTGTTGCGCAAGGTCGGCAACGGATTCCGGTTGGTGCCGGTGGAAGGCGCGCAGCCGCCCCGCATCAACGGCACGCCGGTGGCGCCCGATGGCTCGGTGCTGCATCCGGGCGACACCTTCGAAGTCGCCGGCGTGCGACTGGAGCTTTCCCTGGGTACCTGAATTTCGCTGTCGCGAAAAGGTGACGCTGCGCGTCACCGGGGTTCCGCTGCGCGTCGGCGCGGCCAAATTCCTGGAAATCCTCTGCACCACGCAGGCGCACGTGCCGATGACCGTTCATCGAGTCATCGATGAAAAAAACCTAATAATCATTACGTTAGATTTTGCATGGGGGAAGTCAGTCCGGTCCAATTCCTGCGGCACAGCGTTTGCTCTGATTCCGCCAGCATCGCTGGGTGCGAGCGGTTCAGTTGCCTCATCAATCAAGGAGACAGGAAAATGAAACGAATTCAAAAGGGCTTTACGCTCATCGAACTGATGATCGTAGTTGCCATTGTCGGTATCTTGGCGGCCATCGCGCTGC
>JANMCH010000081.1:0-5442 GCA_031361045.1 Betaproteobacteria bacterium | reverse complement strand
GGCGGCGCTCGTCAACCCAAGACTTCGCTTGCCGCGCCACCCGCGACGGCCGGCGCGACTCACGCGCGCCTGTATGGCTCCATCCGCGGCGATGTGCGATGCGTCGCACTATGTCGGCGCTATGTCGGCGCCACGGCAGCGTCGGGGCCGTGCGGAACAGACCATCCGAGCACGGGGGGATATGGAGCCGTCGGCGCAGTGCGTGCGCCGCGAGACGGGTAGTCGTGTGTTGACTGCCCGTCTCGCGGCGTAACACGCACCCGACGAACTGCCTGGCGACAGCTGAGCACGGAGCGGATGGCCTGTTCCGCGCTGCCAACGCAACCTGAGCCCGGAACGGATAGCCTGTTCCGCGCGCACAAAAAATTGAACCCCGCGATTCACATCGCAGGGTTCGAAACTGCATCAATCAGGAGGAGGAGATTGACACAGGTCGCGCGGGCGGCTCTCGCCACCGGCGCGTTGCTTCAGTTACAACTTACGCAGCCTTGCGGCCCTTGACGGTCTTCGTCGCGGTCGCGGCGGCACGGCGCACATTCGCGTCAGCCAGGTTCACGACTTGCTTCGACGCCTTCTGGAACTGGTCGAAAGCGGCGGTCGTCGCGGCGATCGTCGACTTGAACGCGTTGATCGCGGATTCCGAACCGGCCGGAGCCGATTTGGCAGCCTTGTCGACCCACGACGCCATGCCCTTCGTGTAGACGGCGAAAACTTCTTCGGCCAGGGCCGAGTAGCCGGCTTGCGCTTCCGTGGCGATCTCGTACAGGTGACGCGAGTAACCCATCGCGTGCTGGACTTGGGCTTCGGCGAGCTTGGTACGCAGCGCGAGCAGGTCCTGCACGTCCTTGACCGACGACGCGGCGTGCGCGCCTTCGACGGACTGGGCGATCGCTGCCTTGGTGGCCATCAGGTTGAACTTGACCAGCTTCTCGGCGTTTTCCATCGAGAGGGCTGCAAACTTCGTCGCCTGGGCGACGTTGGTCTTGTTGAATTCGGCGAACTGTTCTTTGGCGTTGTACATGGCAAATTTCCTTTAAGTGAAACTGGTTAGTGGCAAGCGGTTCAGGTTCCGGAGCCCGCCGTTGCCGGCGAACCCGCCACCCCACAAGCTCATCGCCTGAAATCCGGGGCAGTTGAGCGGCCCGGTACATCCCAAGGAACCGCCCGCGGTCACAGTTTTCACTCTTGTTTGCTCGTGATTGCTGCACCGCACAAATCCAATTGTAGGGACTGTCCAACCCCGAGTCAAGGCTTTTTTGGTGCACCGCACCAAGAATGGCCTCCCGATCGCCGCCCGAAAGTCAAACATCCGATAAATCAGTGGGTTAAAATGCCGGACTTAACCGCAGGAGCCTAATTAATGAGCGATCCGGTGCGCACGATCAAGAAATACCCGAACCGGCGGCTGTACGACACGGCCAACAGCGGATACATCACGCTGGCCGACGTGAAGCAGATGGTGCTGGAGAATATCGAATTCCAGGTCATCGATGCCAAGACGGGCGACGAACTGACGCGCAGCATCCTGCTGCAGATCATCCTGGACGAGGAAGGCAGCGGCGTCCCGATGTTCAGCGCCGACATGCTCTCGCAGATGATCCGTTTCTACGGCAGCGCCCAGCAGACGATCATGGGGCAGTACATGGAGCAGAACGTCAAGGCGTTCCTCACCATCCAGAAGAAGCTGCAGGACCAGGCCAAGCAGGTCTACGGCGACAAGATGCTGCTCACGCCGGACCTGTGGAAGCAGTTCATGCAGATGCAGGCGCCGGCCATGCAAGGCATGCTCGGCAACTACCTCGAACAGAGCGCCAAGCTGTTCATGGACATGCAGCAGCGCATGCAGGACCAGACGCGCGGCATGTTCACCGCCTTCCCGTTCCCGAACTTCGGTGCACCGCCGCAAAGCGGCGCCGACGACGACTCCAAGCGTTAAGACCGCGAAGCGCCGCAACATCGAGCAATTGTTGCGGCGCGTTGCTGCATTGCGCTAACGGGGGTCCGACTCGATTTATGCCGAGGACATGAATGAATCCAGCGCCGCAAAAAATTCGAGTCTGACCCCAATTGATGCTTGAGCAAAAGTCGAGTCTGACCCCAATTGTTGTACCGAAAGTCGGCTTCGTGTCGCTCGGCTGCCCGAAGGCGCTGGTCGACTCCGAGCAGATCCTGACGCAGTTACGTGCGGAAGGCTATGCGATCGCGCCCTCGTACGAAGGCGCCGACCTGGTGGTCGTCAACACCTGTGGTTTCATCGACGCGGCAGTTGCGGAATCGCTCGACGCCATCGGTGAGGCACTTGCTGAAAACGGCAAGGTCATCGTCACTGGCTGCCTGGGCGCCAAGGGTGGCGGAGATTTCGTCCGCGAAGCCCATCCAAAGGTACTTGCCGTCACCGGCCCGCACGCGACACAGGAAGTGATGTCGGCGGTGCACCTGCACCTGCCGAAGCCGCACGATCCGTTTGTCGACCTGGTTCCAAAACAGGGCATCAAGCTCACGCCGACGCACTATGCGTACCTGAAGATCAGCGAAGGCTGCAACCACCGCTGCACGTTCTGCATCATTCCCTCGATGCGCGGCGACCTCGTCAGCCGTCCTATCGGTGAGGTGCTGCAGGAGGCGGAAAATCTCGTGAAGGCCGGCGTGAAGGAGTTGCTGGTCATCTCGCAGGACACCAGCGCGTACGGCGTCGACGTCAAATACCGCACCGGATTCTGGCAGGGCAAGCCGGTGAAGACGAAGATGGTCGAACTGGCCACGGCACTGGGCGAGATGGGTGTGTGGGTGCGGCTGCACTACGTGTATCCGTATCCGCACGTCGACGATGTCGTGCCGCTGATGGCCGAAGGCAAGCTGCTGCCCTACCTCGACGTGCCGTTCCAGCACGCGAGCCCGCGCATCCTCAAGCTCATGAAGCGCCCGGCCAATGCAGAGAACACGCTGGCCCGCATCAAGGCATGGCGCGCGATCTGCCCCGAGATCACGATCCGTTCGACATTCATCGCCGGCTTTCCCGGTGAGACGGAACGCGAATTCGAGGAGCTGCTGGCGTTTCTCGATGAGGCACAGCTCGACCGCGTCGGCTGCTTTGCCTATTCGCCGGTTGACGGCGCGACAGCGAACGCGCTGCCTGATCCGGTGCCGCAGGAAGTGCGCGAGGAGCGACAGGCCCGTTTCATGCAGACACAGGCGCGGATCAGTGCTGCGCGGCTGCAGCGCAAGATTGGCCGCACCTTGGACGTGCTGGTGGATGCAATCGACGGCGATTCAGCCATCGCCCGCTCAAGTGCCGACGCGCCCGAGATCGACGGCGTCGTGCACATCGAAGGCGGCGGCGGGCTCAAGCTCGGCACGTTTGCGAACGTTGTCGTGACCGGCGCCGACGAGCACGACCTGCTGGCTCGCATCGAGCACTGACTCGGCGCCCCAGGATCAGGGGCTTGCGCACCTAGTCGGGTCCGTACAGTCGCGCAGCCGACGACCCGCCCAGCCCCTGCGTATCCGGAATGCGAGCAAGCGCAAGCTCCTCCGGTCGGGTGAAGTGCGTCTGCACCGCCCAGTCCAGCAAATTCAGTTCCGCATCGAGTGCCGGACGGCGATGTTGCGCCAGCGTGCCGCGCAGGTCGAGGAGCATTGCGCGCATCCGGCGTGCGACCTGCAGGTTGTTGGCGCCGCATGCGCGGATTTCGTTGCAGGCCACCTGGACGTAATGCTCCCAGTTTGGCGTGCGGAAGATGACTCGCGGCCGCCCGCCGCCATCGACAATGACTTCGCCGCGCAATTTCCGCCGGCCGACCCGTCGAAGCAGTCGATGCACCTGGTCCAGCGCCAGCACCGCTGTCGTCGGATCGTTGATGGCCGGCGACAACGCCTTCAGCGCAATGTCGACGATGATCCGGAACGCGAACATCGGGTCCTGCTCCAGCGTGCGCTCCGGACCGAAGGCCACCGTGGAGCGGACCGTCCGGTCGTCGATGGCCATGGCGCCGCCATGGAGCACGAAAAGAGGTTCGTCCGCGGCCACGAAGTCCCCGACCTGCGGCAGGAATTCGATCAGGCCGTCATGTAGGCGTGCCAGCGCAACGAGCGTGGGGATGTCCACGGCAAGCACGATTTCCGAAGTGCGAGGGTGATCGACCGTGCGGCTTGGCGCACCGGGTTCCTCGTGCAGCACCACTTCCTCCGGCGGCAGCGCGGTCGCCGGATCGGGATACACGGCGTCGATCATGGCCGTGCCCACGTCGCCGACACGCGCCACTACTGCTACCGGCCGCAGCAGGCGCGCCGCGTAGTCGATCAGGAACAGGAAGGTGGCAATGCATGCAACGCCGAGAACGCCGGTGACGGTGGCGACCAGTTCGTGCACCGTATCCGCCTGCCGGTTGAGCGCCCCAACCGCAAATACCAGCGTGAACACAAACAGTCCCACGCTGTAGCGCACGACGTTGTTGCGCAACAGGATCGTCGCGATGATCCGCGGTGTCAGCTGGCCGCCGGCAATCTGGATCGCCACCAGCAGCTGACCGAACGTGAACACCAGGAACGACAGTGTCAGCGTGATGACCGTCTGGTACAGCGCCGTGGCGCCGGCAATCTCGAGGCGAGTGAGATTCCAGCGCTGCCATGAATCGAGCGCGTGGATCATCGGCGACAGCACCAGTTCGATGGCGATTGCGATGAGCGGGACCGTCCACAGCGCGGACTTCAAATAGCTGGTCGCGCGGTACACCCGGCCCCACGTCAGCCGGCTGCGGACGTAGCCCTGGAACAGTCGCCTGCGGTCGGCCATCCGGTCAGAACTTCTCCGGAACGTACTTGAACGGGAAGTCTGCGCCCTTGTAGCGGCCAACCTTGCGCGCCGGCAGCTTGACCTTAGGAAGAGGCAGCGACTTGTAGGGTATCTGCTTCAGGATGTGGCTGATCACATTCAGCCGCACCTTCTGCTTGTCTTCCGAGCGCGCCACGAACCAGGGTGCCCAGGAAGAATCGGTGGCGGCGAACATCTCGTCCCGGGCCTTCGTGTAGTCGTCCCACTTGTCGTAGGACTTGACGTCCATGGGCGAGAGTTTCCATGTCTTGCGGCCGTCGCCGATGCGCGCCTTCAGTCGGCGGGTCTGCTCCTCGTGGCTCACCTCCAGCCAGTACTTGAGCAGGATGATGCCGGAGTCGACCATCAGCTTCTCGAACGCCGGCGTGACTTTCAGGAAGCGCCGCGCCTGGTCGTCCGTGCAGAAGCCCATCACCCTCTCCACACCCGCGCGGTTGTACCAGCTGCGATCGAAGATGACGACCTCACCCGCCGCCGGCAGGTGTCCCAAGTACCGCTGCGCATACATCTGTGACCTTTCGCGCTCGCTGGGCGCAGGCAGCGCGACGACGCGGAACACCCGCGGGCTCACGCGCTCCGTGATGGCCTTGATGGTGCCGCCCTTGCCGGCC
>JANMCH010000080.1:0-4561 GCA_031361045.1 Betaproteobacteria bacterium | reverse complement strand
GATGTTGAAGCTGCAGAAGTCCGGCGAAGGCGTCGTGACGGCTGCGGACATCGAACCGAACCACGACGTCGAGATCATCAATCCCGAACATGTGATCGCCCACCTTACGGCCGGCGGCAAGCTCGAGATGGAAATCCGTGTCGAAAAGGGCCGCGGCTACCAACCGGCCACCGCGCGCGTCAAACCGGAAGGCGGACGCACGATCGGCAGCATCCTGCTCGACGCCTCGTTCTCGCCGGTTCGCCGCGTGAGCTACGCCGTCGAGTCGGCGCGTGTCGAACAGCGCACCGACCTGGACAAGCTGGTGCTGGACATCGAGACCAACGGCGTCGTCGAGCCGGAGCAGGCGGTACGTTTTGCCGCTTCCGTGCTGGTCGAGCAGTTGTCGGTGTTCGCCGACCTCAAGGGCACCGACGTGCCGGCCACCGAGCGCAGCTCGCCGCAGGTCGACCCGATCCTGCTCCGTCCGGTCGATGACCTGGAACTGACGGTGCGTTCGGCCAATTGCCTCAAGGCCGAGAACATCTATTACATCGGCGACCTGATCCAGCGTACGGAAACGGAATTGCTGAAGACGCCGAACCTGGGTCGCAAGTCGCTGAACGAAATCAAGGAAGTCCTGGCGTCGCGTGGCCTTTCGCTCGGCATGAAGCTCGAGAACTGGCCGCCGGCCGGCCTCGACCGCCCCTGATTCTTACCGATTTTCACTTGTCATTCCCGAACAAGCAAAGAACAAGAACGAGCGCTGTGTGAACCGGCGCCACCCAACCTAAGGTAGAACGCCATGCGCCACAGACACGGGCTGCGCAAGCTCAACCGAACCAGCAGCCATCGCCTCGCGATGCTGCGCAACATGACCAACTCGCTGTTCCTGCACGAGGCCATCAAGACCACGTTGCCCAAGGCCAAGGAACTGCGCCGCGTTGCCGAGCCGCTGATCACGCTGGCCAAGACGCCCACGGTGGCCAATCGTCGCCTGGCATTCGACCGCCTGCGCGATCGCGACATGGTGACCAAGCTCTTCAACGAGCTGGGCCCGCGGTACCAGGGACGCCCGGGCGGCTACCTGCGCATCCTGAAGTTCGGCTTCCGGCAGGGTGATGCCGCGCCGATGGCGTTCGTCGAATTGATGGACCGGCCGAATGCTGCGGCCGCCCCGGAAGGCACGACCGCCGAGTAAGTGACGCAGCGCCCAAACGTTGCGAAGAGAAGCCGGGCTCATTGCCCGGCTTTTTCTTGTCCGATAGCGCGGCGCGTCGTGTAGCATCGGAACGTTATGGCAGACACCATCCTCGTTACCGGCGGTGCCGGTTATATCGGCTCGCACATCGTCGTGGAACTGGCGCGCGCGGGCTACGCGCCGGTGGTCCTCGACAACTTCAGCAACAGCACGCCCGCCGTCCTGCCGCGGCTGCAGGCGCTCAGCGGCAGGCCCATCCCCTGCGTGACCGCCGATGTGCGCGACGTGCCCGCGTTGCGTTCAGCCTTCCATGATCACCCTATCACCGCAGTCGTGCACTGTGCCGGGCTGAAGTCGGTCGGGGAATCCCAGGCGCGGCCGCTGGCCTACTACGACGTCAACGTGGGCGGCGCGCTTTCGCTGGCCGAGGTGATGGGCGAGGCCGGCGTGGCCACACTGGTGTTCAGCTCCTCCGCGACAGTCTATGGGCAGCCGGACAGCCTTCCGGTTGCCGAGGACGCGCCGATGCGCCCGCAGAACGTCTATGGCCGCACCAAGCGTGTCGTCGAGGATTTCCTGCGCGACCTGGCGAAGGCCAATGCCAATTGGCGCATCGCCATCCTGCGTTATTTCAATCCGGCCGGCGCGCATTCGTCCGGAATGCTGGGCGAGGCGTCGCGCGGCCGACCGAACAATCTGGTGCCGCTGTTGTGCCGCATCGCGTCCGGGGAGTTTCCGGAGCTGTCGATCTACGGCAACGACTGGCCCACCCCGGACGGCACCGGCATTCGCGACTACCTGCACGTGCAGGACCTGGCCGAGGGCCACGTGATGGCGCTGCAGCACCTTGCGCGCACGCATGGCTCGGTCACGTTCAACCTTGGCGCGGGTCGCGGACATTCGGTCATGGAAGTGATCAACACGTTCGAGAAGACCTGCGGCCGCAAGGTCGGCAAGTCCTTTGCGGCGCGCCGTGCCGGCGACGTGGCCAGCTACTATGCCGATCCGGCGCGCGCTGAAAAAGTGCTGGGATGGCATGCCAACCGTGATCTCGACTCCATCTGCGCGGACGCGTGGCGCTGGCAGAAGAACGGCGGGCGGTACTGACTTGGTCAGGCCGGCCCGACGGCCGGCAACCCGTCAGGCCGTTAGTCAGGCAACTGAGGCGGCCTTCAGCGCCTCGACGCGGATTTCCTCGGTCAGCCGCGCTTTCAGGTCCGAGAACTCCGGCGTCGTCTTGACCGTGTAGTGGCGCGGATGCGGCAACGGCACCGGCACGTCGGCCTTGATGCGGCCCGGGCGCGCGCTCATGACGACGACGCGGCTGGCCATGAAGATGGCTTCCTCGATGTCGTGTGTCACGAAGAGCACGGTCTTGCGGTCCGACTCCCAGATCGACAGCAGCAATTCCTGCATCAGCGAGCGCGTCTGATTGTCGAGTGCGCCGAACGGCTCGTCGAGCAGCAGGATCTTCGGATCGTTGGCGAGGGCGCGCGCAATTGCAGTGCGCTGCTGCATGCCCCCCGACAGCATCTTCGGGAAATGATTGCCGAATCCCTCGAGTCCGACGCGGTCCAGCCAGCGGTTGGCGATCACATCCTGCTGTGCTGCGGGCACGCCCCTCTCGCGCAGGCCGAAGCAGACATTCTCGCGGACCGTGAGCCACGGGAACAGCGTGTAGCTCTGGAAGACCATGCCGCGATCGGCACCGGGAGCGGTGACCGGCATGCCGTCGAGCAGCACGCGCCCCGTGGTCGGCGTGTCGAGCCCCGCCACGATGCGCAGAAGCGTCGACTTGCCGCAGCCGGACGGCCCCAGGATCGTGATGAAGTCATTGTCGGCAACGGTGAGCGACGTCGGCTGCAGCGCGGTCGTCGGCGCGCCGCCCCGAACGCCCGGAAAAATGCGTGAGACCTGGTCGATGATCAGCTTGCTCACTGCGGCACCCGGGCCCGGCAGGCAGCATCGGCGACCCGCGTCGCGTGCATCGCGCGCCGATTCAGGCGCGGGCCCAAGGGTACAGGCGCTGGTTCGCGCGCTTGAATGCGTAGTCGGAAACCAGTCCGATGACGCCGATGATGATGATGCCGAAGATGATCTGCCCGGTATTGAGCAGCGCCTGGCTGTCAGTGATCATGTGACCGATGCCGCTGGATGCGCCGATCAGCTCGGCGACGATCACGTAGGTCCACGCCCAGCCCAGCACCAGGCGCAATGTCTCGGCAATGGCAGGCGCGGAACTGGGCAGCAGCACGCGGCGCACGATTCCGGAGGCATCGGCGCCCAGCGTGTACGCGGCCTCGACCAGATCGCGCCGGGTTGCGCCGACGATCCCCGCCACCATCAGCACGATCTGGAAGTAGACGCCGATGAAGATCACCAGCAGCTTCTGCGTCTCCCCAATGCCAGCCCAGAGGATGAGCAGCGGGATGAACGCCGAGGCCGGCAGGTAGCGGGCGAAGGACACGAACGGCTCGAAGAACGCCTCGATCGGCTTGTACGCGCCCATCGCGATTCCCAGCGGCACCGCGAGCACTGCGGCGAGCACGAACCCGCCGAGGACACGCCACACCGTCATCGCGATGTCCTTGGCGAATCCATGAAGGGTGAAGAGCTCGTAGCCTTCACGCAACATCGTCACCGGATCGGCGAGAAATGTCTTCGACACGAACCCGCCGAAGGTGGCGATGCTCCAGACCGCGGTGAAGACGACGAAGAATGCGATGCCGTACGCGACCTTGCGGGTCGGCGTGACGGGAACGAGCGGCTTCATGCGCGCTGTTTCAACGACACTGGATCCCCGCCTGCGCGGGGATGACGCATCCGAAGTCGCTGGATCCCCGCCTGTGCAGGGATGACGCATCCGTTTCCAATCGCTTCGACGCTACGCGTCTTGCTCCTGGACAGATGCGTCACTTGATGAATTGCGTGTCGACCAGCGAATTGACGTCCGGGATCGCCTTGATGATTCCGACTTCCAGCAGCAGGTCGGCGGCTTCCTTTGAGAACGCCTGGATGGGGCCGTTGAAGAACTGCTGGTTTGCGGCCTTGTCCTGCCAGCGCAGGTAGGCCGCTGACTTCGCGAACTGCTCGCCGGTTTGCTTGACGTCGGCGCCCATGATCTCGTAGCTCTTCGCCGGATCCTTCTTGATCATCTCGAGCGCTTCGAAATAGCTGTCCA
Organism: Betaproteobacteria bacterium; assembly: GCA_031361045.1. Classification (GTDB taxonomy): domain Bacteria; phylum Pseudomonadota; class Gammaproteobacteria; order Burkholderiales; family Casimicrobiaceae; genus VBCG01. Next base: position 200 of record JANMCH010000080.1, on the reverse strand, counting down.
CCATGGCCTTGACCGCCTTCGGATTCTCCTTGATGAACTTGGGCGTGCAGCCGAAGGTATCCATCACCATCGGATAGTCGAGCGTGGTGGCGATGATCTTGCCGGCGTCCGGCTTGTCGCGAACCGAGGAAATATACGGCTCGTAGGTCATCGCCGCGTCGTTCTGCCCGGCCACGAACGCCTGTGCCGCAGCCTGCGGA
>JANMCH010000077.1:0-4645 GCA_031361045.1 Betaproteobacteria bacterium | reverse complement strand
GCCTTGAGCAGTGTCGTGACCGGCATCTTGCGGCGACGGTCGACGCGGAAGAACAGGAAGTCCTTCGGATCGAATTCGAAGTCGAGCCACGAGCCACGGTAAGGAATGACGCGGGCCGAGAACAGGAGCTTGCCCGAGCTGTGCGTCTTGCCGCGGTCATGTTCGAAGAACACGCCCGGCGAGCGATGCAGCTGCGACACGATCACGCGTTCCGTGCCGTTGATGATGAACGAACCGTTTTCGGTCATGAGCGGGATCTCGCCCATGTACACCTCCTGCTCCTTCACCTCCTTCACGGTGTCCTTCGGCGCTTCCTTGTCCATGATGATCAGGCGGACTTTGGCGCGCAGCGCGGAACAGAACGTGAGGCCGCGCTGCTGGCATTCGACGACGTCGAAGGCCGGCGGCAGCAGCGAAAAGCTCACGAACTCGAGGCGGGCATTGCCCGAGTGGCTCGAGATCGGGAAGATCGACGTGAACGCGGCCTGCAGGCCCTCGTTCTTGCGCTCGTCTCCCTTCGTGAATTCCTGCAGGAACGCGCGATAGGATGCGAGCTGCGTTTCGAGCAGGAACGGCACCGGCAGGACGCTCGCGCGCTTGGCGAAGCTCTTCCGGATGCGTTTCTTTTCGGTAAAGGTGTAGGGCGTAGCGTGCGTGGTCGCCATGTGGTTCGTCCCGTCTCCAATTCGTCGAGATCCCCGCGAAGTTGCGCGGACCCAAAACACCACGCAAGGGCGCGTGGCGCTGTAATGCAATACGACTTATCCAAGGGACATTGCATCCCTGGCCTGGTGGCTGGCCACTACCAGCCGCTGGCGGACGACATTCCCTTGCGGAAACGCCCGACCAAACCTGCTTTCTGCCGTCGATTCAGAAAGCGAAGCAAAACGGATTGGTGGATCCGCTTTGCTTCGACCTCTGAGGGTCAAAGCCGCCCGAACTCGCGCTCGGGCTTTCCAGCCTCTACCAGAGTGAATCGTCGGGCTCTGCCCGCGATTCACCCCTATCCAGCATCTACATGAACCACTCAGCGTCGTGATTCTTCACATGGGTTTGCGGGCGTTAGCCTCGCAAACCCATCTGATCAAAACAGTTACTTGATATCAGCTTTGCCGCCGGCTTCTTCGAGCTTCTTCTTGGCGCCTTCGGCATCGGCCTTGTTGACGCCTTCCTTGACCGGCTTCGGCGCGCCGTCGACCAGGTCCTTCGCTTCCTTCAGGCCGAGGCCCGTCAGTTCGCGAACGGCCTTGATGACGTTGACCTTGTTGTCGCCGATCGCGGTCAGGATCACCGTGAACTCGGTTTGCTCTTCGGCGGCGGCGGCCGGGGCAGCGCCCGCGGCGGGGCCGGCAACGGCGACAGCGGCAGCAGCGGAAACGCCGAACTTGGTTTCCATTGCCGAGATGAGCTCCGAGAGCTCGAGAACGGTCATCGACGAGATCTTTTCAAGTACTTCAGTTTGGACAGCGGACATGGTGTGCTCCTGGAACGTAACAGTTGGAAATGGGTTGTCGTGGTCGGTTTTTCAAGCTGCTGCTTCGACGCTTTTTGCATCCCGGACCGCTGCGAGCCCGCGGACGAACTTCGACGGCACCTCATTCATGGTGCGGACGAGTTTCACGATCGGGGCCTGCATGGTGCCGAGCAACTTGGCGATCAGTGCCTCACGCGACGGCAACGCTGCGAGCGCGCTGATTTCCTTGGCGGAAATCATCTTGCCCGGCATCGCACCGCCGGCGATCACGAACTTGTCGTTGCCCTTGGCGAAGTCATTCAGGACCTTCGCCACGGCGACCGGATCGGGACCGATGCCATAAGCCAGCGGACCGACCATCTTGTCGGCCAGCGAGGCGAATGGCGTATCCGCGACCGCACGGCGCACCAGGGTGTTCTTCACCACCCGGAAATACACGCCGGAAGCCCGCGCCTGCGCGCGGAGCTTCGTCATGTCGGCAACGGGCAAGCCACGGTTCTCGGCCATGACGATGGCCTGGGCACCAGCGACCTGCTTCGCGACCTCCGCGACTACCGCTTGCTTCTCTTGCAGATTAAGACTCAAGGTTCACCTCTTTCTTCTAGTGCTGCTTGCGGTGACCGTTCGTCCAGGAAATCCTGTCCGAGGGCACCATCTGCGCTGGATCGGGAAACCAACTCCCGGATTAAGCTACCGCTCCAGCGGTCTTTGACGGTCCGCCCAGACATTGCTGCCGGGGCGTTCCCTCAAAAAACTTCTCGTGTAACCGAGGTGCGCTAAAAAGGCAGGCGCACCTCGACTTTGCATTCTTTATGCCGTCGGTTGTTGCAGCGACGTTTGATCGACGCGGATACCGGCGCCCATCGTCGACGACAAGCTGATCTTGCGCAGGTACACGCCCTTGACGCCTTGCGGCTTGGCCTTGTTCAGCGCTTCGATCAATGCCACCAGGTTGGACTTCAATTGTTCCGGCGTGAACGACGCGCGTCCGATCGTGCACTGGACGATGCCGGCCTTGTCGGTGCGGTACTGCACCTGCCCGGCCTTGGCGTTCTTCACGGCTTGCACGATGTCGGCGGAAACGGTGCCGACCTTCGGGTTGGGCATCAGGCCGCGGGGACCGAGGATCTGGCCCAGCTGGCCGACGACGCGCATCGCATCCGGGGAGGCGATCACGACATCGAAGTCCATGAAGCCTTCCTTGATTCGGGCGGCGAGGTCTTCGAAGCCGACGATGTCCGCACCCGCGTCCGTCGCCTGCTTGGCTTTTTCGCCCTGGGCGAAAACGGCGACGCGCACGGTCTTGCCTGTGCCCGACGGCAGCACAACCGAGCCACGAACGGTTTGGTCGGATTTTTTCGCGTCCACGCCAAGATTGACGGCCACGTCGACGGACTCGTCGAACTTGGCGACGGCGTTTTCCTTGACGAGCTTCAATGCATCGTCGAGGGCGTAGAACTTGTTGCGGTCCACCTTGCTGCGGACCACTTTCATGCGCTTCGACAGGCGCGGTGTCTTTTGTTCGGCCATGATTACTTCACCCCTTCGACGGTGATGCCCATGGAGCGGGCGCTGCCGGCGATCGTGCGCACAGCGGCATCCATTCCGCCTGCGGTCAGGTCAGGCATCTTGGCCTTGGCGATTTCCTCGGCCTGGGCGCGCGTCAGCTTGCCCACCTTGTCCGAATGGGGCTTGGGGCTGCCCTTGTCCACCTTCGCCGCCTTCATGATGAGGACGGTCGCCGGCGGCGTCTTCATGATGAACGTGAAGCTCTTGTCCGCGAACGCCGTGATCACCACGGGAATCGGGAGACCTGGCTCCAGCTTCTGCGTCTGGGCGTTGAACGCCTTGCAGAATTCCATGATGTTGAGGCCGCGCTGACCCAGCGCCGGGCCGATCGGCGGGCTCGGATTGGCCTTGCCTGCCGGTACTTGCAACTTGATGAAGCCGACGATTTTTTTCGCCATTACCTTCTCCTGAGGTGGGTGCAAACGGACGCTTGCTGCGTCCTCCCCGTTTAACGATACGACTCGAAATTTCGGTTCTTACGCTTTCTCGACCTGCGAGAAATCCAACTCCACGGGCGTCGACCGACCGAAGATCGTCACCGACACACGCAACTTGCTCTTTTCGTAGTTCACGTCCTCGACGTTGCCGTGGAAGTCGGTGAACGGACCTTCCTTCACGCGCACCGCCTCGCCCGTCTCGAACAGAACCTTCGGACGCGGCTTCTCGACGCCTTCCTGCACCTGGCGCAGGATCGCGTCGACTTCCTTTTGCGTGATCGGCGTCGGCTTGTTGGCCGTGCCGCCCACGAAACCCGTGACCTTCGGCGTGCTCTTGACCAGGTGCCAGGAGTCGTCGGTCATGTCCATCTCGACCAGAACATAGCCTGGGAAGAACTTGCGCTCCGAGATGGCCTTGGCGCCGTTCTTCATCTCGACCACTTCCTCGACCGGCACGAGAATCTGGCCGAAGAGATCACCCATCTCCGACCGCTTGATGCGCTCGATCAACGCACGCTGAACGCTCTTCTCGAAACCCGAGTAGGCGTGGACGACGAACCATTTTTTGCTCATCCGTCTGACCTACCCGTCAATAATTTGATGATCCACGCGAGCAAGGTGTCGACGCCGAACAGAAACAGCGCCATGACCACCACGAACGCGAACACGATGCCGGTGGTCTGGATCGTTTCCTTGCGCGTCGGCCACGACACGCGTTCCGCTTCCTGCCATGCTTCCTGGGCGAAGGCGAAGAACTCCTTGCCGGGCACCGAAAGCCATGCCACGCCGCCGGCGGCGAGCAGCCCGCCCATCACCATCAGCACGCGCAACACCTGCGCCGTCTCGGAGAAGTGGTAGTAACCCCACACACCGAGGACGATGCACGCGAACGCCAATGTAATTTTTGCTTTGTCCATTAAGTCTTCATCTATTTAGTGGCAGGCCAGGAGGGCATCGAACCCCCAACCTCCGGTTTTGGAGACCGGCGCTCTGCCAATTGAGCTACTGGCCTTTAAACCTGAACCATTACTCCAGAATCTTGGCGACGACGCCGGCGCCGACGGTACGGCCACCTTCGCGAATCGCGAAGCGCAGGCCCTCTTCCATCGCGATCGGCGCAATCAGCGTCACCGTCAACCCGATGTTGTCTCCCGGCATCACCATC
>JANMCH010000115.1:0-13679 GCA_031361045.1 Betaproteobacteria bacterium | reverse complement strand
GCCGGATGGCCGAGAAGCGCATCTACCCTGCGATCAATGTCAATCGCTCCGGCACGAGGCGCGAAGAGCTGCTGCTCAAGCCGGAAATCCTGCAAAAGGTCTGGGTCCTGCGCAAGCTCCTCTATCCTATGGACGAACTCGAGGCAATGGAGTTCCTGCTGGACAAGGTCAAGCAGACCAAGACCAACTCGGACTTCTTTGACAGCATGCGGCGCGGCAACTGATCCCCGCCCTGTGGGCTTGCCCTTGGAATTGCCTTGGGGTTGTGTTTTTTGACTCGAACCCGTATAGTTATGGGTTCCCCAGGGACAGCGCGTCGGCGAATCGTTCGCCTCGACCAGCGGGTCCAACGTAAAAGGATGACACCATGAAAGACGCCATTCACCCCAAGTACACCGAAACGCAGGTCGCCTGCAGCTGTGGCAACACGTTCGCCACGCGCTCGACCGTCAGCAAGCCCATCCATATCGAAGTGTGTTCCGCCTGCCACCCGTTCTATACGGGCAAACAGAAGGTGATGGACACCGCGGGCCGCATTGACAAGTTCCGCCAGCGTTATGGCAACAAGGGCACCGCGAAGGTCGAACCGACCCCTCCGGCCGCCTGATTCGCCACGGATCGGTGATGGGCCACGAAAGAGGCAGCTTCGGCTGCCTTTTTCTTTGCTCCCTCGTTTACATTTAGTCCCATGCGCGCTCCCCGTCCCTACTCGCCCGAGCCGGTCGACCCCGAAGAGGTCAGCCCGTCCGGACCGCTGCGCGCGTTCAAGCAGTTCGGCTTGGTGCTGCTGTGCGCCGCGTGGGTCATCCTGGGCCTCGTTGGCCACGATCCCTGGAAGACCGAGGACGCAACGTCAATCGGCGCCGCGGCGGAGATGGCGAGCCGCGGCGACGTCGTCGTGCCCATGCTGGCGGGCGAACCCTATTTGGCGCGGCCGCCGCTGATTTACGCCGCGGGCGCGCTCGCCATCAAGGCGTTTTCCCCGCCGCTCGAACGCCACAATGCCGCGCGGCTGGTCGCGGGACTGGCGCTCGCGCTGATCCTGCTCGTCACCGCGCAGGCCAGCCGCGAACTGAACGGCCGCGCGCTGCGCTGGCTCCCCGTACTGATCCTGATCGGCAGCATCGGATTCTGGGACCGCGCGCATGCGCTCTCCCCCGAACTGGGCGACACCGCCGGCGTCGCGGTCGCACTGTATGGCTTTGCACTCGCGTTACGGCGGCCCATTGCCGGCGGCATCGTGCTGGGCATTGGCGTCGCGCTCGCGTTCCTGGGCCGCGGCATGCTGGGCCCCGTTTGGCTCGTGGTTTCCGCGTTGCTGTTGCCGCTGGTCGACAAGCCGTGGCGCACGCGTGCCTACGGCTTGACGTTGCTGGTCGCGCTGGCCGTCGCGCTGCCGCTGGCGCTCTCCTGGCCGCTGTCGCTGCACATGCGCGACCCCGCGCTGTTCTCGCTGTGGTGGAAAGGTGAGGCGCTCGGCAACTACATCGCATTCTGGAGCAGCGATGGCGAATTCGCGCCGGGCTTCTTCGTCAAGAACCTGCTGTGGTTCGCGTGGCCGTCGCTGCCGCTGATCCTGTGGATGCTGTGGACGCGCGGCCGGGGATTCAACGGCGGCCTGCGCGATGCCGGCGTGCAGGTGCCGGCCGTGGTCTCGCTGGTGATGTTGGGCAGCCTGTTCGTGATGCCCGACCCCAAGCTGTCGTACGCGATCCCGCTGCTGGTCCCGTTCGCGCTGCTGGCAGCACTCGAAGTCGATTCGCTTAAACGCGGCTTTTCCGGCGCGCTCGACTGGTTCGGCATCCTGACCTTCGGCCTGGTCGCACTGCTCGCGTGGGGATTCTGGATCGACTCGTACCTGCACGGCATGTCGCCGCGCGTCGCACAATTGTTCCGCGACACCGAGGTCGGATTCCATCCATCGTTCCACCTGGGCGCGATGCTCGCGGCCGTTTCGCTCACGCTGCTGTGGATTCTGCTGGTGCGCCCGGCGCGGCGCTCGAACCGCCGCGCCATTCTCAATTGGGCCGCCGGCATGACGCTGCTCTGGGGATTGGGCACGACGATCTGGCTGCCGTATGTCGATTCGCGGCGCACCTACCGGCACATGGTCGAGGACGCAGCGAAGCATTTCCCGGGCACCGGGTGCGTCGCAAGCCGCGACTTGAGCGAGCCGCAGCGCGCGCTGTTCTACTATTTTTCGGGGCTGAGCACCGTACGCGAGGAAGTACAGCCCAGGCACGATTGCGCCGCGCTGCTGGTCCAGTACAGCCGGCAGGTCGCGCAGTCGGCGCCACCGCCCGGATGGAAACCCGTCTGGGATGGCCACCGCCGCGGCGACGACACCGAGCGCTACATTCTCTATATCCGGAAACCCAAGTGAAATTTTTCGACGAAGCGCTCATCGAGGTCATCGGCGGCGACGGCGGCAATGGCGCCGCGTCGTTCCGTCGCGAGAAATATATTCCGCGTGGCGGGCCGGATGGCGGCGACGGCGGATCGGGCGGCAGCATCTGGGCCGTCGCCGATCGCAACATCAATACGCTGATCGACTATCGCTACGCGCGCATCCATCGCGCGCAGCGCGGTGAAAACGGACGCGGCGCCGACCAGTACGGCCGCGGCGCCGAGGACATCATCCTGCGCATGCCGGTCGGCACCGTGATCAGCGACGCCGACAGTGGCGAGCGCCTGGCCGACCTCGCCACCGACGGCGCGCGCACGCTGCTCGCCAAGGGCGGCAAGGGTGGGCTTGGCAACCTGCACTTCAAGTCGAGCACCAATCGCGCGCCCAAGCAATTCACCAAGGGCGAGGAAGGCATCCAGCGCAAGCTGAAGCTGGAGTTGCGCGTGCTGGCCGACGTCGGGCTGCTGGGCATGCCCAACGCCGGCAAGTCGACACTGATCCGTGCCATTTCCGCCGCGCGCCCCAAGGTCGCCGACTATCCGTTCACCACACTCGCGCCCAATCTCGGTGTCGTGCGCACCTCGGAGGCGCGCAGCTTCGTCGTCGCAGATATTCCGGGACTGATTGAAGGCGCCGCCGATGGCGCCGGACTGGGGCACCGCTTCCTGCGCCATCTCGCGCGCACACGCCTGCTTCTGCATCTGGTCGACCTGGCGCCGCTGGACACGGAAGCGGACCCGGTGCACGACGCGCGCGCCATCGTGAAGGAATTGAAGCTGTATGACGAGGCGCTGTATGACAAGCCGCGCTGGCTCGTGCTGAACAAGCTCGACCTCATTCCGGAAGAGGAGCGCGCCGCGCGCGTTGCCGGGTTCGTGAAGTCGTATCGCTGGAAGGGTCCGGTGTTCGCGGTCACCGCAATCAACGGTGACGGCTGCCGCGAACTCATCTTCAAGATCCAGGACTGGCTGGACGCCAATCGCGCGCCCGCCGCGATCATGGCGGGTGACGTCGACATCGACGACGAAACGACGCCGGTGGTCGTGTCGCCAGCACCCGTCGTGCCGCGCAGGCGCCGGACGCCCGCTGCGGAAGAATGAGCTTCGACTTCGCAAGCTGCCGACGGCTGGTCGTCAAGGTCGGCTCCAGCCTCGTCACCAACAACGGGCGCGGACTCGACCACGCTGCTGTCGCGCGCTGGGCCGACGAAATCGCGCAATTGCGGCGCGATGGGCGCGAAGTCGTGCTGGTCTCCTCCGGCGCCATCGCCGAAGGCATCGCGCGCCTGGGCTGGACAGTGCGCCCCAAGGCCATCCATGAATTGCAGGCGGCCGCCGCGGTCGGGCAGATGGGCCTGGTGCAGGCCTATGAGACCGCATTCATGCAGTACGGACTGCACACCGCGCAAGTCCTGCTGACGCACGAGGACATGGCGGATCGCCGCCGCTATCTCAATGCGCGGACGACCTTGCGCACGCTGATCGGCCTTGGCGTCATTCCGATCATCAACGAGAACGACACCGTCACGACCGACGAAATCCGCGTCGGCGACAACGATACGCTGGGCGCGCTGGTCGCAAACCTGATCGAGGCCGATGTCCTGATCCTGCTGACCGACCAGGCGGGCCTGTTCACCGCCGATCCGCGCCGCGACCCGGCGGCCACGCTGGTGCGCGAAGCGCGTGCAGGCGACCCGGCGCTCGAAGCGATGGCCGGTGGCGCCGGCAGCGACCTTGCGCGCGGCGGGATGCTCACCAAGATCCTCGCCGCCAAACGCGCCGCCCGATCGGGCGCATCGACCATCATCGCGAACGGGCGCGAGGAGAAAGTGCTGACCCGCCTTGCGGCCCGCGAAGCGATGGGCACCGTGCTGGTCGCGCCGTCGGAAACCCTGGGCGCGCGCAAGCAGTGGCTGGCGGACCATGTGCAACTGGCCGGCAGGCTCACGCTCGATGCCGGCGCGGTCACCGCATTGGCGAGCGGGGGGAAGAGCCTGCTGCCGATCGGCGTGGTGTCCGTCGATGGTTCATTCGAGCGCGGCGAGGTCGTCGGCTGTTTCGCGGCGGACGGGCGCGAGATCGCGCGCGGACTCGTCAACTACGGCGCGCAGGAAACCGCGCGTATATTGCGCAAGCCTTCCTCGGAAATCGAGGCCATCCTCGGTTACGTCGACGAAGCCGAGCTGATCCACCGCGACAATCTCGTGTTGCTGCGCTAGCAATCGGAGGATGCCGAAATGAACATGAAGGTCAAACTGAGCGTCGCGTCGTTCGTGCGCATGGCCGCGATCGTGTTGTCGGGTTGCGGTATACCCGCCGCGGTCATGGCCGCGTCGCCGATGCTTCCCGGTCTCTGGGAACTGCGGGTCGCGACGACGATCGAAAAGAAGGCACTGCCGTCGATGACCACCCGCGAGTGCCTGACGCAAAGTGACATCGATCACGAGACCCGGACCCTGCCCCGGCCCGATGGCGACTGCACGCTGTCCAACATCGTGACCGTCGGCGACAAGACCACGTACGACACCGCCTGCAAGCTGGACAACCTCACCGTGCGTGGTCGCATGGAACTGTACCGGCACCCCGAGAGTTACGACGGCCTGAGCGACATGCAATTCGGCGGTGTGCGGTCGAAGGACATTCCGGCGACGATCGTCGTCAACGCCAAGCGGATCGGCGACTGCGCGAAATAGGCGGAAAGCAGATCCCTCGCAGCGCTCGGGATGACACGCAGAGCACAGTCAGTAGGCCGAGGACGCGGTCAGTCGCCGGTAGGCATGGCCGGATCGGCGTAGGACTCGGGCATCTCGGGATGCGACATGCCGTAGAGCCGCTGGCGGCGCGTCTGCGGCTTGGCGTGGAGGAAGCGCTCGAGTTCGAGCAGCGCACGGCGGTAGCTTTCGCGCTTGAACTCGATCACGCCTTCGAGCGGAATCCAGTACTCGTGCCAGCGCCACGCGTCGAACTCCGGCTTGTCGGTGGCGCGCAGCGACACGTCGTTGTCGCGTCCGACAAGGCGCAGCAGGTACCAGATCTGCTTCTGGCCCTTGTAGCTGCCCCGCCACTCGCGCTTGATCCAGTGTTGCGGGACATCGTAGCGCAGCCAGTCGCGCGTTCGGCCAAGAACCCTGACGTGATGAGGATGGAGCCCGACTTCCTCGTGCAACTCCCGGTACATCGCCTGTTCGGGCGTCTCACCGGGATTGATGCCGCCTTGCGGAAACTGCCACGAGTGTTCGCGGATCCGTTTGCCCCAAAAAACCTGGTTCCTGCCGTTGACGACGACGATGGCGACGTTCGGGCGATAGCCGTCACGATCGAGCATCGGTGTCACCCTGATGCAAAATAAGTTGGGACGATTGTTGCACAGTTGCCCGCCCTCTGCCAAGGCGGTCGCCCACGGCAACGCCGCTTGACGCAGGTCAATGCGGTCCCGCTCACAGCGACTAAATTAGGGTCAGACTCGAATTTATCGCGATTCCAGCGAAATTCGAGTCTGACCCTAATTAATCATGCTGGCCATTCGCATCATTCGTGACGAACACCACGCGCTGGCGGCGGTGCTGCATGGCCTGCAATACCTGGTGCGGCAGATTCGCGCCGGCCGCAGCGAACCCGACTTCGCGCTGCTGGGGGCGATGATCTACTACATCGATACTTTTCCGGAGCGCTTCCACCACCCCAAGGAAGACGCATGGCTGTTCCGGATTCTTCTGCTGCGCCATCCGCCAGCGGCACCGCTGCTGGAGCGCCTGACCTCCGAGCATCGCGCCGGCGCCGTCCAGTTGAAGCAGCTCGAACAGGCGCTGTTGCGCTACCAGGCGGGCGGCAGCGATGAGTTCCCTGCGTTTGCGGTGGCGGTCGACAACTACGCGAACTTCGAGCGGCACCACATGCGCACCGAGGAACGCGAGGTCATTCCCCTGGCCCAGCAATGCCTGTTGCCATCGGACTGGCGCGAGATCGATGCCGCGTTTCTCGATCACACCGATCCGTTGCTGGGCGATGTACCTCGCGACGATTTCCGCGACCTGTTCCGGCGCATCGTGAATCTCGCTCCGCCACCGATCGGGTTCGGGCGGGTCGCCACGATTCCCTGACCCTTGTTCCGGCGCAGCTATACTGGTGGTTTACGGCCCGTGGGAAGCGAACACCATGAATCCGGTTGCGGCAACGAGTACCGCCCCGCCAGCGGTCCCGGCCGACTCGTGCGTGATGGTGATCTTCGGCGCCAGTGGCGACCTGGCCAAACGCAAACTCGTGCCGGCGCTGTACAACCTCGCGCGCGACGGACTGCTGTCGCCGCAGTTCGCGGTCGTCGGCTTCGCGACCCGCGACTACACGACTGAATCTTTTCGCGCCCACCTCGACGAGGCCCTGGAGGCCCACGAAGCGGGTTCGACCAAGAGCGACATCTGGACGCGGCTGCGGCAGCGCATTTCCTACGTCAGCGGGTCGTTCCAGGATCCGGCGGCGTACCAGCGTCTCGAGTCGGCCATCGATGAGGCGGTCGCCACGCACCAGACCACGAAGAATCACTTCTACTATCTCGCGGTGGCACCGCAGTTCATCGGCGAGATCGTGCAGCACCTGGGCGCGGCCGGCCTGGCCCGCGAAGGCGATGGCGGCGAGGGAAAGAGCCATTGGCGCCGCGTCAACATCGAGAAGCCGTTTGGGCGCGACCTGGCTTCCGCGCGCGCGCTCAACATCGACATCCGCAAGACACTGGACGAGCACCAGATCTACCGGATCGACCACTACCTGGGCAAGGAGACCGTGCAGAACCTGATGGTCTTCCGCTTCAGCAACAGCATCTTCGAGCCCATCTGGAATCGCAGCTACATCGACCATGTGCAGATCACTGCGGCCGAAACGCTGGGGGTGGAAAAGCGCGGCGGGTACTACGAGACTTCGGGCACGCTGCGCGACATGGTGCCCAACCATCTGTTCCAGCTGGTCTCGCTCACCGCGATGGAGCCGCCTATTTCCTTCGCAGCCGACTCGGTGCGTGACGAACAGACCAAGATCCTGGACGCCATCCAGATTCCCACTCCCGAGGAAGTCCTGACGCGTACTGTGCGCGGCCAGTATGGCGAGGGCAACGTAAACGGCCAGCGGCTGCCCGCCTACCGGTCGGAACTCAACGTGGCGCCCGATTCCGCCACGGAGACGTTCGTGGCGCTCAAGCTGGGCATCGACAATTGGCGCTGGGCCGACGTGCCGTTCTACCTGCGCACCGGCAAGCGGATGGCCAAGCGCCTGACCGAGATCGTGATCCAGTTCAAGCGCCCGCCGTTCAAGTTGTTCCGCAAGGCCGGCATGGAGAACCTGGCCACCAACCAGCTGGTGATCCGCATCCAGCCGGACGAAGGCATTTCGCTGCGCTTCGGCACCAAGGTTCCCGGACCCACGATGCGGCAGGCCCCGGTGGAAATGGATTTTTCCTATGCCGATTATTTCGGCGCCGCACCGTCGACCGGCTACGAGCGGCTGCTCTATGACTGCATGATCGGCGACCAGACGCTGTTCCAGCGCGCCGACATGGTCGAGGCCGGGTGGAGCATCATCCAGCCCGTGCTGGATGTGTGGCAAGCGTTGGCGCCGCGTTCGTTTCCGAATTACGCGGCGGGCTCGTGGGGACCGAAGGAAGCGGATGATTTGCTCGCCCGCGACGGCCACGCCTGGCGCAAGAACGGAAACACTGCCTAGCCTTCCATCTGTGAATTGATACCGCTGGTGACGCTACGTCGGCCTCTGTGCGCTGGCGTACCGACCGGGTCGTGCCCATGCGCGAGCATTTGTTCGTGCATTCACAACGGACCCACCAATGACCAGCAACCCGCGCGCCCAACTTGTGGCCAAGGCCCGTACGCTGGCGATACTCGCCGGCGTCCTTCTTGGACTTGCATCCGCAACTGCCACGGCAACCAATGTGCGGCTGGTCAATTATGTCGCTTACACAAGCAGCGGCAATACCGCTGTGCTGTCCACCGACGGCGTGCAGAACCTGGACGTCGACAACGCGACCGGCCCGCTGCGACTGGAGCTATGGGCATTTCCGGCGCCGTACACCGCGGGAATGAGCGGAGCGCGCCTGGCCGTAACGCCGCCTTTCCAGCTTTTCGCCGGCCAGACGTCCGGTGCGTACGACTCCGGACCCGTACCGTTCACGTCGCCGCCGAACGGAGTCTGGTACTACGCGATGCTGCTGACCGAGTACACCGGCATCGACCCGGCCGACGACGGATATGTGGTCCGCTATTGGGTCAACTTCCCGGACGCCGTGTACATCGGCGTGCCGACGCCGCCCAAGCGGTTCATGGCGATCGAGTTCTACCACGGCGTCTTCGATCACTACTTCGTCGCAGCGTCAGCGCAGGACATCATCGACCTCGACACCAACGTGCACCCCGGCTGGTACCGGACCGGCTATCAGTTCCACGTATGGGACGGACCCGGTGCAGGTCTCAATCCCGTATGCCGCTACTACATTCCGCCGGGCTATGGCGACTCGCATTTCTTTTCCGCGTTTCCAGAAGAATGCTCGCAGGTGCTGGCCCTGTTTCCGTGGCTGGTCAAGGAAACCGACGCGGCGTTCAACATCGCCGTGCCCGACCTGTCCACCGGCGCCTGCGCCAGCGGCGAAGTTCCCGTTTATCGGCTGTGGAACGGGCGTGGCGACTCCAACCATCGCTACACCACGTCGACCGTGGTCAAGGCCGAGATGATCGCCAAGGGCTATGTGGCCGAAGGTTACGGTCCCAACGCGGTGGGCATGTGCGCGCCGCAGTAATCGTGCGGTGACCTCCTAGAACGCGACGTTCGCGCGACCCTTGAGCGCGAGGATCCTGCGCGCTTCGTCGGGCGTTGCGATCTCCAGTCCCAGCCCCTCGATGATCTGGCGCACCGCGCGCACCTGCGCGGCGTTGGATTCCGCGAACTTGCCGGGGCCGAGCCACAGGCTGTCCTCCAGGCCCACCCGCACGTTGCCGCCCATCGCGGCGGACATCGCCGCAATCGGCAGCTGATTGCGGCCGGCACCCAGCACACTCCACCGATACTGGTCGCCGAAGAGTCGATCTGCCGTACGCTTCATGTGCATGACATCGTCCGGATGCGGGCCGATGCCGCCCAGGATTCCGAACACGCTCTGGATGAACAATGGCGGCTTGACGACGCCGCGCGTGAAGAAGTGGTGGGCCGTGTACAGGTGGCCAATGTCATAGCACTCGATCTCGAAGCGGGTGTCGTTGTTGGCACATGAGGTCAGGATGAACTCGATGTCCTTGAACGTGTTGCGGAAGACGCGCGAGTCCGAGGTCTGCAGGTATTCCCGCTCCCAGTCGTGCTTGAACTCCGTGAAGCGCGAAAGCATCGGGTAGAGACCGAAGTTCATCGAGCCCATGTTGAGCGACGCGACCTCGGGCTTCAGCTGCAGCGCCGGCTGCAGGCGCTCCTCGATCGACATCGTCGCCGCGCCGCCGGTCGTGAAATTGATGACGACGTCCGACCGGCGCTTGATGTCCGGTGCGAACTCGCGGAAGTACTTTGGGTCCTGCGTCGGATGTCCGTCGACCGGATCGCGCGCGTGCAGATGGACGATCGCAGCACCCGCCTCCGCCGCGGCGACCGCCGCATCGGCGATTTCCCTCGGCGTAACCGGCAGGTAGGGCGACATCGACGGCGTGTGGATCGAACCCGTGATCGCGCAGGTGATGATGACTTTGCGTGCTTCGGCCATGCTCAGCTCTCCTGACTCAACATTGGGATTGATCGCGCTTGTGTCGCGCCAGCGCGAGCAGGCGCTGGTCGCGCCCGATCATCTTCTGCTCGCGCTCGACCGGCGTCGGGCTTTGTCCCAGCGCAGCCACCACTCGCGCCACATTGGCGTCGTCCCATACATCGGGTCCCGGTGGTTCAGCGGCCAGCTTGCGGTAGATGCCGCTGTAGCGCGCGCAGTAGTCGGCCACGCCGCCCGGCGCATTCAGCTCGATCGTCGCGAACGGACCCATGAACGACCAGCGCAGGCCCAGGCCATGCGCGACCGTCTTGTCGAGATCCTCCGGCGAAACGTAGCCTTCGCCCACCAGGCGCATCGCCTCGTTGAGCAGCGCGCCCTGCAGCCGATTGAGGATGAAACCATCCAGTTCGCGCCGCACGATGATGGGCACCTGTCCCACACCCTGCATGACCGCCTGCGCACGCTCGAGCGTGGCAGCGCTGGTCCACGGCGCGCCGCACAGTTCGACGATGGGCACCAGATGCGGCGGATTGACCGGATGCGCCACCAGGCACCGCGCCCGTCCCGCCAGCGTTTCGGTGAATTGTGACGCCGTGATGGCCGACGTTGAGCTCGCCAGCACCGCATCCGGCGGCGCGAGCGTATCCAGCGTCGGATAGACGTCGCGCTTGATCGCCAGCACTTCGGGCAGATTTTCCTGCACCCAGGAAACGCCAGCCAGCGCGTCTTCGAGGCGGGCCACCATCGTCACGCGCGCGACCGCGGACTGCGCATCGTCGACGAGGCCCGCTGCCTGCTGTTCTGCGAGACTGGAGGCAATGTGCCCGCGCGCCAGTTCCAGCTGGGCGGGCATGTTGTCGTACAGGCGGACCTGCCAGCCTGCACGCGCGAACACCATGGCCCACGCGCGGCCGATCAGGCCCGCGCCGATGACTGCTGTCGTCTTTTCCATTCACTCACATCCAGAGAACGCGCCGGCGCAGTTCGAGGTCGTCGCGCAGCGCTGCCGCCGGTCCGTGATGGACGACGCTGCCGCGCTCGAGCACGTAGGCCTGGTCCGCCAGCGCGAGGACCAAGTCGAGATTGTGCTCCACGATGACGATCGACAACTCCTGCCGCAAGCGATCGAAAGCCTCGAACAGTTCCTCGACGACGGCAGGCGCCAGGCCTTCGAACGGCTCGTCCAGCAGCAGCACGCGCACGTGGCCTGACAGCGCGCGCGCCACCGCGACCATCTGCTGCTCACCGCCGGACAGGAAATCCGCCGGCGTATCGAGGCGCTCGCGCAGGCGCGGGAAGAACTCGAGGATCTTCGCCTCCGACCACGCAACACCTTCGCCTGCGCGCCGCTTCAGTCGACCGAGCTCGAGATTGTGGCGCACGCTCATGCCGGCAAAAAGACCGCGGCCCTGCGGTACATAGCCAATGCCGCTGCGCGCGTTGGCTGCCGCCGTTCGTCCGGCGAGATCGTCGCCCGCCAGCACGACGCGCCCGCCTTGCGCGGTGACGATGCCGATGATCGTCTTCAGCAGCGTCGACTTGCCCGCACCGTTGCGGCCAAGCAGCGCCACGATCTCGTTCTGGTGCACCTCGAGCGATGCGCCCATGACGATATGGCTTTTGCCGTAGAACGCATCGACCTTTTCAATGTCGAGAATGAGCGGTCCGCCCGCGCGTGCGGCCTGTCCGCGCGGCTTGGCCGCCAGCGCCGCGGTTCCCGAACCGATGTAGACCTCGCGCACGGCCTGGCTATGTCGCGCGTCGTCCGCCGTGCCGTCGACCAGCACGCGGCCTTCGTTCATCACGGTGACCCGATCGGCCAGCGCGAACACGCGGTCGATGTCGTGCTCCACCAGCAGCACCGGCACGTCGGCCGAGATGCGCTTGATCAGGTCGCCGACGCGTTCGCGCTCGCGGGCGGCGAGACCGGCCAGCGGCTCGTCCAGCAGCAACACGCGCGGTGCACCGGCAAGTGCCAATCCCATGTCGAGCAACCGTTGGCCGCCATAGGACAGCGACCCGGCCTCGGCGTGTTCGATGCCCGACAATCCGAGATAGCGGATCAACTCCGCGGTGCGCGCCATGACCCGCTCGTTGCGCTCGGCGTCGGCCCATCCATTCAGATGCGAAACATCGCGCGCCTGCACGGCAAGGCGCAGGTTCTCGGCGATCGACACCTTCGGAAACAGATTGGTGATCTGGAACGAGCGGCCAAGGCCGGCGACCGCGATTTGATGCGGTGGCAGTCCCGCGATCGAGCGACCCGCGAGCATCACCGTACCGTGGTCCGGTGCGAACATTCCCGTCACGAGATTGAAGAGCGTCGTCTTGCCGGCACCGTTGGGGCCGATCAGCGCGTGCAGCGTGCGGTCGCGCACCGCCAGCGAGGCATCGCTCACCGCCTTGATGCCGCCAAAGGCCTTGGCCAGGTCGCGCGCCTCGAGCACCGCGCCACCTTCATGCGGCGCGTGCTTGAGGAACGAGGGCAGCGCCACACCCTGTTCGATCGTGCGCGCGTCCATCGCGGCGGCCTCGACCACCTTGGCCTGGAACGGCTCGGTCAGCCGGCGCCACACGCCCACCAGTCCGGTCGGCGAGAAGACGATGAAGCCGACGAACAGCAGGCCGAAGTACAGCAGCCAGTTGGGCGTCCAGATCGACAGGTACTCCTGGAACAAAATGTAGAACAGCGCGCCCAATGCCGGACCCAGCAGGCTGCGCATGCCGCCGATGAGCACCATCGCCAGCAGTGCGCCGGAGAATGCGATCGACGTCGGATCCGCCGACGCGAAGCGATGATGGAACGCGAACAGCACGCCGGCACAACCGGTCAGCACTGCCGACACGACATACGCGATCTGCTTGTAGCGGTTGGTTGCGTAACCCAGGAATTGCGCGCGCTGTTCGTTTTCGCGGATGGCGACCAGCACCGTGCCGATCGCCGAGCGATGGAACCGCGCCAGCGCGTACACAACGCCCAATCCGAACAGCGCGACCAGCGCGTAGTACACCCACGCATTCTCGAGGTCGACGCCGAGCCAACTGGCACGCGTGACGCCTCCCAAACCGCTCTCGCCGCCGGTGAACGCCGTCCAGCGAAAGGCGATGGCGTAAGTCAGTGCCGACAGCGCGAGCGTGAGCAACGAAAAATAAACGCCGCGCCGGCGCAGCACGATGAACGCCACCGGCACTGCCGCCACCAGCAGGAACACGAGCGAAGCCAATATCGGCCACAACACGGAGCCGGGGAACCAGTGCTGCTGCGTCAACGCGGCCGCGTAGGCGCCCAGCCCGAACCACGCGCCATGACCGAACGACACCAGTCCGGTGTGGCCGACCAGGATGTTGAGCGCCATGCATGCGACGCCGAAGATCACGACGTCGGTCGCGCTGGTGAGCGTCAGGCCGCCCGCCAGCAGTGCTACCGGCAGCACGGCCATCGCGGCGGCCGCAATTGCGACGGGAGAGCGCAGGAAGTTCATTCGAAGCGCTGGATGCGTTCGCCGAAGAGGCCGCGCGGCCGCACCAGCAG
>JANMCH010000097.1:0-61967 GCA_031361045.1 Betaproteobacteria bacterium | reverse complement strand
CACGCAGGCGAAGAGTGGCTCCAAGGTACCGGCGGCCAAGCCGGTCGCGGCAAAGTCCAAACCCGTGGCCGCCAAGTCGGCACCGGCTGCTACATCGGCGGTGGCGCGCAGCAACACCGGCGGCTGATTCCCCGAATTCGCAGTACCGGCACAAATGAAAACGGGCGGCGCCAATGGCGTCGCCCGTTTGTCAGCCGTCGTATTACCGCGACGGCTTTGCTGACGAATGCGCCTACAGCTTCTTGGCGGCTTTCCTCTTCGTCGTCTTCTTGGCTGCCTTTTTCTTCTTCGGGGCGGCCTTCTTCTTCGTCGTCTTCTTGGCGGCCTTCTTCTTGGTCGCCTTCTTGGCTGCCTTTTTCTTCTTCGGGGCGGCCTTCTTCTTCTTCGTCGTCTTCTTGGCTGCCTTTTTCTTCTTCGGGGCGGCCTTCTTCTTCTTCGTCGTCTTCTTGGCGGCCTTCTTCTTCTTCGTCGTCTTCTTGGCTGCCTTTTTCTTCTTCGGGGCGGCTTTCTTCTTCGTCGCCTTCTTGGCCGCTTTCTTCTTCGGCGCAGCCTTCTTCTTGGCCTTGCGTTTAGCGGCCTTGCGTTTGGGCGCCGCGGCCGGAGCCGCAGGCGTCATCATCGACATCATGTCTGCCATCATTTAAGGTTTCTCCTGTCTGAGTTACCGTAACTGTTATGTTGCTATTCAACCTAGCAGGAAGCGCGGGAGTGTCCTCTTCTGCGTTGCTTGTGCGCCGTTATTTTTTCCTGGAGCACTTGACAAACCCATTCCGCCTGCTGCCTGCATTGTAGCCACGTTTGCCCGATTTGCAAGAATTCGCCGTCGATTCCGGCGCTTGGAATCGCAAGTGTTGCGAATTCGCACACACCAAAAAACGTAGTTTTGGAGCGCAATTCAAGCCATTCGGAAATCATCCGCGCGCAAATTCCGGACGCGCGCAACACGCCGGAATGCAGCGTCAAGGCAGTCGCGATTCGCCGGCGAAGAGTTCTTCCGCGCGCTCGCGGCGGCGCACCAGATGCATGTTGCTGTC
Organism: Betaproteobacteria bacterium; assembly: GCA_031361045.1. Lineage (GTDB taxonomy): Bacteria > Pseudomonadota > Gammaproteobacteria > Burkholderiales > Casimicrobiaceae > VBCG01. The sequence continues at coordinate 60,933 of JANMCH010000097.1, read as the reverse complement.
GTCGACAATGACCTCGCATGCACGGGGGCGTGCGTTGTAGTTCGAGCTCATCGCCATCGCATAGGCGCCCGCCGCGCCGATGGCGAGCAGGTCGCCTTCCGCGAGTGCCAGCGACCGATCGTGCGCCAGGAAATCGCCGCTTTCGCAGATCGGCCCGACGATGTCCCAGCGGCGCGTCTCGCCGTCGCGAGGCCGCACCGCGGCCACCGGATGCCATGCGTCGTAGAGCGCGGGACGCAGCAGATCGTTCATTGCGGCGTCGACGATCGCGAAGTTCCGGGGGTCGCCGGGCTTCAGGTATTCGACCCGCGTGAGCAGCACGCCGGCGTCGCCGACGAGATGCCTGCCCGGTTCGAACAGCAGCTTCTCGCGGCGCCCCGCGAAGAGGTCGAGGACCATCGCTGCGTAGTCGGCTAGTGGCACGGGCGTCTCGTCACGGTAGCGAATGCCCAAGCCACCGCCCAGGTCGATGTGCGTCAGCGCAATCCCGTCGGTGGCCAGTCCGTCGACCAGTTCCAGCACCTTTTGCGCGGCTTCGCGGTACGGTGTCAATTCGGTGATCTGCGAGCCGATATGGATGTCGAGGCCGTGTATCGCGATGTTCGGCAACGTCGCCGCGCGGCGGTAGAGCGCCCGCGCATCCGCGAAGGCGATGCCGAATTTGCTCTCCTTCAATCCTGTCGAAATGTAGGGATGGGTCAGCGGATCGACGTCGGGATTCACGCGGAAGCTGACCGGCGCAACGTGGCCCAGGCGGCGCGCAACGGCATCGAGGCGGACGAGTTCCGACGCCGACTCGACGTTGAAGCAGAGGATGCCGACACCAAGCGCCGCCGCCATTTCCGCCTCCGACTTGCCGACCCCGGAGAACACGACCTTGGCGGGATCGCCGCCGGCCGCGAGCACGCGGGCCAGTTCGCCGCCGGAGACGATGTCGAAGCCGCTGCCCAGGCGCGCGAACAGGTTGAGCACGGCGAGGTTCGAGTTGGCCTTCGTCGCGTAGCAGACGAGGTGCGGTACGCCCGCGAACGCGGCATCGAATTCCCGCCACGCGGTCTCGAGCGCCGCGCGCGAATAGACGTAGCAGGGCGTGCCAAACGCCGTCGCGATGGCGGCCAGCGGCACGCGTTCGGCGCACAGCTCGCCGTCGCGGTAGACGAACGCGGTCACGGTTTGCGCGCGGGAACCGCGGGGTCGGTGGTGGCGGCTGCGGGTGATGCGGAGGACGCGGCAGGCGCGGCATCCGGTGGGGATGCGGGCTTTGCGGCCGGTTTCGCCTCCGGCGTTGCGGCCGGCGTTGCAGCGGGCGGCGGCAGCACGAGCGGACCCTTGATGCCGCATCCTGCGGCTGCAAGCAGGACGAATGCCGCAGTGACGATTCGGAATTGACGTAACATCGTCGTGAATCCTATCACGCTCATTTCCCGCCAAAAACATGACCAGCGAAAGCGCCTTCATCGCCTCTGCCGATGCCGTGCTCGCGTCCCTTGGCGCGGCCATCGACGCCGCGCTCGAGGACGAGGACAACGATGCCGACTGGAGCCTGAACGACGGCATCCTCGAGATCGAATGCGGGGACGGCAGCAAGCTCATCGTGAACCGTCACGTTCCCAATCGCGAGATCTGGGTCGCCGCGCGCTCCGGCGGCTTTCACTTTCGCGCTGACGGCGGGGTGTGGCGCGATTCGCGCTCGGGCGGGGAGCTGGCGGCGCAACTTACGCAACTGCTGCAGGTGCAGGCGGGATTGTCGGTGGACCTGAGCGCGCTCCCGCCGCCCCCATCCTGATCGTCATCCCGAGCGCAGCGAGGGACCTGCTTTTACGCCGCCAATAGCGCTGTCCAGTCTTCCAGTTCCCGCCGCAACGCGGCGTGTCCGGGCAGCAGCGATTCGACGATCGCCCAGAAGCGCGCGGAGTGGTTGAGCTCGATCAGGTGCGCGACCTCGTGTGCCACGATGTACTCGGCCAGCGTCGGCGGCAGCTGGACCAGCCGCCAATTGAGGCGGATCTCCCCGCGTGCGTTACAGCTGCCCCATTCGCTGCGGGCATTGGACAGGCGCATGGCGGGTGTGGTGGACGTGACGCGCTGCGCGTAGTGGAGCACCCGCGGCGCGACCAGGTTCCACGCCTCGTCCTTCAGCCACTTGTTGACCAGTTCCGCAACCTGGCGCTCGTCGTGCGCGTGCGGGTGCAGGACGGTGAGGTTGAACAGGTCCGGCATGACGGTCGTGCGCCGCGCCGGAAACACTTCCAGTGCGAGTTCGCGACCGCGATAGAGGATGGGTGCACCGGTCTTCCAGACGCGCGGCATCACGTCGCGGCGGCGGGCGCGCCACTCGGCCAGCGCCTTGACGATCCATTTGGCGCGCTCGGCCAGCGCGGCTTCGATCTCGCCCAGCGTCACCCAGCGCGGCGCGCGCACCGTCAGGCCTTCGAGGTCGACCTCCATGCCGATGGTGCGGCGGCGTGCGCGAATCAGCCGGTAGTCGACCGTCTCGCCGGCGAGCACGACACGCTTGGCTAGACCGTCGCGCACGCGGCGCGCGGCATCGGGCCCGCGCGTCACCTCGTCCAGGCGCAGATAAGCGACGGCGGCGCGTGCCAGGCGGCGCATCATGCCGGCACGCCCAGTCGAGCGACTTCACCCTCGATCCAGCCTTCGACTTCCTGCATCAGTGCCAGCGGCTCCTTGCCGGTCGGCGAAATCGGCTTGCCGATCGTCATCGTGATCATGCCGGGCTTCTTGCCGAAGATTCCCTTGGGCCACAGGTAGCCGGCATTGTGCGCGACCGGGATGACCGGCACGTCCAGCGTGATGGCCAGGCGGGCGCCGCCGGTCTTGTACTTGGCGCGGGTGCCGGCCTTGATGCGCGTTCCTTCAGGGTAAATGGCGATCCAGAAGCCCTGCTTGAACCGCTCGCGTCCTTGCGTTGCGATCTGCTGCATCGCGTCCACGCCGGCCTTGCGGTCGATGGTGATCGGCGATGCCGTCGCAAAGCCCCAGCCGAAGAATGGAATCGACAGCAGTTCCTTCTTCGCGACAAAGGCCAGCGACGGGAAGTATTGCGTGAGCGAAAGCGTCTCCCAGGTCGAGCTGTGCTTGGACAGCACGATGTGCGGCGACAGCGCGCTGCCTTGCGGAACGTTTTCGCGTCCGTGGACTTGCCAGTGGATGCCGCAGATCGTCCGCGCGCCCCACAGGTTGACGGCGCACCAGCTCGCGGCCATCCGGTAGGTCGTGTTGCGCGGCGCCCAGGCCATGCCGACCATCGCGAACGCGTATAACGGCGTGACTACAAGCTGGAACAGCAGGAAGAGGAGAGAGCGCAGCGCCGACACTTTTGTCGCGGGAAGGTCGACGAAAGGCAACTATGCGCCGGCGAGCAGTGCCGACACGGCGAAGGCCAGGTCGGGAAAGATCACGGTGTTCTTCGGGAAATCGCCGTCGCGCAAGGTCTTTTCGCCCTTTCCGGTCAGCACCAGCATCGGCTGGGCGCCGACGCCATCCGCGGACATCAAGTCCCGCAGAGAATCGCCGACGCAGGGCAGTCCCGTCAACTCGGTATTGAAGCGCTTGCCGATCTCGGACAGCATTCCGGGCTTGGGCTTGCGGCATTCGCACTTCGAGTCCCCCGTGTGCGGGCAGAAGAACACGGCGTCGAGCCGGCCGCCGACGTGCGTCAACGCCTTGTGCATCTTGTCGTGGATGGCGTTGAGCGTCGCCATGTCGAACAGGCCGCGTCCGATGCCCGACTGGTTGGTCGCGACGACCACGCGATATCCGGCGTGATTGAGCCGGGCGATGGCCTCGAGGCTGCCCGGAATCGGCCGCCACTCTTCCGGCGACTTGATGTACTGGTCGCTGTCGTAGTTGATGACGCCGTCGCGATCGAGGACGATCAACTTGGCCGCGCGGGTCGCGACCACGGCGTCGGAGGCGAGCTGGACCATGGGGTTCTTTGTCTCTTGCGCCTATTGTGCCAGCTTGGAGATGTCGGCGACGCGGTTCATCGTCGTGGCGACGCTGCGCAACAGCGCCAGACGGTTGGCGCGGATGCCGGGGTCGTCGGCCATCACCATCACGTCGTCGAAATAGCGATCGACCACGGGCTTGGCGGTGGCCAGCGCCCGCAACGCGGCGGCGAAGTCCTGCCTGTCGTAATCCGCGGCTACCTGCGGCTCCAGCTTCTGGAACGCCATGAAGAGATCGTGCTCGGCGCCATCGGCCAGCAGGCCACGGTCGACGGCGGGCGCCGCTTCGGCGCCACTCTTGCGCAGGATATTGACGATGCGCTTGTTGGCGGCGGCAAGGGCGCCGGATTCGGGAAGCGAAGCAAACGCCTGCACCGCCGCCAGTCGTGACGCGACCAGGTCGATGCGCTCGGGGTCGTCGGCGAGGACGGCCTCCACTTCGTTCGCGGAGGCGCCGGTATCGCGCAGTAGTTGGCGCAGGCGGTCGAGCATGAAGCCGTACACGCCCTTGGCCGTATCGGGGGCAATCGCGTTGGCGGGAAACGACTCGGCGGACCCCTTGAGCAGATTCGCGAGCGACAGGGGCAGTTTCCGTTCGAGCAGAATCCGCAGCACGCCGAGCGCGTGGCGACGCAGGCCGAAGGGATCCTTGTCGCCCGTCGGAATGAGGCCGATGCCCCAGATGCCGACGAGTGTGTCCAGTTTGTCCGCCAGCGCGACGCTTTGCGCGACGGGACTTTCCGGCAGCGCGTCGCCCGCAAAGCGCGGCCAGTAGTGCTGCTCGATGGCGGCGGACACTTCTGCCGACTCGCCATCGTGCTCCGCGTAGTAGCGGCCCATCAGGCCCTGCAATTCCGGAAATTCGCCGACCATGTCGGTCACGAGATCGGCCTTCGCGAGCTCCGCCGCGCGGCTCGCCAACCTGCGGTCGACGGTACCCAACTTGTCCGCGATGGCGGACGCCACCACGCCGACGCGCTGGGCGCGATCGGCCTGGGTGCCCAACTTGTTGTGATAGACGACGCTGCCCAACTTCGGCAAACGCGATGCGAGCGACTGCCGGCGGTCCTGGTCGAAGAAGAACTTGGCATCGGCCAATCGCGCACGCAACACGCGCTCATTGCCGCCAATGATCGCCGAAGGGTCCTGCGTCTCGATGTTGCTCACCAGCAGGAAGCGGTTGACCAGTTTGCCGGCATCATCAGCCAACGCGAAGTAACGCTGGTTCAATTGCATGGTCAGGATCAGGCACTCCTGCGGCACGTCGAGAAACGAGGCGTCGAAGGTGCCCTGATAGACCACGGGCCATTCGACCAGCGCCGTGACTTCGTCGAGCAGCGCGTCCGGCATGATCGGCGTCGCATTGCCGGCGGCGCCCTCGAGCCCGACCACGATCTGCGCGCGCCGGCCCGCGAACGACGGGATGACCTTGCCCTCGGCTTCGAGCGTTGGCGCGTACGCCCCCGCGGCAGCGATTTCAATGTCGCCTCGCGAAAGGAAGCGATGGCCGCCCGTCACGCGCCCGGCAGGCAGGTCGAGAGCACGCACCGGAATGACGTCGGCGCCGTGCAGTGCGACGAGCTTGTGCGCCGGGCGCACGAACTTGACGTCGTTGTAGTAGCTGCCGGGTGCGGCGTAGCTCATCACTTTGGGAATGGGCAGCTTGGCCAGCGTTTCGTCGAGTGCCGCTTGCAACGCGTTGACCAGTGGACCGCCCTGGGCGATGCCGGTGTGGAACAGCGACTCGGCCTTGCCGTCCGGTTCGCGCAAAAGCGTTGCCGGATCGATGTGCGAGAGTTGCTTGGCCTTGAGGCGGCCGAGCAGCGCCGGCGTTGGGTTGCCCTGCGCGTCGAACGCAAGGCTGACCGGCAGCAGTTTCTCCTTGAACGGCTTGTCCGGCGCAATTGCACGGACCTGCGAAATCGACACGGCCATGCGGCGAGGTGTGGCGAAACCGGTGATGACTGAATCGTCGGAGAAGAAGCCGTCATTGCGCAGCCGCGACGCCAGCCCTTCGGCAAACGCCTCGCCGAGCTTCTTCAGCGCCTTTGGCGGAAGCTCCTCGGCGAACAGCTCGACCAGCAGCGTGTCGGTCTTCACGCTGCGGCCTTTCGATTCTCCGGCGCCAGCATCGGAAAGCCCAGCGCTTCGCGCGCCTCCACATACGCCGTCGCCACGAGCCGCGAGAGATTGCGGATGCGGCCGATATAGGCCGCGCGCTCGGTGACCGAAATGGCGCCACGCGCATCAAGCAGGTTAAACGTGTGGCCGGCCTTGAGGATCATCTCGTAGCCTGGCAGAGGCAGCTTCGCCTCCAGCAGCCGCCGCGCTTCGGATTCGAAAAATACGAACTGCTCGAAGAGTTTCGGCGCATTGGACTGGTCGAAGGCATATTTGGACTGCTCGACCTCGTTCTGGAAAAACACGTCGCCGTACGAAATGGCGTCGGTGTACTTGAGATCGTAGACGGACTCGACGTTCTGCAGGTACATGCACATCCGCTCGAGGCCGTAGGTGATCTCGCCCGTGATCGGATTGCAGTCCAGTCCACCGACCTGCTGGAAGTAGGTGAACTGCGTGATTTCCATGCCATTCATCCACACTTCCCAGCCCAAGCCCCACGCGCCGAGCGTCGGGTTTTCCCAATCGTCCTCGACGAAACGCACGTCGTTCTTCTTCAAATCGAAGCCGAGCGCCTTGAGCGAGCCCAGGTACAGGTCAAGGATGTCGGGTGGAGAAGGCTTCAACACCACCTGGAACTGGTGGTGCTGGTGCAGGCGATTGGGATTTTCGCCGTAGCGACCGTCCTTGGGCCGCCGCGACGGCTGCACATACGCCGCGCGCCACGGTTCGGGTCCCAGCGCGCGCAGGAAAGTCGCCGTGTGCGACGTGCCCGCGCCCACTTCCATGTCATAGGGCTGCAGCAGCGCGCAGCCGCGCTCACCCCAGTAATTCTGGAGCGACAGGATCACCTGTTGGAACGTGAGCATCGACGTGAGGCGCGCGGCGCGGTAGCTCCGCGGATCCTTCCCAAGGCGCGAAAGACGTCGATTTTACGGGATATCTAGCCGATATCCACCGCCGCGGTGTTGTCCTTCGGCCGGCGATCGATCAGCTTGTTGAACGGATCGATGCCCGCGCGCGCCGGCTTCTTGTCCACGATGACCGTGAATTCCATTGCCTCGCGGTCGATCTTCTTCTTTTCCAGGAACAGCGGCTTGTTGTCGGAATCCAGCACACCGATGTCGATCCAGTCGGCCAGCGGCACGTCGGACTCCTTGCCCAGCTCATCGGCGCGAAGCTTCTTGGCCACCACTTTCAGCGTGACCTCGTAGCGGCCGTCCGGCAAAGGTTTCGCCTTTGCCTCTGTCGTGCGGTTGTCGTACAGCGTGATGGTCTCGAACATGTCGTCGATCGCGTATTGATACTGCGGTGGCGTCACGGCGCGGATGTGCGCGAGCAATTGGGTCGTGTTCGGGTACGGCGGACCTTTGAGCGCGTGCTCCTCGAGGAAGGCGCGAATGGCGCGATTGAGGTTGTCCTCGCCGATATAGTCCTGCAGCGCGTACATGACGACGCTGCCCTTGCGGTAGTGGATGTAGTCCTGATTCTCCACGCGCGACAGCGGCAGTTCTTTCTTCTGCTCTGTGCTGCGTCCCAGCAGGTAGCGGTCCATTTCGTACTGGAGGAAGCGCTGCATCTTCTCCTCGCCGTACTTGTGCTTCATGACCATCAACGCTGAATACTGGGCGAGAGTCTCGACCAGCATCGTTCCACCCTGCACGTTGGCGGCGGCAATCTGGTGCCCCCACCACTGGTGCGCGAGTTCGTGCGCAGTCACGTAGTAGGGATAGTCGATGTCGTCCTTCTCGTCCTCGCGCACCCGTGCGATAAAGCCGATGCCCTCCGAATAGGGGATGGTATTGGGAAACGACTGTGCGAAACGTTCGTACCGCGGGAACTCGATGATCCGGAACTGCTTGTGCTGGTAGGGGCCGAAGTTCTTGGTGAAGTAGTCGAGCCCGCTCTTGGTGGCCGCGATCATCCGGTCGATGTTGTACTCATGCCCGGGCTGGTGGTAGACCTCGATGGCAACGTCGTTCCACTTGTCCTTCTTCACAACATAGCGCCCCGACTGGAACGCAAAGAACTTGAGGATCGGACTGTCCATCTTGTACTCGAAGTAGCGGCGACCGTCATGCGTCCACTCCTTCTGCAGATAGCCCGGTGCTATGGCGAACTGATCGACCTCCGTGCTGACGGTTGCCTCGAACGTGATGAAGTCCGCATCTGCGGAGAGGCCGTTTTCCATGAGACCCGCGGGGTCGTCGCGGTCGCGCATCCGCTCGGCGGCGGGCAGCCCGAATTTCTTGCGCTCGCGGTCGGCAGTGATCTCGCCATTCGGTTCGTAGCCGATGCTGGGCAGCAGCAGGCGCCCGTTCACGAACGAGCCGTTGTTTTCAACGGCCGTGAACGCCCCGGTGTTGGTGAATCCCTTGCCGCCTGTCGCCAGGTCAAACGTCAGTTGCGTGGATTCACCCGGCGCCAGTGGCGTGGCCAACTTGTAGCTGCGCAGGCTGTGCTGCAGATCGTCGACGACCAGGGTTGAGGGCACGCCGAATTCGAGCTTGGTCACCTGCGTTTCCTCACCCGAGACAAACAGCAAATGCACGGTGTCGATGGGTTTGTCGGTCTTGTTCAGGAGCGTGTATTGCCCGCGCATCCTGACTTGTCGCTCGCTAGGGTACAGATCGACCGCGACCTTGACTGCCGTGACCTTGGGCTGCGGCGCGTGGTCGAGGTATTTATACTTTTTTTCGTAGTCGGCCTGCCCCGTCAGCTCGTCGTCCGGCGTCAGGTAGTGGTTGAGGATGTTGGTGTTGTAGAAGATGAATGCGCCCATGCCCGCCATGGCGACGGCGCCAAACGCGGACAGTCCGGCTACAGGAGGCGTGAAACGGCGGCGAGCGATTGCGATGCGGCCACGCCAACTGGCCGTGGTCCCGCGCACCCAGAACAAATAGGCGGCGATGGCCAGCAGCAACGCTGCGGCGGCCCAGTACGCCTGGAATGCCCGCACGCGCAGCAGGAAGTGCCCGAACCCGTTCATGTCCGAGTAGATGTACGGCGGCGTGCCGCCGTACTTGTAGAGGTTGTGCTCGAAGCCGGCCAGGCCCGCGAAGCTGATCGCGACGAAATACACGATCATGAGGAAGTGGCCCATGTACTTCTGGTTCACCAGCGAGTGCACGCTCATCGCCAGCACGCAGAGCAGCCAGTAGGTGATCAGCTCGATGCCGAACAGGCCGTGCAGGTACAGGCCGATTTCATAGTTGTGGTAGCCCTTTGCAGCTTGAATTCCGAGGCCGCACAGCATCAGCAGCGCCTGCAGCACGACGGGGACGAGCATCAGCGCGAGCAGCTTGCCCAGGAACGGCAGCCAGGTGGGGATGGGCAGCGCGTCGTGGATCTGGTCCAGCCGGTGCTCGCGTTCACGCCAGGTGAGTTCGCCGGCGTAGAACGTGATGATTACCAGCATGAAGACGTCGAACGTGCCCGAAAGCAGTTCCAGCATCTGCCACGTCACCGGCCACGTGCTGGTGCCGAAGATGTCGCCGGCCGTCGAGCTGGTGACGGTCAGGAACAGTACGCCGGCAAGCGCGATGACGCCGAAGTACACGTTCTTGACGGTCTCCCTAAAATTGAGCCATACCAGCCGCGGCAGCAGGCGCACGCTGTTGACCTTGCCTTGCGCGACGCGGCGCAGGTCCACGGAAACGACGTCCGCAACACCTTCGTCCGCAGCGACCGCGCGACGGCGGCCACTGGTACCTGCCTGCGCCATGCGGAAGCGCCAGGTCGTGAAGCCGAGCACGAGGGCTACTATCCCAAGCCACAACAATCGGTTCCACAGCAACAGCCCTTCGAGGGGCAGCAGCCGCGTGTTGCGCTCGCTGATCGACCAATACGCGGTGAGTTGCGACGTTGCCACGATCCCGAATGGGTCCAGCAGCGAAGCCAGTGTCTTGTTCGTCATGTCGCGCAGCAGACCTTGCGCGGCCAGGAAGCCGATCAGCAGCAGCACGCTGCCGATGTACACCGGCAGCATGCGCCGCGTCAGCGCTCCCAGGCAGAAGAACAGCCCGCCCAGCACGATGATATTCGGCAGCAGGACGGTGAAGTACGGGACGATGTAGGCGACTGCGCGCATCGGTCCGATGCGGTCAGGGTCCAGTCCCGGCAGCGACAGCGCGAGCGCGCCGCCAATCGAAATGCTCGACAGGATGATGAGCAGCACCACGATCGCGCCGGCGAAGCGGCCGAACAGGTATTCCCACTTCTTGATGGGCGAGCTGAAGAAAAAGTGTTCGACGCGGTATTCGAAGTCCTGCTGCACCGCGCGGCCCATGATCGCGGCGATGATCGACAGCCCGAACATGCCCAGGAACGAGACGGTCTGCGCAATGGCGTAGGGCGAGTTGATCCAGACCTTGCCGCTGCCGAACGATACGGCCGCGCTCTTGATCATGCCGCCGGCCGCAGCCACCCAGAACATGGCGATCGCGAAGAACACCGCGAAGTACACCCACGTGGAGATTCGCTTGAGACGCGTCGCGACCTCAAAACCCGCGATGGTGAACGCGTTGCGCATCAGGCGGCCTGCGTGTCGGCGACGGCGGCATCGAGCCCGCCGGAAATGGCGGCGAAGTAGACATCTTCCAGCGTGGCCTCGACGGGCACAAAGCCGTCGGCGGGAACGTCGGCGCCGACGACATTGACCAGCGTGCGTCCGGAAACCAGCCGCGTCGAGATGACCGGCAGCCGGCTTTTCAGCGCATCGAGATCGCTGCGGGCAATGGCCTTCTGCCACACCCGGCCCTCGAGTCGCCGGGTAAGCGCCAGCGGTTCGCCGGTCAGCAGCACTCGGCCCTTGTTGATGATCGCCATCTGCGCGCACAGGTCGCTGACATCGGACACGATGTGCGTGGACAGGATGACGATGACGTTCTCGCCGATGTCCGCCAGCAGGTTGTGGAAGCGCACGCGCTCCTCGGGGTCGAGCCCCGCCGTGGGTTCGTCGACGATGATGAGCTTGGGATCGCCCAACAACGCCTGCGCAATGCCGAAGCGCTGGCGCATCCCGCCGGAGAAGCCGCCCAGTGCCTTCTTGCGCACGTCGTACAGGTTGGTTTGCCTGAGCAGCGTGGCGACCACATCACGCCGGACGCCGGTGTCGTTCAATCCCTTGAGGCGCGCCAGGTGGTCGAGCAGTTGCTCGGCGGAAACCTTGGGGTACACACCGAAATCCTGCGGCAGGTAGCCCAAGCTACGCCGCACCGCGTCCTTGTCGCGCAGCACGTCGACGTCGCCCATCCGCGCAGAACCGGCGTCGGCGTCCTGCAGTGTGGCCAGCGTGCGCATCAGCGTCGACTTGCCTGCGCCGTTCGGCCCCAGCAGGCCGAACATGCCTGGGCGGATGGTCAGCGACACGTCGGCCAGGGCCTGCACGCCGTTCGGGTAGGTCTTGGACAAGCCGGAGATTTCAAGGACGGACATGGCGATTCCTGTCACGGCGAAAGGCGCGGATTATGAGGACGGGTGGCGGCGGCGACAACGGTGGGTGGAGCAGGCGACGGCAGGCGCCGACGAAGTGCCGGTGGAGGGCATGAATGGCGACTACGTGGTGCGTTCGCGCCGCCGGTTCAGGACAAAGGCGACGACCAACCCCAAGCCCGCCAACACGGCGACGAGCGCATCACCCCAGCGCACGAAAGGGGTCTCGCCACGCCGGCCGGCGATGTCGACCTCGAGAATTCCCCGTGTGAACCATGGCAACTGGGCGATGACCTTGCCGTCATGGGCAATGGCCGATGTGACTCCGGTATTGGTCGCGCGCAGCATCGGGCGTCCCAGCTCCAGCGCACGCATCGCGGCGATCTGGTTGTGCTGCAGCGCGCCGATCGAGCGGCCGTACCACGCGTCGTTGGTCACGTTGACGAACAATGTGGCGTCGCGCGCGACCTCCGCGAGTTCCGCGCCGAACACGTCTTCGTAGCAGATGTTGATCGCGACGCGCTGGCCGGCGACGTCGAAGGGCCGCTGCCGCGCGGGGCCGGCGGCCTGGTCGGCCAGCGGAATGTTCAGCACGCTGTTCAGGAACCAGCCGAACACGGCGCGCAATGGAATGGCCTCGCCGAACGGCACGAGGTGATGCTTGCGATACAGCTGCGGCGCCCCGGCGCCCAAGCTGACCACGCTGTTGTAGATCAGCGGATCGTCGGGGTCGCGTCCGCTGCCGGGCTGCGGCGCGTCCAGCGTGAACAGGCCGAGCAGTACGTCGCCGTTGCGCGCGCGGCCGGATTCGGCGAGGCGCTCCAGCACATCGGGCGAGAGCTCGTGGATGAACGCCGCGAACGCGCTCTCCGGCAACACGACCAGCCGACCGCGCGCCTGGCTCACCAGCTGTTCGTACATCTCGATGTTGCGCGCGCGATACGCGGGGTCGAATTTCTGGTGCTGGGCGACGTTGCCCTGCACCAACGAGACGGCAAGGGGCGGGCCTTCAGGTCGGGTCCACTCGACGCGCGCAGTAAGAGACCCCGCGACGAACAGCAGCGCGATGGCGGCAAGGCTCAGTGGAATCGTACGCGTGCGCGCCGCGGTGATGCCGTCGGTCAGGTACACGAGGAGCGCTGCGCACACCGCCAGCGCGAACGACACCAGGTACACGCCGCCGATCGGCGCAAAACCGGCGAGCGGCAGTGACCATTGCGGCAGCAGTTGCGTGTAGCCGATGGCCAGCCAGCCGTAGCCGGTGAGCAGCGTTCCGCGCATCCACTCGGCCAGCGCCCACGCGGCCGCGGCAGCGATCAGGCGCGACGTCGTGTCCGGACGCGCGATGCGCGCGACGACCCAGCCTGCCAGTGCCGGATAGAGCGACAGGTAGACGACCAAGCCCAGCATGCCGGGGAAGGCAATGACGCGCGGCACGCCGAAAGTTTCGAGCGCGACGGATATCCACGAGACGCCGACACCGAACATCCCCATGCCGAACGCGAAGCCCTCGAGCGCCGCTTCGCGCGGCGATGCCGCCCGCTGCCACAACCAGAACAGCGCGGCGAGCGTGGCCAACGGGAGCAGCGCCACATGAAACGGCGCGTAACCGAACACCGTCAGCCCACCGGCCGCGAACGCGAGCAGCAGCCGCAGCCCGCGACCCGTTCCCGCTTTGGAACTCACCCGGCGTTGTCGGCGTCGGGCGGTGGCGCGAGACGTTCGACCTGCAAGGTATACAGCCGGCGGCTGTCGGCGCGCAGCACGCGAAAGCGCAGGCCTTCGAGCACGGCCGTTTCGCCGCGCTTGGGCAGCCGACCGAACGCGCGCAGCACCAGACCGCCCACGGTATCGAACTCGTCATCCTCGAAGTGCGTGGCGAAGTGCGTGTTGAAGTCGGCGATCTCCGTTTGCGCCTTCACGCGCCAGCGGCTTCCGGCTTCCGGGATGATGTTGTCTTCGCTTTCATCGAAGTCGTATTCGTCCTCGATGTCGCCCACGATCTGCTCCAGCACGTCCTCGATGGTGACCAGGCCGGAGACGCCGCCGTATTCGTCGACGACGATTGCGATGTGGTTGCGGTTGGCGCGAAACTCGCGCAACAGCACATTCAGGCGCTTGCCCTCCGGCACGAACACCGCCGGCCGCAGCGTGTCGTGCAGGTTGAAACCCTCCGGATTGGCGTAATAGTTGAGCAGTTCCTTGGCCAGCAGGATGCCGACGACGTCGTCCTTGCTCTCGCCGATCACCGGGAAGCGCGAGTGTCGCGTCTCCACGACCAGCGGGATGAACTCGGCAGGCGCATCGTCGATCGACACGCAGTCCATCTGCGCGCGCGGGATCATGATGTCGCGCACCGTCGTCTCGGATACCGACAGCACGCCTTCGATCATCGACAGCGCATCGCCGTCGACCAACTTGCGCTCGAACGCGCCGCGCATGATCGCGATGAGGTCCTCGCGATCCTCGGGCTCGCGCATCAGCAGCGCCGAGATCCGTTCGAGGATCGTCGGCTTGTCCTGGCCGGAGTCGTTCTTGTCGTCGTTCATGGGGCGGATTGCTGGGGGGCCTGCGGGCGCGGAGCCGGTCGTGGCGCATAAGGGTCGGGGAGCCCGAGCGTGGCCAGAATGGCGGTTTCCCGCGCCTCCATCACCGCAGCGTCGGCGTGCCGTTCGTGGTCGAATCCCTGCAAGTGCAACATGCCGTGGATTACCAGGTGCGCATGATGATCGGTGAGCGGCTTGCCCTGTGCGACGGCTTCCCGGCGCACGACCGGCGCGCAGAGCACGATATCGCCGGCGCGCGGATGCTCATCATCGTACACGAAGGTGAGCACGTTGGTGGCGTAGTCCTTGTTGCGGAATTCGGCGTTGAGCGCACGGCCCTCGATCGCGTCGACGAAGCGCACCGTCACCGTCGCGTCACCCAGCAGCGCCGCGCGCACCCAGCGGCGAATCTGCGGGCGCGCCGGAAGCTCGGCGTCGTTGCTCGCATATTGCACGGACAGCGACAGCACGGGCGCCGTGCGGCGCTTGGGCTCAGCGCGTGCCATCAGCGCCGGTTCCGGTCGTCGGACCGGGTCGTGGCCGCGTCACGGTCATAGGCGTCGATGATCTTCTGTACCAGCGGGTGGCGCACCACGTCCGCGCTGGTGAAGTGGCGAAACGCGATGCCGCGCACCCCGGCCAGCACGCGTGCCGCTTCCACCAGTCCACTCTTCTGGCCACGCGCCAGGTCGGTCTGCGTGACGTCTCCGGTGATCACTGCCTTGGTGCCGAAGCCGATGCGCGTCAGGAACATCTTCATCTGTTCCGGCGTCGTGTTCTGCGCCTCGTCCAGGATGATGAACGAGTGGTTGAGCGTGCGTCCGCGCATGTACGCGAGCGGCGCCAGCTCGATGGTCGTGTGCTCGAACAGCCGCGCGGCTTTGTCGAAGCCCATCAGGTCGTACAGCGCGTCGTAGAGCGGTCGCAGATACGGATCAATTTTTTGCGCGAGATCGCCCGGAAGGAAGCCGAGTTTCTCGCCGGCCTCGACGGCCGGACGCACCAGCACGATGCGCTTGACCGCGTCGCGCTCGAGTGCGTCGACCGCGCACGCGACGGCGAGATAGGTCTTGCCGGAACCCGCGGGGCCGATACCGAAGGTGATGTCGTGGCCGAGGATGTCCTTCAGGTATTCGACCTGGTTTGGCGTGCGGCCGTGCAGGTCGGCGCGGCGCGTGCGCAGGTGCGGCGTGCCGTCGGCCAGCGGTTCCGTCGTCGCGTGGGCCTTGGGTTGCGTCGCAATCTCGACCAACCCCAGCTGGATGTCGTCCACCGACAGCGGTTTTTCCGCGGCAACATAGAACCGCTGCAACGCCTCCACCGCGCGCTGTGACTGCGGCGTGTCGCCGGCCACGGTGAAGGCGCCGGCGCGGTGCGTGATCGTCACGTCGAGTGCGGCTTCGATCTGACGCAGGTTGGCATCGAGCGGGCCGCACAGGTTGGCGAGCGCGCGATTGTCCGGCGGCACCAGCGTGACCGCAAGTCGGGATTGCCGCGCAGCCATGGTGTTGGCAGGCCCTAAGTGCCTTGCCGGACCGACGGCGCCTTGAGCGCGTCGTCGAGCACCGCGAGACTCTCCGCGACGTGCGCGCGCGTCTCGGGCGAGGCTTGCGCAACGCGCGGCATGGCGGCCAGTTCGCCGCGCAACTGGACGGCATCGGCGCGCAGCAGCGCGCGCGCATCGGCCGGCATGTTGCTGGAAGGCTTGAGCAGCACTACGGCGACGCGCGAGACGTAATCGCGCTGCAGGTTGCGGCGCACCAGCGGAATGTCCTGCCCGGTCTTCACTTCGATGAAGATCGCGGCGTGCAGCGTCGAGTAGAGTTCACTGAGCCGCAGTGCCTGCGCCGGATCGGCGACCTTCAGTTCGTTGTTGAGGAGCCGCTGCGCCAGATCGGGTCCCATCAGGGGTCCCAGCGCGGCGCGGTGCACGCCCAGCACCTGCTGGTCCACCGCGATGTCGACCGGCGGCACGTTGCGGCCGAGCGCGCGCGCGTCGGCTATGTCGGCATCGCTGATCGCCAATCGGCGCAGGAATGAGGGCTGGAACTTGAAACCGTCGGCGGCAAAGATCGTTCCGGTCAGCAATTTGAGTGCGGCGCGCTGCTTTTCCACCGGGACAGGCTCGAGCGGCGCGCGGCCGCTGCCTGCGTGGTCCGACAGCATGGTGAGGCCGCCGATGTACTTGACCGCGTACGCGGCGCTTGCCTGCACCTCGGCCAATCCGCGTTGAAAATTGCGCCGCAACAGCGCATAGGTCTCGTCCGGCTTCATCGACCGCGATTCGGTGAGCTGCCACAGCTCATGCGCGAGCTTGAGATTGCGATCGGCATAGGCCAGCGGATCGGCGCCTAAGTCGAAGGTGTTCGCCGTCGGGTCGAGTCCGCTGTAGAACAGGTCGTCGTCGGCCATGAATGCGAGCATGGGCTCGCTGGAACGTCCGGCGATGCGCGCCAATTCCTCCGCTTCCCTGCCCGGCGTCAGGTCGCGATAACCGTACTCGATCGCCCAGTAGTCGTACGGCCCCAGCGTGGACATATGAAACTCGCGCTGCTTTTCGCCGGGCAGCGCAAGGTTCACCGCGTTGTACTCCATCACCGAGCCGGCGATGCCGTTCCTGCGCGTGAACTCCGGGTCGGCGAGCTGCGCCTCCGAGTACGCGGTCGAGGCGCGGAAATTGTGCGTGAGGCCGAGCGTGTGGCCCACCTCGTGCATCGCCGTCGACTTGAGCCGCGACAGGATGAACGCCTCCGTTTCCGGTCCGTCCAGCATCATTTCGCCGCGCGCCTCCAGCAGCGACAGCGCAAAGCTCGCGTGTTCGGCGGATTCCTGGTCGTAGTCGCAATAGGCGGCATCCGCGCGCGTCGAAAGCGATGGCCGCTGCGGAACCGTTTCGGCGCCGAGGCTCCTGATTCCGCGGACGCTGGTGCCGTCGATGCTGATGTCGGCGTCCAGGATTTCCCCTGTGCGCGGATCGACGACCGACGGACCGATCGCGTTGAAGCCGCTGCGCGCGTTGGTCATCCAGCGGATCGATGCGTGGCGAATGTCCGAGGTATTGAACTCGGCGTTTTCGGGCTGGATCTCGACGCGGATCGCGTCCTTGTACCCGATGCGCTCGAACGCCTTGTTCCATTCGAGCGCGCCGTCGCGGATCGCGCCGCGATATTTTTCCGGCACGGTGCGGTCGATCCAGTAGACGATCGGTTCCTTCGGTTCCGACAGCGCGGCGGCGGGGTCCTTCTTTTCCAGCCGCCAGCGGTTGCCGTAGCGGTTGATCGGTACGCGCCGGTCATCGGTCGTGAAGTCCCAGCGCTCGGTCCAGAAATAGCCGACGCGGTTGTCCGCCGGACGCGGCTGCATCGGCACATCCGGCAACTTCGCGATCGAATAGTGAAAGCCGAGGAACAGGCTGCGGATGTCCGGCACTGTCGAAATGGCATCCGTCGCGGTCGCGCCGGTGGCGGGCATCGTCACGCGGTTCAACGAGTAATGAGCGGTCACATTGAACGAAACGAATGTCGGGGTCGTGCGCACCGGACCGAAGAACGTGTTGCGCGCGTCGAACGCATAGGATTGGCGATACGACTGTTCCAGTCGCGATGCGGCCGCCGGAAGGTCTGCGAAGAAGAGCGTGCTGGCATCCACCAGCACCGACTTGCGTTCCGGATGGGGCGCCGACACGATGGCGGCGCTGGCGAGCAGGCTGTCCGAAAAACCGGCGGCCACTGCTCGCGCTTCAGGCGTGCCGGGCTGCGCCGTGTACTTGGCGTTCCTGGCCACGAATTGAACGTTGGTGCCGACTTTGCGGAAGATGACGATCTGCGGGCCGCCAAAGCGGCGCGACACGCTGCTGCTCATCGACCCGGCAAAGAAGCCATTTTCGCCCAGGCCCTGGTCGAGGTTGGTCGAAAAGAAATACGCCCGATCGAATTGGCCGGGCTCGATCTCCAGCCACACTTTGTCGTCCTTCTGCCACAGGTGGAAAAGGCCGGTCGACTCCTTGGCGTCGCGGCTCACTTCGGCAAACGACCGCAGCGGCGGCGTTGCGGTGGATGCCGCCGTACTTCCCGGGGCGCCGGCAAGACGCTGCGCGTTGGCAATGGATTGCGCGGAAGGCGTTGCAACCGGCGCAGCGCCTGGCAAATTGGTGCTTCCGGCGGTCGGCGGATCCGGCAGCGTTGCGCAACTCCCCAGTACGCATGCGGTGGCGGCCAACGCCAGGCGGAAGCAATGTCGGGCGATCATCACTCGTCCTGCGCCATTGCGGTACGTTCACCGTTCTGCGCGCCGGACTGCGCGCCGATCTGCGCACCGGACTGAGCACCGCACCGCGCACCGCGCAGCTCGCCGCGCAACGAGTGCGGCTGCGACGACGTTATCGTGACGTCGACATAGCGGCCAGCCAGTGTCGCGTCGCCGGCGAAATTCACGACGCGATTGTTGTCGGTGCGCGCCGCAAGTTCCGCGGCATCGCGGGCCGACGTCCCGGTGACCAGCGCGCGCTGCACGGTGCCGACCATCGCCTCGCTGTGCGCGCGTTGCTGCGCTTCCAGCAGTGCCTGGAGAGCTTCCAGCCTTGCCTGTTTTACGGCGTGCGGGGTCGCGTCCTGCAGTTCGGCGGCCGGCGTGCCCGGGCGCGCGCTGTACAGGAAGCTGAAACCGCCGTCGAAGCCGACGTCGCGCACCAGTTTCATTGTCTGCTCGAAGTCGCCATCCGTTTCGCCGGGAAAGCCCACGATGAAGTCGGACGTGAGCGAGAGTTCGGGTCGTGCGGCGCGCAGCTTGCGGACCGTCGACTTGTATTCGAGCGCCGTGTAGCCGCGCTTCATGGCGGCCAGCACCCGGTCGGAGCCCGACTGCACGGGCAGGTGCAGGTGTGCGGCGAGCTTGTCCATGTCGCCGTGCGTCGCAATGAGCCGCGGCGTCATTTCCTTCGGGTGCGACGTCGTGTAGCGGATGCGCTCGATGCCCGGAATTTCCGCGACGTATTCCAGAAGCGTGGCGAGGTCCGCAAAGCTTGCCGTCTCGGTCGACCGCGTATCGGCGCTCATCGCCCCGCGGTACGCGTTCACGTTCTGGCCGAGCAGCGTGACTTCCATGACGCCCTGGTCGGCCAGGTCGGCGATATCGGTCAGGCAATCGTCGAACGGGCGCGAGACCTCCTCGCCGCGGGTGTATGGAACGACGCAGAACGAGCAGTACTTGCTGCAGCCTTCCATGATCGACACGAAGGCCGATGCGCCCTCGACGCGCGGCGGCGGCAGGTGGTCGAACTTTTCGATTGCGGGAAAACTGATGTCGACCTGCGGATGCCCGGTGGCGCGGCGCGCGGCGATCAACTGGGGCAACCGGTGCAACGTCTGCGGGCCGAACACGACATCCACGTAAGGCGCGCGCTTGACGATGGCAGCACCTTCCTGCGAGGCGACGCATCCGCCCACGCCGATCACGAGATCGGGATTGGCCAGCTTCAGTTCGCGCACGCGCCCCAGGTCGGAGAAGACGCGCTCCTGCGCTTTTTCGCGCACGGAACAGGTGTTGAACAGGATCACGTCCGCGTCCTCGGGACGTTCGGTGCGAGTCAGGCCCTGGGAGGCGTGCAGGACGTCGGCCATCTTGTCCGAGTCGTACTCGTTCATCTGGCAGCCGAACGTGCGGATAAAGAGCTTTTTCGCCACTGCCTTATTGGCCACTGAGCGGCCCCGGGGCGGCGTGTGAATCCGTGGGGGTCGTCAAGGTGAAAGGGCGCGAATTATAGCAGGGGAGGGTCCTGCGCCGTGGGGGCCGGGCGAGGGGTTGAGGGGGCCTTTGCGGTGCACTCGGGCGAGAGGTCAATGGCATCCAGCATGAGTGAAGCATGCTGAACTATTCAGACACTGGAAATTATCAACAATAAAATAATAAACAATAATTCCAGCGCAAAGCGCGGCGGAGACATCCGTTAGTAAAGACAGCCTTTATTAATGGCAAGAAAAGACTGCCATAGTAAAGGCAGCCTTTAGCAAGCGGCCCGTTTGGGCCGGCAGACGGGTAACCCTCCAATAAAGTACCATCCCACCAGCAGGTGTCCGCCGAGGGTCCATCCTCGGCGGGTGAAACGGGAATGCGGTGCCGCGCGTCGTTGGCGAAATCGGGCAAGTTTGCCCGATCGTGCCAACCCACCGCGCGAAAGCCGCGGCTGCCCCCGCAACGGTAAGCCGGTGTGGTCCGCCCCATGCGCCACTGTCCAGTTCGGACGGGAAGGCGGGCGGACAAAACCGGTGAGCCCGGAGACCGGCCTGCGACCGGCGTCGAGTGCCATGGCGATCATGGGCGCGAGGCCGTCTTCCTTGGCTTCACCGTCGTGCGGGGATGCACGGCACCAATCGGAGCACACCGATGTCCTACCCATGTTCCAGTCTCGCGCAGCGATGCGCCGTCATTTCCATTTTTCTGTTCACCGGCAGCGCGGTCGCGCAAAACACAGGGCAGCCCAGCGCGACTCGGCTCGATCCGGTCGTCGTAACGGCGGCGCGCATCGCGCAGCCGATCACCGATGTGCTGGCCGATGTCACGGTGATCGGCGGAGAAGAAATCCTGCGCAGCGGCGTGCAGAGCCTGGCCGAATTGCTGCAGCGCCAACCCGGCGTCGAGATCGTGCAGAACGGCGGTCCGGGGTCGGTTTCGGGAGCGTTGTTGCGCGGCGCCAATCGTGGCCAGACACTGGTGCTGATCGACGGTTTGCGTGCCGGGTCGTCGTCGTCCGGCGCCACGACGCTCGAGGCCATTCCCCTCGACCAGATCGACCGCATCGAAATCCTGCGCGGACCGGCATCGAGTATCTACGGCGCGGACGCCATCGGCGGCGCCGTGCAGGTATTCACCAAGCGGCCGCAAGGTTCAACGTCGTTCACGCCGAATTTCTCCGCGGGCTATGGCACATACAACACCGGCGCGGTCTCGGCGGGTTTCGCCGGAACGAACGGATCGGTGCGGTACGCGCTGCAGGCAGGCGGGCGGACCAGCGACGGCTTCAATGCGATCGTCAATCCTGACCACTACAGCTACAACCCCGACCGCGATGGTTTCTCGACGAAGAACCTGTCCGCTACCTTAAACTGGACGTGGGACGCGGGACAGGAACTGTCTGCGCAGTACTTCGGCAACCGGCTCAGCGCGCAATTCGATGGCGGCGCGCCGTACTTCGACGACCGTACGATCACGACGGTGCAGACGTGGAGCGCCACCAGCCGCAATCGCGTCAACGATATCTGGACGTCGGTGCTGACTGCAGGCGAGGGCAGCGACGATTCCGTGTCGGAAACGGCTTTCGGCAACTATCCGTTCAAGACGACGCAGCGGCAGTATTTCTGGCAGAACGATTTCACGTTGCCGCTGGGCACGCTGGGCGTGATCCTGGAACGGCGCGAGGAACACCTGAGCACCGATGCCGACTTCGCGACCACGCAGCGCAATACCAACTCCGCGACGGGCGTGTATCAACTGCGCTATGAGGCGTTTGCGCTGCAGGGCAGCCTGCGTCGCGACGACTCGAACCAGTATGGCGGCAAGACCACCGGCGGTATCGCCCTCGGCTACAAACTATCCCCGGCGTGGCGCTTCACCGCGGGTGCCAGCACGGGCTTCAAGGCACCGTCGTTCAACGATCTCTACTATCCGGACTTCTCCAATCCGAACCTGGTACCGGAAACGTCGACGAACGTCGAAGTGGGTGCGTACTGGACCGCGACGCACGGCGATGCGCGGTGGGAGATGCGTGCCATCGGCTTCCACAACCAGGTGAAGGAGTTGATCGTCTTTCAGTGCGACGCCAGCTTCAACTGCCTTCCGCAGAACGTGAATCGCGCCACGCTCGAAGGCGCCACGCTGGGACTCGACCTGAACTGGCGCGACACGCGCGTGACGGCATCGCTCGACCTGCAGAATCCGACGGACGACGCGACGGGCAAACTGCTGCCGCGCCGGGCGCGCACGCACGGCGCCGTGCAATTGCTGCAGCAGGCGGGTCCTGTCCAGCTGGGCGTGGAGTTCGTCGCGTCGTCGCTGCGCTACGATGACGCCGCCGACACGGTGAAGATGGGCGGCTACGGCATCGTGAACCTCACCGTCGAATGGCCGTTCGCGAAAGGGTTCTCGTTGCTGCTGCGCGGCAACAACGTGCTGGACAAGAACTACCAGCTCGCCGCCGATTTTTCGACGGGCGGCGCGACCGCCTACGCGGGAATCCGCTGGCAGCCATGAAGCTTGCGCGATTTGTAGCGGCGGGCGTCGGCTGCCTGGCGACGATATTCGCCGCGCAGGCCTTCGCTACAGTCACGGCGACGGACGACGCGGGCAATGTGGTGACGCTGGCGCGGCCCGCGCAACGGATCGTGAGCCTCGCGCCGCATGCGACGGAACTTCTGTTTGCCGCCGGTGCGGGCGCGCGCGTCGTCGGCGTCGTGGCGCACAGCGACTGGCCACGCGAGGCGCGCGCGTTGCCCGGCGTTGGCGATGCCAATGCGCTGGACCTGGAACGCATCGTGGCGCTGATGCCAGACCTCGTCGTCGCGTGGCCGTACACGATGCCGGCGCAGCTGGCGGCATTGCGCGCGCGCGGGGCGACCATCTTCATCAGCGACCCGAAAACGATTGCCGGCATCGCGCGGGACGTCGCTGCGCTCGGCATGCTGGCTGGCACGGAGGCCGTCGCCCAACCCACCGCCGCGTCGCTTCGCGCGCGTCACGATGCACTTGCCGCGAAATACGCGGGCGTGGCCCCGATCACCGTGTTCTACGAAATCTGGAACGAACCGCTGCAGACGATCGGCGGACGCCATCTCATTTCGCAGGCAATCGCGCTGTGCGGTGGAACCAATGTGTTCGGCACGCTGACGCTGCCGGCGCCGACCATTTCAACGGAGGCGGTCGTGGCGGCAGCGCCGGAGGCCATCATCGCCGGCAGCGACGATGGCAAGAGGCCGCCGTGGCTCGACGACTGGAGGCGCTGGCGCAGCCTGCCAGCGGTGCGCTACGGCAACCTTTTCGTCGCCGAGGGCGACCTGCTGCACCGGTCGGGGCCGCGCTTCGTCCCGGGCGTCGAGTCGCTGTGCGCGATGCTCGACCAGGCGCGAAAAAATAGGAGCGGCAGGCGCTAGACGGGCAGGAACGCCGTCCCGCGTGAATGCGCGACGGCCACGAGTCCCACGCCGAACAGGTCCGACAGTTTTTCTGCGGTCAGCAAATCACGCGCTGGCCCGGTCTCGACCTTCTCGCCACCCAGCAGCACGGCGTGCGTCGCGTAACGCGCGGCGAGCGTCAGGTCGTGCACCGCCATCACGACGGCGCGGCCGTCGTTCTGCGCGAGATTCGCCAGCAACTCGAGCGAGCGCACTTCATGCGCGATATCGAGGTGATTGGTCGGTTCGTCCAGCAGCAGGACCGCCGGCTCCTGCGCAAGCAGCATCGCGAGCGCTACGCGACGGCGCTCGCCACCGGAGAGTGTCTGCACATCGCGCCGCGCGGCGTCGGCCATGCCCACCCTGGCCAGCGCTTCGCGCGCCTTCGCCACGTCGGCAGCGCTCTCGGGCTGCCAGCGCGGAATATGCGGATGCCGACCGCCGAGCGCGATTTCCAGCGCGGTGGCAGGGAAGGCGTCAAACGTGTCCTGCGGCAGGAAGCCCAGGCGCTGGGCGCGCCAGCGCGGCGCGCAATTCGCGATGGGAATGCCGGCCAACGCGATCGTGCCCGCTGCCGGCTGACGCAATCCGGCCAGCGTCTGCAGCAGTGTGGTCTTGCCTGCGCCATTGCGTCCGACGATCACCCAGCACTCGCCGGCGTGGACGTCGACCGCGACATCGCGACACAACGTGCGGCCCGGCACGGCCAGCGCGAGATCGCGGCAGGCGAGGATGGGCGTGCGAACGGGCGGGGTCATCGGTCCGCTCGCCGCAGCAGCCACAAGAAGAGCGGAACGCCGACGATGGCCGTGAGCACCCCCACTGGAAGTTGTGCTGGCGCCACGATGGTTCGCGCCACGGTATCCGCGAAGGTAAGCAGCGCGCCGCCGGCGAGTACGGCGGCCGGCATCAGCCAGCGCTGGTCATTGCCGATCGCGAGTCGCACCGCATGCGGGACGACGAGTCCGACGAAGCCGACGCTGCCCGCCACCGTGACCGCAACGGCGCTCGCGAATGCGGCAAGTGCATGCAGCGCGAGGGTCGTGGCACGCACCGAAACGCCGAGGCTCGCCGCGGTCAAATCGCCGCGCGAGAGCAGTGTGGCGTCGCGCGCGAAGTACATGCCGACCCCGAGCACGCCGGCAAGCGCCAGCAGCGCGAATCCGCCGCGCGTGGCGCCGGAGAGATCGCCGATCAGCCAGAACAGCATGCCGCGGACCTGCGCTTCCGGCGCCAAGGTGAGCAGCAGCATGATCAGCGCACCCCATCCGGTGGCGACAACGACGCCGGTCAGCAACAGCCGTGTCGGTGCCCACGCTCCGCTCCCCCGCGCCAATCCGAACACGACGAAGGTCGACAACAGCGCGCCCGCGAACGCGGCGGGCGTCACCAGCGCTGCGGCACCGACAAACAGCGCGGTCAGCGCGCCGGAGGCCGCTCCGCCGGAAAGTCCGAGCACATAGGGGTCGGCCAGCGGGTTGCGCAGCAGCACCTGCATCATTGTGCCGGCAAGCGCCAGCAGTCCACCGACGGCAAACGCCGCCATCGCGCGTGGCAATCGCAACTCGCGTACCACGGCGTGGCCGGTGCCGGCATCGTCCGCAGAGGACAACAACGCACGCGCCACGGCAGCGATGCCGACGTCGACGCTGCCCGCCGTCAACGCGAACACGAAGGCCGCCAACGCAAGCAACGCGAGCGCGACGAGCACGAGCAGCGGAGGGAAACGATGCACTGGGGAATTCAGGTCGGGCAACGCGCCGATTATAGGCGGCCTATAATCGATTCCCCGCACCAACGAATCGGTCCGGCATGAACAAGGCGTTTACCCGCGAAAGCGAGGATGAGGACGACGACGGCGATGGCCCGGAGAACGCGTCGCCGCTGCCAGCCGGCAGCAAGAACTACATGACGCCGGCGGGCTTCACGCGCATGAAGGACGAACTCGACCGGCTGGTGGGCAAGGAGCGCCCCGAACTGGTGGCGACGATCGCCTGGGCCGCAGGCAATGGCGACCGTTCGGAAAACGGCGACTACATCTACGGCAAGAAGCGACTGCGCGAAGTGGATCGGCGCATCCGCTTCCTGATCAAGCGCCTCGACGCCGCCGAAGTCGTCGATCCCACGGCCCGGCGCGACGAAGGCGAGGAAGACCGCGTGTATTTCGGCGCCACGATCACCGTGCGCAACACCCGGAACGAAGAGCGCACGGTCAGCATCGTCGGCGTCGACGAGATCGACACGACGCGCGGCTACATCAGCTGGGTCTCCCCGATGGCGCGGGCGCTGCTCAAGGCCCGCGAGGGCGATACGGTCACGCTCAACACGCCGGGCGGCGTCGAGGAACTGGATATCATGGCGGTCCGCTACGAAGAGCTGGCGACCGGAGCCTGAGAACTGAAGATCGGGCCAGGCCGGTTGACGTACGCCCCGCGCGCCGCCACTATTCCATCATGGACAAGGATCTCACCGAACTGGAGCGCAAGTTGGCCACGCTGCTTGCGCATACGCGCGCGCTGCGCGCCGCCAACGAGGCGCTTCGCCGCGACCTCGCAGCCGCGCATGAGCGCAATCGCGACCTGTCGGCCCGCGTCCAACAGGCTGGCGTACGCCTGGATGCCCTCATCGCCCGGATGCCCGCCGAATGACGACCCGATCCTCCCCTGCATCGGACCGCACGGTCCAGCTCGACATCAAGATCATGGGCCGCGAGTACAAGGTCGCGTGCAAGGAGCACGAGCGCGCCGAACTGCTCGAAGCCGTCGGCTTTCTCGACCAGCGCATGCACGAGATCAAGGACGGCAGCAAGGTCACGGGCGTGGATCGCATCGCGGTGATGGCCGCGTTGAATCTGGCCAACGAATTGCTGAAGGAGCGCAAGGCGCCCTCGGTTTCGACAACTGCATCGTCGCCGCCAACCCAATCAGCCGCGCGCGCACCGGCTTCCGGCGTTGACGCAACTGACGCGCGGCGTAGAATCCTTGCCATGCACGCCGCGATCGATCAAACGATGGCGGGTCAGGAAAAATTGCTCTGATTTTGCAGCACCAAATGCAGTTGCATCGTTCAATGTCCCCTGCGGTGTTCGAGTCGTCCAGTCACTCTTTGAACCAATGCTCTTGTAGCGAGGTTGCCTTTGCCTCTAGTGAACCGGTGTGCGCTCCCACGCGGAAGCGCCTGATGGTTCCGGCAGGCAGCCAATCTTGAACCCGCGGTTCAGGAAGTTGGTCGGCACGGCACAGGCGGGGGACACCTTTCACCGATGGGCGTTGAACATCGACCCCATGCCGCGCGTTTAATATCGACCCCATACCACGTTGCCCGTCGTGGTCGATGGTCGCACAGCGAAAAAAGAACCCCGACACAATTGTGGCGACAGGCGTCGGGGCGGAGGAAGCAAGCCGGCTGCGATGGAATCGGATTCCGGTTATTTGGCAGGTGGCGCGGTGGGATTCGCCGCCACGACCGCGCGCTGGCGACTCACAGTGGCTTCCGGACGGGCGACCTGGCGCACCGCCGCCGCGCCGCGCCCGGAAGTGGCTTTCCTGGACGGCGAGTCGATTCTTGATGTCGCGGCAATCAAGGCACCGGGATTGGAACGACTGCATTGATTGCCGGTGGCATCCATGCCGCCGTCGGCTCCGCCGGAACATTCTTGCGCATGTGCCGAAGCGGCAAGTGCAAATGCAGCGGCGACAAGCATCTTGCGAATTGCGTTCATGGGGATCTCCTTGAATTGCGGCTACGGGCGGGTTTCCACAGCCGAGGCGGCGGTGGATAGGTGCGTGTCGGTGCGCTCGAACCGCGCGCGCCGCTCGTCGAACACCTGCTTGCGATGCGCTTCGGCACGGCCGGCGACGTGCGCGGAAGTGTTCTCGCGTCCAGCCGACAATGCGCCAGCGGTGGCGGCGTCGTTGCCGCCGGCGCTGAAGCCAATCACCGTGAGCAGCGCCAGGAAGCCGATGCACACTGCGGACTTGGCAACGGTAGCGAATGTGTAGGCGGATTCGTCGCACGTCATTCGCATCAGTCTTTCGCGTCTCGTCGTTTGCATGCCCGTTTCCTCCTGTTGACGGCGATCGAAGGCCGCAGAACCGGGTGCCTTCACTGGGACGTACGCAAAGCGCCCATGGAACCGGACACGCCAGGATGTGAATAATCGGCATTCCGATGAAAAACGGCGGCGGCACCCGGGTGGTCAGCGCACCCCTTACGCGGTAAAGTGGTTGGCACGAAGTGGTGCGTCAGGACGTCCCCAACACGGAGCACGCTACGTTCATCGCCTTATGGTCGACGACGTCCACCCCGCCGCGAACACCGCAGGAACCCAGCTCACGCAATTGCTGGCCTCCGCCCGACTGGGCGACCAGGATGCTGCGGGTGCGGCATTCAGCCTGCTGTATGAGGAACTGCGACGCCTTGCACGCGCCAAGCTGCGCCAGCATCAGGCAATGACGCTGCTGGATACGACGTCGCTTTTGCACGAGTCCTATCTCAAGCTGGTCGGCGCGAGCTCACTGCCGGTCGCGGACCGACATCATTTTTTTACGTATGCCGCGCGCGTGATGCGCTCGGTGATCGTCGACTTCGCGCGCGCGCGGCGGGCCGAACGGCGTGGCGGCGAAGCGGACCATGTGGTTCTCGACACCATCCTGTCCGACAAGATTGGCGCGCCGGAGAACGACGTATTGCGCGTCCACGAGGCTCTCGAAGTGCTGTCCCAGGCGGACGCGCGTTTGGCGCAGGTGGTGGAGATGCGGTACTTCGGGGGACTTTCGGAAACCGAAATTGCCGAAGCACTGGGGCTGACCGAGCGAACGGTGCGCCGCGATTGGGAAAAAGCGCGCCTGCTGCTGTTTGCCGCACTCAAATAGCGTGACGATAGCTCCCGAGGCGCTGCGCCGCCTGTCTGCGCTGCTCGACACCGTGCTCGAATTGCCGGAGTCGGAACGCACCTCCTGGCTGTCGCAACTCGACGGCGACGACGCGGCGCTCGGTCCGACGCTGCGGGAATTGCTCGCCCGACAGGCGTCGCAGGAAACGGCCGACCCGCTCGAAGGCCCGCCGGCATTCACCATCGCGGGCGCGGTACGGGACGCGTCGGCACTTCGCAATGGCGATGACGTCGGCACGTACCGCCTGGAACGACTGCTGGGCCGCGGTGGCATGGGGGAGGTGTGGCTGGCCGAGCGTATCGATGGCATCCTGAAGCGCAAGGTCGCGCTCAAGCTGCCACACGTCACGTGGGCCCCGGGACTGGCCGAGCGCTTTGCACGCGAACGCGAGATCCTGTCCGGCTTGGAGCACCCGAACATCGCGCGGCTTTATGACGCCGGCGTCGATGCCCAGGGCCGCCCCTACATGGCACTCGAGTATGTCGAAGGCCAGCCGCTCGACGAGTATTGCAACTCGCGAGGGCTGTCGATCGAAGCACGCCTCAAGTTGCTTCTGCAGGTGGCGGATGCGATGGCCTTCGCCCACAGTCGCCTCGTGGTTCATCGAGACTTGAAGCCGGGCAACATTCTCGTCACAGCCGACGGCCAGGTCCGGCTCCTCGACTTCGGAATCGCCAAGCTCATGGACGGCGGAACCGTGCAGGAGACCGCGCTGACCAGGGCCGGAGGCCGTGCGCTGACGCTCGACTATGCGAGCCCGGAGCAGATTCGCGGTGAGCCCATTGGCACCGCGAGCGACGTCTACTCACTTGGAGTGGTCGCGTTCGAACTCCTGGCCGGCGCGAGACCCTATCGCTTGAAACGCGCAAGCAGTGCTGCGCTCGAACAAGCGATCACCAGCGACGACTTGCCGCTTGCCAGCGCAGTCGCTGACGACCAGGCGCGCAGGAAATCGCTTCGTGGTGACCTTGACGCAATCCTCAACACGGCACTGAAAAAACGGGTCAGCGACCGCTATATCACGGTCGATGCCCTCGCGCAGGATTGGCGGCGCTATCTGGATGGGCGACGCGTGCTGGCGCGGCCGGACACGCTCGTCTATCGGATGACGCGACTTGCCGCGCGCTACCGCATGCCATTGGCCGTCGGGGTGATCGCTGCGACGGCCTTCGCCCTGGCGATAGGTTTTGGCGCGACGACCGTCGTGATCCTGGCCCTGCTTGCCGGCCTCGGTGGCGCGTTGTGGCAGGCGCGACGGGCCAGCGAGCAGGCCAGGATCGCCCGTGTCGAAAGCAAAACGGCGGAGTCGGTAAAGCGTTTCCTGCTCGACATCTTCGAGACCAGTGGCC
Source organism: Betaproteobacteria bacterium (assembly GCA_031361045.1). Lineage (GTDB taxonomy): Bacteria > Pseudomonadota > Gammaproteobacteria > Burkholderiales > Casimicrobiaceae > VBCG01. The sequence continues at coordinate 31,457 of JANMCH010000097.1, read as the reverse complement.
ACGGTCAGAAGGACCCCGCCAAGGCGCAGCAGACCACTGCGCGCGAACTTCTGGACATCGGCGTGCGGCGCATCTCACGCGCCCTGCACAACGAACCGGAGGCCCGCATTGCGGTACTGCTGACCTTGTCGGAGATGTACTACCAGATCGGCCTGCGCACCGAGTCAGGGCAGCTCAGTCGGGAAGTGGTGAACCTTGCGCGCGACACATTCGGCCGACGGGACGTACGTTTCGCGCAAGTCGCCATGGACCGCGTCAGTGAGCTCCACGATTCGGCGCAACGCCACGAGATCCCGGGTTTGCTGGCGGAAGCGAAGGCCGCTCTGGCGGACTCGCGCCAACCCGATTCGCTGCAACGAGGCACCCTGTTCTATCACCTGGCGAATTTCGAATGCTATGAGTCGCTGCCCGGTGCCTTGCAGACGTCCGAACAGGCCTTGAGAATTCTGCAGCGAACTTCCGTTGGCTACTTTTTATCCGACACGTTTCGGCTGGCGGGCCGCATCCGCATCGTTTCCGGGCATTTCGACATTGCGGAAAATCACAACCGCCAGGCGGTCGCCGTGCCGCTGGGGCCCGATGAAGACAGCGATGCTTTCCGCGTGAATGCCCGGGCCGAACTTGCGGAGTCACTGCTGAAACTGGGGCGCCTTGAAGAAGCTGAGCGGTATGCCCGCATGGCGGCAGAGCAGTCTGGTCGCGTGAATGGTGCCGAACATCGCTGGACGCTGATTCACAAGATCCGGCTGGCCAACCAACTCACGCTGGCCGGCAAGGTTGAGGACGCGCTTGGATTGCGCGCCGACGTCGAAAGGGCGCTTGCGACGTCGCGGCCCGAGTACGACGCGCAATTTCGCGCCACCATGGCGTGCTACCTCCACGTGATGCTGAAGGATCGCGGACGACCGGACCTGTGCGCGCCCTTGTTGCTGGAAGATTTGCTGGACCGGCGGCAGCACGTTCCACGCTCCGGCAGTGTTGCCGAACGCGAGGTGGAATTGGCCAATGTCCATACGGCGTGCGGCCGCTACGACGAAGCGCAGGTGCTCATTGACGGCGCCAGGCTGCGTTGGGAGCGATATGCGGGAGGTGCGGCCACGCCCGCCCGCAATAATCCGTACGTGCTGGCCGCGGCGCGCCTTCAGCTGGCCCGGGGCCGGCCCGAGGAGGCGCAGCGCTGCCTGGCGCAACTGGCGATGCCGACCACTGCGGCGCATGGCCGGTTCGACGACCGCATCATCGACGCCGCAGTGGAATGCGCCCAGGTAGCGTTGACCCTTGGACGGGCAGGCGCCGCCCGGGAGTTGGCGGACGTCGATATCGATGCATTGCGCAAGCAGTTCGGATCGCTACGGATGCCCCATGTGCGGGCACGGTTGCATCTGGTGCGCGGTCAGGCGCAACAGGCGCTTGGCGATCTCCCTGGCGCGGAAGCGGATTTGCGTATCGCGCTGACAATTCGTCGCAGCCACGATGACGCTGCAAGTCTTTGGCTGGCGGAAGTGCAGATCGCGCTCGCGCAGTGCCTGTCAGCGATGAATGCACGCGAGGAAGCGCAAGCGCTGCGGCACGAGGCACGCCAGATACATGCGCAGCACCATGAGCTGGGTCCCCATCTGGTGCGCCCCTTGGCCGCGCTCGAGAAGTTGCTCGAATAGCCGGCCTTGGCCCCGGTTGTGACCCCCTGACGGGTCAAGTCCGACGACATTCGGCCAGGGTGGCATCGGGCCGCTATACTTTGGCCCGAAGATAGAGCTGATACGGGTGGCGGCGAACCACTGATCAACCGTCGATGCTTTGCGGGATTCGAACAATTTTGGGAAATTGATGCGCTACTGGCTGATGAAATCCGAGCCGGACGAGATGTCAATCGACGATCTCGCTCGCGCGCCCAGGCAGACGACAGCCTGGTTCGGCGTCCGCAACTACGTGGCGCGCAATTTCATGCGCGACGACATGAAGTTGGGCGACCGCGCGTTCTTCTACCATTCGAGCTGCCCGGAGCCGGGAATCGCCGGCATTGTCGAAGTGTCGGCGCTGGCGTACCCCGACGCGTCGCAGTTCGACAAAAAGGGCAAGTACTTCGACGCCAAGGCCACGCGTGAGGTGCCGCGCTGGTTCAACGTCGACGTGAAGTTCATCGAGAAGACGCGGTTGATCGCGCTGCCTGAGTTGCGCGCGCATCCGCAATTGGCCAACCTGATCACGTTGCAGCGGGGCAACCGGCTGTCGATCACTCCGGTCGAAGCGGCCGACTGGAACGTCATCGTCAAGCTCGCTAAAAAGAAGGGCTGAGGCGATGGAGCCGTCGCTGATCGTGGCGTTTGTCGCGCTCGGCTGCCTGATCGGCTTCCTGGCCGGCCTGCTGGGTATCGGCGGCACGATGATCATGGTGCCGTTCCTGACCATTCTGTTCACGCACGAGAATTTTCCGCGCGAACACCTGGTGCACATCGCAGTCGCCACGGCGATGGCCACGATCCTGTTCACGTCGATTTCCAACATGCTCGCGCACCACCGGCGCGGCGCGGTGATGTGGCGCGTGGTGCGCCGGCTCGTTCCGGGCATCCTGCTGGGCTCGCTGATCGGCCCGTTGATCGTGGGCGGCATGTCGTCCACGCTGCTGGCGTCGATCTTCGCGGTTTTCGCCGCGGTCTCGGCGGTGCAGATGCTCACGGACAGGGTGCCCAAGCCGACGCGCGTGCTGCCGGGCCGGCTGGGCATGCTGGGCGCGGGCGCCGGGATCGGCATGCTGTCCGGCATGGTCGGCGCCGGTGGGGCGTTCGTGACGATCCCCTTTCTCGAGCGGTGCAACGTCAAGATCCACAACGCAGTGGCCACGTCCGCCGCGCTGGGACTTCCCATTGCGATTGCGGGCACCGTGGGCTTTGTCCTCAGTGGATTGCGGCAGCCGGGATTGCCGCCACACACGCTTGGCTATGTCTATCTTCCCGCGCTGCTGTGCATCGCGACGGCGAGCATGCTGTTTGCACCCCTGGGTGCCAGGCTCGCGCATCGCTGGCCGGTGAAAAAATTGAAGCGCGCGTTCGGCTGCATGCTGGTGACCGTCGCCGCATTCATGATATGGAAAGTCGCTACGGGCTGAGGCGCGTTGAGCAGTTTCACGACGGGCTGAGGCGCGTTGAGCAGTTTCACGACGGGCAGGTTCAACCCGCCGGCCCCCAGCGTCCGAGCGTGTGCACACGTTCACTGCCCAGGTGCGCGGCAAGGAAGACGGGCGCATCGGGCGCGGGCAGTTTCGCCGCGTCGAAATTCGGCGCGACGGCGTTCAGCCCGGTACGCGTCGCCGGGTCCGACATCGCGGCGTGCAGTGCGTCGGCGTCCGCCCAGACAGGTTCACCTCCGACCAGGCGCAGGTAGATCCGACCGGTTGCCTGATCCGCGAAATTGAGCGTGGGCAACCGGTGCGCGCATTCCACCAGGAACGCCGTGTTGTTCGCCGGCTTCAGCGCATCCGGATCGGGATAAAGCTCTGACGGGCCGTGGGCATTGACGTTGACCTTGCGGAATCCCTGCATGTTGAGCAGGGCGGCGACGTCGAGCACGTTCAACTCGCCGTTCCAGCCAAACGCGATCGTGCGCGGCCGCTCGCCGAACGGCACGGTGTTGTCGAGGAATTCGCAGTGCACGCTCTTATCGTTGCGCAGCGCCCACGTGAAAAAAATCTGTGGCATGCCTTCGTAGGCTTCGATGTTGTGCGCCAGCAGGTCGTCGACCGCCTTGTAGCGCCCGACCTCGAGACCGCGCTGCCATGCACGCTCGACGATCGATTCCGGTGGCGTGATGATGAAGAAGAGATACACGGTATGGCCGAAGCGCGTCAGCAGGTTGCTGCCCGCCTCCGCCGAGTCGGGTGCGAAGCTGTCGAAACGGAAACGGTCGATCAGCAGGTGCGTCGTCGCGTGCCGCTCGGCCTTGCGCGCCATGTAGCGGTCGAGCTTCTGGTCAATGATCGCCAGTTCTTCGCTGGTGCAGGCACCGCCATACTTGTAGTCGGGACCGAGTGAAGCGTAGTCGAGCAACTGCTTGCGCCAGATGTCGGGGCTGATCAGCGCAAAGTCGCTCCATGCGACGCCGATCCGTGCCGCCAACGCTTTCTGTTCCGGACGCATCGTGCTCTTGCCCGCGGCCGAGGCGCCCTTGGTGTTCATGATCACCGGCCGCGTCTGCGCCGGCAGCAACTGGTAACCCTCGGCGCTGGCGCCCGCGACGATCCACGGCTCGATCAGGCGCCCGATCTCGTCGCTGCCGGCGTCGTTGCAGGCCAGGTCCGTGGCCAGCGAACCGACGAGTTGCTGCGTTCCCCATACGCCACCATGACGGCCGACGAGCGCGCCGACGACGCGAGCGAGTGCGCGCAATGCGGCGCTGCGTGCGGGATCGCTGACGGATGTCACCAGCGCCTCGTCGCGCCACGCGGCAATCGCCTGGGCGGCGCGAGCTGCGCCCGCGGATTCGCCTTCTACCGGGACCGGCGGCGGACGAGCAGCCGGCTTGCCGAAGCGCGCAAAGAATCCGTTGCGGCGGGGCGCGGCGATCACCGGAGTCGCAACCGGCCCAAAAATGCGTGCCGACAACTCGGCGTCGATCGTTGCGGCGAGTTGCAGGCGGAGTGCCTCGTAAGTTGCCACGACTTCCGCCATGCGCGCGCCGATGTGATTCGCGAGCAGCGTGTTGACCATCGCGCGGAAGTTCAGCCCCAGGTCCTCGACGCGCGACCCGCTCGGCACCGACAGGTCCGCGGTCACGCGGACCAGCAACTCATGCAGCGCGAGCCGCTCGGGCCGGAAGGCGACGAGATCGAACAGATCCAGGCCGGTGAGGTCGCGCAGCTCCTCCGCCTGCGCGACGCCGGTGCGTACGTTCTCCGGCCGGAACATCGTCGACTGCGGCAGCAGCGCGCGCGGCAGTTGCGACGCGATGCCTGGGTTCCACGGGCCATACGCCACGTCGCGCGCAGTTTGCATTCTGCGCGTGCAGCCGCTAAGTCGGCTGTGCGCGCAATCGGCCGACCACGCGCGAAATCAGCGGCCAGAACAGCAGGATCAAGGCCAGCACAGTGATGCTGCCGACCAGTCCGTTGGACAGGAAGATGCCGAGGTTGCCCTGCGATATCAGCATCGACTGGCGGAACGAATCCTCGGCGCGGTCGCCCAGCACCAGCGCGAGCACCAGCGGCGCCAGCGGGTAGTCGAGTTTTTTGAAGACGTAGCCCAGCACGCCGAACATCATCATGAACCAGACGTCGAGCATCGCGCTGTGCACGGTGTAGGCGCCAATGGCGCAGATCACGAGAATGACGGGCGCGATGATCGAGAACGGAATGCGCAGGATGGCGGCAAAGAACGGCACGCATGTGAGCACGATGACGAGGCCGAACAGGTTGCCCAGGTACATGCTCGCGATCAGTCCCCAGACAAAGTCCTTCTGCTCGACAAAGAGCAGCGGCCCCGGTTGCAAACCCCAGATCAGCAGGCCGCCCAACAGCACTGCGGCAGTCGGTGAGCCGGGAATGCCGAGCGCAAGCATCGGCAGCAGCGCGGACGTTCCGGCGGCATGCGCGGCCGTCTCCGGCGCGATCACACCTTCGATCTGGCCTTTGCCGAAATTGTCGCCCTCCTTCGACAGGCGCTTGGCGACGCCGTAGCTCATGAATGACGCGGGTGTGGCACCGCCGGGCGTGATGCCCATCCAGATGCCGATCAGGCAACTGCGCAGCGACGTCATCCAGTATCTGGGCAAGGTCTTCCACGTCTCGAACACGACCTTGGGATTGATCCTGGCGGACTTGCCACTGAACGACAGGCCTTCTTCCATCGACAGCAGGATTTCGCCGATGCCGAAAAGTCCGATGACCGCGATCAGGAAGTCGAAACCGCGCATCAGGTCGGTGAAGCCGAAGATGAGGCGCAGCTGGCCGGTCACCGTATCCATGCCGACGGCCGCCAGCGCAAAGCCCAGCATCATCGCCGCCAGCGTTTTCCACGCCGACCCCTTGCCCATGCCGATGAAACTGCAGAACGTGAGCAGGTATACCGCGAAGAATTCCGCCGGCCCGAACTTGAGCGCGAACTTCGCGACCATCGGCGCCAGGAACGTGATCATCACCACCGCGACGAAGGCGCCGACAAATGACGACGTGAAGGCAGCGGTCAGCGCTTCGCCGGCCCGGCCCTGCTGCGCCATCGGATAGCCGTCGAAGGTCGTCGCCACTGACCACGGCTCCCCGGGTATGTTGAACAGGATCGACGTGATGGCGCCGCCGAACAGCGCACCCCAGTAGATGCACGACAACATGATGATGGCCGACGTCGGCGGCATCGCGAACGTCAGCGGCAGAAGAATGGCGACGCCGTTGGCGCCGCCCAGGCCGGGCAGCACGCCGATGATGACGCCGAGCACGATGCCGATGGTCATCAGCAGCATGTTGAATGGCGTCAGGACGACGGCGAAGCCCTGGAAAAGTGCGTTGATTTCGGTCAAGGAAGTCTCTTTCGTCAGTAGCCGAGGAAGCCTAGTGGATCGAGAGAACCCTTCCACAGCGGCACCTTGAACCAGACTTCGAACATCAGGAAGAAGGCCACGTTCACCCCCACGCCGACGGCAATGCCCTTCGTCCACGAATACTTTCCCAGCCAGACCATGAACAGCGCGATGTAGATGGCGGAGGCAATGTACAGCCCGACGTATTGCACGCACACCACATAGAACAGCGCGGGGATCAGCACCGTCAGCACGAGCTTCAGGCGGGGCCAGCTGACGAACAGCGCCCGGCTGTCCGGTCGCGAGCGCAGCGCCTGCAACAGCGTTACCACGCTCGCGACGCAGATCAGCACGCCGATGTAGAACGGGAAGTAACCGGATTGCGGGCCGTCGCTGCCCCACTTCGAGCCCAACCGGTAGCTGTCCCAGACGACTACCAGTCCAAACAGCAGCATCAGCGCCGCGACGACGAGGTCCATCGTGCGCAGCGAGATGCCTTCGCCGTCGTCGGCGTCGGGCGGAGGTGTGTCAGTCATGGTTGCTCAAGGCTTGAACAGGAAGCCGGCTTCCTTCATGAGGTCCCGGTGCGTGTTCTCGGCCTGTTCCACCCATTTCGTGTAGTCCGGTCCCGACATGAAGGTCTGGTTGAACGCGCCATCCTCCATGAACTTCTTCCACTCCGGCGTTTCGCGCACCTTCTTGAACAGATCGACGTAGAAGTCGACTTGATCCTTGGTCACGCCGCCGGGCATGAAGATGCCGCGCAGCATCAGGTATTCGGTCGGCAGGCCGGCGTCATGGCAGGTCGGGATATCGTTCCAGGACATGGACTCCGTCACCTTCGCCTTGTACGGCATGCGCGCGCTGTCGAAGACGCACAGCGGGCGCAACTGCCCGGCGCGCCATTGCGCAACCGCCTCGATCGGATTGTTGACGGTGGAGTCGACGTGCTTGCCGACCAGCTGCACGGCCACGTCGCCGCCACCCTTGAACGGCACGTAGGTGAACTTGACGCCGGCGGCCTTCTCGATCGCGACGGTGATGATCTGGTCTTCCTGCTTCGATCCCGTGCCGCCCATGATCTTGGTTGGATTGCCCGCCTTGACCGCTGCGATGTAATCCTTGGTCGTCTTGTACGGCGTATCGGCGTTGACCCAGAACACGAACTGGTCGAGGGCCAGCATCGCCACCGGCGTCAGGTCCTTCCAGTTGAACGGAACACCGGTGGCCATCGGCGTCGTGAACAGGTTGGACAGCGTGATGATCAGTTTGTTGGGATCGCCCTTGGCGTCCTTTACGGCCAGGAAGCCTTCCGCGCCGGCGCCGCCCGCCTTGTTCACGACGATCAGCGGCTGCTTCATCAGGTTGTTCTTGGTGATGACGCCCTGCAGCAGGCGCGCCATCTGGTCGGCGCCGCCACCGGTGCCGGCCGGCACAACCAGTTCCACGGGCTTGGTGGGTTCCCACGCGGCGAATGCCGACGGGGCAGAGACTGCGAACACAGCGGCCAGGGCAAGCGTGAGCGCGTGCGACGGCCGCAACACTGAGAGTTGGTGGGACATTCGATACTCCTCCTAAGGATGAATCCTGCGGGGCCGCCTGCTCGCTTTGTGCGGTTTCTCAGGCCCCGGCTCTTGAAAAAATCAATGAAACATCAAAGCAATCCTGCGCCCCGCGCCCATTGGTACTTGGCGCCGAGCACGGCAACCGGAATCTCCGTCGAATAGGCGTACGAAGGAATGCCGTGGTCGTAAAGATACTCCGCCGCCTCCTCGACCTCGACGTCACCTGCCAGCGATGCGACCACCGGTTTGTGGATGCCCTTGGCGCGCATCTCCTCGACCACTTCGACCATGATCTTCGCGAACACCATCGGCGGCGTGACGATCGTGTGCCAGTAGCCCAGGATCAGCGCGTGGATGCGCGGGTCCTCGAGCCCCAGCCGCACCGTGTTCTGGTAGGTCTTGGGCGGCTCGCCGCCGGTGATGTCCACCGGATTGCCGGCCGCGCCGAATGGCGGAATGAATTTGCGGAAGGCCGCGTCGAGGTCAGGCGGCATGGCCATCAGCGACAAGCCGTTATCGACACACGCGTCGGACAACAGCACGCCGGAACCGCCCGCGCCGGTGATGATCAGGACGTTCTCGCCCTTCGGTGTCGGCAGCTTCGGAATGCCGCGCGCGAATTCAAGCAGGTCGCGCAGGCTGCGTGCGCGAATCACGCCGGATTGCCGCAGCACGTCCTCATAGATCTTGTCGTTGCCGGCCAGCGCGCCCGTGTGCGAACTGGCGGCGCGCGCGCCCATGCTGGTGCGGCCCGCCTTCAGCATCACGACCGGCTTTTTCTTCGATACGCGCTTGGCCACTTCGGCGAACGAGCGGCCGTCCTTCAGGTCTTCGCAGTGCTGCGCGATGATCTCGGTGTTTTCGTCCTGCTCGAAGAACGTGAGCAGGTCGTCCTCGTCGATGTCCGACTTGTTGCCCAGGCCGACGATGGCCGACACGCCCATCTTGGCCGAGCGCGAGAAGCCGATGATCGCCATGCCGATGCCGCCGGACTGCGACGACAGAGCGGCCTTGCCCTTGACGTCGTAGGCCGTGCAGAACGTCGCGCACAGGTTCTTGGGCGTGTAGTAGAAACCGTAGATGTTCGGGCCCATCAACCGCACGCCGTATTTGCGCGCGATCTCGACGAGCTCGAGTTGCCCGGCCATGTTCCCGGTCTCGGCAAAGCCGGAAGGAATGAGAATGGCGCCGGCGATCTTCTTCTCGCCGACTTCCGTCAGCGCGCCCGCGACAAACTTGGCGGGGATGGCGAATACGGCGATGTCGATGTTGCCCGGCACGTCCTTCACGCTCTTGTAGGCCTGCAGTCCCATGATCTTGTCGGCGGACGGATTGATCGGATAGATCTTGCCCTGGTAGCCGCCATTGATCAGGTTCTTCATCACCGAATTGCCGATCTTGCCCGCCTCGTCGGAGGCGCCGATGACGGCCACCGCATCGGGCTTCATCACCTTGTTCATCTGCGCGACGATCTCGGCCTGGCTGGGGCGATAGCGTTCCACGGGCGGGGTGAAGTCGAGCACGATGCGCACGTCGGCGGCGATGGCGCCGCTCTTCGACGCGAACACCGGGTTCAGGTCCATTTCCGAAATCTGCGGAAAGTCGGACACGAGCTGCGACACGTTCTCGATGAGACCGGCGAGCGCATCGCGGTTCACCGGGTCGCTGCCGCGCACGCCCTTCAGGATGGCTGCCGCGCCAATGCCGTCGAGCATCGACAGGGCGTCGGCCTTGGTGGCGGGTGCCAGGCGGAACGTGATGTCCTTCAGCACTTCGACGAGGATCCCGCCCAGTCCGAACGCCACGAGCTTGCCGAAAGATTGATCGGTGACGGCGCCGATGATCACTTCCGTGCCACCCATGACCATCTGCTGCACCTGTACGCCCTGCAGGTTGGCCTTGGCGTCGTACTTCCTGGCGTTGGCCATGATCGTCGCGAATCCGGCTTCGACGTCCGCGGCGTTCTTGACGCCGACGATTACGCCGCCCGCTTCCGTCTTGTGCAGGATTTCCGGCGACACGATCTTGAGCACCACCGGGAAGCCCATGCCGGCGGCGAGCTTGGCGGCGTCGGCGGCCGTGGCGGCCACGCCTTCCTTCGGCACCGTGACGCCATACGCGTCGCACACGAGCTTGCCTTCGGGCGCGGTCAGCGACGTGCGTCCGTCGGCCTTCGCCTTGTCCAGGATCTTCTGCACCGCCGCTTTATCGTGCGCCATCGCCGTTTCCTTCGCTATCGATTGTGGAAATGGGGTCAGACCCCATTTCTCCGAATTTTCGTTTCACACATCGTAAAAATGGGGTCTGACCCTATTTTTCAGATGACGTTGGCCGCGCGCAGCGCCGCGACCTCATCCTTGCCGTAGCCCAGTTCCGCGAGTACCTCGTCCGTATGTTCGCCCAGCAGCGGCGAGCGCGTCACGTCGGTGTCGCTGTCGGACATCTTGATCGGATTGCCCACGGACAGGTACTTGCCGCGCTTCGGATGGTCGACTTCGACGACGGTTCCCGTGGCGCGCAGGCTGGGCTCTTCCGCGATTTCCTTCATCGACAGGATCGGGCCGCACGGAATGTCGTGCTTGTTGAGCAAGTCCATCGCCTCGAACTTGGTCTTGGTCATCGTCCACTTCTCGATCTCGCCGAAGATCTCCATCAGGTGCGGCAGCCGCGCCTTGGGCGTGGCGTAGCGCGGGTCGGTCAGCCACTCCGTGCGGCCGATCACCTCGCAGATTTCCTTCCAGACCGGCGCCTGCGTGATGAAGTAGATGTACGCGTTGGGGTCGGTCTCCCAGCCCTTGCATTTGAGGATCCAGCCGGGTTGGCCGCCGCCCGATGCATTGCCCGCGCGCGGCACCGCTTCGAGGAACGTGCCGTTCGGATATTGCGGATACTCCTCCATCACCTTGGTGCGGTCGAGCCGCTGCTGGTCGCGCAGCTTGACGCGGCACAGGTTGAGCACCCCGTCCTGCATCGCCGCGAGAACCTTCTGGCCACGACCCGTCGTCTTGCGCTGGTAGAGCGCGGCGACGATGCCCAGGGCCAGGTGCAGGCCGGTGCCGCTGTCGCCGATCTGCGCGCCCGTCACCAGCGGCGGACCATCGTCGAAGCCGGTGGTGGATGCGGCGCCGCCGGCGCATTGCGCGACATTTTCATAGACCTTGCAGTCTTCGTAGGGGCCGGGGCCAAAGCCCTTCACCGACGCCACGATCATCTGCGGATTGAGCTGCTGGATGCGTTCCCACGTGAAGCCCATGCGGTCGAGCGCGCCGGGGGCAAAGTTCTCCACCAGCACGTCGCACTTCTTCACCAGCGCTTCCAGCACTTCCTTGCCCTTGGGATTCTTGGCGTCCACGGTGATGGAACGCTTGTTGTGGTTCAGCATCGTGAAATAGAGACTGTCCACGCCCGGGATGTCGCGCAACTGGCCGCGCGTGATGTCGCCTTCGCCCGCGCGCTCGACCTTGATCACGTCGGCGCCGAGCCAAGCGAGCAGTTGCGTGCATGTCGGACCCGACTGCACGTGCGTGAAGTCCAGGATGCGCACGCCATCCAATGCCTTGCTCATTGCTTTCCCCTCAATGTGGCAATAATGGGGTCAGACCCCTTTAACTGTATGGCACCTTTCAAAAGGGTCCGACCCTGAGCTGCAGCGCGGCTTTCAAACGGGTTTGACCCTGGCGGTCGGGTTGAGACTGGTGATGCGGCCGCTTTCCGTGCCGCCGCCTTCGTCGATGACCGCGTTGATGAGCGTGGGACGCTTGCTGCGGATCGCCTCTTCCATCGCTTTGCGCAGCTCGTCCGGCGTCTTGACGTGCGCGCCGACTCCGCCCCACGCCTCCATCATCTTGTCGTAGCGAGCGTCCTTGACGAACACGAGCGGCGAAGGATCGGAGCCGCCCGTAGGGTTCTTCTCGTCGCCGCGAAAGACGCCGTTGTTGTTCATGATGACGATGCACACCGGCAGGTCATAGCGGCAGATCGTCTCGGTCTCCATGCCGGAGAAGCCGAAGGCGCTGTCGCCTTCCACCGCGATCACCTGCTGTCCGGTCACGACGGCGGCGGCGATGGAGTAGCCCATGCCGACCCCCATGATGCCCCACGTGCCGACGTCGATGCGCTTGCGCGGCTTGTACATATCCACGATGCTGCGCGTGAAGTCGAGCGCGTTGGCGCCTTCGTTCACGAGCACGGCATCGGGGTTGGCCTTGACGATGTCGCGCACCACGTTGAGCGCGCTCTGGAAACTCATCGGCGACGGATTCTTCGCGAGCGTCTCGGCCATCTTCGCGACGTTCTTGTCCTTGCGTTCGGTGACCGCACTTGTCCACTCGGCAGGCGGCTTGGGCCAGTTCGTTCCCATCGCATTGAGAAGAGCCGATACGCACGAGCCGATGTCGCCCACGACCGGCGCATCGATGCGCACATTGCTGTCCGCTTCCTGGGGTGAGATATCGATCTGGACGAATTTCTGCCCGCCCCACGACTTGGCAGACGCGCCGCCCCACGTCTTGCCCTTGCCTTGCGACAGCAGCCAGTTCAGGCGCGCGCCGATCAGCATCACGACGTCGGCTTCCGGCAGCACATACGAGCGCGCGGCCGATGCAGACTGCGCGTGCGTGTCGGGCAGCAGGCCCTTGGCCATCGACATCGGCAAGTAAGGAATGCCCGACTTCTCGACCAGCGCGCGAATGTCGGCATCGGCCTGCGCATACGCCGCGCCTTTGCCGAGGATGATGAGGGGCTTCTTCGCGCTCTTCAGCAGGTCGATGGCGCGCTGCACCGCTTCCGGCGCGGGAATCTGGCGCGGTGCGGCATCGACAACCTTGATCAGCGAATTCTTGCCGGCGACCGCTTCCATCGCCTGCGGAAAGAGTTTCGCCGGCAGATCGAGATAGACGCCACCGGGACGTCCCGACACCGCGGCACGAATCGCGCGCGCGACACCGACGCCGATGTCCTCGGCATGCAGCACGCGAAACGCCGCCTTGCACAGCGGCTTGGCGATCGCGAGCTGGTCCATTTCCTCGTAATCGCCCTGCTGCAGGTCGACGATCTCGCGCTCCGAGGAGCCGCTGATGAGAATCATCGGAAAGCAGTTGACCGTGGCGTGCGTGAGCGCGGTGACGCCGTTGAGGAAGCCCGGCGCGGATACGGTCAGGCAGATGCCGGGCTTCTGCGTGAGAAACCCGGCGATCGAGGCCGCGTAACCGGCGTTCTGCTCGTGCCGGAACGAGATGACGCGCAGCCCCGACTTCTGCATGCGGCGCGTGAGGTCGGTGATCGGGATGCCGGGCAGCCCGAAGATCGTATCGATGCCGTTCAGCTTGAGGGCCTCGATGACCAACTGGAAGCCGTCGATTTCCGGTGCCTGGGCGGCGGTCTCACCGCCGGTCTTCGGCGTGGCTTCGCCTGAGGTCGTTGCCGGCTTGGTCTTGATGCCCGCAGTCGCTTCCATGACTTTCCCTCCACCTGCTCACGAATATTTGGCGTAACGTATGTGGTATATCAGACGAAGTCAAGACCGGCGCATCGTCCGTAACTGTTTGAATTATTGTGCCGCACTGCACAATGAAGTATCGGCGACTGCAACAGTGCCCGTCGCTCAAGTGCTGTGATTTTTGGTGTATGGTATACAAGATACGAACCGGCGGACCGATGGCAGTGACGATCGAAACACCCGCAACGCTCCCGCTAAACCTGCGACCGCTCAACGTGGCGGCCAGCTTCCGCGACCAGGCCTACGCGGCACTCAAGCAGGCGATCACCGATGCCGACATCTATGCGCATCGCGAGGAAATCCGCCTGGACGAGCGCCAGCTGAGCCAGCAACTGGGTGTCAGCCGCACGCCGATCCGGGAGGCGATGACGCTGCTGGAGCAGGAAGGCTTCCTGCGCACCGAGCCGCGCCGCGGTGTGTTCATCATCCGCAAGACCAAGAAGCAGATCCTCGAGATGATCGAGATGTGGGCGGCGCTGGAAAGCATGGCCGCGCGGCTCGCCACGCTCAATGCGTCGGACGAGGATATCGGCCAGTTGCGCCATATGTTCGACAATTTCCGCAACGAGACGCCCTCGGAACACATCGAGGAGTATTCGGAAGCGAATATCGCATTTCATCAGGCGATCATCCGGCTCTCCGGCTCGCACTTGATGGGCCAGACGATCGAGAATCTCTTCATCCACGTGCGCGCGATCCGGCGGATGACGATTTCGCAGAGCGACCGCGCCGCGCGTTCCATTGTCGACCACATGCGCATCATCGAGGCGCTGGAAAAGCGCGACACGGAATTGGCCGAACGTCTGGTGCGCCAGCATTCGCTGGACTTGGCCGCGCACGTCGCCAAGCACTGCGATTTCCTCGACTGAATTCGCGAACCGGTCACCATGACGAGCCAGGTCGTAGTCGATACGTCCAAGCTGGGCAAGCGACGGGGCGCGCGCGGCCAGATGAAGGGACGCACGCTCGATCCACAAGCGCTGGCCGAGGTGCAGGCGCTGCTGGGTGACCAGCCGCGGCGCCATGATCTGCTGATCGAATTCCTGCACCTGATCCAGGATCGCTACGGCTGCATTTCCGCGGCACATGTCGTTGCGCTGGCGGCAGAGCTGAAGCTCGCGATGACCGAAGTGTATGAAGTGGCGACGTTCTATCACCACTTCGACGTGGTCAAGGAAGCGGACACGCCGCCGCCACCGCTGACCGTGCGCGTCTGCGAGACGTTGTCGTGCCAGATGGCGGGCGCGGAGGCGTTGCACGCCGCGCTGGAAGCACAATGCGGCAGCGATGTGCGTGTGCTGGGCGCGCCTTGTGTAGGCCGCTGCGAGCACGCGCCGGTTGCGGTGGTCGGTCGTCATGCCGTCGACCATGCCACGCCCGACAAGGTCGTCGCGGCCATTGCCGCCAAGTCCTTCGAGGCTGATGTTCCATCATGCGTCGGCTACGCCGCTTACCGCGCGCGGGGTGGCTACCAGACACTGCTGGAGTGCGTTGACGACACGCGCCAGGTCGACGACGTCATCACCGCCTTGGAAGGTTCCGGGTTGCGCGGCCTGGGTGGCGCGGGCTTTCCGACCGGGCGCAAGTGGAAGATCGTGCGCGCCGAGCCTGCACCGCGGCTGTTCGCCGTCAACATCGACGAAGGCGAGCCGGGGACCTTCAAGGATCGCCATTTTCTCGAGCGCGATCCGCACCGTTTTCTCGAAGGCATGCTGATCGCGGCGTGGGCGGTGGACATCGCGGACGTCTACATCTATCTGCGCGACGAATACGCGGCGTGCCGCGCGATACTCACGCGCGAAATCGCTGCACTCGAAGCCGATCCACCGTGCCCGTTGCCGCGCATTCACCTGCGCCGTGGCGCTGGTTCGTACATCTGCGGCGAAGAGTCGGCGATGATCGAATCGCTGGAAGGCAAGCGCGGCATGCCGCGGCTGCGTCCTCCGTATGTTGCGCAGGTGGGCCTGTTCGGGCGGCCGACGCTCGAGCACAACATGGAAACGCTGTACTGGATCCGCGACATTCTCGAAAAGGGCGGCGAGGCGTTCGCCGCGCATGGGCGCAACGGCCGCAAGGGCCTGCGCTCGTTCTCCGTTTCGGGCCGTGTCGCGAAACCCGGTGTGCACGTGGCCCCCGCGGGCATCACCGTGCGCGAATTGATCGATGAATACGCAGGCGGCATGCTGCCGGGTCACGACTTCTACGGTTACCTGCCCGGCGGCGCGTCGGGCGGTATCCTGCCGGCGTCGCTCGGCGACCTTCCTCTCGACTTCGACACGCTGCAACCGCACGGCTGTTTCATCGGTTCAGCCGCCGTCATCATCCTGTCGCAGCACGACCGCGCGCGCGATGCGGCGCTCAACCTGATGCGCTTCTTCGCCGACGAGTCGTGCGGCCAGTGCACGCCGTGCCGCGTCGGCACGGAAAAGGCGGTTGGCTTGCTCGCGCAGCCGCATTGGGACACGGCACTGCTCGATGAATTGTCGCGGGCGATGGCCGACGCGTCGATCTGCGGACTGGGCCAGGCCGCGCCCAATCCCATCGCGTGCGTGATCAGGTATTTTCCGGAGGAACTGCGTTGAATGCGCGCGCACCGACAATTTCGTTTCAACTGAACGGCAAGGCCATCGAAGCGCTGGCCGGTGAGACGATCATCGAGGCTGCGCTGCGCGACGGCGTTGACATCCCGCATCTGTGCCACAAGCCGGGCATGCGCCCCGATGGCAATTGCCGCGCCTGCATGGTCGAGATCAAGGGCGAGCGCGTGCTGGCGCCGTCGTGCTGCCGCGTGCCCACTGCCGGCATCGAGGTGTCGAGCGTCAGTCCCCGCGCCGTGCATGCGCAAAAGATGATCGTCGAGCTGCTCGCCGCCGACGTGCCGGAGCGGCTCCTGCGCGCCGACTCCGAACTCGAGCACTGGAAAAAGACGCTGGGCGTGGGCCGCCCGCGTTTCGCAGCGCGCACGCAACCTGCACCGGATGTCTCGCACCCCGCCATGGCGGTCAACCTCGACGCCTGCATCCAGTGCACGCGCTGCGTGCGGGCTTGCCGCGAGGTACAAGTCAACGATGTGATCGGTTTCGCCCTGCGTGGCGCGCAGTCGAAGATCGTGTTCGATCTCGACGATCCGATGGGCAACTCCACGTGCGTCGCGTGCGGCGAATGCGTGCAGGCGTGCCCAACCGGCGCACTGGCTCCGGCGAAGGAGGCGTATCTCGCGCCGACCGACCGCACCGTGTCGTCGCTGTGTCCGTACTGCGGCGTCGGCTGCCAGTTGACCTATCACGTCAAGGACAACGAGATCGTGCGTGTGGAAGGCCGCGATGGTCCCGCCAACCACGACCGGTTGTGCGTGAAGGGCCGCTTCGGCTTCGACTACGTCCACCATCCGCAGCGCCTGACGCGTCCGCTGATCCGCAAGGCCGGCGTGCCCAAGGATCCAAAGGGCACGATGGACCCGGCCCATCCGCTTGAGGCATTCCGCGAAGCGAGTTGGGAAGAAGCTCTCGCGCTGGCGGGTGGAACATTGCGCAGGATCCGCGACGAACGCGGGCCGAATGCGCTGGCGGGATTCGGTTCGGCCAAAGGCTCGAACGAGGAAGCGTATCTGTTCCAGAAGCTGGTGCGTACCGGCTTTGGCACCAATAACGTCGACCATTGCACGCGGCTGTGCCACGCGTCCAGCGTCGCTGCTCTGCTCGAAGGCATTGGTTCCGGTGCGGTGTCGAATCCGGTGATGGATGTGCTGCAGGCCGAGGTCGTGCTGCTGATCGGCGCCAATCCGGTGGTCAATCATCCGGTGGCCGCGACGTGGATCAAGAACGCCGTGAAGAACGGGACGAAGCTGATCCTGGCCGATCCGCGCCGCTCGGAACTCGCGCGGCACGCGGCGCATTATCTGCAGTTCAAGCCGGACACCGACGTTGCGCTGCTCAACGCGATGATGCACACGATCGTCGAGGAAGGGCTGGTCGCGGAGAGCTTCATCGCAGACCGCACGCTGGGCTACGAGGAACTGAAGGCGAACGTTGCCGCCTACAGCCCGGAGGCGATGGCGCCGGTATGCGGCATTCCCGCTGCGAAAATCCGCGAAGTGGCACGCTTGTTTGCGACGTCGAAGGGATCGATGATCCTGTGGGGCATGGGCATTTCGCAACATGTCCACGGCACTGACAACGCCCGCTGCCTGATCGCGCTGACGATGATGACCGGGCAGGTCGGGCGGCCGGGCACCGGGCTGCATCCGTTGCGCGGACAGAACAACGTGCAGGGCGCATCTGACGTCGGACTTATCCCGATGATGTTGCCGGACTACCAGCGCGTCGACAACGGCGCGGCGCGGGCGAAATTCGAGGCATTGTGGGGCCAGGCGCTGGATGCGAAGCCGGGACTTACGGTCGTCGAAATCATGGACGCGGTGCACGCGGGGCAGATCCGCGGCATGTACATAATGGGCGAAAATCCGGCGATGTCCGATCCGGATGTCGCGCATGCGCGGCAGGCGCTGTCCGAGCTGGAGATGCTGGTCGTGCAGGACATCTTCCTGACCGAGACCGGCTATCTGGCCGATGTCATCCTGCCGGCGTCGGCGTTCCCCGAGAAGACCGGAACGTTCACCAACACGGACCGCTCAGTGCAGCTGGGACGGCAGGCGCTGCAACCGCCGGGCGATGCGCGCCAGGATTTGCGCATCATCGTTGACATGGCCCGCGAACTCGGACTCGACTGGAACTACAGCCATCCGCGCGAAGTGTTCGCGGAAATGCGCCACGCGATGCCGTCGATCGCCGGCATCACATGGGAACGTCTCGACGCCGAGCACTCCGTGACCTATCCCTGCGAAAACGAAGGCGATGCCGGTCAGCGCGTCGTGTTCACGGACAACTTCCCCACACCCACCGGCCGCGCGCGCTTCGTTCCCGCCAAGATCATCCCTGGCGCCGAACCACCTGATTCCGCCTATCCGTACGTGCTCATCACCGGTCGCCAGCTCGAGCATTGGCACACCGGCAGCATGACGCGACGCACCGAGGTGCTGGACGAAATCGAACCGGTGCCGGTCGCGTCGATGAATCCGCTGGACATGGCGCAGATGAAAGTCTCGCCAAGCGGAACCATCACAGTGGCATCGCGACGCGGCAGCATCGCTCTGGCCGTGCGCGCCGATCCCGGAACACCGCGCGGCGCGGTATTCATTCCGTTCTGCTATTACGAAGCGGCGGCCAACCTGCTCACCAATCCGGTGCTCGATCCGTTCGGCAAGATCCCCGAGTTCAAGTATTGCGCGGTACGCGTGACGGCGGGCGGCGATCCGGGTCCGTCGTTCGGCTACGACACAAAACGGCAATCGGGCGCGGTGCAGCAATAAATTAGGGTCAGACTCGAATATCCAGGATCGAAATGCCTGTCGGCCGTGCCAGCTTTCGAAAATTCGAGTCTGACCCTAATTTCCGGGTGTCGACGAATTGCCGAACTTGGCGCGAAGCAGATTCTTCTGCACTTTCCCCATCGCGTTGCGCGGCAGGTCGTCGACGAAATGAACGCGCTTGGGCACCTTGAACGCTGCGATGTCGGACTTCAGCGCCGCGATGATGGACGCAGCACTCAGCGTGTGCCCCGGCCGCGCGACGATGACCGCCACGACGCTCTCGCCGAAGTCGGGATCGGGAATGCCGATGACGGCGGTTTCGATCACGCCGTCCATGCCGTCGATGCGCTCCTCGATCTCTTTCGGATAAACGTTGAGTCCGCCGGTGATGATCAGGTCCTTGGCGCGACCGACAAGCCGCAGATAACCTTGGCCCGGGCCGTCGGCGACCCACTCGCCCATGTCGCCGGTCTTGAAGTAACCATCGCCGGTGAATTCCTCGCGGGTCTTGTCGGGCAGTCGCCAGTAGGCCGCGAGCACGTTGGGACCGCGGACCTGCACGGCTCCGATCTGCCCAGGCTTACAAGCCGCACCGGCTTCGTCGACGATGCGTACATCGACACCGGGAAGCGGCTTGCCCACGGTGCCGCCGACACGTTCCCCCGCCAGCGGATTGGACGTGTTCATCCCGGTCTCGGTCATGCCGTAGCGCTCGAGAATCGTTTGTCCGGTGTGCGCGCGGAATGCGTCGAACGTCTCGGGCAGCAAGGGTGCCGAGCCGGACACGAACAGGCGGATCGTGCGGCACGACTGCCGCGTGAACGAACTTTCACCGAGCAGCCGCGAGTAGAACGTCGGCACGCCCATCATTACCGTGGCGCGGGGCAGCAGGCCGGCGACTTCCTTGGCGTCGAATCTGGGCAGCCACAGCATGTGCGATCCCGACAGCAGCACGCAATGGACCGCCACAAAGAGGCCATGCACGTGATAGATGGGCAGCGCGTGCAGCAGCACGTCGCCGCGCGTGAATCCCCAGGTGTCGACGAGCGCAATCGCATTGGACGCGAGATTGCGGTGGCTCAGCATCGCGCCTTTCGAGCGACCCGTCGTGCCGGACGTGTAGAGAATGGCGGCGAGGTCATCGGGCGCCGACAGCACCGTATCGAATGTTCCAGGATACGGCGCCGCACGATCCATCAGCTCGCCGCCATGCGCATCGAGCGTGAGCACGGTCGCGTCGCGCGCGAGCGTTGCTACCAATCCCAGGTTTTCCGGACTGCATACGATCACGCGCGGCTGCGCATCATTGAAAAAGTAGTCGAGTTCGCTGCGCTGGTATCCGGTATTGAGCGGCAGGTAGACGAGGCCCGCGCGCAGGCACCCCAGGTAGAGCGCCAGCGCCTGCCAGTGCTTGTCGGTTTGTACCGCGACGCGATCGCCCTTGCGGCACCCGGCGGCAACCAGCGCGTGCGCGATTTGCGCGGACTTCGCCGCGATGTCGTCATAGTGAATGACCGGGCCATTCGGGATGACCAGCAGCGGCTGTTCCGCGCCGACCGGGAAGTGGCTTTCGAACAGCGCGTAGAGGTTGGCGTTCACTTGAGTTGGGCTCAGCAAGGGCGGATCGCTCATGCGTGCCGCGCGATGTTATTCTGGTCCGGGCGATTATTCCACAAAGCCTCAGTTGGCTTGTTGCCGCCCGCCGAAAAGCATGTCGCAAATCTCCAATCTCGAACCGCTGGCGCGACTGACGGCCCTGGCTGACGCCGGAAGCCTCGACCTGCTGCCACCCGCAGGCGCGAGCCCGCATCTCGCGCGCTGGGGAATCGCGCCGAATGCCGATGACGGGCTGGTGTGCGCGCGACTGCGCGTCGATGCGCTGCAGGTGATGGCGATGGCGCAGGACGCGCGCTTCCTGGGCGGCAGCATCGGCGCCAATCACGCAGCAGCGTTGCAGCGAATGTTCGAGCTTGCCCACGACGAGCGTCCGGACGTTGTGCTGCTGCTGGTCGATTCCGGTGGCGTGCGACTGCACGAAGCCAATGCCTCCGAACTGGCGCTTGCGCGCGCGTTGCGGGCGTTGTTCGACCTGCGTGGCGTCGGTGTCGCGACGCTTGCCATCGTCACCGGAGCGGCATTCGGCGGAGCCTCGGTGCTGGCCGCGGCCTGCGCGCAGCTGCGCTTCGTTCCTGCCGCGCGGTTCGGTCTGTCCGGGCCCGGCGTAATTGAAACGGCGCACGGCAAGGCGGAACTCGACGCCGGCGACGTCGCCGCCGTCACCGCATTGTTCGGTGCGTCGGCGCGCGTGAAGGTGGGCGTCGGTGCAATCGTCGAGGATGAGGCTGGCGCGATGCGCGACGTACTTCGCGCAGCGGCGGAAAATCCCGCAAGATTGGACGCCACGACGATGGACGCGTGGGACGCAACGCTCGCCGCGCGCCTCGCGGCCGCAGGGCAGGTGCCTCGCGCTGCGCCCGAAGACCGGCCGCCGCTGGCCTTTTTTTCCGATGCGCAACCCGTCGATGCGACCGGCTGGCTCTGGCGCGTGCGCGACAGCGACGTGCACTTGTTGCGGGCGCTGGCCCCATGCGCTTTCGACCCGGCGGTGGCCGTCGCCATCGCGACCGCGATCCGCGAACAACTGCCGTCGCAGGCGCCGCTGGTCATCATCGAAGATTCGCCGGGCCACGCGACGACGCGCGCGGCAGAGAGCCTGGGCCTATCCGAATTCCTGGCCGCGCATGCGGCGCGTCTCGCATTGCTGCAGCAGGACGGACACGCCGTGTTCGGCCTGCTGGTCGGCTGCGGACACAGCGCCGCGTTCTTCGTCAACGCGCTGCAGGCCGCAACGCTGGACGCGCTGCGCGGGGCGCGCGTCGAAGCGATGGCGCCCGAGGCGATCGCACGTGTGACTCGTTTGCCCGCGGAAGCGCTGGCCGCGCTGATCGAGGGCGATGCGCTGCTGGGACAGCCGGTTCGACATCTTGCCGCGCAGGGTGGCGTCGACATGACGCACCGGAACGTCTCGCGCGAAACGCTGCTCGCGCGCGTGGCGACGTTGCGCTAGCGGCTGCGCGCGGCGTCCAGCATCCGCGCCACCTGTTCCGCGCGGTAGGCAAGCAGGGCGGCCGCATTGCCGATGCAGTCATCCAGCGACGACGGACCGTTCGCCAACCCGAAACATCCGGCGAAATGCTTGCCGAGCTCGGGCAGCGCATGCGAGTCGACGGCACCGGAAATCAAAGTCACCGGGACGCCATGGGTACGTGCGCGCTCGACCACGACGAGCGGCGCCTTGCGCAACAGGGTCTGCGCGTCGCTGCGGCCCTCGCCGGTGATTGCCCAGTCGGCGCCGGTCAGTGCGGCATCGAGCCCGATCAGTCCCGCGACGACTTCCGCGCCGGAATGAAATGTGCCACCGATCAATTGCAACGCGAACCCCAACCCGCCCGCCGCGCCGGCGCCTGGGGCATCCGCCGCGTTGCGTCCGGTGGCAACCTGCGCATGGGCCGCAAAGCGCGCAATTGCCTCGTCGAAGCGCGACTGCTGTTCCGGCAACACGCCCTTTTGCGGGCCGAAGATGGCGGTTGCGCCGCGCGCACCGGTCAACGGATTGTTGACGTCGGACATGATCGTGACCGTGCAGGCGGCGAGGCGCGGATCGAGCCCTGCCGCATCGGCGCGGGACAATGCAGCGAGTCCATCGGGGCCGGGTGCCAAGTCACGGCCGCTTGCATCGGTCAGCGCGAGACCCAGTGCCATCAGCATGCCGGCGCCGCCGTCGTTGGTGCTGCTGCCGCCCAGCCCGATCATGAAGCGGCGCACGCCTTGGTCGAGCAATGCGCGCAGCAACTCGCCCAACCCGCGCGTCGTGCGCGCGCCGACCGGCACGCTCATCCCCGCCACGTCGGTGATGCCGACGACCTGCGCGGCCTCGAGCACCGCGGTCGCACCCCCGGGGGCGTCGAGCATTCCGTAGGCCGCGTCGTTCCGGTGGCCGCCGGCGCCCGTCACCGTCGCGTGGTGTCGATGCCCGGAAGCACCCACCGCCGCCAGTACCGCGTCGAGCGTGCCTTCGCCGCCATCGGCCATCGGTCGTGAGCGGATGTCCGCGCCGGGCCACACGCGCGTCAATCCGGTGGCGAGCGCGGCGCAGACTTCCGGCGCGCTGAGCGAACCCTTGAACGAATCGGGAGCGAGGACGATTCTGAACACGGTGGCGATTTTCGTCGCGTAAAGTTGAATGGGTGGGGCAGTGCGGCGCAGTGTAGCGCAGCAAATGGATACGCAACTTGCCGCGCACGTGAATTGCGGCTAGCTTAGATGGTCCCCTCGAAAGGCCTTGCATGGCGCGTCGGCACCCTGACTTCCGCCCCCACGTCGGGGTCGCCGGCGCAATCGCCGTTGCCGCGGCGTTGGTGTTCGGTGTCGCCCACGCGCAGTTCGCTGACGATGCGCGCGAAGACCGTTGGACGCAGCAGGTGGTGCCCCAGGTGGTCGTCGGCGATGTCGTGTGGCTTTCGACGCCGCAGCGTGCGCGGGTGCTCGCGCTGTTCACCGACGCGTCGGCGCGCAAAGGGGGCGTCATCATCGTGCACGGATTCGGCGTACATCCGGACTGGGGATTGAACGGCGAATTGCGGGTCAGGCTGGCCGACCATGGCTTCGCGACACTGTCCGTGCAGATGCCCGTGCTGAGCGCGGACAAGACGCGCGATCAATATCGGCCGCTGCTGGGCGTCGCCGGTGAGCGGATTGCCGCGGCGCTGCGAGATTTGCGCAGCCGCGGCATCACCAAGGTCGCCATCGTGTCGCACAGCATCGGCGGGAGCATCGTCGACGCCTACCTCGGGCGTCCCGACGCGCTGCCGGTCGCGGCGTGGATTCCGATTGGCATGCTCGCCGACTTCGCGCGAGCGCCGCTGGTGCCGATCCTGGATATCGTCGCCGAACGGGACTTTCCCGAAGTGGTCGCAAGCGTCGCGTTGCGCGCGCCGCGTTTGCCACGCGACCGCTGCTCGCGCGTGGTGACCGTGCCCGGCACCGACCACTATTTCGAACGCGCAACGGACGCACTGACCACGCAGATCGTGCCTTTCCTCGACCGCGCGTTCGCCGGCGACTGCTAGCGCCTCCCGGTCACCCGACTACCTCGTCGGCGCGCAACAGCAATGCCTTGGGCACAACAATGCCCAGTGCCTTGGCGGTCTTGAGGTTGATGCCCATCGAAAACCGTGTGGGTTCCTCGACGGGAATATCGCCGGGCCGGGCGCCGCGCAGAATTTTGTCGATGATCGCTGCAACGCGCTGCGGCAAATCGGTGTTGTCGAAGCTGAACATCAGCAGTCCCCCGGCCTCCAGCATCGTCCTGTCGCCCACGACGGCCGGCAATTGTTGGCGCGCAGCCATGATCACGATTTGTTCCGAACCGGGGAAAATGCTCATGTCGAGCGCTTGGGCACGCTGCCGCATCGTCCGGAAGAATTCGTCATCCTGGGATACCGTTGCGTCGGCTTCGATGACGACCGGCGTGAGTCCGAGCGAGCGATAGGCTGCTTGGGCAAACTCGCCCAGGCGCCGATTGATCGAAGTTCTGGAGTCGATCAACACCGCGACGCGGCGCACGTCCGGAAGGCACTCATGCAGTAACTGCGCCCGCTTGCTGGCCAACGCGCCATTGGTATTCGAATAGCCGGTGACGTTGCCGCCGGGGCGGGCCAGGCTCGCGACCAGGCCCATGCCAACGGGATCGCTGGCGACGAACACGATTGGAATGGTCGCCGTGGCCTTCGTTGCCGCCAGCGTGGCCGTTGTCCCGACGGTGCGGATGACGTCGACTTTGAGTCGCACCAGTTCGTCCGCCATGGACGAGAGCCGATCGAAATCGAGGTTTGCGTAGCGACGTTCGACGGCGAGATTCTGGCCTTCGATCCAGCCGAGCGCCCGCAACGGGGCAAGACTTTCGGCACTCTCGGCGGCCGTCGGAGACTTTCCGATCGAAAGGAAAGCCAAGCGTCGGACACGGGTTGCATTTTGCGCGACGGCGACGCCGTTGAAGGCCAGCAATCCCGCCGCAGCAGCACCGATGAACATCCGTCGCTTCATTGCCGAATGGCCGCAACATGAAGGAAATCTGACCGTACCATATTTGCGGCCCTCGCAGAACGCCCACCCCGTTGACTCGCGCAACCGAAGCGCCAATACTGGATTCGGCGACATCGACCAAGCCACCGCAGCGATGGCGACCGCCAAGGAGGAAATACTCATGCAAGCAAGAATTTTCAGCCGAGCGCTCTCGTTCGGCCTGCTGATTGCCCTCTTCGCCAGCACATCCGGCGCCGCCCCCTACCTGCTGGTCAGCGGCCGCTGGGACAACACGATCCTGGTCATCGATCTCGCCCGCGCCATGGAGCCGGCCAACGACGGGACACCGAACGCGATCATCAGCCGCGTGCGTGTGACGCCCGACGTTGCGCCCGATACGCCCGCCAGTGGCCAGCCGGTCAACGTCGTGCTGTCGCCCGACAAGCGTTTCGCGTACGTGGTCAATCATTCCGGCGCGGTGACGACCAAGGCCGCCGCCGACTTCCAGCATGGCCATGCCGGCACCGTCACCGTCGTCAACGTGGCGAAGGCGCTCGATCCGGCGAACAACATGACGCGCAATGCCGTCGAGGCGATCATCCCGACCGGCAACTTCGGTCCGGTCGGACTGGCGGTCACCGCGGACGGCAAGTACGGGCTCGTTTCGGGTTCCGAAGGCGACAGCGACGAGGATGGCGGTCGTGTGATCACCGTACTCGACCTGACCACGCGCAAGGTGCTGCACCACGTCGAGCTTGCGTGGGGCAATCCGGGCTTCCCCTGCCCACCCAAGCCGATCCCGCATGCGGGGCCGAACCTGGCGTTCGGCTGCTTCACCGACACCAACGGCGTCGTCATCAGCCCGCGCCACGGTGGCATTGCGTTTACCGCGAACGGCGGGACGCACGACGTGTCCGTGATCGACGTGACGAAGGCGATCGCCAATGCGCCGGGTGCGGAAATCGGTCGCATTCCGGTAGGCACCGGCCCCTGGGGCATCGCAGTCAGTCCGGATGGTGCATGGGTCGCGACGGCCAACCGCGAGAGCGCGCGCGTCGACGCCGAGGGCAATCACATCTCGCTCATCAATGTCGACAAGGCGGTCGCCGGCGCCAAGGATGCCGAGGCCGTGCGCATGATCGTCGGCACCAACAATCCTTCGGCGGCATCACGGCCCTTCGCCGTCGCGTTCACGCCGGATGGCAAGACGCTGCTCGCGAGCAACTTCCGCGCGAACAATCTTTCCTTCGTCGATGTGGAGAAAGCGATCGCCGGCGGACTCGGCGCCGAGGTCGCGCGCTTGCCGCTGGCGACACCGGATGGCAGGCCGTCGCGGCCGCGCGGCATCGCGATCACGCCTGACGGCAAATATGCCGCGATCACCGGCGCGCCGCGCGGCGCCGCAAACAGCGGCGTGCTGTGGGTGGTCGACATCGCGCAGCGCAAGGTGGTCGGGCGCGTCGCCGGCGTCGGCAACGAGACCTATCTGCTGGCGCTGTTGCCGTAGCTGGGGCAGCGGGCGCGTGCTGGCAGCGCGCTGACGTTCCGCCAAGCGGGAAGCAAGTCGCGATTCAGTTCGTCGCGCGTGTCAGCCGATCGCGCACGGCCAGCCACGCGTCGCCTTCGGGCGGCACTTCGACGAGGATCGCCGTAACGCCGGGCCGGTCGAGCGCGCGCAGGTTGGCATAGAGATCATGGGCGTAGCGCGGCGCATCGGTCGGCGCGGCCAACCATGCGCCGGCGAATCCGGCGGGACGCGCGACCGTTCGCGCAAGAACGGCGACGGCCCCACCGATCGTCCCGTTCTGCGTGACCTCGCGCAGCAGCGTGGCACTTGACACGAGCCGCGCCGGCGCATGGGGCGCGTAATGCGCTGCGAGCGTTCCCGATGCCCGAGGCGCGCTCGCGTCCGGCGCGCGTGGCGCTGAACCCAGCACGCGCGTGAGTTCATCGATGCCGATGCCGCCGGGACGCAGCAGCACGGGTGCGCCGTCGATGAACGCGATGATCGTGCTCTCGATGCCGACCTCGCACGCGCCGCCATCGACGATCATCGCAACCGCGTCGCCCAGGTCATCCTCCACATGCGCGGCGGTTGTCGGCGAAACATGGCCGAAGCGATTGGCCGAGGGCGCCGCGATGCCGTCGCCGCCCACGGCGGCGAATGCCGCGAGCAACGCCTTCGCCACCGGATGCGAAGGCATGCGCAGTCCCACGCTGTCCTGTCCGCCGGTGATCGCATCGCCGACATTTGCCGCGCGCGGCAGAATCAGCGTCAGCGGTCCCGGCCAGAACGCGGCCGCGAGTTTGCGCGCGCCCTCTGGAAATTCGCGCGCCCAGCGCTCGGCCTGAGCGATCGACGCGACGTGCACGATCACGGGATGATTGGAAGGCCGTCCCTTGGCCGCAAAGATGCGATGCACCGCATCGGGATTGCCCGCATCGGCACCCAGTCCGTACACCGTTTCCGTGGCGAAGGCGACGAGTTCGCCGGCGCGAAGCGTTTCCGCTGCGCGGGCAATGGACGCGTGTGTTGCCGCGACGATGCGACTCGTCATGACCGACCCCGGTTCGCGGCGGCCAGGTCGCGGAAACTGCTAGAATCCGAGACTTTGCAACGCTGCGCGCGCATTGCGGCGGCATGTGCCGACGGGCACATAACGGGAGTGGCAATGAGTGAGTTTCTGTTCACGTCGGAATCGGTATCGGAAGGTCATCCGGACAAGGTCGCGGACCAGATTTCCGATGCAGTGCTCGACGCGATTCTAGAGCAAGACCCAACCGGCCGTGTCGCGGCGGAAACGCTGGTCTCGACCGGGCTGGTCGTGATGTCCGGCGAAATCACCAGCAAGGCCCGCGTCGATTACGCGCGCATCGCGCGCGAGACCGTGCGCGCCATCGGCTACAACGATCCGGAATTGCGCTTCGACGCCGACGGATGCGCCGTGATGGTCTGCTACGGCCAGCAGTCGCCGGACATCGCGCAGGGCGTGGACCGCGCTTCCGACGACTACCTGAACCAGGGTGCCGGCGACCAGGGCCTGATGTTCGGCTACGCGTGCGACGAAACGCCGTCGCTGATGCCGTTCCCTATCTACTACGCGCACCGGCTGGTGCAACGGCAGAGCGAAGTGCGCCGCGACGGCCGCCTGCCGTTCCTGCGTCCGGACGCCAAGTCGCAGGTGACGGTGCGCTACCAGGACGGCAAGCCCGTCGGCGTGCACACGGTCGTGTTGTCCACGCAGCACCATCCGTCGATGAACGACAAGCAGGACAAGCTCGCCGAAGCGGTGATCGAGGAGATCATCAAGCCGGTGTTCCCCGCGGACATGCTGAAGGGCACGCGCTTCCTGGTTAACCCCACCGGACGCTTCGAGATCGGCGGCCCGCACGGCGACGCCGGACTCACGGGCCGCAAGATCATCGTCGACACCTACGGCGGTGCGGCGCCGCACGGCGGCGGCGCGTTCTCCGGCAAGGATCCGTCGAAGGTCGACCGGTCCGCGGCCTATGCCGCGCGCTATGTCGCCAAGAACATCGTCGCGGCGGGCATTGCGACCAAGTGCGAGGTGCAGGTGTCGTACGCGATCGGCGTGGCAAAGCCCATCAACGTGACCATCTACACCGACGGCACTGGCAAGATCTCGGACGACAGGATCGCCGAGCTGGTCGACGCGCACTTCGACCTCCGGCCCAAAGGCATCATCCGCATGCTCGACCTGCTGCGCCCCATCTATCGCAAGACGGCTGCTTACGGCCACTTCGGCCGCGACGAGCCCGAGTTCACGTGGGAAAATGTCGACAAGGTCGAGGCGCTGCGCGCCGCGGCGGGGCTGTAGACTTTCCACTTTCGCCCATTGCCAACGGAGATTCCGCCATGAAGTATCGCTCCGCTGTTGCCTCTGCCCGAGCGTCGCTGCGCGTCGCTGTCGTGGCGTTCGTACTGCCGGCCGCACTGCTGGCGCTGGGCTCGTGCGCCACGCTCAATCGTGAAGGCGTCGTGGCGCCCCTGGACGGCGGCAACGTCGCGGTCAGGCAGGGCGCGCCGCTCGTGATCAATCTGTCCGCCAATCCTGAGTCCGGCTTTGGCTGGGTGCTGACCAGCAAACCGGGCGAGGCGGTCTGGCTGGTCGGCGGCCCGGACTACACGCCCGAGCCCATCCCGCCGGGCATGATGGGGGTCGGCGGCACGACCACTTATCGCTTCCGCGCGCTGACGCCCGGCACCCAAACCCTCGAATTCGCCTACCTGCCGTCGTGGGACAAGGGCGTGACCCCCACCCGGACCGCCCGCTACGACGTGACGGTCAAGTCCGCCGGCTGGCAGAACTGGTTCTAGGCGCGGTTTGCAAGGTAAGCGGCCGCTACTAGCGGGAAAATCCAAGTTACTGTAATATATCGTTTTTTCGCGGGTCGGCCAGGCTACGACCGACTCGCCTTACATCCACGTCAGGAAAATCATGGCTGAACGTTCCCGCACCCGCCGCAACACGCTTGAGCGTCGTTGCCTGCCCAAGACTTTCAAGCGCATGTTCGTCGGCGCGCCCAAGGGCATCTTCAAGATGCTGGAAAAGATCAAGAAGAACTGATCGGGCAGTTTGTCGCATCCTGAGGCCGCCTGCAGCAGGCGGCCTTGCTATTTTCATGGTCCGGTAGCAATTCCCCATGGGTTAGCGGCATCATTGCCGCCATGGCTTTCGCCTACTACAGCAAACTCTCCGCGGCGCACCAGCGCGTATATCGCGACAGTGACGAGATTCCGACCCTCGAATTGCCGGAGGGCGCGCAAGTGACGGCGCCGGTGGCGGCGATCCGCGACGGACTGCTGAACGAAGACCGCACCGCGGTCCAGCGCGCCTGCCAGGCATTGGTCGACGCGCTCGTTGCCGGTTATGACGTTCCCCCGGTCCGCGTGCGCGTGCTGGCCAAGCGCCCCTGCGACGACTATGGCGAGCTGCACGGCCTGTACGAACCCGACGAAGAGATCACGCCCGCGCGCATCACCGCGTGGATGCGCACCGCGCAACGCAAGCAGGTCGTCGCCTTCAAGTCGTTCCTGCGCACGCTGGTGCACGAGTTCGCGCATCACCTGGACTACGAGCACTTCAAGCTGCCGGAAACCTTTCACACCGAAGGCTTCTACCGGCGCGAATCGAGCCTCGCCAACGCGCTGCTGGCCACGCTTGAATCGACCGTCCCCGCCGAAGGCAGCGTCCGCTAGATTGGGGTAAAATGCGGACGCTCCCCGAGGAGCGTTGCAACAGCCGCCGGCGGATCCCGCCGCGCTGCCAGGCTCGGGGTTCACCATCCTTTGCAACTGCGCTCGTTGATCCGCGGCTACGGTTCGCCCGCGGGACGACGAGTGCGATTCGTGCCTCCCGTCCCCAAGCGCAAGCTGCCGCCCGACAAGGAGTGATGCATGAACGCACCGACCGATACCAAGTCTTTCGCGGACTTCCACGTCGCCGACCTGGCGCTTGCCGATTGGGGCCGCAAGGAAATCGCGATCGCGGAAACCGAAATGCCCGGCCTCATGGCCATCCGCGCGGAGTTTGCACCGTTGGCGCCGCTGCGTGGCGCGCGCGTCGCCGGCTCGCTGCACATGACTATCCAGACCGCCGTGCTGATCGAGA
This sequence comes from Betaproteobacteria bacterium, assembly GCA_031361045.1. Taxonomy (GTDB): domain Bacteria; phylum Pseudomonadota; class Gammaproteobacteria; order Burkholderiales; family Casimicrobiaceae; genus VBCG01. The sequence goes on along the minus strand of JANMCH010000097.1, from coordinate 806 downwards.
CGCTGCAGGCGCTGGGCGCCGATGTGCGCTGGGCATCGTGCAACATCTACTCGACGCAGGACCACGCGGCCGCAGCCATCGCCGCGCGCGGCACGCCCGTCTACGCGCGCAAGGGTGAGACGCTCGACGAATACTGGGACTACACGCACCGGATCTTCGAGTGGCGGATGGCGGACGGCAAGATCGGCACGCCGAACATGATCCTGGACGATGGCGGCGACGCGACGTTGCTGGTGCTGCTCGGCGCGCAGGCGGAGAGCGACCGCTCGCTGATCTCGCATCCGGGCAGCGAAGAGGAAACCGCGCTGTTCGCCGCGATCGCGAAAAAGCTCGCTGTCGACCCGACGTTCTACTCGCGCATCAAGGCGAACATCAAGGGTGTCACCGAGGAAACGACGACGGGTGTCAAGCGCCTGTACACGATGCACGAGGAGGGCCGCCTGGCCTTTCCCGCGATCAACGTCAACGACTCGGTCACCAAGTCGAAGTTCGACAACCTGTATGGCTGCCGCGAGTCGCTGGTCGACGGCATCAAGCGCGCAACCGATGTGATGGTCGCAGGCAAGGTCGCGCTGGTCGCGGGCTACGGCGACGTCGGCAAGGGTTCCGCGCAGGCGCTGCGCGCGCTGTCGGCGCAGGTGTGGGTAACGGAAGTCGACCCGATCTGCGCTTTGCAGGCCGCGATGGAAGGCTATCGCGTCGTCACGATGGACTACGCCGCGGACAAGGCCGACATCTTCGTCACCGCCACCGGCAACATCGACGTGATAACGCACGAGCACATGAAGCGCATGAAGGACCAGGCG
>JANMCH010000085.1:0-9728 GCA_031361045.1 Betaproteobacteria bacterium | reverse complement strand
CATATCGACCTGGTGTGGTTCGGCATCTTCATCGTGCTGGTGGTCGAGATGGCCCAGATCACGCCACCGGTTGGATTCAATCTGTTCGTCCTGCAGGGGATGACCCACCACCAGATCACCTGGATCGCGCGCCAGGCGATTCCGATGTTCGTGCTGATGTGCGTCGCCGTCGCCATGGTGTGGGTCTGGCCGCAACTGATCCTGTGGCTGCCAGCGCACATGAAGATGGGGGGGTGAAGGTGAAGGCGGTGAGCGACGCGACGCGCTACGCAGCCAAAGTGATGACGCCCTTTGCGGTGCTTGGCTTGCGCACCAGCGGCAGCGCGCTGACCAGCCTGTCGTTCCTGCCGCTTGCGGAAAAAACGTCCGCGCCCACCGATCGCGTCGCCGAGCAAGCTGTTCGTGAACTTGAACGCTATCTCGCGGACCCCGCGTTTCGCTTTACCGTGGCCCTGGCGCCCTCGGGTACGCCATTCCAGCAGCGAGTGTGGATCGCGCTGTCGGCCATTCCGCGCGGCCAGCCGCTCACGTATGGCAGCGTCGCGCGGCAAGTAGGAACAGCGGCGCGTGCCATCGGCCAGGCCTGCGGCGCCAATCGCATTCCGGTGATCATTCCCTGTCATCGCGTGGTCGGTGCCGACGGCGCGCTGGGCGGATTCATGAACGCGGAAACGGGCGACCCCGTCGCGATCAAGCGCTGGCTGCTCGCGCACGAGGATCGCCGGCCCGGTGCCTGACGTGGGCACGCCTGCCTCCGCCGCGCAGTCAGCCGCTCAGTTGGCAACTCAGTTGACACTGGAGTCGGCGCAACTCATCGACACCTTCTGCGACCAGCTCTGGCTGCAGGATGGACTGGCTGTCTCGTCACTCGCGAGCTACCGTCGCGACCTGGCGGCGTGGTCGAAATGGCTCGGAGTGCGGGGCATGCTGAGCGCGGATCGCGGTGACGTCGAGCGCTGGCTGGCCGAGCAGTTTCGCGCCAAGTCCAAGGCCACGTCGGTGGCAAGGCGACTGTCGACGTTGCGTCGCTTCTATCGTTTGCAGATCGAACGCGCAACGATCCGCGAAGACCCGACGACGCGCGTGCGCGCGCCGAAGAAGCCGCGCCAGTTGCCCAAGCTTCTGTCCGAAGCGCAGGTGGAGGCGCTGCTCGACGCCCCCTCGGTCGAGGTCACGCTGGGCTTGCGCGACCGCGCGATGCTCGAGACCCTTTACGCCACGGGCCTGCGCGTGTCGGAGCTGGTAGGACTGCGCCTGAACCAGGTGTCGCTCGATATGGGCGTGGTGCGCGTCGTGGGCAAAGGCAGCAAGGAGCGCCTGGTGCCGCTGGGCGACGAGGCGGTCGCCTGGCTGCAGCGCTATCTGAAGGAGGCACGGCCCTCACTCGCGGGCGAAGGGAAGAGCGACTGCATGTTCCTGACGGCGCGCCACGCGCTGATGACGCGCCAGGCGTTCTGGGCGTTGATCAAGCGCTACGCGGTGAAGTCCGGCATCGCGCCGGCCGCACTGTCGCCGCACGTGTTGCGACACGCGTTCGCGACGCACCTGTTGAACCACGGCGCCGACCTGCGTGTCGTGCAGCTGCTGCTCGGGCACGCGGACATCACGACGACGACGATCTACACGCACGTTGCGCGCGAACGCCTGAAACAGTTGCACGCGCAGCACCATCCGCGCGGGTGACGCGCTGGCGTAGAATCGGCCCGCCGCCGCAACCCCCGTTCGCCATGTCCGACCCACTCGCTCCCATCCGACCGTATGCCTCGCAGCTATGGCGGCGATTGCGCGTCTGGCGTGCGCATCGGGCAAACCATGGCGCCATTGTCGGCGACGTCGACCCGGCATCGGTTCCCGCGGAAGCGGCGGTCAATTTCCATTGCAACCTGTGTGGCGTGCCCAACAGCGTGCCACTGGCGCAGCTTTCCCGCGAAACACCGTCCTGCACCGGGTGCGGCTCCAACGTGCGCTTCCGCGCGATGGCACGCCTGGTCGTCCGGGAAATGCTGGGACGTGACATCGCATTGCCGGACGCGCCATTCGCCCGCGACATTGCGGGACTTGGCTTGTCCGACGTCGCCGCCTATGCGGAACCGCTCGCGAAAACGTTCGACTACGAGAACACCTGGTTCCACACCGCGCCCCAACTCGACATTGCCAACGCGCCGCCGGAGCGCTTTGGCCGCTACGACTTCGTGGTGGCGAGCGACGTGTTCGAACATGTGGCGCCGCCGGTCTCGCGCGCCTTTGCCAACGCGCGCAAGTTACTCAAGCCGGACGGCAAGTTCATCTTCACCGTGCCCTTCTCCCTCAATCCGGACACCGTCGAGCATTTTCCGGACCTCCACGATTGGAGCGTGGCCGAGCACGACGGCCAATGGCGGCTCACCAACACCACGGTCGCCGGTAACGTGCAGACCTTCGCTGACCTGGTCTTCCACGGTGGTCCGGGGACCACGCTGGAGATGCGCCTTTTTTCCCAAGCCGGCCTCGAACGCGAATTCCAGTGTGCCGGATTTGCGCGCGTGCGCATTGCCGCGGAGCCCTACCTCCCGTTTGGCATCCACTGGCCGGAGCCGTTCTCCGTGCCGATGGTCGCGTACGCGTCCTGACGCTCGCGGACTACCTCTCGATTTCGATCCCGATTTCCTTGACGCCGGGCAGCGCCGCCAGCTTGGCCACGCGAACCTTGACGCCACGCGCGCCGAATTCGGTGAGCACGATCTGCGCGACCGCTTCCGTGAAGCGCTCCAGCAGCGGGTACGGATTCTCGCTGGCAAAGGACTTGATGCGCGCCACGACCGCCGCGTAGTCGAGCGCGTCCTCGAGCTTGCCCGACGTGAAGGGCTTGTCCGACGGCAGCGTGATGTCGAGGTCGAGGCGAATGGTTTGCGCCAGGTGCTGCTCCCATTCGTAGACGCCGATGCGCGTTTCCAGCCGCAGGTCTGTGATGAATATCCGGTTCATGGTTTGCGGTGGCCGTTGCGCTAGAATCAACCCGGATTCTAACCCCCCGGATTCCAGCCCCGGGCTTTGACCTTTCGCCCACCGTGATCTCCGCCGCGCTCATCATCATTGCCGCTTACCTGCTGGGTTCGGTGTCCTTCGCGGTCGTCGTCAGCAAGGCTTTCGCGCTGCCCGATCCGCATGACTATGGGTCCGGCAACCCTGGCGCGACCAATGTTCTGCGCACGGGGAACAAGGTCGCCGCGCTGCTGACCGTCGTCGGCGACGGCGGCAAGGGTTGGCTTGCCGTATTCCTGGCCGGCATCGCGGCCAATGCCTTTGACGCGCCCGGTTGGGTCATCCCTGCCGCGGCCCTCGCGGTGTTCCTCGGTCACCTGTATCCGGTGTTCCACGATTTCAAAGGCGGCAAGGGTGTTTCCACCGCCGCGGGCATCGTCTATGCGCTGCACTGGCCACTGGGCTTGGCCCTGATGGTGGTCTGGATCACGATGGCGATCGGCTTCCGGATTTCCTCGCTCGCCGCGCTCACCGCTGCGGCGCTGATGCCGCTCGGCGGCTTCTATTTCTTCGGCAATACGCTGACCGCCTGGGTGCTGGTGCCGATCGCGCTGCTGTTGTTCTGGCGGCACAAGGCCAACATCCGGCAGTTGATGGAAGGCAAGGAAAAGCCCATCGGTCGCTGAGGAATTTTCACTCCGATCCGGCGGTCACGGAGACGCCAGTGACGCCAACTCCCAGCGTGGCTTGATGGTGAAGGCGTAGTCAGCGGCACGCGCGCCGGCAAGCCGCAACGCGCCGACCAGCGCGATCATCGCGCCGTTGTCCGTACAGTAGACAAGTTCCGGAAAGAACACCTTGCCGCCGCGCTTGGCCGCCTCGGCATGCAGGCGTGCGCGCAATGCGCGATTGGCGCCCACGCCGCCTGCAACGACGAGCGTGTCGAACCCCGTTACCTCCATCGCCCCCATCGCCTTGGCGGTCAGCACGTCGACGATGGCCGTTTCGAACTCGCGGGCGATATCGGCCTTGCGCGAATCCGGCAGCGTATCCGGCGCGGCCGTTCCCGCCTCGCGCCGGGCCAGCGTCAGGACAGCGGTCTTGAGTCCGGCAAAGCTGAAGTCGAGGTCGCCGGAATGCTGCATCGGCCGCGGCAGGCTCACCGCGCGCGGCCGTCCCTTTTCCGCCAGCGCCGCCAATGCGGGTCCGCCGGGATACGGCAGGCCGAGCAGTTTCGCGGTCTTGTCGAAGGCTTCGCCGGCGGCATCGTCCAACGTGTCGCCAAGCAGGCGATATTGTCCCGCGCCTTTCACCTCGAACAACTGGCTGTGGCCGCCCGACACGAGCAGCGCCACAAACGGAAACGTCGGCGCCGGATCCGACAGCAGCGGCGACAGCAGGTGCCCTTCCAGATGGTGGACACCGATCGCCGGCTTGCGCAGCGCATAGGCCAGCGCACTGGCCACGCTGGCGCCGACCAGAAGCGCGCCGGCCAGTCCCGGTCCGCGGGTATAAGCAATGCCGTCCAGGTCGGCCAGCGCAATCCCGGCGTCGGCAAGTACGCGCTGGGTCAGCGGGATCACGCGACGCACGTGGTCGCGCGACGCCAGCTCCGGCACGACGCCGCCGTAGTCCTGGTGCATCGCGATCTGCGAATGCAGCGCATGGGATAGGAGGCCGCGTTCCGTGTCGTAGACGGCCAGGCCGGTCTCGTCGCAGGAAGTCTCGATCCCGAGGACGCGCATGGGAGGGGTTGCCGGGAGGGTGGAAGGCGGGAAAAGTGAAATCATACAGGGGGTTGCAGGTTCGCCCCCGATCGCATATACTTGTGGGCTGACTGTTTCAGCTCATTTGACTCACCCCATTCGACCTCATTTGTCTTGTCCCAATAGGATCCAGCACCCATGCCAAGCGTACGTGTCCGCGAAAACGAGCCCTTCGAGGCCGCGCTCCGCCGTTTCAAGCGCACCATCGAGAAGACGGGCCTGCTTACGGAACTGCGCGCGCGCGAGTTCTATGAGAAGCCGACGGCTGAGCGCAAGCGCAAGAAGGCCGCCGCCGTGAAGCGCCATTACAAGCGCATCCGCAGCCAGCAGCTGCCCCCGAAGTTGTTCTGACGACTCCGTTTCGGCAGTGCAAGCTGCAGTGGCAAGTGAGGGGGCGAAGCGATTCGCCCCTTTTTCATTAATTAGGGTCAGACTCGAATTATTTCAGCCATGACACTCAAAGCCCGCGTCACCGAAGACATGAAGGCCGCGATGCGCGCCAAGGACACCGCGCGCCTTTCCACCATCCGCCTGCTGCTGGCGGCGATCAAGCAGCGCGAAGTCGATGAGCGCAAGGATATGACGGACGCCGACGTCGCCACGATCATCGACAAGATGGTCAAGCAGCGCCGGGATTCGATCGCCCAGTTCGAAGCGGGCAAGCGGCAGGATCTGGCCGACCTGGAAAAGGCCGAAGTGACGGTGTTGCAGGCGTACATGCCGCAGCAACTGACGGATGTGGAAATTGCGGCGGAAATTGATGCGGCAATCGCATCGACCAGGGCATCAGGCCCCGCCGGCATGGGCAAGGTGATGGCCGAGTTGAAACCCCGGCTGGCCGGTCGCGCGGACATGACCGCCGTCTCGGCGAAGGTCAAGGCGAAGCTCGTCCCGTAGCGCCGAAAGGGGGAAAATGCGGTCAGGTTCAGTTTTCATAGCATCGTTGAAAACTGAACCTGACCGCATTTTCAATAACTGAACCTGACCCCATTTTCCATCCATGATCCCGAACGACTTCATCCAGACGCTGCTGTCGCGCGTGGACATCGTCGAGGTCATCGACCGCTATGTGCCTCTGAAGAAGGCCGGCGCCAATTACGTCGCCTGCTGTCCATTCCATAGCGAAAAGTCGCCGTCGTTCTCGGTGAGCCCGGGCAAGCAGTTCTATCACTGCTTCGGCTGCGGCGCGCACGGCACGGCCGTCGGTTTCCTGATGGAGTACGGCGGCAAGGCGTTCCCCGACGCGGTCGAGGAACTGGCGCGCGACGCCGGCATGGAAGTGCCGCGCATCGAACGCGCGGGTGAACGCGAAAAGCGCGACGAGGCGCAGGACCTGAATGAGATACTTCTTGCCGCTGCCAAGTTCTATCGATCGCAATTGAAGGACGCCCCGCGCGCCATCGATTACCTCAAGAGCCGCGGCCTGACCGGCGAAATTGCGGCGCGCTTCGGCATCGGCTATGCGCCCGATGCGTGGCAGGGACTCGAAGCCGTTTTCCCCAAATACGACACGCCGGAGCTGGACGCCGCCGGACTCGTCATCAATGGCGACGGCGGCAAGCGCTACGACCGTTTTCGCGATCGCGTGATGTTCCCGATCCACGACAGCCGTGGCCGCGTGATCGGCTTTGGCGGTCGCGTGATGGGCGCCGGCGAACCCAAGTACCTCAACTCGCCGGAGACTCCCGTGTTCTCCAAGGGCCGCGAACTGTACGGCCTCTACCTCGCGCGCAACGCCATCCGCGATGCCGGCCGCGTGGTCGTCGTCGAAGGCTACATGGACGTCGTCGCCTTGGCGCAGCATGGCGTCGAGTACGCGGTCGCGACACTCGGCACCGCCACCACGCCGACGCACGTGCAGAAGCTGTTCCGGCTGACCGACACAGTGGTGTTCTGCTTCGACGGCGACAACGCGGGCCGCAAGGCCGCGTGGCGCGCGCTCGAAAACGCGCTGCCCATCCTGGCCGACGGCAAGAACGCGGTGTTCCTGTTCCTGCCCGATGGCGAAGACCCCGACGATTACGTTCGCAAGCGTGGGCGCGCATCCTTCGAGCAGGCACAGGAAGGTGCTACGCCTTTGTCGGAATTCCTGCTCGCGGAACTGGCCGCGCGACATCCGCCAACCTCGGCCGAAGGTCGCGCATCGCTGGTCGCCGCGGCGCGGCCGCATTTCGCGCAGATCAACGCGCCCATCCTCCTGGCGATTTTGCGGCGGCGCCTGTCGGAACTGTCGGGATTGCCGGAAACCGAACTGCGCGGACTGCTCAACCTGCCCGCCCCTGCCGGCGCCACGAGCCATGCGCCGCGCGATCGCCATGACGACCCATCTGGCGATCGTCGGCCCAGTCCGCGCAACGCCGGTTTCCGCGCCAACGTGCGCCGACCGCCGTCGCTGGCGCGGGAATTGATCCAGGGCCTGCTGCTGCAACCCGCTTTGGCGCGCGCGCTCGAATTTCCGCGGCCCGATGACGGCACACCGGACAGCGCGACACTGGTGGCATTGGTCGACTATTGCGCGACTGCGGAGGGTGAACTCACGTCGGCCGGAGTCCTCCAATACTTTGCCGAAACGCCGCACGAGGCCGTGCTCGCGAGCGTGCTGGCAATGGCCGAGGACCAGGCGCTGACAATGGAAATGGCCGAGGTCAACGTCCGCAACGGCCTTGAGAACTGGTGGCAACGCGCCCGACGCACCGGCACCGCAGCTCCGGCAGCCCAAGCGGGGGGCCAAACGCCGGAGGAAATCCAGCGGTTGCGGCAGCTCGATTTTGTCCGGCAGTCAGGCGCCGGCCCGGGATCGACGCATTCCGAGGACGGCTTCTAGGCCGACGCTTTCCAGGCCTTGGCCACTCCCCGGGAGGGGTCCGCCCATGGTATTATTTGAGGTTTTCCCGGCTCGACCCCAACTATAGGAAGTCGAGCAACGGGAACGCGGGTGCTGTGTAGAAGTCCGACCATCAGGCGGATCAGCCCGAAGTCGCCCGCCAAGCCGTTTCAATCAAGGATGACCATGCCCAAGAAGCCCGCGAAGCCCGCCCGCAAATCGCCCGCCAAATCGAAGGCCAAGCCCAAGGCGCGCGCCGCGAAACCGGCCGCGAAGAAGGCAGCCAAGCGCGCCGCGCCCAAGTCCGGATCGGCAAAATCCCGATCAGCCAAGCCGGCGTCGCGCAAGGCCCCGAAAGCCAAGTCGGCGGCGAAGAAGTCGTCGCATTCGGCCAGCCGCAAGGCCGCGCCCAAGAAGCCCGCACGCAAGCCCGCGGGCAAACCCGGCAAGAAGGTCGTTGCCAGGGCCAAGGTCCACGCCAAGGTCGCGGCCAAGCCGGTACCGAAGGGAAAGCCGGCCGCCAAGGTCGTCGCGCCGAAACAGTCGGCCAAATTGCTGGCCAAGAACGTCAAGGCAGCGACCAAGCCGGTCATCCCCGCCAAGGGTTCGGGCAAGCTGCCCGCACCCGGCCGGGGAACGCCTGCCCAAGGTAAAGGCGCGCCGGTAGTCGCCGGCAAGGCCACGCCGTTCGCCGCAGGCAAGGGCACGCCGGTCGCCGCAGGCAAGGGCACGCCGGTCGCCGCAGGCAAGGGCACGCCAGTTGCCGCCGGCAAGGGCGCTGCCGCCGCGGCCGCGCACAAGGCCACACCCGGTGAGATCGCTGCCAAGCTGGCCGGCAAGCGCGCCGAAGATGCCGCCAGCAAGAAGGGCCGCAACGGCAAGCACGCCGAAATCGCGCCGCGCGTCCTGACGCCGGCCGACGTCGAAGCCCGCAAGCGTCGCCTGAAGACGCTGATCGTGCTCGGCAAGGAACGCGGCTACCTCACGTACGCCGAAATCAACGATCACCTGCCCGACGACATCCTCGATGCCGAGCAGATCGAGGGCGTCATCTCGATGATCGGCGATATGGGCATCCAGGTCTACGACGAGGCCCCTGACGCGGAAACGCTGCTGATGTCCGAAACACCGGCCACCGTGCCGGCGGAAGACGTCGAGGAAGAAGCCGAAGCCGCAGCGTCCACGCTCGACTCCGAGTTCGGCCGCACCACCGACCCCGTCCGCATGTACATGCGCGAGATGGGCTCGGTCGAACTCCTCACGCGCGAAGGCGAAATCGAAATCGCCAAGCGCATCGAGGAAGGCCTGAAGCACATGGTCATGGCCATCTCCGCATGCCCGATGACGGTCGCGCAGATCCTGGAGCTCGCCGGCAAGATCGAGAAGGATGAGCTGAAGGTCGACGACCTGGTCGACGGCCTGATGGATTTCACCGAAACACTGGCCCCCATCGATGAATCGGATGACGACGAATCCGAGGAAGACGAGGCCGACGCCGGCGCCATCGCCAGCGAGAACCTCGAACGCCTGAAGGTTGCGGCACTGGAAAAGTTCACGACCATCCGCCGCCACTTCGCGCGCATGCTCGTCGTGCTGACCAAGGAGGGCCACAAGGCGCCCAAGTACCTCGAGTTCCAGAAGAAGATCTCCAACGAGCTGATGCAGGTCCGCTTCGCGGCGCGCATGGTCGAGCGGCTGTGCGATTCCGTGCGCACCGAAGTTGACAACATCCGCCAGATCGAACGCAAGATCCAGGACCTGGTCGTGAACAAGGGCGGCATGCCGCGCCCGGACTTCATCAAGGCGTTCCCGGCCAACGAAACCAGCCTGCGCTGGATCGACCGCGAAGTTGCCGCGCACCACAACTACAGCGAGACGCTCGGCAAGTACCGGCAGGCCATCGTCGAGCAGCAACAGAAGCTTCTCAACTTGCAGGAGCGCGTGATGATCCCCTTGAAGGACCTGAAGGAGATCAACAAGCAGATGTCGACCGGCGAAGCCAAGGCCCGCAAGGCCAAGCGCGAGATGACCGAGGCCAACCTGCGCCTCGTGATCTCCATCGCCAAGAAGTACACCAATCGCGGCCTGCAATTCCTCGACCTGATCCAGGAAGGCAACATCGGCCTGATGAAGGCCGTGGACAAGTTCGAATATCGCCGCGGCTACAAGTTCTCGAC
>JANMCH010000071.1:0-10014 GCA_031361045.1 Betaproteobacteria bacterium | reverse complement strand
CCGGTTAGTTCCGTGAACCACAGATTGCCGTCGGGGCCGGCCGCGATGTCGAAAAGGCCGGCACCGGCGCTGATGCCGGCGCTGAACTCGGTGACGACACCCAGCGGCGTAATCCGGCCGATGCGGTCGATGCCGAATTCCGTGAACCACAGGTTGCCGTCGGGGCCGAGTGTGATGTGATCAGGGAGCGCGCCCGCGGTGATGCCGGCGCTGAACTCGGTGACGACACCGAGCGGGGTAATCCGCCCGATCCGGTTCCCGCTTCCTTCCGTGAACCACAGATTCCCATCGGGGCCGGTCACGATGCTGATAGGGAACGCGCCCGCGGTGATACCGGCGCTGAACTCGGTGACGACCCCCAGCGGGGTCATGCGCCCGATCCGATTGCCGCCAGATTCCGTGAACCATAGGTTGCCATCCGGACCGGCCGTGATGCCGAGAGGCACCGCGTTGGCGGTGATGCCGGCACTGAACTCGGTGATTATCTGTGCTGAAGCAATGCCCGAAATCAGGCAAGTCCACGCAAGCAAGCAATTGCGGAGGCGGCGACAACAAGGCATCACGTAATTCCCCTGACGATGGACCGCCATGCCTGGCGCGACCGGAAGCCAGCATACGCTCATCGATATGCTATGTGTCGGCAGCGTTACCAAGCAGTCTGCGCGCTCGCTCGGCTTGTTCGGCGTGCGGCGGGGGGGTCAATTTGCGGTGCGTCGCCCGGTTCGCGGCCAGGACCGCGCCGCCGCAGTACGACAAACCGATCGGTGGACGGCACGCGGGCCAGGCGCATCGCCCTGGGGTCGTCCCAGGGCGCGCAGCGACGAGTAGTCCGCCGTCGCGGTGGGTTACGGTGACGGCAGCGCCCGGGTCAGGTTGGCGTTGGTAATGGCCTTGTCGGCAAGCGTCAGCGTGCCGCTCGCATTGACGTCCTTCAGATAATTCGCCGCTGTCACCGGCTGCGCCAACTGGGCATTCACAAGGCCCAGGTCCGACAGCGCCACCACTCTGTTCTGATTCACGTCACCGGCGAGGAATCCGACTCGTGCCGAACCGCTGCCACCGGTGCTGCCATCGGATCCTGCAACGTTGGTCAGGGAGACCGTCACGTATTGCTGATTGGTCACGTTGGTGAGGTCGACGATGACGTTATTGCCACTGAACGTCGGCGCTGCAGGCGTGGCGGTGCCTTCGGTGATGGTCACCGTTGCGCTGGCGACCGGCTTGTCGAACATGAACACGATCGTCTGCGCCGGACCCTGGCGCGGATCCGTTGTCGGATTGGTCGGAACGAGAGACAGCGCCAGATCGAACGCACCCGCGGCGCCGTGCACCCTGCGCGACTGCATTGCAAGCAGGCTCGGCGGGATCGCGCTGACGACATCCCTCAGCTTCATGACGTGCGCGGTGCCGACCGGCGAGGAGACGGTCACTGTGCTGCGGTCGTTGTCGATGTACGCGATATCACCGCCGATGACGATGGTGCCGTCGGCATCGATGTCCAGGGCGTTGGCCGAGTCCGTCACCCTGCTGAGCGCAACCGTCTTGATGCCACCGCTGCCGAACGTCGGGTCGAGCGTGCCGTTGGCGAGGTAGCGCATCACCACGATGTCCAGCCCGGTGGCGAGCGTGCTGTTGAATCGCCCTGCGACGATGATCCGGCCGTCGGCAAGCACGCGCAGCGCGGACGCAAAATCATTGCCGTTTGCGACAGCCGGCGACACCAGCGTTTCGACGACTCCGCCGGTGCCGAATGAACCGTCGAGTGAACCGTCGGCATTGAGGCGTGCCAACAGGAACTCCTGCTGGCTGGGGAAAGCGGCACGCCGGGTTCGCGCCAACAGCACGACCTGGTCAAGGCCGTGCAGGCGCGTGGCGCGCAAATCGTCCTGGCGGTTGGTCGGCGCGACATTGACGCGACCGGACGTGCCCCAGGTGGCGTCCGGCAACCCGTTCGCGGTGAGCCGGAACAGGGCGAAATCCCGCGCGGCGCCGGCGCCGTACGACTGGGCGTACACGATTCCGCCCGATGTGACTTCCAGTTGGGCATTGCCTGCCTGCACGGCGTCGACCAGCAGCACATCGGTGCGGCCGCTGGTGCCGAAGCCGGCGTCGACGATGCCGTCCACCGTCAGCCGGGTGAAAATCAGCGCATTGTTGGGCTGAGTCGAATCAAGGCCACCCAGCACGATTTTTCCGTCGGGAGCGATGCGGACATTGTGCTGGAGGTTCGGCACAATCGTGCTGCCGGCGGTGCCGAAACTGGCGTCGATCTGACCGTCCGGAAGCAACCGATAGACATAGGTGTCGATTGCCGTTCCGGTCACATTCACGACATTGGCCGTGACCAGGATCTTGTTGTTGGCGACGGCAAAAATCGACGACCCGGCATCGAACTGGAACAGGCCGGGGGGCGGCAAGCGCACGAGGCCATTGGTGCCGAACGTGTTGTCCAGCGTGCCATTGGTGTTGAGACGCACCACCGCGGGAATACTGACGCCGTCTTCGACTGACTTGCGGGCCATGACCAGTGCCAGCGTCTTGCCATCCACTTGATGCGCAAGGGACAGGACCGCTTCCGTCCCATACGGCCCGGTGGAAATATAGGTCCGTCCGGCGTCGCCGAATGTGCTCAACAGGCTGCCCGCTGCGCCGGCCGTTTCGCCGACCCCGGTCAGCGAGAAATTGAGCTGGCCAAATATGGTGGCCGTGGAATCCGTCGTGATCGAAACGTTGCCAAGGTCTGTGCCCACTGCCGTCGGCGTGTAGGTAAAGCTCACCAGGCAACTGGCGCCTGCCGCCAGCGTGGCGCCACAGGTGCCGCCGAGCACAAAGCGGGCATTGTCGACGGTGATCGGGCTGATGTTGAGCAGTCCGCCGCCAAAATTGGTGAGCGTGTACGACAGCGTGCGCGAGGTGCCGATTGCCCGGTTGCCGAACGACAGCTCAAGGAAATTGCTGCCCATGCGGAACCATCCCGGGTAGGCCGGAACCGCGCCCGGCACCAAACTCAGCCGAGCAAAAGGTAACGTGGATGAAGCGCCGACCCCCCAAAGTCCGACCGAAAACCCCGACACCGATCCTGCCACCGACAGGGTTCCCTGGGTCTCGCCGGCGATGGGAGGGTTGGGCGCGAACACCACGCTGACCGTGCACGATGCGCCCGCGGCAAGACTGGCGCCGCAGGTGTGCCCTTGCACGACAAAGGCCTGGTTGTCTGTAGCGAACCCGCCGATGATCGCCGCGGTCGCGCCGAGATTCTTGATCGTCACCGATTTTGGCGCACTCGTGGTGCCGAGCGTTTGCGGCGGAAAAACCAGCTTCTGGAAAACGTTCGGCGCTTCCGTGATGGTCTGCGCCAGCGGCACCGTGGGCGGGGCCGGAACGGCGTCGTTGGTGTAGAAGCCGTTCTCGAGCGAAAGCGAAATCATCGCGCTGTCGTCGGCTGCAAACCCGAAGGCGCGGATATCGCTGCCCTGCAGGTTGGTCGAATAAGGTGAAAACGACGTGCCGCCGTTGGTGGACAGGTACACGGCAGGATTGCCGGTCTGCGCCGAGACGCCGGCATAGATGTCGCCGCTGGCGGTGACACGAACCTGCGAGCCCTTCTGTCCGGGCAGGATGTTGGTCCAGTTATCGCCACCATCGATGCTCTTCAGAATGCCGGAACTGGCGGTCAACGTCCCGTTGGCATTCACGTGGTTGTTGGCAATGTAGATTTCGCTGGAGTTTCCAGGGCGCACACGCACGTTGTCCGTGGGCAGCGGCGAGGCTCCGCCATCCACCGCCGAATATTTGAGCGTCCAGTTCGCTCCGCCGTTGATGGACTTGAACACGCCTGCACCGGTGGCGATCCAGACGATGGCGGGATTGTTGGTATCCACCGTGATGTGGCGGACGGACAAAGCCAAAGGCGACACCAGGCCGGTGCTCGAAGTCACCCAGTTCGCCCCGCCGTCGATGCTCTTGTACACGCCACCCGCTTCGCTCAGGCCCAGGTAGAGGACTTTGGAACTTTCAGGGACGCTGAGGGTAGGGTCGAAGGCCAGACGGTTGATCTGCCCGATCATGCTGGGCAGGCCATTATTGACCGCCGAGAATGACGTACCACCATTGGTGCTCTTGAACAGTCCGCGATTGTTGGTGGCGACGTAGAGCGGTGCCGGCGTGGCCGGCGAATGGCGGTCCTGGTAGACGACGCCCTCGCTGGTCGCGCCGGTGACGCCGTTGTCCAGCGACGTGAACAGCGCCTCGCTGTTGTAGTCGCCGTAGATGTAGTTGATCTTCAGCGGAAGGTGGATGGCAATGTAGGCAGCGTAAGACGCGTCGCGGTCGTGGGTGATGGCGTTGACGCGGCCGCCGTCGGGCATGTTGGTATAGCTGAACGTCTGTGCGTTGTCCGTTGTCTTGAGGACTCCATTCAAGGTGCCGAGGTAGTACTTGCCGGCAGCGGAGGAATCCGCAAAGACGGCACGCGTGTATTGCGCGTCCTCCTGAACATTTGCGGTCGTGCCCCAGGGGAGCCAGTTGAGACCGCCATCGGTCGTCCGGTAAACGCCTTGCTTGTCCAGGCCGATATTGAGAATCTGGCCGGATTCCCGATTGATGCCCCCCAGGGCGGCGAAACCGGCTGGGAGCACGTTGGCAAGTGTCCCGTTGGAGGGTGACCACGTCGCACCGGTGTCGGCGGAGCGGTACATGCCACTGCCGTGAACGTAGGCAAGGAGTTCCGCCGTTCCGCTGGCGCCGCTGAAGGCGACGTTGAAGACGTTGTTCCCGGGGAGACCGCTGTTGGCGGTCGCCCAGGTCGCGCCGTCGTCGGTGCTCTTGAATATCCCGTAATTGCTGGTGGCAAAAAGATACAGCGTGCCGCTGCGGTTGAGTGCGGAGGACTGGACGTCGGCTGGCAGCGATCCCGGTCCACTGGCCGGACCCAGGCGGGTCCAGTTGGCGCCGTCGTCGGCGCTGCGGTACACGCCACTGTTGTTGAGGCAGGAGGTGGATACCAGCAACGTGCGCGGGGGCGTGGTGACCGGTACCGTAATCGTGCGTACATCCAGGCAACCGAGCGCCGTGGCGCCGCTGCCGTTGATGGCGGTCCAGTTGGTGCCGCCGTTGGTCGTCTTGTACACCCCGGCCCCTTGCGTTACGGCGTAGATATCGGTGACGGGGTTGGTGGCGGGGCTGGGCGTAATGGCGTTGTGGTTCCTCACCTGCACGACCGGGATGCCGGTGTTGATCTTCTGCCAGGTGATCGCCGTGCCGTTGTCGGTTCCCTTGTACATCCCATCGGTCACCGTGGAGACGATCAGCGTGGTGGTCCCCGCGACCGGATTGTTCGCAAACGGCGAAATAGTGCGGATGATCGGGTTCGGCGCGGCGCGGTAGGTCCAGGATTGCGAGAGGGCGTCATCAACGCCCATTGCCACGGTTAGCAAGGCAACGACCGCGAATGACCAAACCCTGACCGCGCGTGTTTCGCCCAAGTTGATACCCCTGTCAATTGCCGCCGCCGATGCGACCGCAATTCTGACCGCCACTGCGAAGCGCGATGACAGGGTCAGCGATGCATGTTCAGCGCCTTGGTACTCCCTCCGGGCGCCTTGTTTTCCAGCGATCGCGGTTGCGGGTGGCGAGTTTGCTCGCCTATCCGACAATAATTCAATCTACAGCCAGCAAACAGTCAGGTCAATCAGGATTCGCGACCGTTGATCGGGCTGTCACGAAATAGCGTGGGCGAATTGTGGGGGGATAAACACGGCATCACTGATTTCGGTATTCCCCGATGGGAACGCCTAATGGTCCGGTGATTCGTCGAGCAACTTGCGGGCGCGTTCGGATTGATTGCCGTCATGGCCACCGCTCGAGGGAGTATCGTCATCGTCGTTGCCGCTGCGTCGCCCGCGCCGCCGCAGCACGACAAACCAGATGACGGCGCCGCCCAGCAGGAACGCGAACGGTCCGAACCACAGCAGCCACGTAGTGGGCTTTACCGGCGGCTTGTACAGCACGAAGTCGCCGTAACGCGCAACGAGGTACTGCTTGATCTCGGCATCGCTCTTGCCGGACACCGCCAGTTCGCGGACCTCGCGCCGCAAGTCCTGCGCGAGCGGCGCCGTGGAGTCGGCAAGCGTCTGGTTCTGGCACACGAGACAGCGCAATTCCTCTTCGAGATTCTTAAGGCGCATCTCGAACGCGGCATCGGCGTGCGCGGTAAGGCTGATCGTCGCGAACAGCAATGCCGGGACAAGGATTGCGATGCGTCGGAGCGACATCACGACTTCTGCAACTCGCGCACCAGCGGCAGGATTTTCTGCTGCAGGCTTTCCGGCGTGATCGGTCCGATCTGCTTGAACCGGATGACGCCGTTCTTGTCGATGACGAAGGTTTCCGGGACGCCGTAGACGCCCCAGTCGATGCCCACGCGGCCATCGGCGTCGACGACGGACATCTGGTACGGGTCACCGTTGTCCGCGAGCCACGCGCGGCCGAGTTCGTTCGTGTCCTTGTAGTTCAAGCCGATGACCGGAACGACGTTGCTCCTGGCCAGTGCAACGAGCAGCGGATGCTCAACGCGGCAGGAAACGCACCACGATGCCCAGACGTTGAGCAGCCACACCTGGCCCTTCATGTCGGCGGGGCCGAGCTTCTGCGCGGGATCGTCCAGGCGAGCGAGCGTGAAGGCCGGCGCAGGCTGGTTCACCAGCGGCGAGGGCACTTCATGCGGATCGCGCGCCAGGCCGGTCCACAGGAAGCCCACCAGGATGACGAACAATGCGAGTGGCAGCAGATTGCGAAGGGTCTTCATGATTCAGGCGGCCGGTGACGTGCCGGCCAGCGCGGCGAATTTCTGCTTCACCGCCAGTCGGTAGCGGCGATCGCTCATCGCGAAGAAACCGCCCAGTGCCATCAGGAAGGCGCCCCCCCAGATCCAGTCGACGAAGGGCTTCACATAGACGCGCACACCCCACGCGCCGGCGTCGCCCTTGTCGGTGATCGGCTCGCCGAGCGAAACATAGCGATCGCCGAAGAAGCCAGGATCGATCGCGGCTTCGGTCATCGTCGTTCCCGTGGCGTTGTACACGCGCTTTTCCGGACGCATCGTCTGCACGAGCGTGCCGTCGCGGCGCACTTCGATCACGCCGGCAACGCCGCGGTAGTTGGGTCCGGAGATCGGCACCACGCCGCGAAAGGTGTACTCCTCGCCGCCGACGGTGACGCTCTTGCCGACATCGAGTGGGACGTTCTCCTCGACGCCATAGCCTTTGACCAGCGTCACGCCGACGATGAACACAGCAACACCAAGATGGGCCAGCAACATGCCGTACCAGGCGGCGGGATTGGCCGCGAGTTTGGCGGCGAGCCCCCGTTGCGGTGCATGGCGCAGTCGATGATTGATGGCGGCAACCGTCGTCGCGACGATCCACAGCGCGAGGAAGAGCCCGAGCGCCACGAGCAGCGACCACTCGCCCATCGCAAGTGGCAACAACGCCGCCGTGACCACGGCCACGGCGAACGCCCACTTGAGTCGCTGCGCCAGGTCCGGTAATTCCGCCTTGCGCCAGCTGGCCAGCGGGCCGATGCCCATCAGGAACGTCGCCGGCGCCATCAGGATGGGAAAGACCAGGTTGAAGTAGGGGGGTCCGACGGACGCCTTGGGCAGGTTCAGCGCATCGAGGAACATCGGGTACATGGTGCCCAGGAACACCCCGCCGAGTGCCACCAGCAGCAGGATATTGTTCGCGAGCAGCGCGGACTCACGCGACACCATCGCAAAGCCGGCTCCGCCGCCGACCGCGCCGGCGCGCATCGCATACAGCGTCAGCGAGCCGCCGATCACGATGGCCAGGAACGCGAGGATGAAGACACCACGCGTGGGGTCCGTCGCAAATGCATGCACGGAGGTGATCACTCCCGAACGCACGAGGAAGGTGCCGAGCAGCGACAGCGAGAACGCGACAATCGCAAGCAACACGGTCCAGCTCTTGAACGTGCCGCGCTTTTCCGTCACGGCCAGCGAATGCAGCAGAGCGGTGCCCACCAGCCACGGCATGAACGATGCGTTCTCGACCGGGTCCCAGAACCACCACCCGCCCCAGCCCAACTCGTAATATGCCCACCAGCTGCCGAGCGCGATGCCCATGGTCAGGAACGCCCACGCCGCGGTTGTCCAGGGCCTCGACCAGCGTGCCCACGTCGCGTCGAGGCGCCCGCCGAGCAACGCGGCGATGGCAAAGGCGAACGGCACGGAGAAGCCGACGTAGCCCATGTAGAGCATCGGCGGATGGATCACCATGCCGGGGTCCTGCAGCAACGGATTCAGGTCGCGGCCTTCGGCGGCAGCGGGCACCAGGCGCAGGAACGGGTTGGATGTGAACAGCAGGAACAGCAGGAATCCGATCGACACCAGCCCCATCACCGCAAGAACGCGCGCCGGCAGCACCGACGGCAGGTTGCGCGAGCGCAGCGTGACGGCGGTTGCCCATCCGGTGAGCATCAGCATCCACAGCAGCAGCGAGCCTTCATGCGAGCCCCAGGTCGCGGCGATGCGGTAGTGCAGCGGCAATTGCGAATTCGAATGCTCGGCCACGTTGAGGACGGAAAAATCGCTGGTGGCGAAACTCCACGCGAGGCAACCAAACGCGAGCGCGACCAGCACGAATTGCACGCGCGCGGCGGGCGCGGCGAGCCCCATCAGCACAGCGTCGCGCCGCTGCGCGCCGAGCAACGGCAACACGCTCTGCACAATGGCCACGAGCAGCGCCAGGATCAGCGCGAAGTGTCCGAGTTCGGGAATCATATGGCGCTCACTTTGCGGCCTTCATTTTCCAGTCTGCAGTGTGGAAGACGACATGCCTTTGTCCCTCTGCGCCTTTGCAATGGCATCGGCCGCGGCCGGCGGCATGTAGTTCTCGTCGTGCTTGGCCAGCACCTCGGTGGCGTGGAACACCCCGTCGGAACCGATGCTGCCCTGCGCGACCACGCCCTTGCCCTCGCGAAACAGGTCGGGCAGCAAACCGTTGTACACGACGGGCAATCGTTGCACCGTGTCCGTCACCACGAATTTGACATCGAGTGAATTGGGAACGCGCACCAGCGTTCCGGTCTCCACCATGCCGCCGATGCGAAACGCGCGGCCCTGAGGCGCTTCGCGCGCGACAACCTGCGACGGTGTGAAGAAGAACACGAGATTCGACTGGAACGCATTGAGCACCAATGCTACCGCGACACCCAGGACGGCGATGCCGGCGGCAATCCAGGCAAAGCGGCGGTGACGAGCCTTCATTGCGAACTCGTGTCGACGTCGACCGCCACGGACGCCCGGCGTCGCGCACGCAGCGCCAACAACTCGGCGAGGATGACGAGTGCCGTCACGCCATACGCCGACCAGACGTAGAAGCCATAACCGCCCATGGCGAGAAACTCGATCAAGGGGATAGCCTCCGCGCCATGCGCTTCGGTGCAATTCGCGCCTGGGAGCGGCGCTTCGCGCTCATGCCCGTCCCTCGGCAGGGAGTTGTGTTGTCCAGACCGCGCCGCGCTCCCGCTCGCGGATGATGCAGCGCACGCGGACCAACGCAACGGCAATCGCGTAGAACCACGCAGCGAACGTCATGACCAGCATGCCGGCAAGCATGATCGCGGCCATCTTGGGCGCGACCACCATGCTGATGGTCGACCCTTGGTGCAGCGTATTCCACCATTGCACCGAGAAATAGATGTACGGGACGTTGACCGCGCCGACGAGGGTGAGCACCGCGCACGCGCGGTCCGCGCGGCGGTCGTCGTCGATGGCGTTGCGCAGCGCGATCACGCCGAAGTAGAGGAACAGGAGGATCAGCTCGGAGGTCATCCGCGCATCCCACGCCCAGTACGTGCCCCACGTGGGCCGGCCCCATAGCGCGCCGGTCCACAGTGCGATGAAGGTCATCAAGGCGCCGGTGGGGGCGAGCGACTGCGCCATCATCGACGACAGCCGCGTGTTGAAGGCGAGCGCCATCGCGCCCCAGAACGCCA
>JANMCH010000006.1:0-12636 GCA_031361045.1 Betaproteobacteria bacterium | reverse complement strand
CGTGGACGGCGTCGCGGCGGCGGCCTCGCGTGGCATCGACGTGCTGATCACCGACCATCATCTGCCCGGCCAGATACTGCCGTCGCCCGCGATCATCGTGAATCCCAACCAGCCCGGCTGCGCGTTCCCGAGCAAGCACATTGCCGGCGTCGGCGTGATGTTCTACGTGCTGCTCGCCACGCGCGCGCTGCTGCGCGAACAGCAGGCGTTTGCCGGTCGCGGCGAACCCAATCTGGCCGCGCTGGTTGACCTGGTCGCGCTGGGCACGGTGGCCGACGTCGTGCGGCTGGACCAGGTGAACCGCATCTTCGTCGAGCAAGGCCTCGCGCGCATCCGCGCCGGTCGCGCGCAGCCTGGCGTGCTCGCGCTGTTCGACGTCGCCGGGCGGGATTCGCGTCGCGCCACGGCATTCGACCTGGGCTTCGTCGCCGGCCCGCGCCTCAATGCGGCCGGCCGCCTGGCCGACATGTCGCTTGGCATTCGCTGCCTGCTCGCCACGTCGATCAGCGAAGCGCAATCGCTGGCGGGTGAACTCGATCGCCTGAACCGCGAACGGCGCGAAGTGGAGGCGTCGATGCAGGAATCGGCATTGGCGGATCTCGCGCAACTCGACGCCGGCGCGGGCGACGCCTATTCGCTGTGCCTGTTCCGAGAGGACTGGCACCAGGGCGTGGTGGGCATTGTCGCCTCCCGGCTCAAGGATCGCTTCCACCGCCCCGCGATTGTCTTTGCGCGTGGCGCCGGTGGTGAATTGAAGGGCTCAGGTCGCTCGATCGACGGGTTTCATTTGCGCGACGCGCTCGACCTGGTGACCAAGCGCGCGCCGGGGCTCATCGCCCGCTTCGGCGGCCATGCCTATGCCGCCGGCCTGACCATCGGCGAGTCGGCGCTGCCCGCGTTCGCGGCGGCCTTCGAGGAGGTTGCACGCGACACACTGACGCCGGCGCAACTGCACCGAAGTCACGAGACCGACGGCGTACTCGACCAAGGCGAACTGACCGTGGAACTCGCGGCGGCGCTGCGCGACAGAGTCTGGGGACAGGGGATGCCCGCGCCCGCCTTCGACGACACCTTCGACGTGGTCTCGACTCGGGTGGTGGGAGGCAAGCACTCGCGACTTGTCCTGCGGCGCGGCGGCGAGCGCTTCGACGCGATGCTGTTCAATTGCGCGGAGCCGCTGCCGGAGCGCATCCTGACGGCCTTCCGGCCGGAAATCAACGCATGGCAGGGCAGCACGACACTGCAACTGACCATCGAGCACTGGCTTCCGGCCTGATTGTCCCGCTGTGCCGACCGGTATTGTGCATTGCACCATTCTGGGCTATATTCGATGGGTTTAGCCGGCTGCGGGAGTGCCCGACGGGCGCCAGCCGTCTCGAAATGAGGGCCCTGACCGAGGGCTCCACCTAAGGAATTCTATGCGTTTGACGGGCAAGGTCTCGATCATCACCGGCGGTGCGCAGGGCATCGGCCGCGCGACGGCCATCAAGTTCGCCCAGGAAGGCGCCAAAGTCGCCGTGTGCGACGTCAACACCGCGGCGGTCGACGAAACGGTCAAGCTGATCCTGGATGCCGGCGGGGAAGCCGCAGGTTTCCGTGTCGACGTCACGGACAAGGCCAGCATCGCGGCAATGGTCGAGGGCGTGATGGCCAAGTGGGGCCGGGTCGACACGCTGGTCAACAATGCGGGCATCGTGCAGGACGCGCAGTTCAAGAAGATGACCGAGGACCAGTTCGACCGCGTCATCGACGTGAATCTCAAGGGCGTCTACAACTGCACCAAGGCGGTCGTCGACATCATGCTGGCGCAGAACTCAGGCTGCATCCTGAACGCGTCGTCGATCGTCGGCATCTACGGCAACTTCGGCCAGACCAACTATGCGGCGACCAAATTCGCCGTCATCGGCATGGTCAAGACCTGGGCGCGCGAACTGGGCAGCAAGGGCATTCGCGCCAATGCGATCTGCCCCGGCTACATCTCCACGCCGATCCTGGCGTCGATGCCGGCCAAAGTGCTCAAGATGATCGAGGACAAGGTTCCGATGGGCCGGCTGGGGCAACCCGAGGAAATCGCCAATACCTACGCGTGGCTTGCCTCTGACGAAGCGTCGTACATCAATGGCGCGGTCATCGAAGTGTCGGGCGGCGTGACCATCTGACCCGGTCAGACTTTCGGCGGACTTCCCGCGCGCGCGCTCCGCGCGGTAGCATTGGTGATCGCCACCACGATTGCCAGGCCACCGCCATGCACGTCCTCTACCGACTTCGCCTGCTCGCCCTGCTGCTGCCATTGGTCTGTACATTCGCCTGCGCATTCGCGCCCAACGCGAGCGCCCAGAAATTCCAGCCCGGCAGCAACTACATCTGCCCCAATCAGTCCGACACCGGACTCGATTGCTATCTCGACGCTGTTCGCCACCTGTACACGATGTGCCGCCACATCAAGAGCATCGAGGTGATCGAACACGGCTACGAAAAGTCGCAGGAAGGTTCCAATGGCGCCAAGAGCGACTATTGCGTCGACAAGCAGAAGATCAACATCACCCGCCCCTACCAGGCTGCGCTGACCGAGGCCGCCTCGTCCAAGGACGCGGTCAATGGCCTGCGCACGCTGCAGCAGCTGTGGCTGGAGGCGCTCACCGGTCTCAAGTGGCAGGCGGGGGAAACCGACGAAGCCTACAAGACGCGCGTCGCGCGTCCGTATGTCGCGTTCGTCGAATGGTCCGACTCCATCCGCACGTCGATTGCCACCGCGCCCAAGGCGCCCGCTCCGGCCAAGTCCAAAGCGGCGCCGCGCTGACCGCCCCGCTCATTACCCCTTTGACCGCCCCGCTTTCCGCCGACGCGGCGGCCGAGCTGTCGCCGGACAACGCTCCCGTCGCCCACGTTGCTTCCGCTGAAGACGCGGCACTCGCCGCCATCTTCGGCGAAGGCGGCACGCTTGCGCGCGAACTGCCGGGCTTTCATTTCCGCCCGCAACAACTCGCCATGGCGCAAGCCGTCGCGCAAACGATCGCGGATCGCGGACAACTCGTCGCCGAAGCCGGCACTGGCACCGGCAAGACGTTCGCCTACCTGATCCCGGCGCTGCTCTACGGCGGCAAGGTGATCGTATCCACCGGCACCAAGACGTTGCAGGACCAGTTGTTCGAGCGCGACCTGCCGCTTGTTCGCGATGCGCTGAAGGTCCCGGTGACCATCGCGCTGCTCAAGGGCCGCGCCAATTACGTCTGCCATCACCACCTCGAGCGCGCGTCGCACGAAGACCGCCTGCCGTCGCGCGACGACGCTCGTCACCTGAAGAAGATCATCTCCTTTGCGCGTGCAACGCAGCGCGGCGACCGCGCCGAGCTGGCCGACGTGCCTGAAACGGCGACGATCTGGCCGCTGGTCACGTCCACCCGCGACAATTGCCTCGGCCAGAACTGCGCGTACCACGGCGATTGTTTCGTGCTCAAGGCGCGGCGCGATGCGCTCGATGCCGATGTCGTCGTCGTCAACCATCACCTGTTCTTCGCCGATGTGATGTTGCGCGACGAAGGCGTGTCCGAGCTGCTGCCCAACTGCAATACGGTCATCCTCGACGAAGCGCACCAGTTGCCGGACACGGCAACGCTGTTCTTCGGCGAGCAGGTCAGTGCCGGCGCGCTGGCCGATCTTGCGCGCGATGCGGAAGTCGCGGCACGCACGGCCGCGCGCGACGTTCCGGACCTTCCCGATGCCGCAACGGAACTCGTTCCGGCGATCCAGCGCCTTCGCCTCGCGGCCGGCAACACGCCGGGCAAGACGGCGCGCGACGTGATTATGCAGCGCGAAGGGTTCGCCGAGGCGCTCGACGGCCTGGCAGCATCACTCGACCGGCTCGCGACGGAACTCGGCCACTTCGCGGAACGTGGCGAAGATCTGGCGCTGGTTGCGCGCCGCGCGGAGGATTCGGCACGCCAGGTCGCACGCTGGCGCGACGGCGACAACGCCGTTCCCGACAGTCCAGAGGAATCCCAGGATTGGATCCGCTGGGTCGACGTGAGCAACTACGGCTTCCAGCTGCAGGCCTCTCCCCTCTCGGTCGCGCCGCTGTTCAAGCGCCAGGTGGAGTCCACCGCGCGTGCGTGGATCTTCACCTCCGCCACACTCGCCGTCGGCCGCGATTTCTCGCTGTATACCGGGCAGCTGGGTCTCGATCACGCAGCCACGGGCGCATGGGAGAGTCCGTTCGACTATGCCGCGCAGGGCCTGCTCTACGTGCCGCGCGGATTGCCGGCGCCGAATTCGTTCGAACACACCGACGCCGTCGTCGACGCCGCGCTACCGTTGCTGCGTGCCAGCGGCGGCCGCGCGTTCCTGCTGTTCACCACGTTGCGCGCACTTTCGCGCGCGAAGGAACGGCTGGCCGAAATCTTCGAACGCGAAGGCCTCGTCTACCCGCTGCTGGCGCAGGGCGAAGGGTCCAAGTCCGAACTTCTGGTGCGCTTTCGCGAGCTGGGTAATGCGGTGTTGCTGGGCAGCGCCAGTTTCTGGGAAGGGGTGGACGTTCCCGGCGACGCGTTGTCACTGGTCGTCATCGACAAATTGCCGTTCGCTCCGCCGGACGATCCGCTGTTTGCCGCGCGCCTGGACAAGCTGAAGGCCGACGGCGGCAACCCGTTCATGGAATTGCAGCTGCCGGAAGCTGCCATCGCGTTGAAGCAGGGCGCAGGCAGGCTGATACGAACGGAGACTGACCGCGGTGTGCTGACGATCTGCGATCCGCGCCTGGTGGACAAGCCTTACGGTCGGAAGATCTGGCAGGCGCTACCGCCAATGGCACGCACCCGCGAGGAAGTCGAGGCGGTCGAATTTCTTGCTGGATTGCGGCCCGGGAAAAATTGACTGCAGATCCCTCGTCGCTACGCTTATCGGGATGACCCGGAAAAGCGATGGGTCAGTCCCAGAACCTCCACCACGGCTTTTCCGCGAGCTCGTAGGTGGGCTGCACGCCGAAGGTCGTATCTTTTGGCGACCAGATCTGCCACCAAGGCTTGTCGGGAATGCCCTTGCTGTATTTGCTGTCCGGGTACGTCTTCTGCAGCACGCGCCGTGAGTCGTCGGCGAGCTGCGAGAGCCCCAGCTTGTCGTAGCTCGAAATCAGCACGGCAAGTGCATCCGCATTGGACGGCGTCTGCGGATTGTTGATGATGGACAGCTGCGCGCGGTTGCTGGCCGCGATGTACGCACCGCGGTTGTAGTAGTAGCGGGCGACCTTGACCTCGTAGGTTCCGAGCGCATTGTTGAGGTATTTCATGCGGCTGAATGCATCCTCGGCATACTGGCTCTCGGGAAACTTCGTCGTCAGCTCCTTGAAGGCGGCGAACGACGAGCGTATTTCCTTCGGGTCGCGTTCGGACAGGTCGAGCTCATACACGTACCCCAGGATGCCCTGGTCTTCCTTGAAGTGCACGAGGCCCTTCAGGTAATACGCATAGTCGACGTTCGGGTGATTGGGATAGGTGCGGATGAAGCGGTCGGCCGTCGCGATTGCGGCGGCGGGCTCGCCGGCGCGCCAGTTGGAGAACGCGGACTCGAGAATGGCCTGCTGCGCGTAACGGCCGTAGGGATAGCGCGCCTCAAGCGTTTCGAAGAGCTTGGTCGCCCGCGTATAATTGCCGGACATCAGCGCGTCGTGCGCGTCACGGTAGATCTGGTCGGCCGACCAGGTAGCGGTTTCGTCCTTGCCCAGATTCGGCAGCCAGCTGCAGCCGGCCATAAAGAGCGCAAGCAGCGCGCAGACGAACGCGTTGCGCCACGACTCCATGGACCTCATCATCGGCATCCGCAGCAGTGCACGCAGGATTGCCCGCAGTATTGCTTTCCCATGCTGCCCATTATAACCGACCGATGGTATTAGACCGATGGCCCCGGACTCCCCTCCTGGCGCCGCGCCGCCGCAGCACGCGCTGACCGTGCCGGAAGGCGCAGCCGGCCTGCGGCTCGACCAGGCCCTTGCGCAATTGCTGCCGCAGCATTCGCGCAGCCGGCTGAAAGGCTGGATCGAAGCCGGACTCGTCACGGTCAATGCTGTCGCCATCACCGAACCTTCCGCCAAAGTACGCGGCGGCGAGGCCGTCGCGGTTGTGGAAGCCCACGATCCGCGCGTGACGTCGTTCGAGCCGGAAGCCATTGCGCTCGCGATCGCGTTCGAAGACGCGTCCGTCCTGGTGCTGGACAAGCCGGCGGGCCTGGTCGTGCATCCGGGCAGCGGCAACTGGGATGGCACGTTGCTCAACGCATTGCTGCATCACGCCCCCGCCCTGGCCGCACTGCCGCGCGCGGGCATCGTGCACCGTCTCGACAAGGACACCAGCGGTCTCATGGTCGTCGCCAAGACGCCGGAGGCGCAGACCGATCTCGTGCGCCAGCTGCAGGCGCGCACGGTCAAGCGCGAATATCTCGCGGTAGTCCACGGCGACTTGACGCGCGCGACCACCGTCGACGCGCCGATCGGCCGGCATCCGACGCAGCGCACGTCGATGGCGGTCGTCGCCAACGGCAAGCCGGCACGCACCCACGTCGAGATCATCACGCGCTTCGGCGCGGCAACGCTGATCCGCTGCCGGCTCGAGACCGGCCGCACGCACCAGATCCGCGTGCACCTGACCGCACTCGGACATCCGTTGCTGGGCGACCCGACCTATCGTGGACGCCGTGCCGCGGCGGCATCGCTGCCGCCCGTTGCGCGCAGTTTCGCGCGCCAGGCATTGCACGCGGCGAAGCTTGGCCTGGTCCATCCGTCAACGCGCGCTGAAATGCAGTGGGAAGCCGAGCCCCCCGCCGATTTTGCCGCGCTGGTCGCAGCCCTTCGCGAACTCGCTCCGCGATGACGGCTCCGTTGGCGCAGCGCCTCGCGCAAGACGGATTGGACTGGATCGTTCCGGAATGGGATGCGCCGGTAAACGTGCACGCGTTGTCGACCACGCGTCAAGGCGGAGTCTCGGTCGCCGCGCGCGCGTCGCTCGACCTGGGTCCGGCGATACTGCCGCGGGATGCGAGTCGCGACTTCGTGCTGGAAAACCGACGCCGGCTGCAGCGGTTTCTTCCGTCGGCGCCGCTATGGATGTCGCAGGTGCATGGCGCGGATGTCGTGGTGATCGACGACACCAACGTGCTGGCGCTGTCGCAGTTGCCGCCGATGGCGGATGCCGCAGTGACGCGGTTGCCGGGTGTCGTGCTCGGCGTACGCACCGCCGACTGCCTGCCGGTCGTGTTCGCCGATCGTGCGGGATCGGTCGTCGGCGTCGCGCATGCCGGCTGGCGTGGGCTGGCCGCCGGCGTCCTCGAAGCCACCGTGCTCGCGATGCGCGTTCCGCCCGCCGATATCGTCGCGTGGATGGGACCGGCCATCGGTCCGCACAAATTCGAGGTGGGCCGCGATGTGTTTGACGCGTTCTGCGGGCCGGACTCCGGCGCCGCGCAACACTTCGCTCGGATTGGCGGCGACGAAAATTTCGCGGCGGATCGCGACCCAACCAGGCTCGCGGCGGATCGCGACCCAACAAGGCTCGCGGCGGATGGCGACCCAAAATGGCTGGCGGATATCTACGGACTGGCGCAGCGACGCCTGGGCCGAGTCGGCGTGACGACCATCGCGGGCGGTGGTCTATGCACGCGCACCGACGCGGGAAGGTTCTTCTCCTATCGCGCGGACAAGGACGCGGGCCGCATGGCCACGCTCATCTGGCGCGACGCGTGATGGCCACTATAATGCCGCTGCGCCCTACCTTCCAACGATGACCACGTTCACCTCCATCCTCGCGGCCGCAGTTGCCGGCGGCGTGCTGTCGACCTTGGCGGCCGCCGGCACGCTCGCGCTGCATGCGGGATGGATTTCGCGGCTCGTCTCCTTCGCCGTGGGCGCGCTGCTGGGCGCGGTATTCCTGGAGCTGCTGCCCCACGCGCTGGAACACGGCAGCGCGGAACGCGTCATGGTCACGGTCCTCATCGGCCTGCTGGCGTTCTTCCTGCTGGAAAAACTCGTGCTGTGGCGACACGCGCACGGACACGAGCAGCACGACGCCGACCAGGAGGAAAGCGAGCACGACCACGCCCTGCATGCGCACGGGCATGCTCACGCGGATCACGGGCGCTCCGGCCTGATGATCCTGATCGGCAACGCCGTGCACAACTTCTGCGATGGCGTCGTCATTGCGGCGGCGTTTCTCGCAACACCGGCGCTGGGGATCGCCACCACACTCGCGATCGTCGCGCATGCCGTGCCGCAGCAGATCGGCGACTTCGCGGTGCTGATCCACTCCGGCTTCACCCGCGCACGCGCGTTTGCATTCAACGTCACGGCGGGGCTCGCCACCGTGGCCGGCGCGCTGGCTGGCTATTTCGCACTGGCCGGCATGGAGCAGATGCTGCCGACGGTTCTCGCAGTCGCCGCCGCGAGCCTGCTCTACGTTGCGGTGGCGGACCTGATCCCGAGCCTGCATCGCCGCGCGGAGCCGCTCGAAACCGCCAAGCAGATGCTGGCGATCGGACTGGGCATCGCCGTCATCGCGGGCGTGCACGTCGTGCTGCCGCATTGAGCGCCGGCCGCCCACGGGATACCATGGCAGTCCCGCGACGGGCGGCACGTCAAGCGCCGGCAATCGCGCCCGCGCCCGCACCGACGATCATGGCCCCCTTCGATCCGCACGTCCCGCAGACATTCGCCACGCTGAACGAGCGTTTCGCGCCGCGCTTCCAGGCGCTGACGCAGGCGCTTTTCCATTTGCAGGACACCGCCGGCAAGTTGCCGGAACTGGTCGAGGCCGCGAGCGGCGACCGCCGCTTCCGGTCCGCCGCGTGGCGCGATCAGCCGTACTTCGCGTTCATCAAACAATCCTATCTTCTCTATTCGGAATACCTGAGCGAGCTGGCCCGTGCCGCCCCGATGGCCGAACACGACAAGCGCGGCCTCGAATTCGCCACACGGCAATATCTTGATGCCATTGCGCCGTCGAATTTTCCCGCGACCAATCCGGATGTGCTCGCCAAGGCGTTTGAGACCGAAGGTGCCAGCCTCGTGCAGGGCCTGCGCAACCTGGCCGACGATACGCAGAAGGGCCGCATCACGATGTCCGACGAGTCGGCTTTCGCGGTCGGACGCAATCTCGCGACAACGCCGGGCAGCGTGGTGTTCCGCAATGACGTCGTCGAGCTGATCCAGTACGACGCGACCACGCCAACCGTACACAAACGACCGCTGGTGATCGTGCCGCCGTGCATCAACAAGTACTACATCCTCGATTTGAAGCCGGAGAACTCACTGGTGCGCCATGCGGTCGCGCAAGGACACACGGTGTTCCTCATTTCGTGGCGCAACGTCCCGGTCGAACTCGGTCACCTCACCTGGGACGACTACATCGAACAGGGCACGCTGGCGGCGATACGCGTCGCGCAGGACATTTCCGGCAGCAAGGCGGTAAACACAATGGGGTTCTGTGTCGGCGGCACGCTGCTCGCCAGCACGCTGGCGGTGCTTGCGGCGCGTCGCGATTCGAGTGTCAACAGTGCGACGTTCCTGACCACGATGCTCGACTTCAGCGACCCGGGCGAAATCGGCGTCTACGTGTCGCGCCAGATGCTGGCTGCGCGCGAAGGCGCACTGATGTCCGGGCAGCGCGTGCAAGGGGGCGAACTGGCCAGCGCGTTCGCCAGCCTGCGCGCCAACGACCTCGTCTGGAACTACGTCGTCAGCAACTACCTCAAGGGCGAGACGCCGCCCGCCTTCGACCTGCTCTACTGGAACGGCGACTCGGCCAACCTGCCCGGTCCCTGGTATGTGTACTACCTGCGCAACATGTACCTGGACAACAAACTGTGCGAGCCGGGAGCGCTGACCATGGCCGGCGCCGGAATCGACCTGTCGCGCATCACCATTCCAACCTATCTGTATGCATCACGCGACGACCACATCGTGCCGTGGCGTGCGGCCTATCGCACGTCGGCACTTGTCGGCGGCGACTGCACGTTCGTCCTCGGCGCCTCGGGTCACATCGCCGGCGTGGTCAATCCTCCCGAGCCGGTTCGTCGCAACTACTGGACCAACGACCTCATCACCGACAATCCGGACGACTGGCTGCAGCGCGCGGAAAGCATACCGGGCAGCTGGTGGCCGCATTGGCATGCCTGGCTGGCCGGCCACGGCGGCGCGCGGCGCGCCGCACCGCAGCATGCCGGCAACGCCCGATATCGACCGCTTGCGGCCGCGCCCGGCGACTACGTTCGTGCCGCGGCATGAGTCCGCGGGCCGTGCTGCAATTCCCACGGCTGCGCTAAGATAGTCGCGTTTGCCCGACCGCCACATAGCGGGCAGCCCCCAACTTTTCAGGCAACTCCCAAGGAGCACCCACACCATGACCGACATCGTCATCGCCGGCGCGCTGCGCACGGCCATCGGCAAATTCGGCGGATCGCTCGCCAAGGTTTCCGCGCCGGATTTGGGCGCCACCGTGATTCGCGCGCTGCTCGCGCAATCGGGCATCAAGCCGGAACAGATTTCCGAAGTGATCCTGGGACAGGTGCTGACGGCCGGCAGCGGCCAGAACGTCGCGCGCCAGGCGCTGATCAAATCGGGATTGCCGAATTCGATTCCCGCAATGACCATCAACAAGGTGTGCGGCTCTGGCCTGAAGGCCGTGATGCTGGCCGCGCAGGCCGTACGCTGCGGCGACGCCGACATCGTGATCGCCGGCGGGCAGGAAAACATGAGCGCCTCGCCGCACGTGCTGTTGGGTTCGCGCGACGGTTTCCGCATGGGCGATGCCAAGCTCACCGACACGATGATCGTCGACGGCCTGTGGGACGTCTACAACCAGTACCACATGGGCACGACGGCCGAGAATGTCGCCAGGAAATACGACATCTCCCGCGCGCAGCAGGACGAATTCGCGGTGGCGAGCCAGAACAAGGCCGAGGCCGCGCAGAAGGCCGGCAAGTTCAACGATGAAATCGTGCCGGTGATGATTCCGCAGCGCAAAGGCGACCCGATTGCATTCGCCGCCGACGAGTTCATCAAGAACGGCACGACGCTCGACAGCATCTCCGGATTGAAGCCAGCGTTCGCGAAGGACGGCTCGGTCACCGCCGCCAATGCGTCGGGCCTCAACGACGGCGCGGCGGCCGTGCTGGTCATGACGGCCGAGCGAGCGAAACAGTTGGGACTGACGCCGCTGGCGCGCATCCACGCGTACGCGTCGTCCGGCGTGGACCCGGCGATCATGGGCATGGGGCCGGTGGGCGCGTCGACGCGCTGCCTCGAGAAGGCCGGCTGGAAAGCCTCCGACCTGGACCTGATGGAAATCAACGAGGCGTTTGCCGCGCAAGCGTGCGCGGTGAACAAGGAAATGGGCTGGGACACGTCGAAGATCAATGTCAACGGCGGCGCCATCGCGCTCGGGCATCCGATCGGTGCGTCCGGCTGCCGCGTGCTGATCACGTTGCTGCATGAAATGCGTCGACGCAACGCGAAGAGGGGCCTGGCTTCGCTGTGCATCGGCGGCGGGATGGGCGTCGCGCTCGCGGTCGAGCGCTAGCCGCAAAAGAAAAACGGCAAGACCTACAACACCAAGCACGGAGGAGCACGATCATGGACAAGCATCGCGTTGCACTTGTGACCGGCGGCATGGGCGGTCTGGGCGAGGCCATCTGCATCAAGCTGGCGGCACTGGGCTACACCGTCGTCACCACGCATTCGCCGGGCAACACCAAGGCGGCAGAATGGCTGGATTCGATGAAGAAGCAGGGACTGTCGTTCAAAGCCTACGCGTGCGACGTCGCCGACTTCGAGTCGGCGGCAGCGTGCGTGAAGAAGGTCGCTGAGGAAGTGGGCCCGGTCGACGTGCTCGTCAACAACGCCGGCATCACGCGCGACATGACGTTCAAGAAGATGGACAAGGCTAATTGGGACGCGGTGATGAAGACCAACCTCGACTCGTGCTTCAACATGACCAAGCAGGTCTGCGATGGCATGGCCGAGCGCGGCTGGGGACGGATCATCAACATCTCGTCGGTGAACGGCCAGAAGGGCGCGTTCGGACAGACCAACTACTCCGCGGCCAAGGCCGGGATGCACGGCTTCACCAAGGCGCTGGCGCTTGAATACGCGCGCAAGGGTGTCACGTCCAACACGATCTCGCCGGGCTACATCGGCACCAAGATGGTGATGGCCATCCCGAAGGAAGTGCTCGACTCCAAGATCATTCCGCAGATCCCGATGGGCCGCCTGGGCAAGCCGGAGGAAGTGGCTGGCCTGGTTGCGTACCTGTCGAGCGAGGAAGCCGCCTTCCTTACCGGAGCCAACATCGCCATCAACGGCGGACAACACATGTTCTGATGCGGGGCGCAACCGCGCCCATCATCGCAGCGCATGGGGCCGCTTGCGTGCCCGTTCATCGCCGCGGATGGAGCCGATTGCGTCCCCGTTCATCGCCGCGGATGGAGCCATACAGACGCTTGGGAGTCGCAATCGCCAGCCTGCGGGTGCCCGGCGCGGCG
Source organism: Betaproteobacteria bacterium (assembly GCA_031361045.1). Lineage (GTDB taxonomy): Bacteria > Pseudomonadota > Gammaproteobacteria > Burkholderiales > Casimicrobiaceae > VBCG01. Next base: position 120 of record JANMCH010000006.1, on the reverse strand, counting down.
GCGCTCGTCAACCCAAGACTTCGCTTGCCGCGCCACCCGCGACGGCCGGCGCGACCTACGCGCGCCGTTGCGGCCCCCACCGCTGCGATGTGCGGCGACGTGGCGCGGGGCAGGCCGTCC
>JANMCH010000002.1:0-23677 GCA_031361045.1 Betaproteobacteria bacterium | reverse complement strand
CGAAGCAGGCCATCCGATCAAGGGCGAATCTGGCGCCGTCGGCGCGGTGCGTGCGGCGCGCGGCGCCGGTAGTCGTGGGTTGACTGCCCGCCGCGCGCCGTACCACGCACGCAACCCACAGCTTGGCGACGGCTGAGCCCGGAGCGGGTGGCCTGCTCCGCGCGACCAGCGACTGACCATGACATTGGCATTATCGTGCTATGCTTATGTCATGGAACGCACCAAGCGTTCCGCCGCGAGGGGATGGGGCCATGCGGGTGGGGCAGGTGCAGTCACATGCAGGCCAGGGCCAGACGTTTCGCTCGGCCCTTCGGCCGTGGGCGGCGCCGATGCGTTGCGTGACGATCCTGCTGCTGTGGCTGACGCTGGTTCACCTGGTTGGCGCGCAAACGATTGCTGCGCCATCAGGCGTGAGCCCGGTGTTTCGCTTCTACAACCAGCAGACGGGCACGCACTTCTACACCATCGTCGCCGCGGAGCGCGACCACGTCATTGCGACGTACCCGCAATTCGTCTACGAAGGCGCGGTGTTCGCGGCCTTCGCGCAAGCCGCGCCCGGCGCGCAGCCGGTATTCCGCTTCTTCAATGCGACGACCGGCACGCACTTCTACACGAACAAGACCGCCGAGCGCGATTACGTCCTCGCGACCTGGCCGCAGTTCGCGTTCGAAGGCCCCGCCTATTACGCGATGCCGGCGGCGGGCGCCGACGGCCGGACGGCGCTGTACCGTTTCTTCAACACGCGGACCGGCGCGCATTTCTACACGACTTCGATCGCGGAACGCGACGCCGTTCGCTCGACCATGCCCCAGTTCGCCGACGAGGGCGTCGCGTTTTTCGTCTACAGCAGCGACAGCCTTCCGGTGCCCCCGGTCGTGGTCGCATCGTCGGACGCGTTCCGCTTCCTGCAGCAGACGTCGTTCGGCCCGACGACGACGACGCTCGCGCGCGTCAACGCGGTCGGCGTGCAGTCGTTCCTCGAGGAACAGTTCCGGCAGGCAGCCAGCGGCTATCCGGACGCCACCTATAACTACCTGTCGCTGGACGAGTCCGACAGTTGCTCCTTCGGCGCACCGCGGCAGGGCGCGGCCTATGCGTGCGCGATCAACCAGCTGACGCTGTTCAAGCTGCGCAATCATTTCTTCGCCAATGCGCTGGCGCAGCCGGACCAGTTGCGCCAGCGCGTCGCGTGGTCGCTGTCGCAGTTCTTCGTGATCTCGGCCATGAAGGACCCGGACATGGAGGCCGCCTACGTGCAGGCGCGCTACCACAACATTTTCTTCGACGAGGCCTTCGGCAATTTCGAGAACCTGATGCTGCGCGTGACCCTGTCGCCGCAGATGGGCCACTACCTCGACATGGTGGACAACGCCAAGGCGAATCCGGGGGCGGGAACCGAACCCAACGAGAACTTCGCGCGCGAACTGCTGCAGTTGTTCTCGATCGGCGTCCATGAAATGAAATCCGACGGCACGCCGTTGCTGGACGCCGCCAACCAGCCCATCCCGAGCTATGGCCAGCCGGAAATCAAGTCCTTTGCCCGCGTGTTCACCGGCTGGACCTATCCGCCATTCGACGCGCCACAGCCGTCCGGTCCTGACGACCGCCGCTATTTCGCGAAGCCGTTGGTGCCTGTGGCCGCCGACCACGATACCGCCGCCAAGGTGCTGCTTACTGGAGTGACGCTGCCTGCGGGACTGCCGGGCGACTCCGAAGTGGGCCTGGCCATTCGCAATGTATTCATGCATCCGAACGTCGGCCCGTTCTTCGCGAAACACATGATCCGGCAACTCGTCACCGGCAATCCTTCCACCGTGTACGTGGGTCGCGTGGCGGCGGCCTTCAACAACAACGGCAGCGGCGTGCGCGGCGACATGAAGGCGGTGCTGCGCGCCGTTCTGCTCGATCCGGAAGCGCGGGGCGACGTGAAGTCCGACTCCACCTACGGGATACTGAAGGAGCCGGTGCTGTTCATCACGTCGGTATTGCGCCAACTGGGCGCACGCAGCGACGGCGCCGGCTTGGAACGCGCGGCCCGCGCGATGGGCGAGGACGTTTTCTATTCGCCGACGGTGTTCAATTACTACCCTGCCGAATACCGGATCCCGGGTACGCCACTGGTCGCGCCGCAGTTCGGCATCCACAACACCAACACGGTGTTGCACCGGATGAACTTCATCTACGACATGATCTACAACGGCGGGTACGGGCCGGACAGCGACGTACCCGATGCGGTCGGCACCGAAGTCGACCTGGCGCCGTTCGCCAGCGTTGCCGCCAATCCCGCCAGGCTCGTGACGATGGTCAACGATCGCCTGTTCGGCGGCGGCATGCCGCTGGGTATGAAAGCGGAAATCCAGAACGCCGTGAGCCAGCTCCCGGCCGACGATCCCGACGAGCGCGCGCGCACTGCGGTGTTCCTCGCTTCGTCATCATTCCAGTTCCAGGTTTCCAGATGACCACCGACCGCGCACGCCGAAAATTCCTTCGCACGTCCGGCGCATTGTCCGCGGGCGCGCTGTTCCCCGCGTTGACGGCGTGGACGCCAACCGCAGGCGCGCAAGCGGCCGATTATCGCGCGCTCGTCTGCGTGTTCCTGTACGGCGGCAACGACGGCAACAACATGATCGTGCCGTACGACGACTACGGCAGCTATGCCGCGGGACGCAGCGGCGCGACGGGTGCGGCCATCGGCCGCGACGAACTCATCGCCCTCTCACCGACCGGGCTCCCGCGCTATGGGTTGCATCCCAACCTGTCCTCGCTGGCGCCACTCTTCGCGCAGCGCAAGCTGGCCGTCGTCACCAATGTCGGCGCGCTGACGGCACCGATCACGCGCGCGGAATACCTCGCGGGCAGGCCGCATCCGCGCAACCTCTTCTCGCACAGCGACCAGCAGTCGACCTGGCAGGGATTGGTTCCCGGCCAGCCGGTCACGAGCGGGTGGGGCGGAAGGATCGTCGATGTCACCGGCGCAGGCAACGCCGCGCTGGCCATTCCCGGCATGGTTTCGCTGGCGGGCGACGCGTTGTACACGATCGGTGCGACGTCGCTGCCGGTCGCACTGTCGCAGAACGGCGCGCTGGGACTCGCCGGCGATCGTTACAGCGAAGCCGGCAGGATCCGCTATGCATCGATGTCGAAGCTGCTGACGCTCGACCGCCAGAATCAATTGCAGGCCCGTGCTGCCGACGTGATGGCGTTGGCGGTCAAGAGCAGCGAGGCGCTGTCCGATGCGCTCAACTCGGCCTACAGCGCGATCGACGCCGCCTTCCAGAACGTCAACGGTGGCCTGGCCGACCAGCTCTACCAATGCGCCAAGCTGATCGCGGCGCGCGGACAGTTGGGCGTCGCCCGCCATGGCTTCTTCACATCGATGGGGGGATTCGACACGCACAACGCGCAGCGCGGGGAGCAGGCCGCGCGCTTCAACGAACTCGGTCCGGCGCTCGCCGCGTTCCAGAATGCGATGGAAGCGCTCGGCGTGGGCGACAAGGTGACTGCCTTCACGCTGTCGGATTTTGGCCGCACCTTCCGCATCAATGCCAACGCCGGCAGCGACCATGCCTGGGGCAGTCATCACATCGTGCTGGGCGGCGGCGTTCGCTGCGGCGCGTTCTACGGGCGCTTTCCCAATCTCGCGATGGGCGGCCCCGACGACGCCGGCGACGACGGCCAGTGGATTCCGACGACGTCCATCGAGCAGTACGGGGCCACGCTGGCGAAGTGGTTCGGCGTGCCGCCGACGTCGCTCACGCAGGTGTTCCCCAATCTCCCCGCATTCGCCGCGCAGGACCTTGGGTTCCTCGCCTGAAGGTGCCCCTGCCGAACCTTGAAACTCCATTCCCACGGCATAAAACCGGACAGTTTGGCCGGCATGCACCGCCTGACCCAAAAGTTCCGCACAACCCAAGCCGAAATAGCCGTCCATTTCCACGTTTTGCCTGTTCCGTCGACCATCCTATTGTCATTAAGCTCTCTCGTACAGAACAAGACGGTGTCATAGAGAATTCTGTGAAATGTTATTAATCAATAATTTACGTCACATACTTAACATGGCATGCGCATAAAACAGGACTCAAAATTGCCGTTTGTCGCCAAATCAAAAAAAGACTTGAAATATCTAACTTACCGGTGAATAATCGCCACATAGGGGAGCGTTCCGACGTCCGCCAAGGCCGCGCAAGGGGCTGCAAGCGAAACCTAAGAGCGAGCCAACCACGACATCCGTCGTCCCAAGTCCGGAGGCTGGTGATGCAGGGCGTACTCAGCAAGTCGAAGAATGTGGCGCCGCGTACGCGCGGCTGGATAAAGAACCTGGCGACGATCGTCGCGCTGGGGTTAGGTCTCTCCGCGGGACTCGCAGCACAGTCCGCCAACGCCGAGCAGGCCTATCCGGTTGTGCGCTTCTACAACGAGCGGACCGGTACGCACTTCTACACCATGGACCAGGCGGAGAAGGATCAGGTCCTTCGCCTCTACCCGTGGTTTGATTACGAAGGCGTCCAGTTCTACGCCTACAAGACGCAGGTCGCCGGCTCGGCGCCGGTCTATCGCTTCTTCAATTCGTCGACGGGCACGCACTTCTACACGATCGTCCCCGCCGAAAAAGATTACGTACTGCAGCACTTTCCGGTCTTCGCATTCGAAGGACCGGTCTATTTCGCCGTGAATACACCGGTCAGTGGCAGCCAGGACCTGTACCGGTTCTTCAACACGCGCACCGGTGCCCACTTCTATACGACCAGCGCGCCGGAACGCGACCACGTGAAGGCGACGTGGCCGTGGTTTACCTACGAAGGCGTGGCGTACCAGGTCTTCGCCGACGGCACGCAAGGCGGTGGTGGCGGCGGCGCAGGTCCCACGACCACGGCGCTCTTCAGTTCCGCAAATCCGGCAGCAGCGGGCGCAAGCGTGACGTTCGTGGCGACAGTGACGGGCACCGCGCCCACCGGCAATTTCGGCTTCTCCGACAACGGCGTTGGCATCAGCGGCTGTACGGCCGTGGGCATCGGCACCACCGCCAATACCGGAACGGCCGTGTGCACGACGTCGGCATTGGCGGCAGGCAGCCACACGATCATGGCGACCTATAGTGGTGACGCGGCAAACGCGACGTCGGCCAACTCGCTGGTCGAAACCATCACCGGCGGCGGCGGTGGTGCCGTACCCACGACCACCTCCGTGTCCAGCTCGGCCAACCCGGCGACGGCGGGCACCCTGGTGACGTTCACGGCGACCGTGGCGGGCAACTCGCCCACCGGCTCGGTCTCGTTCTCGGACAGCGGCAACAACATCGGCTGCGCAGCGGTGGCGCTCAGCGCGGGTGGAACCGCGACCTGTTCCACGGCCGCGCTGGCCCAGGGCACGCATACCATTCTGGCCAGCTACAGTGGCGATGCCGGCAACATGGTGTCGAGCGGCATGGTGGCGCAGGTCATCAACGCCTCCGGCGGCGGTGGCCCGGGCGCCTCGATGACGACGCTGATCTCCTCGGCCAATCCGGCCGCGAGCGGAGCGATGGTCACATTCACCGCGACGGTGTCTGGAAACGCGCCGACAGGCAGCGTCAACTTCATCGACGGTTCCAACTCGATCACCAATTGCGGCGCGATCAACCTGACCGGCAGCGGCAATTCGAAGACAGCGGTGTGCACCACGTCGACGTTGTCCGTCGCCACGCACAGCATCTTCGCCAGGTATTCGGGTGACGCCAACAATCTGGTTTCGACCAGTGCCGCGATCAGCGAAACCATCACCGGCACGCCGGCGGCGCTGGTTCCCAAGGTCGCGTTCACGTTGTCGAACACGCTGCTCATTGCGCCTTCCACGGTGACAATCACGGCCACGGCAACCGAAACCGGCGGCACGATCGCACGAGTCTCGCTGTATCTCAATGGCGCGAAACTCGCCGACCTGCTCACCGCGCCGTACACCTTCACCACCGCGGCACTTCCGGCCGGTACGCACATGATCTATGCGACGGCGACGGATGCGTTGGGAACGGTGACGTCGACGCTGACGCAGAACGTGGTCGCGATCACGTCGCCGCCGCCGGTTGCCACGACGGACGCCAATGTCTGGCGCCTGCTGAACCAGGCCACCTTCGGCGCCTCGCAGGCTGAAGCGGCCAAGGTCGTGAGCATGGGCATGAGCAACTGGATCGATAGCCAGTTCGTCCAGCCGACATCGGGCTACCCCAACGCCAAGTACAACGTGATCACGCTCAAGACGACGCCGACCTGCAATACGCAGGACCCGGCCGGCAAAGCGTATCCGGCGGACTCGCCGCAGGCGATCTGTGCCCGCGACCACCTGACCCTGGCGGGAATCCAGCGCGACTTCTTCACCAACGCGATCACGGCGCCGGACCAACTGCGCCAACGCGTGGCCTGGGCGCTGTCGCAGATCACCGTGACATCGGGTAACGAGCCGGACCTGTCCTACGCCTACGTGATGTCCCGCTACCAGAGCATCATGTTCAACAATGCGTTCGGCAACTACCAGACGCTGCTGTCGCAGGTCACGCTGAGCCCGGCCATGGGTAACTACCTCGACGCCGTCAACAACGACCGTGCCAGCGGCACCCGCGTGCCGAACGAGAACTACGCTCGTGAAATCATGCAGCTCTTCTCCGTCGGCCTCGAGGAACTGAACGACGACGGCAGCACGATCAACGACGCGCAGGGCGTGCCCGTGCCGACGTACGACCAGAACACCATCAAGGAATTCGCCAAGGTGTTCACCGGTTACACGTATGCCGATCCGGTCAATCCGACGGCGCCCGCGACCAAGAAGAACGGCGCGTACTACGAGTACCCGATGGTCACTTACCCGACTACCGCCACTGCTGGACATGAAACGTCGGCCAAGACCTTGCTGCCGCTGGTGAATGGAACGGTCATCCCGGCCAACCAGACGCCGCAGCAGGACCTGGACTCAGCCGTCCTCAACGTGTTCATGCACGCCAGCACACCGGCGTACATCAGCCGGCAGCTGATCCAGCGTCTCGTCACCGGCAACCCGACGCCTGCCTACATCGCCCGTATCTCGGCCGTGTTCAAGAACAACGGGCAAGGTGTGCGCGGCGACCTGAAGGCCGTGGTCAAGGCGATCCTGATGGATGCGGAAGCACGCGACGTCGCGAGCCCCGATGCATTCTTCGGCAGCCTGCGTGAACCGGCGCTGGCGATCACCGCCGCGATCCGCGCGTTGAACGGCATCACGGACGGCAACCGCCTGTCAGCGGCGGCCAACAACCTGGGCCAGAACCCGTACTTCTCGCCGACCGTATTCAACTACTTCCCGCCGGATGCAACCATTCCGGGTACCAACACGCTGGCACCGGAATTCGCCATCCACACGACGAATTCGGCGGTTGCCCGGGCGAACCTGATGTACACGCTGGTCTACAACGGCTATGCGCCGGATCCGACGATTCCGAATTCGACAGGAACCAGGCTCGACCTGTCGCAATTCGCGGCACTCGCGGCGAATCCGGCGGCGATGGTCAGCAAGTACAGCGATGTGCTGTTGGGCGGGCAGCTTGACCCGGTGGCCCAGGGGCTGATCGTGACCGCGGTGAATGCGATCACGCTGAGCGCCACGCCGACGCCCGCGCAGTTGCTGCAACGAGCGCAGATGGCCGCCTATCTGACCCTTTCGTCCTACCACTTCCAGGTGCAGCGCTAACATGAATACCAATCGCCGGAAATTCCTGACGTCGACTACCGCGCTCACTGCGAGCGCGGCCGCGGCCAGCATGCTTCGCTGGGGTGTAGAGAGCGCCGAAGCGCAAGCGATGGGAGGCTACAAGGCCCTTGTCTGCGTGTTCCTGTTCGGTGGCAGCGACTCGAACAACATGATCATCCCGGTCACCGACTACGCGCAGTACGCGGCGACGCGAACCGCGGCGTCGAACGTTGCCATCACCCAGGCGCAACTGCTGAACTTCAACGCGGCGAGCTCCGGAAAGACCTACGGATTCCACCCGTCGTTCGCTTCTCTGGCGCCGACCTATGCTGCGGGCAAACTCGCCGTGATTGCCAATGCCGGCACCCTGGTGCAGCCGTTGACCAAGGCGCAATACCAGTCCGGCATCGGTCGCCCGCCGAACCTGTTCTCGCATTCGGACCAGCAAAACGCGTGGATGGGCAAGGTGCCGGGCGTCAGCGTGGCGACAGGCTGGGGCGGCCGCGCGGCCGATTCGGCCAGCGTCATCGCGGCGTCCACCGGCTCGCTCATTCCGGTGACGATCTCCGCTTCAGGTAAGCAGCTGTTCACCATCGGCGTCAAAACCTCGCCGCTGGTGATTCCGCAAAACGGCGGCGTGGCGGTGTCCGGCCAGGCCGCGGACGCAGTATCGACGGCGCGCTTCAATGCGCTGCAGGCACTGCTCGCCACCGGCAAGACCAACACCGTGGTCGCCGGCGCGTCCGGCATCATGAATCAGGCGCTGCTCGCCAATGCCACGGCCAATCCAATCCTGCAGGCGGCACTGCCGCCGGTCATCCAGACGGCATTCACCGTGGGCGGCAATCTGCTCAACACCGGCATCGCGCAACAGCTGCGGCAGGTCGCGCGGCTCATCAATGCGCGAGCGGCCACCGGTGCGGGTCGCCAGTTCTTCTTCGTCAGCATGGGCGGCTTCGATACGCACTCCGGTACCGTCGCCAACCAGACCAACCTGTTCAATCAGCTGGCGCCGGCGATGAAGGCGTTCTACGACTACACGGTGGCGGACGGCGTCGCCAACATGGTCACGCAATTCACGAGCTCGGACTTCAACCGCACGTTCATCGGCAACGGCAGTGCCGGCGTCGACCATGCGTGGGGCGGCCACCACATCGTGCTCGGTGGTGCGGTCAACGGCGGCAACATGTACGGCACGTTCCCGAACTTGACCGTCAAGGGTCCCGACGATTCCGGCAGCAACGGCGCCTGGATTCCGACGACGAGCGTGGATCAGGTCGGGTCGACGCTCGCGAAATGGTTCGGCATGCCGGCGGTGGACATAGCGCAGGTGTTCCCGAACCTGGTCAACTTCCCGACAACCGACATAGGCTTCATGACGTGATGTCCACGCGGGCGGGCTGCCCGCAACTACAAACCACAACGACGGTCCTGCGTTAAACGAATCCGGCCAAGCATCCCCCCGCGACGCCGGCGCGGGACCGCCACCTTCCTCCTCCGACCGCCGGTCGGGTCGCTTGCGCCGCGACCCACCGGCGTTTCTTTTGAACCCAACGCAAAAATTGCTGCGCGCCCCGATTGCTTCGTCGTGTTCTGGATCAGGCAGCGCGCGGCACCGAACGCGCCACCAATGCGGTTGCCACCGCTTCTAGCACCGTGGCCACGACGGGTTTCGGCAACAGCGAGAGCCCTGCGGCGCGGACCGCGCGTTCCGCCGCTGCGCTGGTATCGCCGGAAACGATCAGCGCCGGGACGGCGAAGCCCAGTTCGTCGCGCAGCGCGCGAACGGTGATGACGCCGCTCGCGCCGTCGCCCAGGCGCAGGTCCGCGACGACCAGGTCGGGATAGCGCGCCACGCGCCCGAGAGCTTCCAGCAGCGATGGCGCGTCGCGGCCGCCGACGACCTTGGCCCCCCAGATCGCGAACAATTCGGCCATCGCATCAATGGCGGTGGGGTCGTCGTCGACCACCGCGACGAGCGTTCCACGCAACGTTGCGCGACCCGTGGCCGGAACACCCGGCGCAACGCCCGCGAATGCGCGTACGGCATCCGCTGCCCGTGGCGCTTCGATGCGAAAGCACGATCCCGAGCCCGGCCGCGACGACAACGCAATGTCATGGTTGAGGAGCTTCGCCAGGCGGCGCACGATGGCGAGCCCCAGGCCCATGCCCGCCGGCGTCGTGGCGTTTTCGCCGCCGCCGCGCACCTGGAAGAATTCCTCGAAGATCCTGTCCCGATGCTCCGGCGCAATGCCCACGCCGGTATCGATGACCATCACCGACACCCGCGCGCCGCGCCGGCGCCCGCCGATGACGATGCCGCCGCGAGACGTGTGGCGCACCGCGTTGGCCACCAGGTTGCGCACCATCCGCTCGAGCAGCGCGGCGTCGCTGTCGACTGCGAGGCGTGTCGACGCACAGCGCAGCGTCACGCCCTTGGTCGCGGCCTGCGGCGCGAATTCGGCCGCGACGCGCGCGAACAGCGGTGCCAACGCGACACGACTGCGTTCCGGCGTCAGCGCGCCGGCCTCGAGCCGCGACAAATCGAGCAATTGCGCGAATTGTGTTTCGAGTGCGTTGACGGCGTGCTGGATATTGTCGACCAGCGGTCGCCACGACACGTCGCGCGCGCGTGCCGCCAGCGCCGCGGTGTACAGCCCCAGCGCGTGCAGAGGCTGCCGCAGGTCATGGCTGGCGGCGGCGAGCAGCTGACTCTTGGCGCGGTTGGCGGCTTCCGCGCTGCAGCGCGCTTCCTGGGCCGCGCGCGTCTGGCGCTTGAGACTGTTGATCAGGTCCATGTTTTCATAGCGTATGGCCAGCGAGCGCGTCAGCAGGTCATTGAGGTGGTGGCCGAACGCGAGCACGAATCCCAGCACGACGCTCATCACCACCGCAGTGAACGTGTGGACATGGTCGGCGACCAGCGCCTCGCGCAGGATCAGCGGGACGAGGGCGGGAACCACGAAGCCGTAGAACGACGGCTTGTATACCGCGGTGAGGTTCAAGCCGCCGAGCACGACGCCGAAAAGGCAGACGATCAACAACGCCTGGTGTGACGGCGAATCCGGATACATGATGACCGCTGCCGTGCCCCAGAGTGCGCCGCCCAGCGTGGAGCCGACGGCCCAGTACCGGCCCCAGCGCGGCGCGGCCGCGCACCCGGGCTGCGCACGGCGCCACGCCCTGACCAGCATGCCGCGCCACAGTTGATTGGCGACGATCAGCGCCACCCAGGACGCCATCAACCACTGCGCCGCCTGACCCCACATCGCCGTGCACAGCAGTGCCGCGCCGACCAGCATCGATAGCGACGTGCGGTGCCAGCCCGCGTAGAGCTCGCTGACCTGATCCGCGCGAGCGCGTGCAACCAGTGCCGGAGCGATGCCCGCAAGGGGAGACACGACCATTGTTCCCGGTTGCTTGCGCCGTATCAGCTGGCTGCTGATTGTCCGATGCTGATCCCGCGCCGCGTGAGCTCCACGATGGCCTGCGAGCGCGAGTGCACGTTGAGCGCCTTGAGGATGGCGCTGACATGGACCTTGACGGTGCCCTCGGAAAGGCGAAGGTCGCGGCAGATAAGCTTGTTGGGCTTGCCCTGGATCAGCAGTACCAGCACGTCGGATTGCCGCTGCGTGAGTCCCAGCATGTCCACCGACACGCCATTCACAGTGCGCGGTACCGCCCGCTGGTCGCGGGTGACGTGGCGGCCGCCGTCGAGCACAGTCTCTATGGCATCGAGCAGCGCCAGCGGGCTGGCGGTCTTGGCGACGAAGCCGCGCGCGCCGGCGGCGATGGCCGCACCCACCGTCACCGAGTCATGCGTGGCCGACAACACGACGATGGGCAGGCGCGGCCGGTCGCGGCGCAATTCCGAAAGGAGGTTGAGGCCGTGCGCGCCCGGCAGCGTGAGGTCGAGCAGCACGAGTGCAAAGTCGGGATGACGCGCCAGCAGCGTCAGCGTCTCCGTGCGGTCGCTGGCGCCGAATATTTCGAGCCGGCGGTCCAATTGCGGCAGCACCTGCTGCAACGCATGCAGTATCAGCGGATGATCGTCGACGATGAGAACTTTCATGGTGGCCCCCGGCGTGGCGCGAATGGAAAACCCGATGCGCACTGGGGCCAATGTAACCGGGAGGGACTGACGGAGATACTGTCAGTTCCGACAGTCACGGCCGACTTGGAAGGATCTCGGCCTGACCTCAGCCGAGCTTCTGCTGCTCGGACAGTTCCTGCTGCAGCGAACGCAGTCGCGTCTCGACGACGGACATCTGGTAGAAATCGCCGTCACCGGATTTCAACGCCAGCTTGAACTGTTCGACGGCGAGCGGCAGATTGCCGATCCACGCGTAGAACTCGCCCTGGTGCTGGTGCTGCTTCAGCCGCTTGTCCTGCGCGGCATAGGCCTTGGCGGCGATCTCGTGCAGCGGGCCTTCATTGGGAAAGCGCACCAGTTCGCGCTCGGCAAACGCGGAGGCGTCTGCGGGTCGCCCGGCCTTGATCAGCGCCTCGGGATAGTCGCGGATCAGCTGCATCTTGTTGGGATACCGCAGAAGTGCTGCCTCGAAGCGTGCGACGGCCGCCGGATATTCCAGCGCGTTCATCAGCACGTTGCCGGCCATCGCCTCGATCATCGGATGCGGCGGCGCGAGTTTTTCGAGCGTGACCAGTTCGATCTTCGCACGCGGAATGTCCTTCGCGCGCAGCAGTGACGCGACCAGACCGTAGTGCTCCGCGACTTCGCTGTTGAATTTGCGCTCGGCAATCGCGTTGTCGAAACGTGCGACCTGCTCCTTCGCCTCGCCCTGGTAGCTTTGCAGCAGCGCGCGCACCATGTGGAAGTCGAGCGAGTCCGCGACCTGCTTGTACGGCATGTCCTGTGCGCGGGCCTTGGCTTCGGCGACCCGTTCGTAGGTGACCGGGTGGCTGCGCAGGTAGGACGGCGTGTTGCCTTCGACGAAGCGGCTCGCGCGTTGCAACCGGTCGAACAACGCCGCCATGGCGTTGGGGTCGAAACCGGCGGCCACGAGGCGCTGAAAGCCGACGCGGTCAGCCTCATACTCGTTTTCGCGCGTGAAGTTGATCTGCTGTTGCGCGGCCAGGGCCTGGGTGCCCGCGATGGCTGCGGCCGTGGCCTGACCGCCGCCGACCTTCGCGGCGACGATCGCCAGTGCCAGGCCCGCGAGGGTGGTCATCAGGATGTTCTGCTGGTTGGCCATTCCGCGCGTGACGTGATGCTGCGTGATGTGGGAAATCTCGTGCGCGAGCACGCTGGCCAACTGCGATTCGTTCTGCGCGAGAAGGATGAGCCCCGAGTTGACGCCGATGAATCCCCCGGGCAGCGCGAACGCATTGATTTGCGCATCGGGTACCGCGAAGAACGTGAAGTCCTGGCGGACATCGCGCGTGGCGGTGACCAGTCGGTTGCCGAGCTCGTTCAGGTAGTCGTTGACCTCGGGGTCGTCCATGTAGGCGCCGGCACCACGAATCTGGCGCACGATCGCCTCGCCCAACTTGCGCTCCTGGGCCGGCGACATGACGGATTGCGACGAATCGCCCAGGTCAGGGAGTTTCTGCGCCGGCGAAAGAGGCGTGCCCGCGCCTGTTGTGCCGACACCGTACTTGGCCGCGTCGCCCGCGTCGGGGACGGTCGGCGCGGGCGGTGGGACCGAGCCATACTTGCGCAGTTCGCCCGTCTCCGGCGCGGCCTGCGCCGAGACGCTGTGTACCGGCGCGACCGCGATTGCCGCGGCAACGATGGCGGCAATGAACGCGCGCAATCGCGGGTGGTCGCGGGGGCTCGTGGGTTGCATCGGGATGGATTCGGACGTCATGCGATGGTGCTAAGATTCCCGCCGATCGAGCAAGTTCAACGAAGGGCAATGCCTGTGGCAAGTTCGCGCACGAAGGCGGCGGCACCCGCCGTGGCGGCAAGAAAACCGGCGCGGGCAAAAGCAGCCGCCGCTCGCGCACTCAAGCCCCATTTTACCCACTTCGATGGGCGCGGACAGGCGCACATGGTCGACGTGGCGGGCAAGGACGAAACCCGCCGCGTCGCCCGCGCCGGCGGCCGGATCGTCATGCTGCCGGCAACGTTGGCGCTGATTCGCGACGGTGGAGCAAAAAAGGGCGACGTGCTGGGCGTGGCGCGACTGGCCGCCATCCAGGCCGCCAAGCGAACCGCCGAACTCATTCCGCTGTGCCATGCGCTGCCATTGACGCGCGTCGCCGTGGAGTTCAGCTTCGACGCGGACGGCGGGTCGGTGCGCATCGAAGTGATCGCCGAGACATTGGCCCGCACCGGCGTCGAAATGGAAGCGCTGACCGCCGCTGCGGTCGGGCTCCTCACCATCTACGACATGTGCAAGGCCGCCGATCGCGCGATGCGCATCGAAGACGTCCGGCTGCTCGAGAAGACCGGCGGACAGTCGGGGCGCTACGTCGCCGACAAGTAGGGTCAAATAATTAGGGTCAGACTCGAATTTCCACAACGATCGCTTACTGCGGCAGTCGCTCACGGAAATTCGAGTCTGACCCTAATTATTTTCGGACTGCCGCAGTCGCCCACCGAAATTCGAGTCTGACCCTAATTATTTTATTTGGCCCGGTGGTTGGACCACTTGACCAGATTCGGAGCTGGGGGCTACCATGCCGCAGGACCCCGGCGCGCGTAATCGGCGGCGCATCGATTCCATGACGACGGGCAGTGTGCGCAGACCGGGAATTCACCCGGCGGCGCGGAGGAGGAGTTGCCTTGCCGCTGCAGACCGTCGAGCCACGTCGGCTCTATCGCCAGATCGCGGACCAGATCGCCGGACTCATCGGCAACGGTGAATTCGCGCGCGGTTCGCGCTTGCCGGCGGAACGCGAGCTGGCCACGTTGCTCGGCGTCTCGCGAACGTCGGTGCGCGAGGCGCTGATCTCGCTGGAAATCGGCGGCCTGGTCGATGTGCGTGTCGGTGCGGGCGTTTTCGTCACCGCGGGAACGACTTCGGCCAACATGTCGGATGACAAGGGGCCGGGCCCCTTCGAATTGTTGAACGCACGGATGCTGGTCGAAGGCGAGGTCGCGGCATTGGCCGCAACCAACGCAACCGCCGACGATCTCGAAGCCCTCAAGCAAACCATCATGCGCATGACCGCCCACGTCGACGATTTCGCGATCCGCGAGGAAACGGACATGGATTTCCATCTTCGCGTCGCCAAGGCCACCGGCAACGGCTCGCTGGAAATGGTGGTCGAGGGATTGTGGAACCAGCGCGCGGAACTGTGGGGACGGATGCAGCAGCACTTCCATACCGAGGCGCTGGCGCGCCGGACTATCCACGATCACGCGGCGATCCTGGCGGCGCTCGTGGCCAAGGATCCCGATGCGGCGCGCGAAGCAATGCACCGCCACCTGTCCCGCGTGGTGCGCGAATTCAAGCGCGGCGTGAATGGAAGCATCAGCGGCAGCGTGAAAGTTGAGAACAAGAATCGCCGCGGATCGCGGCAACCGCAGTTCAATGGCAAAGGAGGCGTGGCATGAACATCAGCAGCAATGGGTTGAAGGCATTTACGTGCAGGCAGCGTTGGGCGCGCAGCACAACCGCGGCGGCACTCGTCACGGCGGCAGTGGCGCTGACCGCGCTGACGCCCGCATTCGCGGCACCGGTGACGCTCAACATCGTCGACGTCGCGGGCAATCTCGCGCTGACGCAGGACGCCATCGACGCCTACGTGAAGAAGTATCCGGACCGGATCTCCAAGGTCACCTATACCAAGGCGCCGTCGCCTGAATTGCCGGGCAAGCTGAAGGCAATGCAGGGTGCGGGACGCAGCGATATCGACCTGGTGTTGACGGGGACCGATTTCCTCGCGGCCGGCATCGATCAGGGCGTGCTGATGAAGATCCTGCCGGACCAATCCGCGAAGTTCCCCAATCTCATTTCGAACTACCAGCCGGCTGCCGCCAAGATGCAGGAACTGGCGCAGGACTACGGCGTCGCGGTGGTGTTCATGCCGGCGGGCCCGCTGGTCGAATACAATCCGGCCAAGGTCAAGGCGCCACCGACTACTCCCTCCGAACTGCTGGCGTGGTGCAAGGCCAATCCCAATCGCCTCATCTACGCGCGTCCGGCCAATTCGGGTCCGGGGCGCACGTTCATCATGGGCCTGCCGTACATTCTCGGTGACAGCAACCCCAAGGATCCGGTCAAGGGCTGGGACAAGACGTGGGCCTACCTCAAGGAACTCAACAGTTGCATCGAGTACTACCCGACGGGAACGGGCGCAGTGATGAAGGAATTGGGCGAAGGCTCGCGCGACATCACGCTGACGATGACCGGCTGGGACATCAATCCGCGCGTGCTCGGCATCGTGCCCAAGGAATACAAGGTCGTGCCGTTCAAGGGCATGACCTGGGTGAACGACGCGCACTACATGACGATCCCCAAGGGTGTTGCGCCGGAAAAAGTGGCTGCCGTGGTCGACCTCATGGCCTACCTGCTGACGCCCGAAGCGCAGGCCTACACGTATGACAAGGGGTATTTCTATCCAGGGCCGGCGGTGAAGAATGTGCCGTTGTCGATGGCGCCGAAGGAATCGCAGGACGCCATCAAGGAATTCGGACGGCCGGAATACGAAGGATGGCTGAAGGAATTCCCGCACACGCAATCGCTGCCGCCGTCCGCGCAAGTTGAAGCGTTCAAGATCTGGGACCAGCAGGTCGGCGCGCAAAAGACAAAGTAACAGCCAGGTAATCGCGAAGTCTCCCGGGCGCGCAGTCGTCGACGGCGCGTCCGGATCCGTTTCGAAACGTCATACAGAACAGGAAAGCGCTATGGTCGACTCAATCGGCACGGAACAGTGGGTGGCGGTGCGTCCGGTATTTTCCCGGACCCGTGTTTGGCGAGCGGTCGCGCTCATCGGTGCAGCGGCGTTCGCATTCGCCGGCATCGGAACCGTCTCTGCGCAAACTCCGGCGTTGCCGAAGAGTCCGGTGACGATCAACGTCGTCGACGTCGCCGGCGACCTGGCGCTCACGCAGTCGGCCATCGAGGCCTATCAGGCGAAGAATCCAAACCTGGTCAGCAAGATCACGTTCACCAAGGCGCCTGCGCCCGAATTGCCGGCCAAGCTGAAGGCGATGCAGGCGGCGGGACGTGCCGACATCGATCTCGTGCTGACCGGCGTCGTCGCGTTGTCCGCGGGCATCGACCAGGGCTTGTGGGTAAAGGTCATACCGGATCACTCGGCCAAGTTTCCGAATCTGATGGATAACTACCAGCCCGCCGCGCAGAAGATGCAGGACCTGGCGCAGGGCGAAGCGCTGGTGGTGACCTTCATGCCCGCCGGACCGCTGCTCGAATACAACCCCGACAAGGTCAAGGTGCCGCCGACCACACCGGCCGAATTGCTGGCCTGGTGCAAGGCCAATCCCAATCGCTTTGCCTATGCGCGACCGGCCAACTCTGGCCCCGGCTTCACGTTCCTCATGGGCTTGCCGTACCTGCTGGGCGACAGCAATCCGCGCGACCCGGTCAAGGGCTGGGACAAGACGTGGGCGTTCCTCAAGGAACTGAACGGATGCATCGAGTACTACACGACGGGCACCGGCGCGGTCATGAAGGAGCTGGGTGAGGGCTCGCGCGACATGACGGTGACGATGACCGGATGGGACATCAATCCGCGCGTGCTGGGCATCGTGCCCAAGAACTACCAGGTGACGCCGTTCAAGAACATGACGTGGGTGAACGACGCACACTACATGGCGATACCCAAGGGCCTGCCGCCGGAGAAAGTCGCCGTCGTGCTCGACCTGATGGCGTTCCTCCTGCAGCCGGCGCAACAGGCGCTGACCTACGACAAGGGCTATTTCTATCCCGGCCCGGCGGTGAAAAACGTGCCGCTGTCGATGGCGCCGAAGGAGTCGCAGGACGCAATCAAGGAATTCGGCCGTCCGGAATACGAAGTGTGGCTGAAGCAGTATCCGCATGTGCCGACGCTCGATGCCAAGGCGGTGGTCGAGGCGTTCCGGCGCTGGGATTCGGAAGTCGGCGCGCAGAAGACGAAATAGCGATTGCCATTTGACGGTTGCACTTCAGGGAACAGCGATGGATCACGACTTCAATGAATTGCGGCTGGATGGCGTCACGCGCCGCTTCGCGGGCGCCGGCGGACATGCGTTCGCGGCGCTCAATGAGCTGACGCTGACAATCAAGCGGGGCGAGTTCATCGCGCTGCTTGGGCCGTCCGGTTGCGGCAAGTCGACGGCGCTGAACTGCATTGCCGGCTTGATGCAGTTGTCCGGCGGCAGCATCTGGCTCGACTCGACGCGCATCGACACGTTACCCCCCGAGAAGCGCGGCTTTGGCATGGTGTTCCAGAACTATGCACTGTTCCCGCACATGACCGTCGCCAGGAACATCGGCTTCGGACTCAAGATGCGCGGACTGCCCGACGCGGAAATCGCGCCACGGGTCACGCACGCGCTGCAACTGGTGCAGTTGATCGGGCAGGAACACAAGCTCCCCGGCCAGCTTTCGGGCGGGCAGCAGCAGCGCGTGGCCATCGCCCGCGCCATCGTGATCGAGCCGCCGCTGGTGTTGATGGACGAGCCACTGTCCAATCTCGACGCCAAGCTGCGCATCGAAACGCGTGCAGAGATCCGGCGCATCCACAAGGAACTCGGCCGCTCGACGATCTACGTGACGCACGACCAGGATGAAGCGCTCTCACTTGCCGATCGCATCGTGGTGATGAAAGACGGCGTCGTGCAGCAGATTGCCCCGCCCAGCGACATCTATGGCCAGCCGGCCAACCTGCACGTCGCGCGCTTCATGGGTTATCGCAACGTGCTGGAATTGGCGGTCGAGGGTGAATCCGGTGACCATGTGAACCTGTCCGGTCCTGACCTCAAGTTGACGGGCATTCGCAAGCTGCCACTTGCGGGCGGGCGCGCATGCGTGGCCATGCGGCCCGAGGAGTTCGTGCTTGGCGCTGGCCCGGATGGCGTCAATACGATCAACGGCCGGGTCGACAACGTCGAATATTGCGGCCGCGATTCGCTGGTCGACGTGAAGACCGCTTCGGGCACGCTGCTTCACGTGCGCGCGACGGGCACGCCGGTGCAGGGCGACAACGTCCAGGTGCATGTGCCGGTCGATCGGGTACTGGTCTATCCCCGCGAGGTTTCCGCATGAGCAGCGCGGCAACCGTGGGCGGGCCGCTGGCGCGCAACCCCTTCGACCGCACGCTGCTGCTCGTCGTGCCGGCGGCGGCGTTCATGCTGCTGCTGTTCGTCTATCCGTTTCTGTACGGGCTCGCGCTGTCGTTCAATCCGAAAGAGGGCGGACCGCTCGCCAACTACGCGCACTTCTTCACCACCGACAACCTGTGGCCGACGATCTGGACGACGCTGCGCCTGGCAGTTCCGGCCACGCTGATCAACGTCGGGCTGGCCTTGCCGATTGCGTTCAAGATGCGCGTGAAATCGCCGTACCAGCGCATCGCCACCACGATCCTCGTCATTCCGATCACGCTCGGCACCGTGCTGATCGCGCAGGGCATGCTGACGTACTTCGGCCCCAAGGGCTGGCTGTCGCAGTTCCTGCAGTTCTTCCATCTGTACGAAGGCTCCATCCGCCTGACGCACAACTACTGGGGCGTGCTGATCTCGCTGGTGATCTCCGGCTTTCCCTTCGCGTTCCTGCTGATCCTCTCGTACATCACCGGCATCGATCCGGTGCTGGCGCGGGCCGCATCCACACTCGGCGCCGGTCCGCGCGCGCAGTTCCGCACGATCTATCTTCCGCTGCTGGCGCCGGGACTCGCCATGTGCTTCTGCCTGGCGTTCGTGCAGGCGTTCTCGGTGTTCCCATCGGCGGTGCTGCTGGGTTCACCTGCCGGGCCGACGCGCGTCATTTCCATTGCCGCGTACGAAGCGGCGTTCGAGCAATACGATTACTCGCTGGCCTCGGCCATCGCGATGATCATGGGCCTGGTGCAGCTGGTCATCGTCGCGGCCGTGCTGGGCGTGCGCAACCTCATGTACCGCGGTCCGGTGAGCGGAGGCAAGGGATGAGCGCCGCTACTGTTCGCAACGCGTCGTCGGGCGACCATCATTGGCTCGACCGCGCATGGACGGGCCTGTTGTGGGGCCTGATGACGCTGTTCCTGGTCAACATCGGACTCATGATCGCGGCGGTGGCGACCAATTCCTTCGCCAAGCGCTGGCTGGGCACGTGGCTTCCGGACGGGTGGACGACGCAATGGTATGTGTCCGCATGGAAGGAATTCCAGCTCGACTCGATCCTTGTCGTCACGGTGGAAGTCGTGTTCGCCGTGGTGTTCCTGGCATTGCTGATCGGCGTGCCTGCCGCGTACACGCTGGCGCGCAGGAACTTTCCCGGCAAGCGCCTGCTGATGCTCCTCTTCCTGCTGCCGCTGATGGTGCCGCCGATCACCTATGGCATCCCGCTGGCGACGGTGCTGTACAAGGCACAGTTGGCAGGCACGATCTACGGCGTGATCCTCGCCAATCTCATACCGGCGGCGCCGTTCGTCATCCTGGTCATGACGCCGTTCATCGAGCAGATCGATCCCAACCTCGAATCGGCGGCACGCGTCTTCGGCGCCAGCACCGGACGCATGTTCTGGCACATCCTGGTGCCGCTGCTCGGGCCCGGCATTCTCGCGGCGTCGCTGCTGGTGCTGGTGCGCACGATCGCGCTGTTCGAACTGACGTTCCTTACCGCGGGGCCGGATTCGCAGACGCTGGTGGTGGCGCTGTACTACGCCGTGTTCGCGGCGGGCGTGCGCGCGCCGCAATCGGTGGACGCGATGGCGATGGTGTACATGCTGGTGACCCTGACCTGGCTGCTGATCGCGTTGCGCTTCGTGAACCCGACGCAGCTGGTGAGCCGGGTCAAGGAACATCCGCAACCCGCATGAGCCGACTCTCACTGCGCGCGTTGACCGGCCTGGGCGCGAATGTCACGCGGCCGGCCTTCGACCCGACGCGGGTGACGGTCGGGATCATCCATCTGGGCCTCGGCGCGTTTCACCGCGCGCACCAGGCCGTCTACACCGACGACATCCTGGGCAGCGATCCGCGCTGGGGCATCTGCGGCGTATCGCTGAAGACCCCGCGTGCCATCGAGCCGCTCGCCGCTCAGGACGGGCTGTACAGCGTGCTGACCAAGGGCAGCGATGGCACGGTCGCGCGCGTCATCGGCAGCGTGCGTGAGACGCTGTTCGCCGGCGACCAGCGCAGCGCGCTGAGTGCACGATTCGCCGATCCGCGCATCACGGTCGTCACGGCGACCGTCACCGAGAAGGGTTATTGCCACGATCCGGCCACCGGCGCCCTGAATCTCGCGCATCCCGACATCGCACATGACCTGGCGCACCCCGACGCGCCCGTGTCGGCCGTCGGTATCCTCACGGCGGGCCTGGCGGCGCGGCATGCGGCCTCAGTTGGCAACTCAGTCGGCAACTCAGTTGGCAGCTCAGTTGGCAACTCAGTTGGCAGATCCACCGGCGCGATCACGTTCGTCTGCTGCGACAACCTGCCGCATAACGGGCGGATGGTGCAGGGCCTGGTCGCCGCGTTCGCGCGCGAACGCGATGCGGCGCTGGCCGACTGGATCGCCGCCAACGTTGCGTTTCCCTCGTCGATGGTCGATCGCATCGTGCCCGCAACCACCGATGCCGATATCGTCGAAGCGGAGCGCCTGCTCGGCGTGCACGATGCCGCGCCGGTTGCCGCCGAGGCGTTCGGCCAATGGGTCATTGAGGATCGTTTCGCCGGCGCGCGTCCCGCCTGGGAAAACGCCGGCGCGCAATTCGTGGCCGATGTGGCGCCATTCGAAACGATGAAGCTGCGACTGCTCAATGGCAGCCACTCGACACTCGCCTACCTTGGCTTCCTGATGCGCCACGATTTCGTATGGCAGGCCGCAAGCGACCCGTTGCTGGCGGCATTGGTCGAACGGCAAATGGCCGAGGAAATCGCGCCCACTCTCAGGCGACCCGCCGACACGGATCTGGCTGCCTATTGCCGGCAGCTGATGCAGCGCTTCCGCAATTCCGCGCTCCCGCACAAGACGAAACAGATCGCGATGGATGGCTCGCAAAAGCTGCCGCAGCGCCTGCTGGGTACGGTGCGCGATCGCATTGCGGCGGGCGCGCCGTTTGCGCATCTCGCGCTCGCGATCGCCGGATGGATCCGCTATGCCAGCGGGACGGACGAGGCCGGCAACCGGATCGACGTCGCCGATCCGCTGGCCGCGGACTTCGCGGACATCGTGCGCGAAGCACGGGGCGATCCCGTGGCCATCGCCGACGGCTTTCTCGACATCAAGTCGATCTTCGGCGCCGATCTCGTCGCGCATCATGCGTTCCGCGAAGCGGTGCGCGGCAACGTCGTCGCACTGTTCCGCGACGGCGCGCGCAACACGCTGGCGCGGCATCTCGGCGTGGTGTAGGAGAAACAGAGCGCTTACACCGAGAGCACGGAGAAAAGCTTCACAGAGACCACAGAGACGCCTGGCGTGTTGAATCGATCTTGATTTTCTCCGAGTGGTCTTTGTTCTCTGTGGTTCAAGATTTTCGAATTGAGGAATTGCCATGACCATCCCGATGAATCTCCATCCCGACCGGCTGTTCCCGGCCGATGCCGCGACGCGCACGCTCGCGCGCAATCTTTACGCGACGGTGAAAGACCTGCCGATCGTGAGCCCGCACGGTCACACCGATCCGCAATGGTTCGCCGACGATGCGCCGTTCACCAATGCGTCGGCGCTGCTCATCACGCCAGACCACTATGTTTTCCGCATGCTGTACAGCCAGGGGGTCACGCTCGAGTCGCTGGGCATTCCGCGGCAGGATGGCGCCGCCGCCATGAGCGAGCCGCGCAAGATCTGGCACGCGCTGGCCGACAACTATCACCTGTTCCGCGGCACGCCGACGCGCATCTGGCTCGACCACGCGTTCAACACGGTGTTCGGCATCGACGAGCGGCTCACGCCTGAATCGGCCGACCGCTATTTCGACCGCATCAACGAGTGCCTGGCGCAGCCGGCGTTTCGCCCGCGCGCGTTGTTTGAGCGATTCAACATCGAGGTGATCGCGACCACCGAATCGCCGCTCGACGCGCTCGTCCATCACCAGAAGATCCGCGCGTCGGGCTGGAAGGGCCGCGTCGTCACGGCCTACCGTCCCGATCCGGTCGTTGACCCGGCGTTCGACGGCTTCGCGGCGAACGTCGCGCAGTTTGGCCTGCTCGCCAACGAGAACACTTCGACGTGGAACGGCTACCTCGCGGCGCACCGCAATCGCCGCGCTTTCTTCAAGTCGATGGGCGCCACATCCACCGACCACGGCCATCCGACGGCACGAACTTCCGATCGCCCCGCAACGGAGTGTCAGCGTCTGCTCGATCGCGCTCTCTCTGGCGCCATCACGGCGGAGGAGGCCGAAGACTTCCGCGGCCAGATGCTGACCGAGATGGCGAAGATGAGCATCGAGGATGGCCTCGTCATGCAGATCCATCCGGGCAGCTTCCGCAATCACAATCCGCTCGTGTTCCGCGAGTACGGCCGCGACAAGGGTGCCGACATCCCGACCCGCACCGACTACGTGCGCGCGCTGAAGCCGTTGCTCGACAAATTCGGCAATGAACGCAACCTCACCATCATCCTGTTCACGCTCGACGAGACTTCCTACGCGCGCGAACTGGCGCCGCTGGCGGGACACTATCCGGCGCTTAAGCTGGGGCCGTCGTGGTGGTTCCACGACAGTCCCGAAGGCATGCAGCGCTTTCGCGAACAGGTCACCGAAACCGCCGGCTTCTACAACACGGTCGGCTTCAACGACGATACCCGCGCCTTCCTGTCGATCCCGGCCCGGCATGATGTTGCCCGCCGGGTCGATTGCTCTTTCCTTGCCCGTCTCGTTGCCGAGCATCGCATCGAAGATTGGGAAGCGGCGGAACTCGCCCACGAAC
>JANMCH010000101.1:0-2448 GCA_031361045.1 Betaproteobacteria bacterium | reverse complement strand
GACGCACCAGTCGTTGACGGTGATGGCGAGGTCGTACGCAAAAAAATCGGTGGCCGCGAAGCCGAAGTCGATGATCCCCGCGACGCGGCCGTCATGGAACAGCACGTTGTCGCAGAAGAGATCGCCGTGGATGGCCCCCTTGGGCAACTTGCCGCGGCCGAATCCTGTTTGAAACCTGAGCTCGGCGTCGAGCAACGCGGTTTGCTCATGCGTCAGGAACGGCTTGACCGCGCGCGCTGCCTGTCGCCACCACGCAGGCCCCCGCCGGTTCGACAACCGCGGCCGGTAAGTCATCGACGCCATGTGCAGGCGTGCGAGCGCCCCGCCCACGGCGGCGCATTGCGGCGGCGTCGGCGCGGCCACAGGCAGGCCGTCGATGCGCGTGACGAGACTGGCCGGCTTGCCGTTCAGCAGCGAGAAGAGCGCGCCAGTGCGATCGGGTTCCGGCGCGGGAACCTCGACACCGGCGCGCGCCAGATGCGCCATCAGGTTCAGGTAGAAAGGCAATTCCGCCGTCGGCAGTCGCTCGTACAGGGTCAGCACGTAGCGGCCCTTCGCGGTGGTGACGAAGTAATTGGTGTTCTCGATGCCGGAGGCGATCGGTTGCAGTTCCGTGACGCCGCCCAACGCGTAGCGCGTGAGCCATGCATCGAGTTCTTCGGCGGTTACGGGCGTGTAGACGGACATGCGGGTGTCCGGCGAGTGCGAACGACGCACGCGCCAGCAGGGTCGGGAAACGGGGTCAAGTTACCAGGAGAACAATTCCCACATCGGCACGCTCAATCCACCTCCCAGCGAGTCCATGCGGTTGAAAGACTGCCCGTTGCCGGTGGGGACGAGATAGTAGGGCCGGCCGTGCCGCGGCGTCACGCGAACGTAACGAAGGACACCACCGACGCGAACTTCCTCCACCGTTTGCTCGTCACGGCGAATGATCGTGACCTGCGGTTCGTCCGGCTCCGCGCTGTAGTCGAGCGGCGGGGGCGCGCCAGTCGTGGCGGCGGGAGGCACGGCGCCCGCCGGCATGGGCGGCGGCAGTGCATTGGCCGGCATCGGTGGCGGCGACGCATTCGCGGGAAGCGGCGGTGGCGCACCCGGTGCCTGCGCGAGCGCGCCGCCGACGGCGACGATGGCTGTGGCGAACAGGAAAGCCTGGCGCGTCATTTTGCAAAATGCGTTCATCGAATGCGTATCGGGAAGTGCGCGGCAAGATCGTGGGAAGAATGCGATTCTACCAAACGCCCTGCGCTTCAGAGATTGAGCATCTTTTCCCGTTCGGCGCGGGTGGGCGCGAAGCCGCGACCTTCGTAGAACTTGAAGATCGCCTCGACGATGGCCTCCGGTTCGTCGATGAATTGCAGCAGGTTCATGTCGTCCGCGTTGATCATGCCTTCGCCAACCAGCTTGTCGCGCATCCAGTCGATGAGGCCGCGCCAGAAATCGCCACCGACCAGGATGATCGGAATCTTCCTGCTCTTGCCGGTCTGCACCAGCGTGAGCACCTCGCCCAGCTCGTCGAGCGTACCGAAGCCGCCGGGCAGGATCACGTAGGCCGAGGCGAAACGCACGAACATCATCTTGCGCGCGAAGAAGTAGCGGAAGTCGACGGAGACATCCTGGAATTCGTTGCCGCTCTGTTCGAACGGCAACATGATGTTGAGGCCGATGGCCGGCCCGCGGCCCGCGTGCGCGCCTTTGTTGGCGGCTTCCATGAGGCCCGGTCCTCCGCCGGAAATGACGGAAAAGCCGGCGTCCGAGAGAAGGTGCGCAATGCGCTGCGTCTTTTCGTAATACGCGTGGCCCGCCTTGATGCGCGCGCTGCCGAATACGCTGACTGCGGGACGAATGCCGCGCAGACGCTCGGTCGCGATGGCGAACTCTGCCATAATCCCCATCACCCGCCACGCTTCCTGACCATTGGTCGTGTTGAGTGCCTGCGGATCGATGAGTTCCGGAATCTTGTGGGTCTGACGCATGCCTACGCTCGTGCTGGTTGACGGGTCTTCGTACCTGTATCGCGCATACCATGCGCTGCCCGACCTGCGCACCTCGAAGGGCGAGCCGACCGGCGCGCTGCGCGGTGTGCTGTCGATGTTGCGCCGAATGGCCGAGGACGGCAAGCCGGACTATTTCGCCGTCGTCTTCGACGCGCCCGGCAAGACT
This sequence comes from Betaproteobacteria bacterium, assembly GCA_031361045.1. GTDB lineage: Bacteria > Pseudomonadota > Gammaproteobacteria > Burkholderiales > Casimicrobiaceae > VBCG01. The sequence continues at coordinate 285 of JANMCH010000101.1, read as the reverse complement.
TTTCGCGACGCATGGTATCCCGAATACAAAGCCAACCGGGCAGCGATGCCCGAGGACCTGGTACGCCAGATCGCGCCACTGCACGATCTGGTGCGTGCGCAGGGCTGGCCGTTGCTGATGGTCGAAGGCGTGGAAGCCGACGATGTGATCGGCACGCTTGCGCGCGGTGCGGCGCGGGCCGGCATCGACACCATGATTTCATCCGGCGACAAGGACCTGACGCAACTCGTGACGCCGCAGATCACGATGGTCAACACGATGAGCAACGAGACGTTTGACGAAGCC
>JANMCH010000098.1:0-1843 GCA_031361045.1 Betaproteobacteria bacterium | reverse complement strand
TCGCGGGTGGCGGAAGGCGAGAAGGTCGCCGAATTCCACGAATACCAGCGCGACCTCGATGCGGTCGGCGAATTCATCCGCGTTTACCTGACGCGCAACGGCCGCTGGGGCAGCCCCAAGTTCTTGATCGGCGAAAGTTACGGCACCACGCGCGCCACCGGATTGTCGCTGCACTTGCAGGAAAAGCACGACATCTTCCTGAACGGCGTGATGCTGGTATCGATGGCGGTGGACCTGCAAACGCTGAGCTTCGATCACGGCAACGAATTGCCGTACCCATTGTTCCTGCCGACCTATGCGGCGACGGCGTGGTACCACAAGGCGCTGGCGCCGGCGCTGCAGAAGAAGTCGCTCGCGGCGCTGATCAAGGAGGCAGAGGCCTTCGCGACCGATGTCTACAGTATCGCGCTGCTCAAGGGCACGCGATTGTCGGAGGCGGAGCGCGCGGACATCGTCACGCAGCTTGCGCGCTACACCGGGCTTTCCGAAGACTATGTGCGGCGCTGCGACCTGCGTCCGGAGCCGTTCCGCTATTTCAAGGAACTGCTGCGGCATCGCGGGCAAACGGTCGGCCGGCTCGACACGCGCTTCGTCGGCCATGACAAGGACGACGCCGGCGAGCATCCGGAATCCGATCCCATGCTGGCCAACCTGATCGGGGCCTACGCGACGGGCATCAACCGTGTGCTCAAGGACACGTTCAAGTACGAGTCCGACGCACCGTACGTCGTCCATGCACCGATCTGGGACAAGTGGAGCTGGAAGGACTTCGCCAACAAGTACGTCAACGTCGGCGACAGCCTGCGCCGCGCGATGCATTCCAATCCGCACATGCGCGTATACGTGGCCAGCGGCTTGTATGACCTCGGCACGCCGCACTTCGCCGGCGACTACACGTTGAGCCACCTGGGCCTGCGCGGACACCTGCGCAAGAACGTTCACGTCAGCTACTTCGAGTCCGGCCACATGATGTACATCCACAAGCCGTCGCTGGCAAGGATGTCCGCGGAGTTGAAGGCGTTCGTGGGCAAGGTCAGCGCGCCGACTTGATCGCGGGAGCGCCTTCCCCCGCGCCGGGGCCGCCGGCGGTGCCTTGCGCCAATTGCGGCGCCATGGCCACGGGCGCCTGGTGCTCGACCTGCGGCCAGGAGACCGATGTCCGCCTGCCGACGCTGCGGCACTACATGCGCGACGTCACCGGCAGCCTGGTGGCGGTCGACGGCAAGCGGTGGCGCACGCTTTCCGCGCTGATCACGAAACCCGGATTCCTCACGCAGGAATACTTCCGCGGGCGGCGAAAATATTATGTGCGCCCGGCACGGATGTTCCTGGTGCTGTCGCTGATCCTGTTTGCGGTGCTGCGGCTGACCACCAATCCGATCCAGTTCGACGACACTGCCGCCAACGGCGAGCGCAAGGCCGGGACGGCCGTCGTCAATGTGCGCGAAGTGGGCAATGAGATTTCGTTTGGCGATGCATTGACTCTCGGGCTGGACCGCGACCTGCAGATCGTCGTCAAGGGATCCAGCAACGTCGTGTTCGACGCGATCCGGCGCCGCGCCGAACACTTCAACCGGTTGTCGTCCACCGAGAAGGGCGAGCAGCTGTCGTCGGGCTTCATCCGCTATGCACCCTACGCAATGTTCGTCCTGCTGCCGGTGTTCGCATGGCTGCAGCAGGTGTCCTACCTGGGACGCTCGCGGTCATACCCTGGCCGCCCCAAACGCTACATCGAGCACCTGGTTTACGCCACGCACCTGCATTGCGTCATGTTCCTGGCGGCAATCGTCGCGTTGCTGGTGCCTTTTGCCTGGATCCGGTGGCTGATCCTGGCCGGGCTGGT
>JANMCH010000057.1:0-77151 GCA_031361045.1 Betaproteobacteria bacterium | reverse complement strand
GGGAGCTGCAGCCGTTGCTGGGCGCGGATGGTACGAAGATCGCGACATCGGTATATCAGCTGGAATTTACCCGCTGCAAGACGCCGTGGAGTTCCGGCTGACGTTCAAGCCGCGAATGCTTCTATTCGCTGACTGTCTCCTACCTATTCCACTTTTCCATCTTCGGTCGACACGCCGCGATGCCTCCCGCCACCCATATCATAGGAACGACGCGACTCTATGGCTTGGTGGGTGATCCACTGACGACAGCTAAGTCGCCCGAATTGCTGAACCGGCTCTTCATCGAACAGCGCGCGGACGCGGTTTGCGTGCCGTTTCGAGTCAAGGCGGATGACCTGTCCGCATTCGTCACCGGTGCACGCGCGATCGGAAATCTGGCAGGCGTGTTAGTGACGATGCCTCATAAGCAACGGATGTTGGCTTTTGTCGACGAGCTACATCCGACTGCTGGTCAGGTCGGCGCATTGAATGTTATTCGTTGCCAAGACGATGGACGCTGGGTCGGTGCCATCTTCGATGGCCTCGGCTGCGTGCTCGGAATGCAGTGGGAAGGCAATCACCCTGCGAACAAATCCGTTCTCCTGATCGGCGCGGGAGGCGCAGGCAGAGCTATCGCATTTGCGGTCGCGTCCGCGGGTGCGCGGGCACTTACCATTTTCGATGTCGACGAGCGTCGTGCCGACGACCTCGCCAACGCCGTCGCCGCCGCAACCGGCTGCAGAACACGTTCTGACGCACCCGATCCGCGCGGATGCGAGATCGTCATCAATGCCACCCCGCTCGGCATGAAGCCTGACGATCCACTACCGATCGATCCCAGGGGGCTCGAGCCTGGCAGCACCGTTGTTGACATCATCAATTCGCCGGAGCCGACGGCCCTTTGCCGTGCTGCCAGCGCGCGCGGTTGTCGTACCCAAGGCGGGCGCCCGATGCATGAAGCGCAGGCAGTGCATGCCCTGCGCTTCTTAGGGTTCGACTACCTGCCCGAAGGCAGGTCAGCACCAGACGCCGGCTTGCTGTCCGTGCCGGCCAAAGTCGCCAGTCCCTGAGGTTACGATTCAATGGAGAACAACGCCAAAGCTACTCGTTGTTACGATGACTCAGGTTGAGCTGTCGCCGATCTTGTTGGTGAGAGTCGTCATTTCATGTTGGCGCCCGCGCTTGTTGTTCCGAACCTGAATCTCGGGGCATGGCGGCGCTGTGAGGGTGGTTTCGGCCAGTGCACTGTAGAGAAGGAGAACACGAATGAAAGTTGCGTTGCTGGAGGCGAGCCACTGGCACGTGCCGCTCTATCTTGACCCGCTCGAGGCGCCCGGGATCGAGTTGGTGGCCGTTTCGGATGCGGAGCAGGTGAAGGGACAGGCAATTGCAGCGCGATTCGGGAGCACGCTGTATTCATCAAGCTATGAGTTGCTCGATCGCGAAAAAGTCGATTTTGCGTTTGCGTTCGGTCGGCATTCCGAAATGCCGGCGCTCGCGGAAGCGTTGATCGCACGAAAAATTCCATTTGCCTTGGAGAAGCCCTGCGGGGTCAGCATGTCGCAGGTCACCAATCTCCGGAAATTGACGGAGGCAGCCAACCTATATTGCGCGATACCGTTCATTTTCCGGAGTAGCGACCTGCTCGCTGCCCTCAAAGATGCCGAGGGCCGCATCCCGTCGGATTTCAACTACATGTCGTTCCGTTTTATTGTCGGTGCGCCCGATCGGTACGAAGCCGCAGGCGCTGGCTGGGCACTTGATCCCGTGTTTTCCGGTGGCGGATCCACGATCAACGTCGCTACGCATTTCATCGACTTCTTTAGATTGCTGACCGGTAAGGAAATCGCTCGAGTCTCCGCCACCATGCATACCCGAACGCACCGAGGCTCCGTCGAGGACTATTCCCTGGTCACAATGCAAACCGAAGATGGCGTTATCGGGCTCGTGGAAACGGGATACAGCTTCCCCAGCAGTCCTGACGAGCAGCGCGAGTTCTCGTTCACCCTTTCATCGAATCGCATGTACGCGAAATCGGGCCCCGACCGTATCGAGATTCGGGATCGGAACAATCTTGCCGCCGGCACCCGAAGTCTCCGTATCCGCGTAGAAACCGACGTTTACTACCCACTGTTCGTAAAGCGGGTGCTTGCAGAATGTCGCACGGGTGCAAAGCCGCTAGCATCATTGCGCGACGCCGAAGCGATGATGCAAGTCATGGACGCGGCCTACGCTTCAGCCCGGCAAGGGGGTGTCCCACAAACTCTCGAGCCGATTCCCGCGTGATCCGAGCTGTCGGATTGCGTCGTTGCCCACGCACGCAGACGCATGACGCGGCTGTGGAAGCGATTGACGCAGCACATGTCGCGCAGCACGAAAATGCTGCTGAGAATGTACCAGGAGGACTGTTCGTCGTTAGGCGGAACGTCTAGTAAAAGAATCATCGAAGCCCGCGGCGAAACGCCACCACTCGCGCTACTAAATCACCGGCGCGCCGGAGTGCCGCCAATCGCTTCGTTTGATCTGCACGTAGCGGAGACGCGGGTGACACTTTGCAGCGGAATGGGACGTTCGCTGCATGTACGACGTCCTGGCGCGGAACCAGGAGGTCGTAAAAAATGGCTTACATCACTGTAAGCCATTGTTTTTACTGGTGCGCCCGGCAGGATTCGAACCCACGACCCCCTGGTTCGTAGCCAGGTACTCTATCCATCTGAGCTACGGGCGCAAGCCTGCAATTATAGCAGGTCAGCCCTTTGCGTCGTCATCCCCGGCCCGTCCCTCTGGCGCGGGGACCGGCAGCACGTCAGAGCCCCGCGCGCGGCGCGGGCTGCGCCACAGCGACCAACTCTTCAACAGCCACGAGAGGGCCAGCCACGCACCGAGGAAGGCGATCGGCCACGCGATGACGCGCGGCCATAATGTCGCGACCACCACGATGCCGATGACGAACATCGCCATCGTCGCCAGCAAACCCGCTTCGGCCGGGCCAAGCGTCCGCCGATTGGTCAAGGCGGCGCCCAGCGCGCTACCCACACTCACGGCACCCGCGGCTGCGCGTCCCGCACTTCCGGATGCGGCGCGACGGGCCACCGGCTCGCCGGCTTCCTGGGCGGCCGTGGCGCGAGGTTCGGCCCGGCGCACCCGGTTGCGCGACGTCAGCACGACTTCGGTGGCGCGGTCCAGGTCTTTTTCGTACTGCGCCGCCATGGCCTGCGCGAACGTCGCATCCTCGACGGCGACATCGAGTTCGTAATTGGACATCCAGCTCGCAAGATTGAGGTTGGTGGAACCGACGCGCGCCCACGCGCCATCGGCCACCGCGGTCTTCGCGTGGAGCATCGTGCCGTTCCACTCGAATACGCGAACGCCTGCCTCGAGCAGCGGCCGGTAACCCGCGCGTGACAACGGCGACAGCGCAGGAATGTCCGAAGCGCCCGGGACAAGCAGGCGCACATCCACGCCGTCCGCTGCCGCCGCGCGCAGCGCTTGCGTATAGGCGGACGTGCCCACGAAGTAGGCGTCGGTGAGCCATAGTTGGCGCCGCGCGACCGAGGCAATCAGGAGGTCGAGGCGATAGGTTCCGGCAATGCGCGGAATGCCGGCGACGACGCGAACCCGCACATTGCCCGGTGCGGTACGCGTTGCCGACGCAGCCGGCAGTTCGCCGAGTTCCGTTTCGCCGCACGTGACCCACATCGCGGCAAATGCCTGCTGAAGCTCCGCAACCGCGGGCCCGCGAATTTCCACGCCGGTGTCGCGCCATGGCTCGAGACGCTTCGCTGGATCGCCTTCCCATGCCGCGTCGACACACAACCCGCTGACGAATCCGATGTCGCCGTCCACCACGATGGATTTGCGATGGTCGCGCGACAACCATGCCAGAGGACTGTCGAAGCGCGGCGAATTGAAGATGCGCAGTTCGACGCCCGCCTCGCGCAGAGGATTCCACAGCGGGTGTGCGGAGAAGGAACCCAGCCAGTCGAAGATCACGCACACGCGCACGCCGGCCCGGGCCTTGGCGACCAGCGCCTCGACGAACAGTCGGCCCAGCGGGTCGTTCAGTATCAGGTAGCTCTCGAACAGGACGTAGCGCTGCGCGTTGCCGATGGCCTCGAGCCACGCGGGAAAATTCTCGCCCGCATCGAGCAGGAGGCGAACGGCATTGCCATCGGAAGGTGCAGCGCCCGCGGCGCGCGCGAATGCGTGGTCCCAGCGCTGGGTGTCGGGCGCGCGTGCGGAGGGATCCGGCGACGCTGCGACGGCGACCTGGGACGGGTCAAGGCTGGAAGGCATGGAGCGGATTATCGCGGAACCGGGCGCAGCGCGGCGTTATGCGCAATCTCCGCCTTGACCAGGTCGATGGTGCGGCGTGCCAGATGCGTCAATGGCCGCTGGGTGGAGGTGGCAATCACGATCTGGCTCGTAATGGCCGGGCGAACGATCCGGGCCACGCTGAATTGCGCCTTGCCGCCGCGGCCGGCCAGCGCATGACGCGACAGGATCGCGTACCCCGCCCCGCCCTGCACCATGTCGAGGATGGATGCGATGGCGTCGATTTCCAGTGCCACATCGAGCGTGACATCGTGGCGCGCGCACTCGGCCTCGACCCGGCTGCGCACCGCATGGGGCCGGCTGGGCATGATCAGCGGAAAACGCGCAAGGTCTGCCAGTTTGACCGTAGCGGGAAGCGCAGGCTTCACACCGGCCGCGCCGATCAGGCACAGTTCGCCGGACCACACACGCTCGTAGGCCAGTGGCGCTACCGGCGTCGGGTCGTACAGCAGCGCAAAGTCGAGACGCCCGAGCAGCAGCCATTCCTGGATGGACATGGTCAGGCCCTCGACGATGCCGATCGATGCCTTCCCGAACAATTTCCGGAACGTCGTGACGACGGGGACAGTAAGCAGGCGTCCCATGCTGGGCGGCACGCCGACAACGACCTTGCCGGTCAGCGGCCCGCGTCGATCTTCCAGTTCCTGCCGCGCGACTTCGACCTGGTAGAGGATGCCCTTGGCGTGGGCGAGCAGCGTTTGGCCCGGCTCGGTGAGCGTCGCGCCGCGGCCATTGCGATACAGCAGGTGCTGGCGGACTTCGATTTCCAGCGCGCGCACCTGGCGACTCAGCACGGACTGCGACACATCGAGCGTCGCTGCGGCCCGCGTGAAGCTGCCCAACTCGGCCACGCGAACGAACCATTCGAGTTGCTTGAGATCCATTCGTCCTTTCCGTTGCCGGTTATGCAAGAACAGCATAACAGGTTGTCCTGTTTGCCGATTGTCCACACACCGTGCCGAGGTCACAATGCCGCTATCCAGTGCACCCCTGCCGGAGAAGCTCATGGCCGTCGATGTCGCAAGACTGAAGGAAATGAAACCGCCCACGGGCATGCCGTTCCGGATGCAGAAGCTCGGACATGTCGTGCTCAACGTCACCGACATCGAGCGCTCGCTCAGGTTCTACACGGAGGTGCTGGGCTTCAAGGTCTCGGACATCTATCCGGAAACCATGGTGCCCGGCGGCATGGCGTTCCTGCGCTGCAATGCGGACCACCACTGCCTCGCGCTGGTCGGCTCCGCCAAGGCCGCATCGCAGCGAACCGAGATGCATCACGCCGCGTTCGAAGTCGCGTCGCTCGATGAGGTCTTGCGCGCGCGTGAACATCTGAAGAAGCTTGGCGTGCAAATCGTCGTCGACGGTCGCCGTCGCGCGGGCTGCCAGATCGCCGTCGAGTTTCTCGACCCCGATGGCCACCATCTCGAGATCTACTGGGGCGTCGACCTCGTGGGCTCGGACGGCTACGTGCGACCGCCCGCCGAATGGCGCGAACACAAGAGCATCGAGGCCGCGATCGACGATCCACCGCCGGGCCAGGACACCACGCTGGCGGATCCCTCGCTGCGCAAGCGCGTATAGGCTGGCGTGCCTACCCGCAGCGCCTCGAACATGCGAAGATAGAAAAAACACACTCGAATCATCAAGGAGGCCGTCATGCCCGCAGCAAAACTCTTCAGGACAATTGTCGCCGCAGGACTGGGCATCGGACTCGCCGGTGCCGCCATGGCCCAGGACGTGGTCAAGATTGGCATGATCCTGCCGATGACGGGTCCCTTTGCCTCCACCGGAAGGCAGATCGAGGCCGCCGCCAAGCTCTACATGCAGCAGAACGGGTCTACGGTCGCCGGCAAGAAGATCGAACTGATTGTCAAGGATGACGCAGGGGTCCCCGACAACACCAAGCGCATCGCGCAGGAAATGATCGTCAACGACAAGGTGGCGTTCCTCGCCGGCTTCGGGTTGACGCCGTTGGCGCTTGCCACGGCGCCGCTGGCGACGGAGGCGAAGGTGCCGATGGTGGTCATGGCCGCGGCGACATCCGTCATCACCGAAAAGTCGCCCTACATCGTGCGCACCGGCTTCACGCTGCCACAGGTGACCATGCCCATTGCCGATTGGGCCTACAAGAACAAGATCAGGAGCGTTGTCACGCTGGTGTCCGATTACGGCCCCGGCATCGATGCCGAGGCGCAATTCATCAGGACCTTCACCAACCTGGGCGGCAAGGTGATGGCCGAATTGCGCGTGCCACTGCGCAATCCCGATTTCGCGCCGTTCCTGCAGCGCGTGGCGGACGCCAAGCCGGACGCAGTATTCGTCTTCGTGCCCTCCGGCGTCGGGGCGATTTTCATGAAGCAATTCGCCGAACGCGGACTGGACAAGGGCGGTATCAAGCTGATCGGTACCGGCGATGTCACGGACGACGACATCCTGAATGACATGGGCGATGTTGCGCTCGGCGTCATCACGTCGTTCCACTATTCGGCCGCGCACGACTCGCCGGCCAACAAGGCGTATGTCGACGCGTTCCGCAAGGCCAACAACAACCTCCGCCCCAATTTCCACTCACTGGGCGGCTACGATGGCATGCGCCTCATCTACCGCGCGCTGGAAACGACCAAAGGCAGCACGGATGGCGACGCGCTGATCAACGCCATGAAGGGGTCAAAGTGGGAAAGCCCGCGCGGCCCGGTGACGCTCGATGCGGAAACGCGCGACCTGACCCAGAATGTCTATATCCGCAAGGTGGAGAAGCAGGACGGGCAACTGTACAACGTCGAGTTCCTGTCGTACCCAAGCGTCAAGGATCCCACCAAGACCCGGTGACGTTCGATCGCGCGGGATCGCGTCAGGCCGCTCTCGCCGTCCCGCGTAACACTGTGCCGCCGCCATGCTGACCATTCTCTTCGACGGCGTCGCGTACGGCATGCTGCTGTTCCTGCTCGCGTCCGGCCTTGCCGTCACGTTGGGGTTGATGAACTTCGTCAACCTGGCGCACGGCGCGTTCGCCATGGCCGGCGGATACCTGACGGCGGTGCTGTCGAACAAGTTGGGCATGCCGTTCCTGCTTTGCCTGCCGCTGGCGTTCCTGTTTTCCGCGCTGCTGGGTGCCGCGTTGGAGCCCACGCTTTATCGCCGCCTCTACCGCCGGCCGCATCTCGACCAGGTGCTGTTCTCCATCGGTCTGGTGTTCATGGCGGTCGCCACGGTGGACTTTTTCTTCGGCTCGACGCAGCAGTTCGTGCGCATTCCGGAGTTCCTGCGCCAGCGTTTTGAAATAGGCGGCGCCAGTGTCGGCGCGTACCGGCTGTTCATCATCGTCGTGTGCGGCATTCTGGCGCTCGCGTTGCAGGCCGTGCTGACGCGCACGCGCTTCGGCAGTCGCCTGCGCGCCGCGGTAGACGATCCGCGTGTCGCCTCGGGGCTGGGGATCGACGTCAACCGGATTTTCCTCGTCACCTTTGCATTTGGTTCCGGGTTGGCGGGACTGGGCGGCGCATTGGGCGCGGAGATTCTCGGGCTTGACCCGACGTTCCCGCTCAAGTTCATGATCTATTTCCTGATCGTGGTCGCGGTCGGCGGCACCACGACGATTACCGGGCCGCTGCTGGCGTCTCTGCTCCTGGGCATCGCCGACGTTGCCGGCAAGTATTACGTACCGAAGCTGGGCGCGTTCATGATCTACACGGTGATGATCGTGGTGCTGATGTTGCGCCCGCAGGGATTGTTCGCGCGAGCCGGCGGACGATGAACAGCGAGCCTTCGGCCACAGTGCCCACGGGTGATGTTGCGCAATTTGCGCGGGGGCCGCGCATGCGTGCGTGGGAATGGGCCCTCTGGGGCGCGGCGCTGCTCTCGTGGTTCGTCCTGCCCAGGCAGGCGCCGCTGCTCAACGAAATGGCGATCCTCGCCCTGTTCGCCATTTCGCTCGACCTGATACTCGGCTATGCCGGCATCGTTTCGTTGGGACACGCCGCGTTCTTCGGCACCGGCGCGTATGTGGCCGCGCTGTTCGCCAAGCATTTCGTCGCCGACCCTGTCGCGGGTCTCGCCGTGGCAGCGCTGGCAGCGGCTATGCTCGGATTGCTGACGAGCGTGCTGGTCCTGCGTGGCTCGGACCTGACGCGCCTGATGGTCACCTTGGGCGTCGCGCTCATCCTGTATGAGCTGGCCAATCGGTTCGACAAGATCACCGGCGGCGCCGATGGCCTGCAAGGCGTGGTCATGGGGCCGCTCCTTGGGCGCTTCGCGTTCGACATGGGTGGGCGCGTCGCCTACCTGTACAGCCTCACCGTGCTGATCGTGCTGTTCTTCATTGCGCGACGGGTCGTGCATTCGCCTTTTGGCTACGGCCTGCGCGCGATCCGCGACAATCCGCAGCGTGCCACTGCAATAGGGATCGGCAGCAACGTTCGTCTGGCCGCCGTCTACACGCTGGCCGCGACTTATGCCGGCATTGCGGGTGCGCTGCTGGCGCAGACCACCGGCTTTGCGTCGCTCGACGTCTACGACTTCCACCGCTCGGCCGACGTGCTGCTGGTGCTGGTGATCGGCGGCGTGGGCTGGCTTTACGGCGGACTCATCGGCGCCGTGCTGTTCACGCTGATGCACGAGATCCTGTCCGGACTGACACCGCAATATTGGCAGTTCTGGATCGGACTGCTGCTGATCGTGCTGGTATTGGCGGGGCGGGGGCGCATCGGTCGCATGGCACGACGGCTGCTTCCGCCACGTTGGCGCGCCGCCGCGGGCAAGGACTCTCCATGACCGCGCCGGTGCTCGAGACACGCGGATTGCAGAAGCACTTCGGCGGCATCGTCGCCACGCAGGACGTCTCGTTCAACCTGATGCGTGGCGCGCGACACGCGCTGATCGGACCCAATGGCGCAGGCAAGACGACGCTCGTCAACCTGCTTACCGGCCTGCTGGTGCCGTCGGGGGGGCACATTTTCCTGGATGGCACCGACATCACGGCGATGCCGACTCACCGTCGTGCCCGCAAGGGCCTCGTGCGCACGTTCCAGATCAACCAATTGTTCGACAGCCTGACACCTCTGGAGTCCATTGCCCTGGCCATTGCGGAGCATCGCGGTAGCGGCGCGCACTTTTGGCGAGCCTTGGCGCGAGATGCCGCGGTTGCCGACGAAGCGGCGGCATTGCTCACGCGGCTGCACCTGGCCGATGTCATGCTCGTGCCGACGGCGTCGCTGCCCTATGGCAAACGCAGGCTGCTGGAGATCGCATTGGCACTGGCGAGCCAACCCCGCGTCCTGCTGCTCGATGAGCCCGTTGCCGGCGTGCCTTCCACGGAGTCGCGCGAGATCCTCGATACGCTGGCCGCCCTGCCCGCCGATGTCACGGTGCTGCTGATCGAACACGACATGGACCTCGTGTTCCGCTTCGCGACGCACATATCGGTTCTGGTCAACGGCGCCATACTCGTCGAAGGAACGGCGGACGAAATCGCGCGTGACGCGCGAGTGCGTGCCGTCTACCTGGGCGACGCGGTAGTGGGAAGTCGCGATGGCTGACCTGCTGCGTGTCGAGGACCTGAGCGCCGGCTACGGCGAGGCGATAGTCATCGACGGCATCGACATGACATTGGGCGAAGGCCGGTCGCTGGCACTGCTGGGCCGCAATGGCGTCGGCAAGTCCACGCTGCTGGCCACACTGGTCGGCGTCACGCGTCGCCGGGCGGGATCGATCATGTTGGGCGGGCGGGACATTACGCACCTGCGTCCCGATCAGCGCGTTGCCGCCGGCCTGGGGTGGGTACCGCAGGAACGCAACATCTTCAAGTCGCTGACCGTCGACGAGAATCTCACCGCCGTCGCGCGTCCGGGCTCATTCACGCCCGCGCGCATCTACGAAATGTTTCCACGACTGGCCGAACGAAAGCAGAACCTCGGCACCCAGCTTTCGGGCGGCGAACAGCAGATGCTCGCGATCGGCCGGGCACTGGTGCTCAATCCGCGCCTGCTGCTGCTCGACGAACCGCTCGAAGGTCTGGCGCCGCTGATCGTCGTGGAGTTGCTGCGCGTGCTCGAGCACATCGTGCGCAATGAGGGCCTGTCGGCCATCATCGTCGAACAGCATGCGGGCAACATACTTGCGGTCACCGATGATGCCGTGGTCCTGGAGCGCGGACGCGTCGTCCACGCCGGCAGCAGCGCCGCGCTGCGCGCCCATCCTGCCTTGCTCGACCGCTACCTGGCCGTGGGCGTCGGGACGGACTAGGAAATGGGGTCAGACCCCATTACAGGCACCGACACCGACATTTGGCATACGTACCGGGAAGCTTGTAATGGGGTCTGACCCTATTTCTAGACGCCGCCCCACACGGCGCGCGCGGTATCGACGACCAGCCGCACCTTCGCGGCCTGCGCTTCGACATGAATGGCGTTGCCGTGCACGGTGCTTGAAAAACCGCACTGCGGCGACAGGCACATCTGGTCGAGCGGCATGTACTGCGCGGCCGCATCGATGCGCCGCCGGAGATCGTCGCTGGTCTCGAGCTGGTCGAGCTTGGTGCTCACCAGGCCCAGCACGACCGTCTTGCCCTTGGGCACGTGACGCAGCGGAGCAAAGTCGCCAGAGCGTGCGTCGTCGTATTCGAGGAAGTAGCCGTCCACGGCGAGTTCGTTGAAAAGGACCTCGGCGACCGGCTCGTAGCCGCCTTCCGCCGCCCACGCGCTCTTGAAATTTCCCCGGCACAGGTGAACGCATACGCGCATGTTCGCGGGCCGGTCGGCGATGGCCGCGTTGATCAGCTTGGCGTAGCGCCGCGGCAACTCGTTGGGATCGTCGCCGCGCTGGCGCGCGCCTTCGCGCATCTTCTCGTCGCACAGGTACGCGAGATTGGTGTCGTCGAGCTGGACATAGGTGCAGCCGGCGTCGGCCAGGCTGCGCAGTTCCGCGCCATACGCCGCCGCCACGTCGGCATAGAACTCCTCCAAGTCCGGATAGGCATCGCGGCTGATTGCGTTGCGCCCGCCGCGGAAATGCAGCATGGTCGGCGACGGAATGCTCACCTTGGGCGTTTGCGTCGTCACCGACTTCAGGAATTCGAAGTCGGCGCGCTGGATCGGCTTGACGTGCCGCACCTTCCGCGTGACCTGCATCACCGGCGGCGCGAAGTCGACGTTGCCGGCGGCGCTGTGGAAACTGACGGCGATGCCGCCTTTGGTCTCGACGCCGTCCAACTGGGTCAGGAAGTCGATGTGGAAATAGGTCCGCCGGAATTCGCCGTCGGTGATGCCGCGCAGCCCCAGGTCCTCCTGGAACTTCACGATTCCCCGGATGGCCTCGTCCTCGACCTGGCGCAGCGCGGCGGCGTCGATCGCGCCGGACTTGTGCTGGTCGCGCGCGTCGAGCAACGACTTGGGACGCAGGAAGCTGCCGACATGGTCGGCGCGAAATGGCGGCGCTTTGCGCGCGCCGCTCGTCATGGAGGCGGAAACATCGGCCATGGCGGACCCTTAGGAATGGTTGAGGATGCAGAGGGGGAGCGCAAAGATTCTACCCCACGGCCCCTACCCGCCACCGCGACATCGCTGCCACCGGCTTTCGGTTGATCCTGCGTCCATATCGAGTAAAGTAACGCCATGAGAATCTCCTTTCCCCGTTCCGAGAATCGCGCCAAGCTGCCCGACCCGATCGAGTTCGTCGCCGTCGAGAAGAAGCGGCGCATCATCTGCCGGGTCAGTCATGCGACGCTGCACGATGCCGACCGGGACAGCACCGGCAAGGAATCGATTCAGGAACTCTGGAATCGCTACATCGACTTCGTCGAGGATGTCGCGGCGCGCCGTATCGAACTCGGCTACTTCGAGCGCGACGGCAGCATCGTCGTGCGCGACGAGGACCTCGAGCAGTCGCGCCGCGCCGCGCGGGAATAGCACCACGCTCAATCCACGGCGCTGCCCATGCCCGGTCAAGCCTCCAGTCAAGTCCTCAGTCAAGCAGCGATGCTGGAACTCGTCGCTGCCGCAAGAGACGCCAGTTCGCGGGCGTATTGTCCCTACAGTCATTTTCCGGTAGGCGCCGCCGTGCGCACCGCCGACGGTCGCGTCTTCGTCGGCTGCAATGTGGAGAACGCTTCGTATGGCCTGACCGTATGCGCGGAACGCAGTGCCATTTTCAGCGCGGTCAGCGCCGGTGCGCGCGAAATCGTGTCGCTCGTTATCTACACACCCACCGATAGGCCGGTCACGCCCTGCGGCGCATGTCGCCAGGTGCTGCACGAATTTGGCGCGGCCGCCAATGTTACATGCGCATGTAACGGTACCAAGCAATTGTCATTCACTATGACAGCGTTGCTGCCGCACGGTTTTTCCCTTCAAGTGGATTGACGACCCAATTCGCGGGATGCATGATCGCCGCTTGTCGAATCGCGGTGGGCTGAACATTGCTCGCGCTACTCAGTAGTTCTTCCGGGGGTACGTGATGCGCGTTATGAAGCCTTTGCATTGGCTGCTGTGGACAATGGCACTGCTCGGTGCTTCCGCGGCGTTGGGGCAACAACAAGTAACTCGGATTTCCTTGCCGGGGCACGTGCCCACCGCACTGGCGCTGGCCGCGCCAGCAAACGTCGCCAGCCAATCGCTGTTGACGGCGCCGCTCAACTTCACAATCGTGTTGCGACGCGCGGATGCTGCGGGATTCGCGGCGTATTTGCGCGATGTCTATGACGCAAAGTCGCCGCAGTACCGGAAGTTCATGAGTCCGCTCACGGTCAGCGAAAAGTTCGGGCCAAGCGTTGACGATTACGCAACCGTAAGAGACTACTTCGAGCGGCAGGGCTTCAGATTCGTCGAAGCTTCGAAAAACCGCATGACGCTGACCATGAGCGCCCCGCGCGCGGTGGCTGAGCGCGCCCTCTCCATCCACATCAACGACTACCAGATCGGAACGCAGACGTTCTACGCCAACGATACCGATCCCTCGTTGCCGGCGAGTATCGCCAGCAAGGTCGAGGCAGTTACCGGGTTATCCAATCTTGCGCAGCCAGCACCGCAATGGAATGCCATTGTCAAGGCGTTTAACCAAGTCATCTACGAACTATGCAAGTTGCTCAACAATCCGGCAACTCAACTTAATAATGCGTCGGCCGCTGCGACGACTACGCCTCCCACCCAGACCTGCACGGCCCCTTCGCCATTGCAATCGGTGGGCCCGACGGGTGACTTCGCAACGTCGGGCAGTGGCGGTGTTCCATGGGGTGTCGCACGCGGTGCGGGACAGAAGGTGGGATTGCTGGAATACGACACGTTCGTCCAGGGCGACGTCGTCAATTACTTGAATCTAGCGGGACTTCCCGCTGCCAACATCAGCAAGCTTTCACAGTTTCACGTCAATGGCGGCGCCGCACTGGGCCCGCGTCAGGACGAAGTGCTTCTCGACATCGCGGCCATCATGACTATCGCCTCGGGTGCGCAAGTCGTGGTGTATGACGCGCCGTTCTCCGGCGGAGGAGCCAGCTTCCAGGCCATCTTCAATGCTATGGTCAATGACAATGTGACGGTAATCAGCAACAGCTGGTCCTACTGTGAGGACCAGACCACGCTCGCCGATGTACAAAGCATCGATGCCATTTTCCAGACGGCCGCGGCATCAGGGATTAGCGTCTTCAACGCATCAGGAGATTCGGGAAGTACCTGCCTCGATGGCAGTCCCAATACTGTCGGTGTCCCGGCGAGTTCACCCAGTGCCACCGCAGTCGGGGCAACGACACTGACCGTGGGACCCGGCGGCACCTACCTCAGCGAGACCTGGTGGAACGGCACAACGCATATGCCGCCAACAGGCCAAGGTGGCTACGGCGTCAGCAGGTATTTCGCGCGCCCCGCGTACCAGAACGGTTTTACTTCAGCCACGATGCGCTCCATTCCCGACGTCGTGGCCAATGGCGATCCGGCCACGGGTTGGACGATTTGCATGCAAACGAACGGCGGATGCCCCAATGGCGCGCTCTATGGCGGAACCAGCGTCGCAGCGCCAACCTGGGCCGCCTACACCGCGGTTCTCAACGAGGCACAGGGACAAAACCTGGGCAGCTTGAACCCGCAGATCTACCCGTTGGCTGCAACGGCTGCTTTCCACGGGCCCGCATCGATGGGTTCAGATTTCGCGCACGTCGGTCTGGGCTCGCCCAACACCAATCTGCTGAATCTCGGCCTCGCGGGCCAGGTTGCCACGCCCCCGACCGCCATCGCATCCAGCATGGTTCCGTTCACGAGCGGCGCTGCGCCAACGTTGGGCGCACCGGCCGCCAACCCGCCGGCGGATGGAGTCACGCCAACGTACGTCGTGGTTTGGCTCCGCGATGTCAGTGGCAACATGGTCAGCGGCAAGAACGTGACGCTGACGAAGAACGGCGGCAGCAGTGCCGTCATTTCGCCGCCGAACGGCGTCTCGTCGGTGAGCAACGGTGCCGTCGTATTCACCGTCACCAACCTGATTGCGGAAGACGTAACGTTTACGGCCACCGACACGACGGACGGCGTCGTACTTTCGCCGCAGACCGTGAGGTTCGCGGTGCCTGCGGCCGCGAGCGCTGGCATTAGTGCCAACCCGCTGGCCGTGCAAAGCGACGGCGTTGCCACTACCACCATTACCGTAACGCTCCAGGACGCGCTGGCGCGGCCCACACCGGGCAAGTTGATCACGCTTTCACAGGGTGCCGGACACTCGATCGTCAGCGGACCGTCACCCAGCGTGACCAATGCCGCAGGCCAAATACAGTTCACCGCGACCAATGTGTTCAATGAGACCGTAACTTATACGGCCGTCGACGTTACCGACGGCAACCTGGCGATTCCGGGAAGTGCTGTTGTCACGTTCAGCGGAAGTGCCAATGCACCGTGCAGCACACCGCCCACTGCAGCGAGCGGCTACCAGATGATTCCGTTCTCGAGTGGCTATGCCGCGGGCAATTTCAACTATGGCGGCGTCAACTGGGGTGGCTGCGGCGGCGCGTCCAACCCTACCTTTGACACGACCGGTTCGGTATTCGTTTCCGACTTCTTCGACGGCAAGTTGTACAAGTTCGACGCAGGCGGCGGTGCAGTTTCCAGCGCCAACGTTCTGGCCAACCTCGGGAGGACGTTGCGCCAGCCGGTATACAGCACTGATGGCAACCTGTATGTGCTGCGCGCGGCAGCTTCCAACGCCCCATTCACCGGTGACGTCATTCAGGTTGATCCAAACACGGGGGCGATCATTCGTACCTTGGTTACGGGACTGAATTGTGCGTCGGACATCGCTGTCGACCCGATCAGTGGTGACATTTTCTTTACCAATGCCTGCTTTGGCGGTGGATTTGAAAGTCCGTCGCTATTTCGGGTACTTCATACCAGCAGCACGGACCCTCTTCCGCCAGTGCTGACCACTTACTTGACACTGCCGACCGCGACCAACGGCTCGGTATCGTTTTCGCCCGACGGCACGATCTACGTTGCTAGCAATTACCTTGTCGCGAATCCTGCCATCTACAGGATCGGTGGTACCAACACGCCGCAACCTGCGTCGATCACGACGGTTCCCGGAGTCAGTGCCCTCTATTGGGTAACGGTAGCCGCGACCTTGCCCGGTGGCGCGGCCAAGTCGCTGGTCGTATTGACGCCGCCGGGGAATGCATTGTCGCTGTTCGATCTCACAACCGGTGTGACGACGCCGATTACCGTAGGCGGCGCCAGCTCCGGCATCGTTGGCTCGGATGGCTGCCTCTATTTTGGCGCGAGCTATGCCATCTACAAGTTGACTACATCGACCGGAAGCTGTGGATTTGCCTCGACCAATCCTACGCCGTCGCTCACGCTGTCGCCGCCGACGGTGACGCCTGACCCTGCGCAAGGTACGGCGCAGTCGTTGACGGCGACGTTCAACAACCTGAATGTCCCTGCTGGAACGGGTGTCACGTTCAGCATCCAGGGCTCGAACCAGCAGGTGCGGTCCGCGCTGACGGATGCGACAGGCAAGGCCACCACGACATATCAGGGCATTCTCACCGGCACCGATCGCATCGTTGCGTCGGCAACGGTTGGGGCGGTGAGTCTTGCTTCAAACAAGGCCACGATCAACTGGACTTCAACCGCCGGCAAGCACGTGACCTTCATCAGTCTCAATGGCACGATCCTTTCCGGCAACTCAAGCGCCTCGGTTACATTCTCCGCTGCGCTGTTCGACGTTTCGGTCACACCTAACGTGCCACTGAGCGGCGCGACATTGCAATTCGTCCTCAACGGCCAATCGTGCAACGCGGTGACCAATGGCAGCGGCGTCGCCGCGTGTGCCCTTACGCTTCCCAATACCGCCGGTTTGTATCCGCTGGTCGTGACCTATGCGGGAACATCGTCGCGGACGAGCGCGTCGTCCACTCAGGAAGTCAGCGTGACCGGACCTGCGCCTGGTGCGTCCTCGCGCAAAGTGCACGGCGCTGCGGGAACCTTCAACCTGGCACTTTCGCCGGACCCGTTGAATCCCACAGTCGAACCGCGAACAGGCCCGTTGCATACAATCGTGTTTCCCTTCGACAGCGTGGTCACCTCGGCCACCGCGGCAATCACCGAAGGTATTGCCGTGGCGGGCACGCCGACCTTTACCCCCGGCGGCGAAGTGATCGTTCCGCTCACGGGCGTCGCCGATCAGCAATATGTGACGATCACGCTGAGCAACGTCGTCAACGCGGCGGGCGGCAACGGGACCGCGTCGGTTCGCGTGGGCTTCCTGTCGGGCGACGTCACGCAGAACCGCGTGGTGGCCGTCTCCGACCTGGGTACGGTCAATGCGGCGCTGACGCAAACGGTCACGGCCACGACCTACCTCAAGGATATCAATGCCAATGGCGCAATCACGGTGGCCGACAAGGCCATCGTCAACGGCAACTTGACGCACTCGCTGCCCCCGCCTTGACGGCTGTGCTGCGCAAGGCTGCGGTTGGCACCGCCAACGTGCCACGTCAAGTCAACGGGCGTCCGACCGCAAGCGCGTGGCCGCGCCGCGCGCATTCCAGGTGTAGGGAATCTCGGCCGTGTCCGATGGCAAACGGTAGTGATCCGGATCAGCGTAGTTGTACGCCTCGCTCGGAAAATTGAGGATGAGCGCATCGGAGTCGCCGAGATTCTGCAGTCCGTGCCAGACGCCAACCGGAAGAATGACCAGCGCGGGACGCGCGTCGCCGACATAGAGTTCGTTGATCCGCCGGGCCGTAGGGGAGTTGTCGCGACCGTCGAAGAGCACCACCTTGAGGTTGCCCTGGTTCACGAAGAGACGATCGACTGTGCGCGCGTGGCAACTCCACGCGCCAATCGCGCCCGGATACAGTCGCGATTGGTAGGCATGCACAAGCGGAAGCCCCGTCGAATCCCACTGCGGCCGGTAGAGTTCGGTGATGATGCCGTGATCGCGAGGAACATGCAGCACCTCGCGGACAATGACACCGTCGATCAACGGGTCGACCTTCTGCCATGCATCCGTAATGATTTGCGGATCTTTTCTTGCGCCGGCCAGCATTCCAACCACCCCACGTTCTCTGTGCAACTGCATCAATTGTAACCGCAGCCGGTGCCGCACCCTTATCATGGCGCGATGCGCGCCTGTGATCCGCCATGACCCTGCCCGCCCCGGCCACCGAAGTCGCGCCGCCGACGGTCAGTGTGATCGTCGCGACCTACAACAGCGCCGTTACATTGAAGCCGGCCTTGCAAAGCCTGGCAAAACAGGATTTCCATGACTTCGAGGTTTGGGTCATCGGCGACGGCTGCCGCGATGACAGCGAGGACATCGTTCGAGACATGAACGATTCGCGGCTGCGCTGGCACAACCTGCCGGTCAATTCCGGCAGCCAGAGCGCACCCAACAACGAAGGACTGCGCCGGGCGCGTGGCACCTATGTCGCCTACCTGGGGCATGACGATCTCTGGCTTCCGTGGCACCTTTCCGACTTGCTGGCCGCCATGGCGGATGGTGGCGGGGATTTTGTCAGCGCGACGGCCCTTTTGCTTCATCCGGATGGTACGCACCGCGTTACCGGATTGATCGGCACCGGGCGTTCGCACGCTGACCAGTACACGCCGCCATCGGGCTGGCTGCATCGCCGCGACATTGCGGACCGAATCGGCGGTTGGCGCGACCCTGGCGCACTTCGCTGCGGCGTCGACCTGGACTTCCAGCGCCGGGTCGCGCTTGCCGGCTGCAAGTGCGGTGACACGACGCGCCTTTCCGTGCTGAAATTCCCGTCGGCGTGGTGGCGCAACTATGCGCACGACCGCGAGCCGCCGCAGCCGCACTGGCTGCGGCGCATCGAGAACAACCCGACCCGTCTGGAGCGTGAACTGCTGCAGGAGGTGATGATGACGAACGCGCGTGAGCAAAACGGCGCGCGCCCGCTCCCGGCGTTGCGCCAGGCGGCCCAAGCACTGCTACGCAGGATCGCGGACTGCTACGGACGCGATCACTGGCCAGTCTCGACGTTCATGTACTGGCGGCAGCAGCGATTCCGCCGGAGCGATCGTCCGCGAAGGGGGTTGCCGCCGCTGGACCGGTGAACCGGCGGGGCCGACAAAGCGCGGCCCAAACTGCGGTCATTCACGCCGCGTGCCGAGTGCCAGGCCCACGATGCCGAAGATGACGAGCAGCGCCGCCGGCGGCACCAGCCAGATCGCGACCCCCGGATCGTTGGCGAAGTGCCACAGGCCCGCCGCAAGGAAGGCCAGCGGCATCACGACCACGCCGCTGCGCAACGCCAGCACCGCGACGCGCGCCGGCCGTGTCTTGCCGTAGCCGATGCCGAGCGCCGATGCGAGCAGCACCAGCGCCAGCACGCCGCCATGGGCATGCGCCAGGCGCAGCAATTCGCGGCGCTGCGGGTCGCTCAGGTAGTCCGGTATCCGATAGCCGATCAATCCCTCGAGCAGCAGGCCGAAGGTCATCCAGAACGCGAGACTGAACCAGGCCTGGCGCAACATCGCCACCACCATCGGCGCATTGTCCGTCATTGCAATCGGCTTGTCGTTGCGTCCCATCGCTATTCTCCGACTTCCAGGTCCACGTCCTTGCGCTGCCTGCGCATCGCATCGGCCAACTGCCGCGAATGCGCGACGGCTTTCGCATCGAGCTTCGCGCGCCACGCGTCGGCCACGACAGCGCGGGCCGTCGCGGTCCCGAGGTAATCGGGCTTCGGCAGCGCGCTGGCGCTGGTCGACGATGCATTCGCCGTCAATCCGTTCGCCGCAAAATAGCGGACGATCGGATAGTTGTCGCCATACGCCTCCAGCAGATACGGCGCCGCCCAGGCTGCGTCGGGCTTCCTGGGTGCGCTTCCGCCCATGATGTCGGCCGCGAGCGCGCGCATGACCGCATCGCCCATGAACAGCGCGCGCGGTCCCTCGGGAAGATCGAACGCGGCATTGGCGCTGGGGGAAGTGTCCTTGTACCGCTGCGGCCACATGCGTCGCGTTTCTCCGATCGCCCAGTTGACGGACTTGTCCATGTGACATTGATTGCAGGCGTTGGGCATGCCCTGCGTCGCCGTCAGCTGCGGCGCGGGCACGGAAATATCATGCGCGGGATGAAATGTCATGACGCCGTAGACGACCTTGGGCATATGGCAATCGTAACAGCGCGGATTGCCGGCGCCGCTGCCATGCTGGCTGTGCACGTCGCGAGCCGCGGTCGCGCCCAGCTTCCCATGACACTTGATGCACGGCGCATCGCCACGGTTCTCCTCGGTGATCAACCCCTTGGGATCGCCACTGTGCGGCGTGTGGCAGTTGAGGCAGGTGACGCGCTCGCCGGGCTTACCCTTCGCATAGCACGCCGAGCGCAGGATCCCCTGATATTCGTATGCCGATAACCGTGGCGAACCATTGGCCCAGAAACGTGACGCGAACGAGACGTCGCCATGCGCCGACTTGAGCACGGTGGCCTGCGTCACCGGCTTGTAAAACCGCGACAGGTCGTCGCCAGCGTTGAACGGATCGCCCTCCGTCAGCAGGCTCTCGATGCGCTTCAGCGGCTCCGGCACACGCTGCCCGTGGCAGTGTCCGCAGACCATCAGCGCGCGCTCGTCCGGCAGCTTGCCCGGCGATACGACGTCACCGCGTTCGGTCGCGCCCAGGTGCCACGCATAGCGATTGATGGGAGATGTGGCCAATTCGGCATGTTGCGCTGCCTTGCCATGGCACGCGCCGCACGCGATGCCCAGTTCGGTCACTTCCGTCTTGAACCGGCCGCTCGCAAAATCGAGGTGTGGCTGCGCTTTCACGTTGTGGCAGAAGACGCAATTCGAATTCCATTGCGTCTGGTGGCGAAAAAAATTGTCGCCGTCCGGATAGAAGAACGAACCGTTCAGGCTCATCCAGCGCCGGTTGACGAGATCGTAGGCGACCGGCAGGCGCGTGTACTGTCCGGCGTCCTTGGTCAGATATTGCTCGATGCGCCGCGAACCGACCGTCCGGTCGATCGTATACGTCCGCGCCTTTCCGTCCGGAAATACCAGCGACATCAGGTGGCGGCCGTCGCGCACCTCCATGGTCGCGCGTACGCCCATGTAGTCGAGCGTGTTGTGGCGCGTGAAGTCGCCCTGCACGGACCCTACCCTGGCCTCCTGCGTCATCCGGCTGTGGTGAGTCCTGGCCCAGGACGAGTAGCGATCTTCGTGGCATCGCCGGCAATCCTGCGACGTCAGGTAGCCCTCGTCCACGCGTCCCTTGTGCAACGAGGCGTAATCCGGTCGCAGCGCAAGAACAACGGCTGCGACGCCAATCGCGCCGAGCATCGTGAGGGTGCCGCACTTCAGGAGGAGGTCGTATTCGCGTTTCAACGTTCGGCGTTTCCGGCAATCCGGGCATGTTAACCGTTTGACGGGCCGAACTGCGGTGACCTAGTATCCACGGGCGGAGTCGCAACTGAGTCGCAACTTAGCTGCAATCTTCGACTGCTTGCCCGAAACCATGAGAATTGCCTCCTTTTGCCTTGGACTGGTGCTCGCACTGACCGGCGTGTGCGCATGGGCAGCGGACGCGGGCATCGTCTCGATCGCCGAAGGTTCGGTCCGCGTGCTGCGCGACACCCGGTGGTTCAAGCTCGTTGCCGGCGCGCGCTTCCAGGAAGGCGACATCCTGGTCGTCAAGGGCACGGGCCAGGTCCAGGTCGAGTTGTTCGCCGGCGGTGCGTTCAATCTCGGTGCGCCAGGTTCCCTGTTCGCCGCAGCATTGCCGATTGCCGGCGACAAGGTTACGGGCCTGCTGGAATTGTCGCTTCCGGAAGGCTGGCTCAAGCTTGCGGCCAATGCACCCGCACCCGGCGTCCGCGTGCAAATGGAGGGCACGTCGCTCAGCGCCACCACCGCCATCGCACTGATTCATGCCCAGCCGGGCAGCGTGGAGCTCTTCATCGAGTCGGGTGCCGCCACGCTGATCGATGCCGGTGCCGGCGGCAAGTCCGCCGCCACGACCGAAATGAAGGCCGGGGAATTCGCCGCGCGATCGGCGGAACGGCCGCTGCACTTCGAGCGGCGCGCGCCGCCCGCCTTCGTGACCACCATTCCGCGCCACCTGATCGATCCGCTGCCGGCGCTTGCCGCGAAGTTCAAACTTGCGCAGGTGCAATTGGTGGCCGAACAGGAGATCACCTACGCCGAGGCGGAACCCTGGCTCGCCGGACCGTGGCGCAAACTGTTCCTCAAGCGGTTCCAGCCGCGCTTGAAGGATCGCGAGTTCCGCGCCGCCGTCGAGGCCCAGATTGCCCGCTATCCGGAATGGGACCGCCTGCTGCATCCGGAAAAATTCGCGCCCAGGCATCCCGCCGTGGCAAAGTAGTTACGAAAATGAGTACGAAAATGAGTACGAAAATGAGCAGGCAAATAAGTACGCCAATGAGTCATCGCGGCGAATCGCTCGCGCCCTTCAGGAGTCTTCCGTGAAACTGATCTGGAAATTCAATCTGGTGCTGCTGGGCATTTTCCTGGTCGGCTTCGCCATTGCCGGCTACGTTTCGCATACGGCGCTGCAAAAGAACGCCCGCGAGGAAGTATTGCAGCACGCGCGGCTGATGATGGAAGCGGCGCTGGCCTCGCGCAACTACACCAACACGCAGGTCAAGCCGCTGCTCGAAACGCAGCTCAAGTACGTGTTCCTGCCGCAGACGGTGCCGGCCTACGCGGCCACCGAGCAATTCAACGACCTGCGCAAGACCCACCAGGACTACGCGTACAAGGAGGCCACGCTCAATCCGACCAATCCGCGCGACCGCGCCAGCGACTGGGAGGCCGACGTCGTGCAGATCTTCCGCAATGCCTCCGACCGCAAGGAAGTGATCGGCGAACGCGATACACCCACCGGACGCTCGCTCTACCTCGCGCGTCCGATCCAGATCACCAATGGCGCGTGCCTGGTCTGCCACAGCACGATGGAGGCCGCGCCCAAGACGATGCTGGACGTCTACGGCACCGCCAACGGCTTTGGATGGAAGTTGAACGAGGTCATCGGCGCGCAGGTCGTGTCGGTGCCGATGACGGTGCCGATCGCGCGCGCCAATGCGACGTTCCAGACCTTCATGATTTCGCTCGGCGCCGTGTTTCTCGCCACTTTCGTGCTGCTCAACCTGATGCTTTACACGATCGTCATTCGGCGAGTGACCCGGCTGGCGGCCATCGCGGACCAAGTGAGCCTGGGCAATCTGGAGACCGGGGAATTCCGTACGCGCAGCAAGGACGAAATCGGGGTGCTGACCGAGGCGCTGGGCCGGATGAAGACCAGCCTCGTGCAGGCGCTCAAGATGCTGGAGGAATAGATCGCCGCAATGAACCACCCTGCACGGCTCGGCAAGTACGAGATCAAGAGCGTCCTGGGCAAGGGCGCGATGGGGATCGTGTACGAGGGCTTCGACCCACAGATCCAGCGGACGGTCGCCATCAAGACCGTGCGCAAGGACATTGTCGACCCGGAGTTGACCGAGCAGTTCCTGGCGCGCTTCAAGAACGAGGCGCGCGCCGCCGGCCGCCTGCATCACCCCAACATCGTCGGCATCTACGAGTACGGTGAGGAAGACAATGTCGCGTTCATCGCGATGGAATACGTCAAGGGTGTGGGCCTGCGCACCTATATCGAACGCAAGGTCAACTTCGAATTCGGCCAGTTGGTCAATGTGATGGTGCAGCTGCTGCAGGCGCTGGAGTTCGCGCACGATCACGGCGTCGTCCATCGCGACATCAAGCCAGCCAACCTGATCATGACCGCGAACGGACAGCTGAAGGTCGCCGACTTCGGCATCGCACGCATCGACACCTCCGAACTCACGCTGGACGGCACCGTGCTGGGCACGCCCGCCTACATGTCGCCCGAGCAATGCACCGGACGTCCGAGCGACCATCGTTCGGATCTTTTCAGTGCCGCTGTCGTGTTCTATGAATTGCTGACAGGTGAAAAGCCCTTTGTCGGGTCGGTGGAGGCCCTCACCTACCAGATCTGCCAGGTCGATGTGAAGCCGCCATCGACGGTGGCCATGCTACCGCTGCCGTCGTCGGTCGATGCGATGTTCGCCAAGGCCCTTGCCAAGTCGCCGGATGCACGCTTCCAGCACGCGCGCGACTTCCGCGCGGCGCTCGCCGAATCGCTGCTCGCCGAGGACGCTCCCGTCCCGTCGACGGAAATGACCCTGCTGAATCTTCCGGCCATTCCTCCTCCGCCACTCGACGACCGGACCTGGGACGATTCAGTGTTGAGTACCGCCGAAAAGGATCTCGCGCGTTACGTAGGTCCTCTCGCAAAACTGCTGGTCCGCAAGGCCGCCGCGCAGACGCACGATGTGGGCGAGCTGTACTCGATGCTGGCGACCAACATCGGCGATCCGGGCGAGCGGAAGCGCTTCATCGCGGAGCCGCATGCCGCAATGGCCATCGCGTCAGCGTCGCGCGCCGGGGTCGGAACGGCGGGCCGGACGAGCCCGAGCGGCGTCCGCTCCTCGGGCACGACGCCGGATCACTCGCGCAGCTCGCAGGGCGGAAAGACGGTCACGGCACGCCCACTGGAAGCCGCATTCGTGGAGTCGACGGTGTCGCGTCTTGCCGTGTACTTGGGCCCCATCGCGAAAATCGTAGCGAAAAAGGCCGCACAACGGGCAACGAGCGAAGACGAATTCGTGCAGATCGTCGCCAGCCACATCGGCACGCAGGATCGGCACGCGTTCCTGCGCGAGATGGGCCAGAGTGACGACTAGCGTTCCCCGCGCGGTCACGCCCATTCAGTCCGTGGTCCCAGGAGGGGCGTCCCGAAGTTGTGGCAGTTGCACGGCGTGCTGCCAGGGATGGCTGACGGCAAACATTCGCGGCCATGAAATGAATGTCGGCAAGCCATGCCATTTCCTGGGCAGCGGCGGCTGCACGATTTACGAAGATCGCCCTGCCGATCCGTGCCGCGGCTTCATCTGTGGTTGGCTGCGCAACGACAGTCCGTTTCCCGAAAGCTTCCGGCCTGACCTGATCGGCGTCATCCTGATGGCCAAGCCATGGCGCGACCGCGTCGCGTATGTGCTGGTTTCCGCGGGGCGCGCACCCGACGCCGCGCTGCTCGAATGGATGCGCGAATACAGCGCACGGACCGGCACGCCGTTCCTCTTCAATCTGGAGGGGCGTCCGCGCGGTTACGGCTCGCCAGAATTCCAGAAGGACATCTTCGACAAGGCCGTAAGCGGTGAGCCGCTGTTGCCGGGACTCAACCCACGGCCCGGCGGTGCCTGCAAATTGTTGCCACTGGAAATCTAGCGCGCAGTCCCGTCAGGGAGATGCGCGGCTGAAGGTTCCGGAAGCGGTCCCGTCGTTGGCCGTGAACGAGGTGCTGAAGTTGAGGCCGATCTCCTCGATCTCCGAGTAACTTCCGCCTGGCCGCTGGCTCATCAGCAACCGATACGATGTCACGCGGCCATTGACCAACGTATAGGTCACCGGTGGCGTCGTGCTGAGCGTCAGCACAACTGTCTGCAGGTTGCGGTTGGTAGTCAGGAACCCGAAGAACAAACCGCTCTTGTCGCCGGCATCGCGCGTCACCGTCATCCCGGTGAATTGCGTCTGGCCGGTAGGCAGTCCGCTGGCCAGGTCGGTCGGACTGATGAACTGTGCGGTGACTGCGAAGATGGGCGTGGTGAACGCAGGAAGGCCCTGCGGCGTGACCGTCATCGACGCAGGCTGCGCAATGTCAGTGCCTGGCGTGCGCACCCCCGAATCACCGCTGGCGGTGGCGAGTCCCTGCACCGAATCGTAGATCTGCTGGGTGGTGACGCCGCTGGGCGCGACGGGCCCTGCCGGCGGCGCCAGCGGACCCCCGTACACGGCGGCGGATCCCGCGATGACCAGAAAGGCGCAAGCTGCGCAAGTTCGAGCGACGACACGTTTCATCACGAGACTCCGGTGGGCGCGACCTGTTCTCACGTCACTAGTCCTGCAGAAATTCAATCTTTTCGTCACCGACTTCGATCATGTCGCCGCTGCGCAGGGCATGGGGCTCGGCGTCCAGTGCTTCGCCGTTCACCTGCGGATATCGGTCGCCCTCGACGTGCGTCACAAAGTAGCCCTGGGGACGGCGCGTGATGACCGCGAGGTGCCCACCGGGTGTCCCCAACGTGGCAACGACGCGGTCAAGTTCGATTTGCGCTCCTGCCCGTGCGCCCGCCAGGACCTTGACGCGGCCACTCGGCAGGTGCCCCTTCATGGGGCGCGCGGTGTTGATCGTCGCGTCGGCTGCCTCTGTGCCCGTTGGTTGCGACGGCTTGTCGGGAACCTTGGGCAGCGCGCGAATCAGCATGGTGCGATCGAGTTCGCTTTCCTCCGCCTTGGGGTTGAGATAGCGCAAGGCGTGGGTGCCAAAGCCCATGGTGTCGCCGTGCTTCAGGATGTGCCTCACAACGCGCGCACCGTTCACAAAGGTTCCGGCGGCGCTGCCCAAGTCCTCGACGATATGATCGTTGCCGATTTCCAGGATGGCCGCATGCTCGCGGCCAACCGTCGGGTCGTCGATGACGATCTGGTTTACGGCGTCGCGACCAATGGTCAAGCGCAGCTTATCGACAAAGCACTGATGGACGACCGCCCCGCCTACGCTCAATACCAGCTTGGCCACGGTACCTCCCTCAAGACTATGTAAACAGGCCGCGCAGCCAACGCAGGAAACCCCAGCGACGCGCAGCCGGGAATCGCTCGCGCACCCGGACCAGGATCGCCGACACGTTGTCGTAGCCACCGTTATCCTTGGCCGTCTGGACCAGATGAAAACAGGCGAGCGGCAGGTTGCTTCGCAATGCGCTCAGGATCAGCTCGATGTCGCGCTCTTCGACAATGTCGGTAAGTCCATCGGAGCATAAAAGGTAAATGTCGCCGGGCAGCGCACTGTCATCGGTCAAATGCGGCTTCACCGCCTCGGCGATTCCCAGTGCACGCGTGATCAGGTTGCGATTGTGCGATTCTCCGGCGTCCTCGGCGCGGATAAATCCCAGGTCCACCTGGTCCCGCAGCATTGAATCGTCGCGCGTGAGCAGCTGCAGCGCGTTGCCACGGAGCCGGTAGATCCGCGAATCGCCCACATGCGCCAACACGACCTTGTTGTTATGGAAGAGCGCGAGCGCCAGCGTCGTCCCCATACCCTTGTACGCGGCTTGCGTCTGCGAAGCTGCAAAGACCGCGCGGTTGGCGCGCTTGATGGCTTGGTTGGCGGCATGCAGCGCCGCGATCATGCCTGTTTCGTTACCCAACCCGGAGACGGCCTCGTGCAGCTCCGCCATGATCAGGTCGGAAGCCATGCGGCTCGCGACCTCGCCGGCGCGATGGCCGCCCATCCCATCAGCGACGAGGACCGTGCCGGTTTCGGCGTCGATGCCGATACTGTCCTCGTTGAACTGTCGCACCTTGCCGACGTCAGTCAGGGCGGCGATTTCCAGGAAATCCTGTGCCATGTCGTCTGCTGGTAGGTTGGCGGAGACGCAGGGATTCGAACCCTGGATACAGGTTTTGGCCCGTATGCTCCCTTAGCAGGGGAGTGCCTTCGACCACTCGGCCACGTCTCCAGTCTGGTGCGCATTTTACCAGTGTCCGCCGCCGCCGGTCATTTTCCTTCGAAAAATCCGCGCGTTAGCCCTAAGCCGGCGCCTTGTCCAGCTCAAATGCCTTGTGCAGCACGCGCACGGCCAGTTCGAGGTACTTCTCGTCGATGACGACGGAGATCTTGATCTCGGACGTCGAGATCATCTGGATGTTGATGCCCTCGTCGGCCAGGGCCTTGAACATCTTCGACGCGATGCCGACGTGCGAGCGCATGCCGATACCGACTACCGACACTTTGCAGACCTTGTTGTCGCCGATGATCTCGCGCGCGGTGAAGCCTTTGCCACGTTCGCCGGCCAGCACTTCCATCGTCTTCACGTATTCACCGCGGCTCACGGTGAATGAAAAGTCCGTGTGGCCCGACGCGCCGATGTTCTGCACGATCATGTCGACGTCGAGATTGGCGGCCGCGACGGGCCCCACGATGCTGTGCGCAATGCCGGGCTTGTCTTCCACGCCCATCACCGAGATCTTGGCCTCATCGCGATTGAACGCGATGGCGGAAATGATCGCCTGTTCCATGGTGTCGTCTTCCTCGAATGTGATCAGTGTCCCGGGACCAGCGGCGTCGGGATCCTCAAAGGCGGACAGCACGCGCAGCTTGACCTTGTACTTGCCGGCGAATTCCACCGAGCGGATCTGCAGCACTTTTGAACCCAGGCTGGACATCTCGAGCATTTCCTCGAACGTGACGGTGTCCAGGCGCCGCGCTTCGGGCACGATGCGCGGGTCGGTGGTGTAGACGCCGTCGACGTCCGTGTAGATCTGGCATTCGTCGGCCCTGAGCGCCGCGGCCAGCGCGACGCCCGAAGTGTCCGAACCGCCGCGGCCCAGTGTGGTGATGTTGCCGTCCGCGTCGACACCCTGGAAGCCCGCGACGATGACGATCATGCCTTCCGCCAGATCGCGGCGGATGTTGGCCTCGTCGATGTCGAGGATGCGCGCCTTGGTATACGAATTATCGGTCAGGATGCGCACCTGCCCGCCGGTGTAGCTGCGCGCGCGCAATCCGAGTTGCTGCAAAGCGATCGCCAACAGGCCGATGGTGACCTGCTCGCCGGTGGCCGCGACGACGTCCAGTTCACGCGGATTGGGATCGCTGGAAAGTTCACGCGCCAGCCCGAGCAACCGGTTGGTCTCGCCGGCCATCGCGGAGGGCACCACCACCAGTTGATGACCCTGCGCGTGGAAATGCGCGACACGGCGCGCGACGTTCTTGATTCGCTCGACGCTGCCGACGGAAGTTCCGCCGTATTTCTGGACGATCAACGCCATGGCATGGGCCGTGAGCTAGGCAACGACGCGCTCGCGCCGCGTCAGTCGATCTGGCGGAAAACCAGCGTGGCGTTGGTGCCGCCAAAGCCGAAGGAATTGGACATCGCGCCGCGAATGCGCATCGGGCGCGCGACGTTGGGAACGAAATCGAGGTCGCACTTGGGGTCGACGTTCACCAGGTTCGCGGTGGGCGGCGCCACCTGGTCGCGCATCGCCAACACCGTGAACACGGCTTCGATGCCGCCGGCGGCGCCCAACAGGTGCCCGGTCATCGACTTGGTCGACGACACGGCGAGCCGGTACGCGTGTTCGCCAAAGGCGCGCTTCACGCCCGTGCATTCGGCGAGGTCGCCCAGCGGCGTCGAGGTGCCGTGCGCGTTGATGTAGTCGATGTCGGTGGTCGCCATATCGGCGTTCCTGAGCGCATTGCGCATGCTGCGCGCGGCGCCGTCGCCGTCTTCGGGCGGCGCGGTGATGTGGTGCGCGTCCGCGCTCATGCCATAACCGGTCAGCTCGCAATAAATGCGCGCGCCGCGGGCCTTGGCGTGCTCGAGTTCCTCCAGCACGAGGATGCCCGCGCCCTCGCCCAGCACGAAGCCGTCGCGCGATACATCCCAGGGTCGGCTGGCGGTTGGCGGATCGTCGTTGTGCATCGACAACGCGCGCGATGCGCAGAAGCCGCCGATGCCCAGCGGGGAAATCGTCGATTCCGCACCCCCGGCGACCATGATGTCGGCGTCGCCGTATTCGATCAGCCGCGCGGCCTCGCCGATGCTGTGATTGGCCGTCGAGCACGCGCTGACGGTGGCCAGGTTGGGACCCTTGTAGCCGTAGTGGATCGATACCAGGCCCGCGATCATGTTGATGATCGAGCCGGGCACGAAGAACGGCGAGATCTTGCGCCAGCCGCCGTTGAGATAGGCCGTCTGCGTTTCCTCGATCATCGGCAGGCCGCCGATGCCCGATCCCACGCACACACCGACGCGTTCCATGTCGCCCGTGTAGCCGTCGAGGCCGGCGTCCTTGATGGCCTCCATCGTGGAGACCAGGCCGTAGTGCACGAAGGTGTCGTAGCGGCGCGCTTCCTTGGGCGACAGGTACTGCCCGACGTCGAAGCCCTTCACTTCCGCGGCGATATGCACCGGAAAGTTCGACGGATCGAAGCGCGTGATCTTCGCAATGCCCGAGCGACCGGCGAGGATGTTCTCCCAGGCGGCGGCGTGCCCGATGCCGACCGGCGAGATGATCCCCAATCCGGTAACGGCGATGCGTCGTCTGGACATGAGTCTGGCGTGAGCGATGGAGATGCGCGGCTTGGCGAATCAGGAACCGGCACGAGCAATCGTGCGCCCGCCCATTCGCCAGTCGGCGGTGGCCGTGCTGCGGGCGGCACATCGGCCACCCGCACCATCGGACCTACTTCTTGAGGTGACCGCCGACGTAGTTGATGGCCTGCTGCACCGTCGTGATCTTCTCGGCTTCCTCGTCCGGGATTTCGGTCTCGAATTCTTCTTCGAGCGCCATCACGAGTTCGACTGTGTCGAGCGAGTCTGCTCCCAGGTCGTCCACGAACGACGACTCGTTCTTGATCTCGGCCTCATTGACGCCCAGCTGCTCGGCGACGATTTTCTTGACCCGTTGTTCCACGTTTTCCATGCGCTTTTCCCTCTTTGGGGCCCCTGAATAGCAAACCCTGCGAATTCTACCAGATCGGCCCATTTCCACCCCCGCAACCGGCGGGGCGCCTCGAGCCGTCCTTCAGGCCATGTACATCCCGCCATTCACGTGCAGCGTGGTTCCGGTGACATAGGCTGCCCCGGGACCGGCCAGGAACGCGACCGCACACGCGATGTCCTCCGGTGTGCCCAGGCGGCCCAGCGGAATCTTGGCCAAGAGGCCTTCGCGCTGGACTTCACTCAGGTCACGCGTCATGTCGGTGTCGATGAATCCCGGCGCCACGCAATTGACGGTGATGTTGCGGCTGCCCACTTCCTGCGCCAGCGATTTGGTGAAGCCGATCAGCGCCGCCTTGGCCGCGGAATAGTTGACCTGCCCCGCGTTGCCGCTCGAACCGACCACGGAGCCGATCTGGATGATGCGTCCGTGGCGCGCCTTCATCATGCCGCGCAGCAACGCCTTGGCCAGGCGGTACGCGGGCTTCAGGTTGGTCGCCATGATCGTGTCCCACTCGTCGTCTTTCATCCGCAGCAACAGGTTGTCGCGCGTGATACCGGCGTTGTTGACGAGGATGGTGACGGCGCCGTGCCTGGCCTCGATAGCCGCCAGCACGCTTTCCGTGGCGGCGGCGTCGGTCACGTCGAGTTTCAATCCGGTGCCGCCGTTGCCTGCCTCGCTCAAGTACGCGGCGATTTTCGTGGCACCTTCGTCTGTAGTGGCGGTGCCGACGACCGTCGCGCCATCCGCGGCCAGCTTCGTCGCAATGGCGCGTCCCAGCCCGCGCGTGGCGCCGGTGACCAGCGCTATTTGTCCAGCAAGCGGTGCTTGTGCCATGACGGCTCCTTGTCAGGCGCCCTTGAGCGCTGCCAGTGTTTCGTTGAGCGCGTCGCTGTCGACCAACGCATACGAATCGACGCCATCGACGATGCGCTTGTTCATGCCGGCGAGTACGCGGCCGGGGCCGCATTCGACGATACGCGTGACTCCATGTTCCGCCATGCGCTGGATCGTGGCCGTCCAGCGCACCGGGCTCGCGGCCTGTTGCGCCAGCGCCGTGCGGATCGCGTCCGGTGTCGCATGTTCGGCGACGTCCACATTGTGGATGACCGGAATGGTGGGTGACGCAAAATTGATCTGTGCCAAGCGCGCGGCAAGCTTGTCCGCGGCGGGTTTGAGCAGCGAACTGTGGAACGGCGCGGACACGGGCAAAAGCACGCCGCGCTTGGCACCTTTCTGCTTCGCGAGCGCGATCGCGCGCTCGACGGCTTCGCGATGACCGGCAATGACCACTTGTCCTGGCGCGTTGAAATTCACGGGCTCCACCACCTGCCCCTGCGCCGCTTCCGCGCACGCTGCCGCGACGGCGGCGTCGTCGCCGCCCATGATCGCGGCCATGGCCCCGACCCCTGCGGGCACGGCGTCCTGCATCGCCTGCGCGCGAAAGCGCACCAGCGGCACCGCATCGCCAAAGGCCAACGCACCGGCCGCGACCAGCGCCGTGTATTCGCCGAGGCTGTGCCCGGCCATGACTGTCGGTACCGCGCCGCCGGACGCGAGCCACGCGCGATAGACTGCCACGCCGGCTGTCAGCATGACCGGCTGCGTATTGGTGGTCAGGCTCAACGCTTCCTGCGGACCCTCCTCCACCAGCTTCCAGAGATCGTCGCCCAGCGCAGCGGAGGCTTCGGCAAATGTGTCGCGCACCACCGGATGCGCGGCAAAGCCGTTCATCATGCCGATGGCCTGCGATCCCTGGCCTGGAAATACGAACGCCATTGTCATCAATTCACCATTTGAGGAAAACGGAACCCCACGTGAAGCCGCCACCCACGCCCAGCAGCATCACATGCTGGCCACGCTGGATGCGGCCGTCGCGCACCGCGATGTCGAGCGCCAGGGGAATCGACGCCGCCGAGGTGTTGCCGTGCTGGTCCACGGTGACGACCAACCGTTCGTGCGGCAGATGCAGCTTCTTCATCGTCGCATCCATGATCCGGATGTTGGCCTGGTGTGGAATGACCCAGTCGATGTCGGCCGCGACATGGCCGGTAGCGGCGAGCGCTTCTTCGGCCACATCCGCCAGCACCTTCACCGCAAACTTGAACACCGCGCCGCCATCCATATGCAGGAACGGCGTGCCGAAGGTCTCGCCGTTGCGGACCCCTCCCGGAACACACAGTATCTTTTCGTAGTTGCCGTCGGCATGCAGATGCGACGTCAGGATGCCCGGCGCGTCCGCCGGCACGACGACGACCGCGCCCGCGCCGTCTCCGAACAGCACGCACGTGCCGCGATCGGTCCAGTTGAGAATGCGCGAATAGATTTCGGCACCGACCACCAACGCATTGCGCGCCATGCCGCGACTGACCATCAGGTCGGCCAGCGCCAGTCCGTAGACAAAGCCCGAGCAAACGGCCTGGACGTCGAACGCGGCGCCGCCCTTGGCGCCGAGCTTGGCCTGGAGAATGCACGCCGTCGACGGAAACACCATGTCCGGCGTCGTGGTGGCAACGATGATGACGTCGACATCGGCTGGCGCGATGCCCGCCGCCTGCAGCGCGGCGCGCGATGCATGCAGCGCCAGGTCGGAGGTGGCTTCGTCGGGCGCGGCAATGTGCCGTTGCCGGATACCGGTGCGCGTCCGGATCCACTCGTCGCTGGTGGCGACGGTGCGTGCCAGCTCCTCGTTGGTGAGGACCCTGGCCGGCAGATAGCGGCCCGTGCCCGCGATGCGACTAGGCATCGGCCGGGGACTCGCTGCCTGCGGGTTGTGCCTGCACAGCGAAGGCAGGCATGGCGGCGATCTGTTGCGCGATGCGGTCGAGCACGCCATGCGTCG
Source organism: Betaproteobacteria bacterium (assembly GCA_031361045.1). Lineage (GTDB taxonomy): Bacteria > Pseudomonadota > Gammaproteobacteria > Burkholderiales > Casimicrobiaceae > VBCG01. Next base: position 43,954 of record JANMCH010000057.1, on the reverse strand, counting down.
CTTCGGCATACGCCTTTTGCAGCGCATTGCGAAATGCCAGCGCGTCGGCGCCGCCGTGGCTCTTGACCACGATGCCTTTGAGGCCGACCAGCGTGGCACCATTGTGGCGGCGCGGATCGATGCGGCGCTTGAACGCCGACAGCACCGGGTAGGCGACCACCGCGGCGACTTTGGTCAGCGCACTGCGCGTGAATTCGGCCTTCAGGTAGTCGTAGAGCATCGTGACGATGCCCTCGCAGGCCTTCAGCATCACGTTGCCGGTAAATCCGTCGCAGACCACGACGTCGGTCGTGCCCTTGAAAATGTCGTTGCCTTCGACATTGCCCACGAAATTGAGACCGGAGACCTTGAGCAATTCCGCCGTCTGCTTGACCACATCGTTGCCCTTGATGTCCTCCTCGCCGATATTGAGGAGGCCGATCGTGGGCCGTTCAATGCCTTCGACGGCGGTGACCAGCGCGCTGCCCATCACGGCAAACTGCACGAGCTGTTCCGGTGTGCAATTGACGTTGGCGCCGAGGTCGAGAACCGTCGTCTCGCCTTTCTTCGACGGCAATTGCGACGCGATGGCGGGCCGGTCGATGCCGGGCAGCGTCTTCAGCACGAAGCGTGCGATGGCCATCAGCGCGCCGGTGTTGCCGGCGGAAACGCAAGCTTGCGCGGTGCCGTCCTTGACCAGGTTGATCGCCACCCGCATCGACGAGTCTTTTTTCTTGCGGAGTGCGTCGGCGGGTGGTTCGTCCATCGCGACGACTTCGGTCGCGGCCTTCACGCTCACGCGGTCGCGCGCCGGCGAGCGCGATTTGGCCAATGCCTGCACCAGCGGACTTTCGAGACCGACCAGGATGACGCGCGCGTCCGGGTTGTCCTCAAGGAACCTGAGCGACGCCGCGACGGTGACCGGGAGGCCGGCATCGCCTCCCATCGCATCGACGGCAACCGTGACGGACATGGATTTATCGGGGGGAAGGCTGCGTGGTGGGCGCGTCGAAAATGGGGTCAGACCCCATTACAAGCAGCGACACCGTTACCTGGCAAGCGTACAGGGAAGCATGTAATGGGGTCTGACCCCATTTTTCTGTTGCCGTTGCTTACTCGTCGGCCTTGGTCTTGACGACCTTCTTGCCGCGGTAATAGCCGCTCGGGCTGATGTGGTGGCGCAAATGCACTTCGCCGCTCACGGGCTCGACGGCGAGCGCGGGCGTGGCGAGGAAATCGTGGGCGCGATGCATGCCGCGCTTCGACGGCGACTTCTTGTTCTGCTGGACAGCCATGTGGTTCTCCTTTTACTTCTCGTTTAGACACCGGCGGCAACGGCCACCGATGCACGCTATTCCGGTGCTGCGCCTTCGCCCGGTGCCGCGCATTTGCCATCGGCATGCACGGGCGAATAAGGCAGCGACAACAGCAATTCGTCCTCGACCAACGCCAGCGCATCGAGCGGCGCCGCCGCGACGAGCACTTCCTCGTCGCTGCCGGCATCGAGCGCATCGCCATCGGCATCGCTCGCGGCCAGCAGTGCCAGCGTTCGCTGCTGCACGGGCCACGCCATTGGCGTCAGACACCGCTGGCATTCCATGGGTACCGACCCGTTCACTTCGATGGCCAAGGCCAGCCGGCCCATCGCGTCGGTCGTTCCCGCAATGCTCCAGCTGATTGGCGCATCACCTTCCATGAGCCAGTCGTAGAGCCGCTCGGAAGTGGCCGCATCGAACTGCCCGCGTAGCGTCTGGCGTTCGCGGGCCAGGTGAAAGGCGTCGAACGTGCCCGCTTTAAGTGTTCCCGGCTTGGGACCCGTGCTCATATGCTTACCGTCCCAAACTGGCGTACTTAGTTGCGAACTTATTTGCGTTACCCGACTACCGCCGTTAACCCCTGCCTTGGGGCCGCCGACGCAAACGGGAGATAATAGCGCGTTTCCCACGCAGTGTCAAAAAATGTCCACAAAAACAACGACGAACGGCCCGCGCACCCTGGTTCTGGGATCGACGTCCCGCTACCGCCGGACGCTGCTTGAGCGTCTTGGCCTGCCGTTCATGGTTGCCGCGCCGGATGTGGACGAAACGGCGCTCCCGGGTGAGTTCCCTGCCCAGACGGCCCTGCGCCTGGCCGAGGCCAAGGCGCGCGCAGTGGCGGTACGGCATCCCGGCGGGCTGGTGATCGGCTCCGACCAGGTTGCCGATTGCGGCGGCAACCCCGTCGGCAAGCCGGGAACGCGTGCCAATGCGGTGGCGCAGCTGCGGATGCTGTCCGGCAAGACAGTCGTATTCCACACCGGCGTGGCACTGCTCGATGCCGCCAGCGGCCGCTGCCGCGTGGCGCTGATCGACGTGACCAGTACATTCCGCACGCTTGGCGCCGCCCAGATCGACGCGTATCTCGACCGGGAGACCCCCTACGACTGCGCAGGCTCGGTCAAGTCGGAAGGACTCGGCATCGCGCTGTTCGAGCGCATCGAAAGCGACGATCCGACCGCGTTGATCGGGCTGCCGCTGATTGCGCTCACCCGCCTGTTGCGCGAGGAAGGCGTGGACGTCCTCGTCCCAGCGGCTTCGCTCATCGTCTGAAGAGAGCCCCCATGCCCGGCACGCTGTTCCTCGTCCCCAATTTGTTGGGCGCCATTCCGCCGGACAGCGTGCTCCCGGCGCGGACCATCGCGGTCGCGCGAGGACTCACGCATTGGGTCGTGGAAACGCCCAAGGCGGCGCGCGCCTTCATCAAGACGCTCGAGCCGCCCTCGCCGATCGCCGAAATGACCATCGCGGAGCTCGGCGACTCGCCTTCCGTGGCAGGCTTGGCGGCGCTGCTCGCACCGCTGCGGACTGGCAGCGACGTGGGCCTGCTGTCCGACGCCGGTTGCCCTGGCGTGGCCGACCCGGGCGCAGCGCTGGTTGCCGCCGCGCATGCCGCGGCGCTGCGCGTGGTGCCGCTGGTGGGTCCGTCCGCCCTGCTGCTGGCGCTGATGGCCTCCGGCATGAACGGGCAGCGCTTCGCATTCCACGGCTACCTGCCGGTCAAGGCCGATGAGCGCGCAACGGCGCTGCGCAAACTGGAAAGCGAGTCGCGCGCGCAGCGACAGGCGCAATTGTTCATCGAGACGCCGTATCGCAACGAGGCGATGCTCGGGTCCATCGCCGCGTCGTTGCAGCCGGCAACGCAGGTGTGCATCGCCGCCGACCTGACGCTGCCGACGGAAACCATCCTGCGCGCAAGTGCGCGCGAGTGGCAGCGCCTGGATCACGCACAGTTTGCCAGGCGTCCCGCGCTGTTCGTCCTGCAGGTCTGAGGTCTGGGGCGAGCTCGTACGTCGCAGAACTCAATACTTGATGACGATGCTCAGTCCTTGATGTACGACTTGAGCATCGTGTTCTCGAAGTTCTGCTCGTCGTAGACGGCCTTGGCCACGTCGTGGAACGACACGACGCCCAGCAGCATTGGACCATCCATCACCGGCACATAGCGCGCGTGACGCTCCAGCATGGTCCCGCGCAACTCCATCACGTCGAGCGCCGGCGCCGCGGTCAGCGGATCCTTCTCGTAGATGTCCGCGACGTGGACACCGGCAAGCGAACCTTCGCGCGCGGCCATGGCGGCGAGGACTTCGCGAAACGTCAGCATGCCGGCGAGCTTGCCGCCCTGCATGACGACCAGCGATCCGATGTCGTTGTCGGCCATCACCTTCACGGCATCCATGACCGAACCGTCGGGTGTCGTCGTGAACAGCGTCGTGCCCTTGATGCGCATGATTTCGCTGACAAGCATGGCGGACTCCTCGATGGGCCGACCGGCCCGCGCGGCGCGGGCGTCGCGACGTCATGCAGAGTACTCCCGTCCGCGCGCCGGACGCAATGCACCGCCCGCCGGAATGCTCAGTTGGTGCTGGCACCGTAAAGATAATTGGGCAGCCACAACGTCATCCCCGGCCACAAGTACATGATGACCATGCACAGGATCACGACGAGCATATACGGCATCATGCCCGCGAAGATCTGGTTGAGCGTGACGTGGGACGGTGCCACACCCTTCAGGTAGAACGCGGACATTGCGACCGGTGGCGACAGGAACGCCGCCTGCAGATTGACGAAGACCAGTGTGCCCCAGAGGATCGGGTCGATGTCGAAGTGCTTTAGCAGCGGCAGGAAGATCGGCACGAAGATGACGATGATCTCCGTCCATTCGAGCGGCCAGCCGAGCACGAAGATGATGGCCTGCGACAGGATCATGAACTGCACGGGTGTCAGGTTGAACGACAGCACCCACTGTTCAACCAGTTGCTGGCCACCGAGGATGGCGAACACCCCGGAGAAAAGTGCCGAACCGACGAACAGCCAGCAGACCATTGCCGTGGTCTTGGCGGTGAGAAACACCGACTGCTTCACTCGCTCCCAGTTGAGGGTCTTGGCCTGGAAGCCCATCAGGAACGCACCCGCGGCACCGATCGCCGCAGATTCCGTCGCCGTGGTGATGCCAAACAGGATAACCGCGAGCACGACGAACGTCAGGATGCCCAGCGGCATGACCGAGGAAATCAACAGCTTCATCAGTTCGAATTGCTCGGCGCCCATTCGCCAGTAGTAGTAAAGCAGCATGAGGGCGGTGAACGCGACGATCGCCCAGTAGTAGTAATAGAACTCCGGCGGCGGGCCCAGTTCCGACGGCGGCGTCGCGCCGTCCTTCACCAGATCGGGATTGCCCATCTCCTGCAGTTCGTCCGCTTCCTTCGCGGTGCCGGATGCCGGCGCGCCTGAGAGCTCCGTACCGAGCTCCTGCGGCTTATCGTCCTGCAGCGCCGCCGGCGATGTGGCCGTCACGGCTGGCGCCAAGGCTTGCTGGCTGGTCGCCGTCGGCGCCTTGACCGCCACGACATCCGCCATCGGATGAATCACCACGTACCACCAGATCACCCACAGCGTCACACCACAAAGAAGCAGCGGAAACAACGCCACCAGCAGGTTCTTCAGCACCATGGCGTAGCTCATGGCACGGCCGCCGATTTCGATGGCCGCCGCCTTGCCGGGTGCGAAGAGCGCGCGCACCAGACCGACCAGCATGTTGCGCGAATAGGCTGACTGGAACTTGCGCACCCAGTCAGAGACCGGGATGGTCACTTCGGACTTGGGCGCGACGCTGGGATTGATGAGGGCCCAGCCGATGATGTAGACGAGGTACAGGAACGCAAGGAAGAATCCGGGAAACATCGCGGACGCGTAGAGCTTGACGACCGATTGGCCGGCGACCGCGGCGTACACGATGATCATCACCGAGGGCGGAATGAGAATGCCCAGCGTGCCTCCCGCGGTAATGACTCCCGAGGCCAGGCGCACGTCATACCCGGCCTTCAGCATCGGATTGAGCGCGATGACCCCCATCAGCACCACGACCGCGCCAACCAGGCCGCTTGCGATGCCCCAGAACGTGCACACGATCAGCGTCGCCACCGCCAGCGATGCAGGCACGCCACGGAACGCAAGCTGGATGCTGTAGAACATCTTGTCCACGAGTGCGCCACGTTCCATGACGTAGCCCATCAATACGAACAGCGGGATCGAGATCAGCGACTCGTTGTTCATGGCGCCGTAAGTGCGCTCGACGATCAGGTCGAACACCTTGTTCTGCGACCACGCCTGCGACGGGTCGTAGAACGCGACGAAACCGAACATCATGCCCAGTCCCATCAACGTGAACGCTGTCGGGAAGCCCAGCATGATCACGACGACGATCAGCGACAGCATCAGCAGACCGAGTGCGGGATCACTCATAGCTTCAAATCCTTTTCGCTGCCCATGCCGCGCTGTCGCGCCGCGTCGTCGATTTCGTGAACGTGCGCGATGGCACGCTCGCGCGATTCCTTGTCGACATAGGCGCTTGACGCCAGTTGCTGTTCGACCACGTCGATCTCTTCGGCGTCCTTGAGTCGCTCAGGCCACCTTCCGGTGCGCAGGCAGACGACGCAGCGGGTGATCTCCGCCAAACCCTGAAGCATCACCAGCGTTCCGGCGATCGGGATGACGGCCTTGAATTGATAGACGGGCGGCCCGTCCGAGGTGACATTCGAATGTTCACGGATACGAAACGAAAGCTCCGCATAGTCCCACCCGGCGTACATCAGCCCGAGAATGCCCGGAATGAAGAATGCGATGTACAGCAGCAGGTCGAGGCTGGCCTGCGTGCGCGGCCGGAACGAGCTGTACAGAAAGTCGCCTCGCACATGTGCGTTCTGCGCCAGCGTATAGGCGCCGCACATCATGAACAGCGTCCCGTAGAGCATGTTGTTGACGTCGTAGATGAACGCTGTGGGAGCATTCAGGATGTAGCGTTTGAAGACCTCGACGCAGACAACCAGCATCAGGGCGATGATCAGCCAGGCGGCCGCCTTCCCCGCCCACGTGCTGATGCGGTCGACGATGTTCAGCCAGCGTTGTGTGCTCATCTAGCCTGCCGGAGGTTGCTGCCGCTGCCGTCAAAAAGAAAACACCACCCGGGGCAGCTGTCCCGGATGGTGCTGTGTTACGTCCAAACTGTGTCAGGCCTTGGCGCCGGCCTTTTTGGGGCCAAAGTAGTGGTTGAACGCCATCCGCCGGCTCACGTTGTTGTCCATGTCCCAACGCACGGCGCGCTCGGCAAACACTTTTTGCGAGGCAACAATTTCGCTGAAGATCGGGTTGTCCGCCGATTTTTTCTCGACGATCCTGTCGTACAGGTCGAGTTGCGACTGCAGGATGGGGTCGGGTGTCTTGTAGAACTTGACCTTGTCCTTGGTCTGCAGTTCCACGTAGTCCTTCGAATAGCGGTCGATCGCCTTCCAGGTCAGTTCCTGCGACGCGGCGGAAACGGCCATGGAGATGATCGCCCGCAGCTTGTCCGGCAGCGCGTCGTACTTGGTCTTGTTGAACGTGATCTCGAACTGCTCGGCGTTTTGGTGGTAGCTCTGCAGCATGCACACCTTCGATACGTCGGGGAAGCCCAGCGTACGGTCGGACGACATGTTGTTGAACTCCGCCGCGTCGAGGAGGCCACGATCCATCGCGGGAACGATTTCGCCGCCCGGCAATGCGTTGACCGCCGCGCCCATGGCGGTGAACATGTCGATGGAGATTCCGACGGTCCGATACTTGAGGCCCTTGAAGTCATCGAGCTTGGTGATCGGCTTCTTGAACCAACCGAGCGGCTGCGTGGCCATCGGGCCATACGGAAACGACATGACGTTGGCGCCGACGGACGCATAGAGCTTGGCCAGCAGTTCCTTGCCGCCGCCCCAGCGGTGCCACGACATCAGCATGTTCGAGTCCATGCCGTAGGCCGGCCCCGACCCCCACAGCGCCAGCGCGTTCTGCTTGCCATAGTGGTACACGATCACGCCGTGGCCACCGTCCAGCGTGCCCTTCGACACCGCGTCCAACAAACCGAACGCCGGCACGACCGATCCCGCGGGCAACACCTCGATCTTGAGATCGCCACCCGTCATGTCGTTGACCGTCTTGGCGTAGTCCTGCGCGTACTCGTGGAAGATGTCCTTGGACGGCCACGTGGACTGGAATCGCATGCTGATCGGGCCGGTCTGGCCCTTGGCGATCATCGGAAAGCCAAGTGCTGCGCCGGTTGCCGCGGCGCCACTCGCGGCCTTCAGGAACTTGCGGCGCGCGGACGGTACGGACGCCTTCTGGGTCACGTCGATCAATTTTCGTGTCATGTTGCCTCCTTGGACAATACCGCGCGGAACGGGGCGCGGTGAAATTGAGCCGGGGTTGTGGGCGGTCTGATTGCCAACTGAGGTTGCCGCCCTCTCCCGATCGATTTGTACGGCCGGCGGTTATCTACCTGCGGCGCCTGACCATCGAATCGATTATAGCGACGTAATGGCGAACGCGATTGTGCGCCGCCGCATGAGTACCTTTCGGGTCAGCCGTGAAGCGAGCGGCGCTCGCGCAGTGCCTGCGCCAGCGTACCGGCGTCGACATATTCGAGTTCGCCTCCTACCGGCACTCCGCGCGCGAGCCGACTTACCTTGAGGCCGCGCGCGCCCAGCAATTCGCCGATGTAGTGCGCGGTGGCCTCGCCCTCGTTGGTGAAGTTGGTGGCCAGGATCACTTCACGGACGACGCCATCCGCAGCGCGTTTCAACAGGCGGTCGAGGCGGATTTCCTTGGGACCGATCCCGTCGAGCGGCGACAGCCGGCCCATCAGCACGAAATACAGGCCGCTGTACGCCTGGGTGTGCTCGACCATCAACAGGTCCGCCGGCGTTTCGACGACGCAAAGCTGCGCGGCGTCCCGCTTGGGCGACCGGCACAGCGAGCAGACAGCGTCTTCGGTGAAGGTATTGCAGCGCTCGCAATGGCGGATCGATTGCGCGGCATGCGCCAGCGCGGCGGCCAGCGCGGTGGCCCCGTCACGATCGTGCTGCATCAGGTGCAGCGCCATGCGCTGTGCCGCCTTGGGTCCTACGCCGGGCAGGCAGCGCAGCGCCTTGGCCAGTTCGTCCAGGCTTGAGAGCGGTTCCTGGATCGGCGACGGCCGCTGCGCGCGGTCATTCATCGTTGCGCATCAGAACGGCAGCTTGAATCCGGGGGGCAGCGGCAATCCGGAGGCCAGTCCGGCCATTTTCTCGGTGGTGGTGCTCTCCACGCGACGCACGGCGTCGTTCATTGCGGCGGCGATCAGGTCTTCCAACATGTCGCGATCATCCGCCAGCAGCGTAGGGTCGATCGTCACGCGCTTCACCGAGTGCTTGCAGGTCATCACCACCTTGACCAGGCCAGCACCCGCCTGCCCTTCGACTTCGGTCAAGGCGAGCTCATCCTGCGCGCGCTTCATGTTGTCCTGCATCTGCTGCGCCTGCTTCATCAGCCCGGCCAATTGGTTTTTCATCATGATCGGTTCTTCATCACGGAATGCACCTCGTCATTTGGTTCCGGCGTCGCGTGCGAGCGGCGTGATCGTATCGCTCTTTACCTGGCCGTCGAACGTTGCCAGCAGGTCGCGCACGAACGGTTCATCGCGAAAAGCGGCCTCGCCATGGGCCTTGGCCTCGGCCCGTTCGCGCTTTTCCATCGCGGCCAGCGATGACTCGGTGGCCGCGCCCACTTCAAAGGCCAGCAACAGGCGGCGCCCGGTCGCGTGCTCCAGGGCCGTTTTCAGCTTGTCCGCGATGGCCTTGTCGGCCAGATGCTTGTGCGCCACCGGCAATGCGAGCGTCAACGCGTTGTTGTTGATCGCCTTCAGCTCCGTCTGCGCCGCCAGCTGCGCCGCCATGCCGGTGAGCTTGAGCGATGCGACGAATCCGGACCACGCTGCGGGATCGTCAGGAAGTGCCACCACCGGTCCAGCGGGCGCCGACACCTTGGCGGTTGCGCTCGCCGCCGGCACCGGCATCACGGCGGCAATGTTGGCGACTGCTGGAATCTCGCGCAATGGCATGGCCGGCCGTGAAGCCGGCAGCGCCTGGCGCGACGGCGCAGCAGCCATCGCCGCCGAACGCTCGCCGCGCGCCGCAGCTGCCGGAGTCGCGGACGATGCCACGGACGTTGCCGATACCGTGGCCGGCTCGAACGCCAGCAAGCGCAGCAGCATCATCGTGAAACCGGTGGCCTCGTCCGGAGCAAGCGCCAGGTCAGCGCGGCCCTGCGTGCAGATCTGGTAGGCGAGCTGCACGCCTTCCGGCGCAAATTGCGTGGCCAGTACGCGCAGCCGGTCGGCGTCGTCAAAGTTGACTGCGGCCGCCGGCACCGCCTGCACGACGGCGACGCGATGAAACAGCGCCGCCAGTTCTTCGAGCGCCGATGCCGCGGCCAGGCCGCGCGCCGCCAGCGTGTCGGATTCGGCCATCAACGCCGGGCCGTTCCCGGCCGTCAGCGCCTCCGCGATGCGGTAGACATAGTCGCGATCGACGGCACCCAGCATCGCACGCACGGCGACTTCGTTCACGTCCCCGCCGCCACAGGCGATGGCCTGGTCGAGCAGCGACAATCCGTCGCGCAGCGAGCCGCTTGCGGCGCGCGCAATGAGCGCCACGCCGCCCGCGTCGTGGGCAATGCCTTCCGCGGCCAGGATGTGGTCGATCCGCTCGCCGATCAGCTGCGGCGACAAAGGCTTCAGGTTGAATTGCAGGCAGCGCGACAGGACGGTGACCGGGATCTTCTGCGGATCCGTAGTCGCCAGCACGAACTTGACGTGTTCCGGCGGCTCCTCCAGCGTCTTCAGCATCGAGTTGAAGGCCGGCTTCGACAACATGTGCACTTCGTCGATCAGGTAGACCTTGTAGCGGCCCGCGGTCGGCGCATAGCGCGCGTTGTCGAGGATCTCGCGCATGTTGTCGATGCCCGTGTGCGACGCGGCGTCGAGTTCCAGCAGGTCGACGAAGCGGCCGGCATCGATGTCGACGCATGCAGCGCACGTGCCACACGGCGTGGCAGTCACGCCATTGGTGATGCAGTTGAGGCTCTTGGCCAGGATGCGCGCGATCGTGGTCTTGCCGACCCCACGCGTTCCCGTGAGCAGGTACGCGTGGTGCAGCTGGCCACGCGTCAGGGCATTCGACAACGCGGTGACCACATGACCCTGGCCGGACAATTCCGCGAAAGTCTTCGGGCGCCACTTGCGGGCGAGAACCTGGTAGCTCATGCCCGAATTTTCGCCGTGTTTGGGTGGCGAGCCGTGATCCTGTCACTCACATGGGACCGCTGTGGCTGCTTCCTTCCGGACCTGACCAGATTCACGACCATGCAATGCAGGGCGACCCGCCGTTGATCGGGTGCGCTGTTCGCGCAGAATCCACATTATAGCCGCGATCGCCGGCCAGGGCTGACGGCGCCGAGGGCCCGATAAACGCGGTGGCTATAATCTCCGGCGAGCCCTCCATCGCGGCACCTTTCTATCGCGCAACCCTTGTCCACACCTTTGCCCGCCCGCAGGAATCGGCGTCACCCTTCCGCGCTGTTGGCGATCCCCGTGCTTGCAGCGATGTTGCTGGCGGGTTGTCAGCCGCCGTCTCTGCCTGCCCCGGGCAAGGATGAAAAGCTGCGGGTCGCGGTGCGCACCGGCCCCACGTCCTGGTTTCCGGGTCCGGATGGGGATCCCACCGGATTCGATCACGACCTGCTGGTGCGCTTTGCGGAAGAGCGCAAGCTGAAGCTCGAGATCGTCGAAGTCGGCAGCGCGTCGGCATTGCTGGCCAAGGTTGCGAATGGTGAAGTCCACATGGGCGTGGGCGGCCTCTACCGCCCACCCGGTGGCGTAGCGCGCGAGGCCCACCCCGACGACGGCCTCCGCGTACTGTGGACCGCCGGCTTTTTCGCGGTGGAGCCGGTGCTGATCTATGCGACGGATGGCTTTCGCCCGAAAGGTTGGAAAGACCTGGCGGGCGCCACCGTCGGCCTGGTGGAAGGCACCGGCATCGAAGCTTCGCTGGCCCGAATCCGGAAGGACCATCCGGAAGTCCTCTGGAAGCCGATGGCGCTGCCGTCGGCCGAGGCGCTGATCGCGCAAGTCTCCGATGGCAACGTGGACTACGCCATCGTGCCTTCGATCGATGCCGCCGCGTCGCGCAATATCTTTCTCGACTACGACATCGGCTTCACCGTCGGGGCCAAGCGCGAACTCGCGTGGGCGGTCGCGCCGTTGCAGGGAAAATTGCGCGACGAGTTGAATGACTTCTTCGCGCAGGCACGCCGCGACGGCTTGCTCAAGCGACTGGCCGAGCATCACTTTTCCAATGCGCGCAAAGTTCAACGCGTCGACGCCGGCGTGCTCCAGGAACGCATCAAGACCTTGTTGCCCGAATTCCGCAGCACCTTCCAACGCGCGCAGGTCGCCACCGGGATCGAGTGGCGGCTGCTGGCGGCAATCGCCTACCAGGAGTCGCAGTGGGATCCGTTCGCCACCAGCGAGACCGGCGTGCGCGGGTTGATGCAGATTACCGAGGACACCGCCAAGCACCTGGGAATAACCGACCGCCTGAACCCCACGGCTGCCGTCATGGGCGCCGCGCAATATGTGCAGAACCTGAAGGCCAAGCTGCCCGCGCGCATTGCCGAACCCGACCGGACATGGTTGGCACTCGCGGCGTTCAACATCGGCCTCGCGCACCTGGAAGACGCGCGGGTCCTCGCGCAGAAGCAGAAACTCAACCCGGACCTGTGGGGCGACGTGAAGCAGATGCTGCCGCTGCTCGCGCTGCCGGAATACTACGTGGACACCAAGTACGGCTATGCGCGCGGCGGCATGCCGGTCGCGTTCGTCGATCGCGTGCGCGCCTACTACGACATCCTGGTGCGCCAGGAGCCGGCCTATCAACCTCGCCTGCGCGCCTTCCCGTCGATGGTCACGCAATGACCCGCGCGACTCGTTGGCGGCCCACGCTGCGATCACCTAAGATTCGGCCATGCCCGATTTGTACATCAGCGATATTTCCATGACCGCCAGGCTGCGAGCGCTTGCCGCAGTCTGCCTGCTCGCGCTCGCGGGCGCTGCGTATGGCCAGGTACCAGCCGCAGTATTTCTCGACGACCTGACCTGGCCCGAATTGAAGCAGCAGATCGATTCGGGCAAGACCACGATCATCGTGCCGATAGGCGGCACCGAACAAAACGGCCCGCACATGGCGCTGGGCAAGCACAACGCGCGGGCGCGCGCCCTGGCGGAGAAAATCGCGCGCGAACTGGGCAATGCCATCGTGGCGCCGGTCATCGCCTATGTACCGGAAGGCAAGGTCGATGCAACAACGGGCCACATGCGCTTTCCCGGTACCATCACCGTGCCGGAAAAGACCTTTGAGCAGGTGCTTGAATCCGCCGCACGCAGTTTCAAGCGGCATGGCTTTCGCGACATCGTCTTCATCGGCGACCACAGCAGCTACCAGAGGAACGAGCAGGCGGTAGCGGACCGGCTCAATCGGGAATGGGCCGCAACTCCGGTACGCGCGCACGCGATCCTCGAGTACTACCAGGTGACCGCAACCACGTACGTGGATGCCCTGAAGAGCCGCGGCCTCACCGCCGCCGAGATCGGCACGCACGCGGGCGCCGCCGACACATCACTCACCATGGCCATTGCGCCGGGCATGGTCCGCGCGGACAAACTCGCATCCATCGCCAAACCCGCCGGCAGCGACGGCGTCTACGGCGACCCACGCCGAGCGACCGCCGAAGCCGGACAGGTCGGCGTGGATGCCATCGTCGCGGCGACCGTCGCGGCGATCAGGAAAGCCACGGTGCGCCATTGAGTTGGTTTGAACCTGCGCGCGTCGATACACTCCAATCATCCATCCACTTTCGGAAATGTTCGTGAAGAATCTGCTCACCTGTCGTCACCGCATCGCACTCCCGGTCATGCTGTTCCTGTGTGCCGGTTCGGCAATACTCATCGCGCACGCGCAGCCCGCGACGCCGCCAGCGATCGTCACGGTTCCGGGCATGCCGCCGGTTGCCGATGCCGCCAACCTGTACAGCGAGACCACGGCGGGCAAGCTCAGCCCCGCGGTGGCCGGCGACCTGCCGCGCGTCTATGTCCCGCACCTCCAGTCCAATGACGTTTACGTGATCGACCCCGCCACGTTCACGGTCGTCGACAAGTTCAAGGTCGGGCTCAACCCGCAGCACGTCGTGCCGTCGTGGGACCTGCGCACGCTGTGGGTGGCCAACAATGCCGAGAACACCAAGCACGGCAGCGTGACGCCGGTCAATCCGGTTACAGGCAAGCCGGGCAAGGCCATACCGGTCGACGATCCGTACAACATGTATTTCTCGCCCGACGGCAGGTCGGCCATCGTGGTGGCGGAAGCGATGAAGCGGCTGGACTTCCGCGACCCGAAGACGATGGTTCTGCAATACTCGATCGCCGTGCCCGGATGCGCCGGCATCAATCACGCCGATTTCGCCATCGACGGCAAGTACGCGATCTTTACCTGCGAGTTTTCCGGCACCGTGGCCAAGATCGACCTGGTCGCGCGCAAGGTGCTGGGCTACACGCAGGTCATCCAGCCCGGCCGGCCGACGAAGATCGTCAAAGGTCCGGATGGCAAGGACGAGGTGATATGTACCACGTGGAAAGGCATGCCGCAGGATATCCGCGCCTCGCCGGACGGCAAGCTCTTCTTCGTCGCCGACATGATGGCCGACGGCGTGCATGTGGTCGATGGCGAATCGTTCCGGCAGGTGGGCTTCATCGAGACCGGCAAAGGCACGCACGGGCTCTACCCCAGCCGCGACGGAAAGAAACTCTATGTTGCCAATCGCGGCTCGAACAAGATCCACGGGACGCCAAAAGGCCCGGGCAGCGTGTCGGTCATCGATTTTGCGACTCGCAAGGTGGAAGCCAATTGGCCCATCCCGGGTGGCGGCAGTCCGGACATGGGCAATGTCAGCGCCGACGGCAAGTGGCTATGGCTGTCTGGCCGCTACGACAACATGGTGTATGCGTTCGACACCGGTACGGGCAACGTCAAGGCCATCCCGGTCGGGCGCGAACCGCACGGGCTCACCGTATGGCCGCAACCGGGCCGCTACTCGCTGGGACACACGGGCAACCTGCGGTAATTAGGGTCAGACTCGAATTTCGTCGGTGCGGCACCGGGGCTGATCCAGAGCGAACGAACGCGAAATGGCCCAGTCGACGAACTACGCGCGGGGCAGGCCGTTGGCCACGGACTCAGCCGTCGCCAGACCGGTAACTCCCAGGGTGCGGGCTCGGGGCAGGCCATTCGCCACGGACTCAGCCGTCGCCAGACAGTAGGTCGTTTGCGTGATACGCCGAGCGGCGCGCAGTCAACACACGACTACCCGCCGCCCGGCGCACGCAACGCTCCCACGGCGACAGATTCGCCCGAGGCGAATGCCCTGCCCCGCGCCGCCCTGGCGCTACTGGAGCGCGTCGCGCCGCCGCATCGGAATGGGTGGAGCCGCGCGGCCGCGAGTAGGTCGCGCCGGCCGTCGCGGGTGGCGCGGCAAGCGAAGTCGTGTGTTGACGAGCGCCGGCGCGCCGGGAACCCGCAGGCCGGTCGCTTGCGACCTCCGAGCGGCAGCGCGGCCACACCCGTTGCGATGAAATCCGGATGTCGGCGTTTGCGACTCCCGGGTGCCCGTGCGGCACCCACCGCTGCGATGCTGGAAAGCTGCGATCGCTACGCTGTCCGAAAAGCGCGATCGCAGCGGGGTGGTACTCAGGGCAAACGAATGATTTGCGTCTTGCCGCCCATATACGGCCGCAGCGCTTCGGGAATTTCGATCGACCCATCGCCACGCTGGTAGTTTTCGAGCACGGCGACGAGTGTGCGTCCTACGGCCAGGCCTGAGCCATTGATCGTGTGCACGAATTCCGTCTTGCCTTGCGCATTGCGAAAGCGCGCTTGCATCCGCCGCGCCTGGAAGTCCTCGAAATTCGAACACGACGAGATTTCGCGATACGCCTTTTGCGCCGGAAGCCAGACTTCGATGTCGTAGGTCTTGGCCGATCCGAACCCGATGTCGCCGGTGCACAACGCCACCACGCGATAGGCCAATCCTAACCGCTGCAGGACGACTTCGGCGTGTCCCGTGAGTTCTTCCAGCGCTGCATACGAGTTGTCGGGGTGGACGACCTGCACCATCTCGACCTTGTCGAACTGGTGCTGGCGGATCATGCCCCGAGTGTCCTTGCCGTAGCTGCCGGCCTCCGACCGAAAACAGGGCGTATGTGCGGTCAATTTGATCGGCAGCGCGTCGAGCGGCAGGATTTCCTCGCGCACCGAATTGGTCAGCGTGATTTCCGACGTGGAAATGAGGTATTGCGTCTCGCCTTGCTCGCCGCCTTTGCGCACCGCGAACATGTCGGCCTCGAACTTGGGCAACTGTGTGGTGCCGACCAGCGCGTCGGCGTTGACGATGTACGGCGTGTAGCACTCGGTGTAGCCATGTTCGCGCGTATGCGTGTCGAGCATGAATTGCCCGAGCGCCCGGTGCAGTTGCGCGATGTCGCCGCGCAGAAACGAAAAGCGCGCGCCGGAAATCTTGGCCGCGGTCGCAAAGTCGATCTGACCCAGCGCCTCGCCCAGGTCGGCGTGGTCCTTGGGCGGAAAATCGAACTCGGGCGGGGTTCCCCACCGCCTTATTTCGATGTTGTCCTCGGCCGACCTGCCGGCGGGCGTCGACGAATGCGTCAGGTTGGGCAGCTCGAGCAGGAAGTCGCGCAACTGCGACTGCACCGAATCGAGTTCGCCTTCCTGCTGCTTCAATTCATCGCCCAGGCCACTGACCTCGGCCAGCAGCGGCGCGGCGTCTTCCTTCTTGCCCTTGGCAATGCCGATCTGCTTCGACAGCGCGTTGCGCCGCGCCTGCAGGTCCTGCGTGCGGGTCTGGATGTCCTTGCGTTTGGCCTCGAGTGTTTCGAAACGGCCGGTATCGAGCACGAGGCCACGCTTGGCCAGCCCGGAAGCCACCATCGCCAAGTCGTTGCGAAAGAGATTGATATCAAGCATTCGTGAATTCTATCAGAGGCTTGCACACACCAAGATCGGTGGTGTTCATCACTTGGCAATCACTTGGCAATCACTTGGCATTCACTTGGCACTCACTTCGCATCGCCGTCTTCGTCGCCGCGCGCATTCCGGTCTTCCGACCGTAACCGTTCCAGCTTTTCCCGGATCTTCCCTTCAAGTCCGCGCTCCGTCGGCGCATAGAAACGCTGTGGCGCCATGTCGTCCGGCAGGTAATGTTCGCCGGCAGCGTACGCGCCCTCCTCGTCGTGGGCGTACCGATAGCCTTTGCCGTAGCCCAGACCCTTCATCAACTTGGTCGGCGCGTTGCGAAGGCGCAGCGGCACCGGCCGCGATCCATCGTCGGCGATGAACGCGCGCGCGGCGTTGTAGGCGACGTACGCCGCATTGGATTTGGGCGCCACAGCGAGGTAGAGCACGCACTGAGCGAGAGCCAGCTCGCCTTCGGGCGTGCCCAACCGCTCGTAGGTGGCGGCGGCATCGATGGCCAGGCCGAGCGCACGCGGATCCGCCAGCCCGATGTCCTCGCTCGCCATCCTGATCAGCCGGCGCGCGACATAAAGCGGATCGGCGCCGCCATCCAGCATGCGGCACATCCAGTACAGCGCGGCGTCCGGGTCGGAACCACGGACGGACTTGTGGAGTGCCGAGATCTGGTCGTAGAACGCCTCGCCGCCCTTGTCGAAGCGGCGCAGGCTGCGCGCAATGGTTTCCTCGACGAACGCGGTGTCGATGGCGTGGCGCCGCGCCTCGCCCACCGCCACCGCCAGTTGCTCGACCAGATTGAGCAAGCGGCGGCCGTCGCCGTCGGCGTACGCGATCAGCGCATCGCGGGCAGCGTCGTCGATCGCCGTATCGGGCATTGCCGCGTCCTTCGCGCGCCCGAACAGGATGGCGAGGTCCTCCGCCGACAGCGGCTCCAGAACGTACACGGCCGCGCGCGACAGCAAGGCGCCGTTGACTTCGAATGACGGATTCTCGGTGGTCGCGCCAATGAAGGTCAGCGTGCCGGTTTCGACGAAGGGCAGGAACGCATCCTGCTGCGCCTTGTTGAAGCGGTGCACCTCGTCGACGAACAGGATGGTGGCGCGACCCGACTGCGCGCGCGTCGCCTCGGCCCGCGCAACAGCGTCGCGGATGTCCTTGACGCCCGCAAGCACGGCGGAGATGGCGATGAACTGGGCGTTGAACGCGTCCGCCATCAGGCGCGCGAGCGTGGTCTTGCCCACGCCCGGCGGTCCCCACAGGATCATCGAGTGCAGCTTGCCCGATGCGAATGCGACAGCGAGCGGCTTGCCCTGCGCGAGCAGGTGCCGCTGCCCGATGACGTCGGCAATGGTGGTTGGCCGCAGACGCTCTGCGAGCGGCGCTGCGGTGCCGGGCTGGCGGGCAGAGGCGAATAAGTCGTTCATGCAAAAGAGCCGTTCATATTCGAGGTTCAAAGGCTTGCGGATTATGCGGTGTGGCGTCGGCGATTGCACGTCGGTTCTGTGCGCGATATACACTTCGGTACCATGAGCGGTAACAGAAATTTAACGGTGGACGGAAAAATGAGCGACGACGCAAAGGGATCGGGCTGATCATGCGCGACAATCCGGTAAAGGCCGCGCTCGCCGCGGGTGGCAACGCCTACGGCGCGATGGTCTTCGAGTTCTTTTCCGCCGGCATGCCGCAGATCTGCCGCAATGCCGGCGCCGAATTCGTGATGTTCGACATGGAACACACGGGGCTCTCGTTCGAGACGCTCAAGCTGCAGTTCGCGCTGTGCCGGGGTCTCGGCATCGTGCCGATGGTGCGCGTGCCGCGTGGCGAATACCACTTCATCGCCCGCGCGCTCGACGTGGGCGCGATGGCGGTCATGGTGCCCATGGTCGGCACGGCCGCGGAGGCCGCGCACATCGTGTCGTGCACGCAGTACCCGCCCGCCGGGCGACGCGGCGCGGCGTTCGGCTTCGCCCATGACGACTACGAGGGCGGCGATGTCTCGGTCAAGATGGCCGCGCTGCACGCGCGCACGATGGTCATTCCGCAGATCGAAACCGACGAGGGACTGCGCAACGTCGAGGCCATCGCGGCGGTGCCCGGCGTCGACGCGCTCTGGCTCGGCCATTTCGACATGACCAATTTCATGGGAATTCCGGGCCAATTCCAGCATCCGGACTATCTGGCGGCGGTTGCGCGGATCGTCGCCGCCTGCGAAGCCCAGGGCAAGGCAGCGGCATTTCTCGCCATGGATGACGACTGGGCCCGCGCCTATGTGGCCATGGGTTTCCGCCTGCTTGCGTACGGCATCGATCAATTGATGATTCAGAACGCGTTGCGCCACGGCATCGAAGTCATGCGCGCAGCCGCCAAATAAGGCCCCATGCGGCCAACGAACGGAGCGAGACTTGACTGAGAAATTTCGAGTAGGCATCACGCGCGACATCCTGGACTCCCGCGGTGAGCCCGCCTTTGGCCGAACCGCACTGGCCATCCTGGACGATGCGCCCGATCTCGAGTGGGAGTACATGGCGCGCAGCATCACGGAAGTCGATGCCGACATCGCCGCGCGCTACGACGCAATCTATGTGAACAGCCCCAAGGTTCCGGCGGCCGCCGTCGCGCGGGAGGATTGCCGGCTGCGCGTCGTCGCGCGCCATGGCGTCGGCTACGACTCCGTCGATGTCGCGGCCATGAACCGGGCCGGCGTGCTGGTCACCAACACGCCAAGTTCAATGCCGCGTCCGGTGGCCACCGTGGCGCTGACGTTCATCCTGGCGCTGGCCAGCCACCTGATGCTGAAAGATCGCCTGACCCGCACCGGACGTTGGCGGGAACGGATGGACCACATGGGCATGGGCCTCACCGGCCGCACGCTGGGCGTGATCGGCGCCGGCGGCATAGGACGCGAATTGCTGCGCATGGCGCGCACCTTCGGGCTCGAGTTGCTGGCCACGGACCCCGTCGCCAACGACATCGAACTCCGCTACGTCGGCGCGCGCAAGGTCGCGCTCGACACGCTGTTGCGCGAATCCGATTTCGTCGTCACGTGCTGCCTGCTCAATGACCAGACGCGCCACCTGATGGGCGCCGCGCAGTTCGCGCTGATGAAGCCCTCGGCTTACTTCATCAATGTCGCGCGCGGACCCATCGTCGACGAGCCGGCGTTGATCGACGCATTGAACGCGCACCGCATAGCCGGTGCGGCCCTTGACGTGTTTGAACAGGAGCCGGTCGACCCCGCCAATCCGCTGCTCGCGATGGACAATGTCATCGTCACGCCGCACTCGCTGTGCTGGACAGACGAGTGCTTTCACAACATGGCGTCCACCGGATTGCGCAGCATTGTCGATGTCGCCGCAGGCCGGCGACCTGAATATGTCGTCAATGCCGGGGCCCTCGCCCACCCGCGGGTCCGGCAATGGCTGGTCAACTAGGGCTATCGATACCGGAACTCCAGTTGTAGTGCACGAATCGACAACTGTCGGCTGGTATCAAGTTTGCTTAACAGTGGGGCATGAGCACTCCACCCTTCTCCCTCGAACTGATCCCGATCGAAACCGGCAGCGATGTGACGCCCGCTGTCGAACCCATTGACGCTTCCCGGCAGGCGGCGCCTGAACTGACGCTCATCATGCCCACCCCGGTGGGCCTGGCACTCGAGGCCCAGGAAGCGCCGGCAGGAGCCGCCGAGGACATGCCGGACCTCGAGATCGATGTCGCTCCCATTGCCTCGCCGATGACCGATCGGCACATGATCGCCGCCACCACTGAATTCGAAAAAGGTGATATCGACCAGCCGCTCTGGGATCGCGCCTTCGCCCAAGCGAAAGGCGACCGCAAGGCCGCCATCGCCAGCTACCTTCCCGCGCGCGCGACCGCGCTTCGCCTGCTGAACCGCGACAAGCCGCCCGTTCGTCCGGCGTCCGCCCGAACTGCAGAGCCACGCATCACCGGCCAGCCACTCAAACCTTCGGCGTCGAAAGCGACGGATGAGGGTGACGAACCATCGCCCAGCGACTTTCGTCGCGCGCGGTACAAGTCGTATGGCATCAAGGCGGCGGCCACGCTCTGCGCCGGCATCGTCGTGCTCATCTTCGTGACCTATGTCTATCCGGGGAGCGATTCGTCGTCCACGCATGCGATGGCTTCGACGTTCACCGCGGGCATGAAGCTCAAGGCACCGACACTCCCTGACCCCAAGGCGACAGCGCAAGTTGAAGCGGCCGAAGAAGCGACACGCCTGGCCAACACACAAAAGCTGATTGCCAAGGTCGAGGAATTTCGTGCGGTCGACAACTGGAACCTGCTCGTTCTCTATGCGACCGAATGGACACGTCAGGAACCGGGCAACGCCGCGGCCTGGAGCCAGTTGAGCCAGGGCTTCGAACGCCTGCACCAGTTCAGCGAAGCACGCGAAGCAGCCACCACCGCCGCCAAGCTGGCGCCGAAGGAAGCGCGTTACTGGCGAAACCTGGGCGACCTGGATGTCGAACTCAGTCGTCCGGAAGATGCGCTGAAGGCCTTCGAAATGGCCACCGGTCTCGACGAAAACGATGTCCACAGCATTGTGCAGGTGGGGCTGTTGCATGTCGCGCTGTCGCACCTGGCCGAAGCGAAAGTCGCGTCGAGCCGCGCGCTGGAATTGCACCCCGAAGATCCGCGCGCCCTATGTCTCAAGGCGTTGATCGTCAGCAGCCAGGCGCCGCCGAAGGTGCCAACCGCCGCGACACGTCAATCCGGCAATGACGTTGGCTGCCGCAACGTTGCGTCCTCCGCGGATGCCGCGGTGATCGCGAACAACGTCAAGGCATCAGGCACCGCCCCCGCCCCCGCCTCCGCCACACGCTGACCGGCGCCGCTATGGTACGGTAGCGGCCTTCGGCCATCGGGCATTGACCCACCGGCCGACAGTGCGAGGGGATTTGCAATGTCGAAGGAAAGAGCCATGACGGGCGCGGACGGACAGCCGCTGCCGATTCTGCCGCCTGAGCGTGATGCACGCGTCTGGGCACGCCTGGTGCGCGTGATGTTCTATACGCCGGGATTCCTGGCCCTCCTGTTGATCAAGTCGGGTGAACCGGCGAGCTTCGGCATCACGGTCGAATTGCTGATGCTGTCGAGCGCGGCCGCCATCGTCGCAGGCTTGTATATCGGCACGCAATCAACCGGCGCCGGCGCCGATCACGCGTCGCGCATCGGCACCTGGAGTGGGTCGCTGGTTCTCGAACTGCTGGCTGCCGTGCCGTTTCTTTGCGCGGTGCCGCCCTTGTTCCATCAGCTGGCCAACAGCACGCTGCTGCACGCGGCTGCACCCAGCGCCGTCACCGTGCAGCTCGGTGCCACGGAAATACTGCCGGCCATGGCGATCCTGCCGTTCATGCTGTATCAGCTGGCCGGGTTCGGCACGCTGCACTACGTCGTGTCGAAGCCGGTGAACTGGATGATCAATGTCGCCATCCTCGTCCTGATCGTTGCTTCCTACACCGCGAACCGCATGAATGCGTTCGTGGAGGAACGAATGCTGGTCGCGGCGCTGGTCGTGCTGATGGCGGCCACGGTGACCTACGGCGTGCTCAAGCTGAAGACGATGCAATCCGCCTACGACGACAACCTGCCGGCCAAGGCCCCCAAGAAACCGGACGACAAGGACTGACGCAGCGGCAACGCGGCCGCGCGCCAGTCCTTGGGACTTCAGCGCACGCTGAACGGCGCCGAGAACGGCCGGCCGAAGACTATGCCAGCGGCGACCGTTTGCACCGGCTTGATGTGAACCTTGCCGGTGCGCTTGTTGTTGCGCGTGTCCACGAATTCCACCGGCCCGTCGACGACGTCGAGCAGCGTCACGTCGCCGGGCGCGCCGACTTGCAGCGTTCCCAGCTTTGGGATCCGGTTGATGGCGCGTGCAGGATTCGCGGTGGTCATGGTGATGACCTCATCCAGGCTGAAGCCCATGTTGAGGAACTTGCTCATGACCCAGGTGAGGAACGGCATGCCCGGCGAGTTGCCGGAATAGACGTGCATGTCCGACGAAATCGAGTCCGGCGGCACGCCTTGCGCGATCGCCGCCTCGGCGACCGTATAGTCGAAGCTGCCGCCGCCGTGGCCGATGTCGAAATGCACGCCGCGCTTCTTGGCCTCGAGCGCCGCCGGCAGCAGCTTGCCGTCCTGCACGATGTTGGTCAATTTTCCGGCGAGGTTGGGCGCGCCCGAGTAGCAATGCGTCAGGATGTCCTTTGGCCGCAACAGGTCGAGGATCTGCGACATCAGCAGCGGCGATTCCACGCCGCCGATATGGCACATGATCTTCCCGCCGGTACCGGACATTTCGACGGCCTTGATCGCGCGCTTGAGCGGCTCCAGCCCATGCTGCGCGATGACGTTCTCCGACATGCGAACCTTGATGCCAAGCGCAATGTCGGCGTTTTCCGCAACCGTTCGCGCGGCAGGCTCGATCTGCGCAAAGTCGATGTTGTACAGCTCGGCAACCGGAAATCCGGCGAGGCCCATGTTGGCGATGTGCACGAACGCGTAGAGCCGCGTGCGCGTCGACGCCACGATGAAGCGCCGGTAGCCGGCAAAATTGTTGGCGCCCGCGTCGCCCGCGGACACGGCCGTCGTCGTTCCCTGGTACGGCACCAGTTCATCGGCGGGAATGCCGATGCCGGATCCATACGGAAACGTGTGCGCGTGCAGGTCGATCAAGCCCGGGGCCACCAGCCGGCCCTTGGCGTCGAGAACCTTCAGCGCCCGTTCGGCCGGAATGTCGGCCTGAACCAGCTCGATCACGCCATTGCGAATCCCGATGTCGCGCACGCCGCGCAACTTCTGGCTGGGGTCGATGACGTCGCCGCCCTTGATCAGCAAGTCGAACTTGTCGGTCGGTGCCATCGCAGCGCGAACGGCGGTTGGCAATGTCTGCGTCGCCGCAGCGGCACTCAAGCTCAGCAGAAAACGACGGCGATCGATCGTGTCGCGCATGGCGGCCTCCCGGTGTTTGTTGTTGTCGACAACCCGGCGCCATCGTGGACGCTCCTGCCGCTCCGGTCAACAGGGAAGCCGCGCGCGAACCCACGGGGACGCGATCGGGCGGGCTACTTGAGGTCGCCGATGACGTCGGCACCCTTCGGCGGAACGAAGCGAAAGTTATCCGGCGCGAATTTCGGATTGCGCTCGACGTTTGCAAAGCGCACCAGGCTTCGTTGCCCGAACGCGTCGACGATTTCAAGTGCCGCGAGGCCCTTGCCATCGAAGCCGATGCGGATTTCCGTGAACGCGGCATCCTTGGCCAGCGGTGTCGCGCCCAGCCACGCCAGGCCGTCGGCGTCGGGCAGATCCGTCCACGTGAACGCGCGCTCGACGTCCTGATTGCCCGACAGCAACGCGGCCGGCGTTCCACCGAGCGCGTCGCCTACGTTGCGCACGATCACCTGATTCAGGTCCTCGTCGAAGACCCAGACGCGCTGACCGTCGCCGACCAGCAATTGCTTGTACGGCTTCTCGACGATCCACCGAAATTTTCCCGGCCGCGACAACTCGAACGTGCCGTTGGCGCTCTTCATCGCGCGACCGTTGCGGTCGACGACCGTCTGCGTGAATTGCGCCCGCGCGGTCTGCGTGTCGCGCACGAACGCGCGCAGCCGATCGAGCGTCGCGGCATCCGCGACGGATGACGATCCGGTCGCAACAGCGAAAAGAGCAAGCGCGACAAGGCGAATGGAAAGGTTCATCAGCGGGGAGCACCGGGTTCTGTCCCGGGGATGTTGGCGAGGCAATTGCCTACGGGATCGAGAATGATATAGGTATGCGCCAGGCCGCCGCGGTCCTTGCCGCTGGCGCGGTCGCGATATTGATGAAAATAGATGCGCCAGGCGTTCAGCGCGTACTCCGGTTCGGCGTCGCAACCCGAGACGAACAGGCTCGGGCCGCAAAAGCCCGCGGGCAGCATCGTGCGCGCACGGACCATGGCCTGCGCCTCGGTCAGCACCGGCGCGCTCTTTGCGATGTCGCGTGGGCACAATTGCGGACCGTCGCGGTAGACCTCGACCGGGCCGGCATGCGCCATCGATCCCATGAGCGCGGCAAAGGCGCCCGCTGAAACGACCCGTCGCCGCAACGTCAGCCTTCGCCCTTGCCTGCGGGCACCAGCACCTCGCGATTGCCATTGGTCTGCATCGGCGACACGAGCCCGGCGTTCTCCATCTGCTCAATCAGGCGCGCCGCGCGGTTGTACCCAATGCGCAGGTGCCGCTGCACCAGCGATATCGACGGCCGGCGCGTCTTGAGCACGACCGCAACCGCCTGGTCGTACATCGGGTCCGCCTCCACGTCGCCACCGTCGACCGATACGCCATCGTCGCCATTGCCGTTTGCCACACCTCCTTCGAGCAGGCCCTCGATATACTGCGGCTCGCCCAGCGTCTTCAGGTGCTCGACGACGCGATGCACCTCGCCGTCGGACACGAACGCGCCGTGCACGCGCAGCGGATAGCCGGTGCCGGGTGGCATGTACAGCATGTCGCCCTGCCCCAGCAGCGCCTCGGCGCCCATCTGGTCGAGGATCGTGCGTGAGTCGATCTTGCTGGCGACCTGGAAGGCGATGCGCGACGGAATGTTGGCCTTGATGAGGCCGGTGATGACGTCGACCGACGGGCGCTGCGTGGCCAGGATCAGGTGGATGCCCGCCGCGCGCGCTTTTTGCGCGATGCGCGCGATCAGCTCCTCGATCTTCTTGCCGGTGACCATCATCAGGTCGGCCAGTTCGTCCACCACCACCACGATCAGCGGCATTTCCTCGAGCGGTTCTGGCGCTTCGGGGGTCAGCGACAGCGGATTCAGCTCTTTCTTTCCCGACTTGCGACCGTCGACGATCTTGGCGTTGTAGCCGGCCAGGTTGCGCACGCCGAGCAGCGACATCAACTTGTAGCGGCGCTCCATTTCGCCGACACACCAGTTGAGCGCGTTGGGCGCAAGTTTCATGTTCGTGACGACGGGTGCGAGCAAATGCGGAATGCCCTCGTACATCGACAATTCGAGCATCTTGGGATCGATCAGGATCAGGCGCACCTGCTTCGGCTCCGCCTTGTACAGCAGCGAGAGGATCATGGCATTGACGGCCACCGACTTGCCGGAGCCGGTCGTGCCGGCGACCAGCAGATGCGGCATCCGCGCAAGGTCGGCCACGACGGGCTTGCCAGCGATGTCCTTGCCCAGCGCCAGCGTCAGCACGCCCGGCGTGTCGTTGTATGTCGTCGAAGACAGGATCTCGACCAGCTTGACGACCTGCCGGCGCGGATTGGGCAGCTCGAGGCCCATGCACGACTTGCCGGGGATGGTCTCGACCACGCGGATCGACACGACCGACAACGCGCGCGCAATATCCTTGATCAGGTTGACGATCTGCGCGCCTTTCACACCGACCGCCGGCTCGATCTCGTAGCGCGTGATGACGGGTCCCGGGTACGCCGCGAGAACCTTGGCGCTGACGCCGAAGTCCGCCAGCTTGCGTTCGATGAGTCGCGACGTGTATTCGAGCGTCTCGTTGCTGACCGTCTCCTGCGACGACGGCGCATCCTCGAGCAACGCCAGCGGCGGCAGCGCCGAGTCGGGCATGTCGGTGAAGAGCGGTCGCTGCTTTTCCTTCACGACGCGCT
Organism: Betaproteobacteria bacterium; assembly: GCA_031361045.1. Classification (GTDB taxonomy): domain Bacteria; phylum Pseudomonadota; class Gammaproteobacteria; order Burkholderiales; family Casimicrobiaceae; genus VBCG01. The sequence continues at coordinate 17,854 of JANMCH010000057.1, read as the reverse complement.
CGGACTTGGGCACGTGGGCGATCGCCGGCACCACCACGACCGGGACGTAGTCATCCACGTCATCGCGCAACTGCGAGACCACGTGTTCGCGCTCGATCGTGGCCTCGTCGCCGATCTTGCGGTCCGCCGCAGCTTCGCGCCGGCGCCGAATCCAGCCGATGAACGCTTCGATGGCGGCGCCGATGCGCTCCATGACCTTGAGCCACGAGATGCCGAACAGCAGCGACGAGCCGACGGCAAACAATGCGAGCAGCAGGAGCGTGGCGCCGTTGAAGCCGATCGCTCGCGCAAGGCCCTGTCCGATGGCGTCGCCCAGCGCGCCGCCGGGCGCAAGCGGCAGCGACGCCGGCATCTTCCACATCCGGATCGCCTCCAGCGCGGCGCTGGAAAAAAGCACGAGCGCGAAACCGAAGAGCCCCAGGCTCCATGGATGATCGGTCTCGTCGTCCGGCCTTACCACGCGACGATAACCGGCCACGACCAGCACCACACCACCGAAGACCCACCTCCATGCGGACTGCCCGAACTAGTACAGAATCTTCTCGGACTACCACGCGCCGACCGCCCCGCCGCGATTTTGCAACGCGGCGCCGGTGCCGGAAAACGACCAGCCGGGATCACTCTTCGAATACGTCGCGAGAATGAGGCCGAGATAGAGGAAGGCCGCGACGACCAGGAACCACCACGATTCCCGGACCAGGCGCGCAAACCGCGGCGATAGCGTCGCATCGGTCGACGTCAGTCGCCGGTTGACGGTGTCGTTCTTCTTAAAAACCATGGGGTTGCGGCCAATACTTCATAGGTCGCATTATACCTCGACGTTGACCGGCAAAGGGGGATTCAAGGTGCGCGATGGACCACCCCGCCACCGTGCCTTGCGTGCCGCAGGGTGCCGCCCCACATGCGATAAACTGGAACGCTTTTCAAATTAAACCGCATCGTTTTTGCATTGCGAGAATGTCATGTCCGCCAAGCACGCCCGCCTGATCATCCTGGGCTCCGGCCCCGCCGGTTACAGCGCCGCAGTATACGCCGCGCGTGCCAACCTCTCGCCGGTGCTGATCACCGGTCTCGCGCAGGGTGGGCAGCTGATGACGACGACCGATGTCGACAATTGGCCGGCGGATGCCGACGGCGTGATGGGTCCCGACCTGATGGCGCGTTTCCAGAAGCACGCCGAGCGCTTCGCGACGGAAATGATCTTCGACCATATTCATACGGTCAAGCTCGACGCCAAGCCGGTCCGGCTGGTGGGCGACGCCGGCGAATACACCTGCGATGCGCTGATCATCGCCACTGGTGCGTCCGCGCGCTATTTGGGACTGCCGTCCGAGGAGTCATTCATGGGCAAGGGCGTGTCCGCTTGCGCCACTTGCGACGGATTCTTCTACAAGGGCCAGGATGTCGTTGTCGTCGGTGGCGGCAATACCGCCGTCGAGGAAGCGCTGTACCTGTCCAATATCGCGAAGCACGTCACGGTGGTCCACCGTCGCGACAAGTTCCGCGCAGAAGCCATCCTCATCGACCGCCTGATGGCCAAGACCAAGGAGGGCGGCAACGTGCGCGTGCTTTGGAATCACACACTCGACGAAGTGCTGGGCGACAACTCCGGCGTCACCGGCGCGCGCATCAAGGACGTCAAGAGCAGCGCGACGCAGGATCTGAAAATCCACGGCGTATTCATCGCCATCGGTCACACGCCCAACACACAGATCTTCGAGGGCCAGCTCACCATGGCCGGCGGCTACATCAAGGTCAAGGGTGGCAGCGAAGGCAATGCGACGGCGACATCGGTGCCGGGTGTCTTCGCGGCGGGTGACGTCGCCGATCATGTGTATCGGCAGGCGGTCACGTCTGCGGGCACGGGCTGCATGTCGGCGCTGGATGCCGAGGCGTATCTCGAGGGCAGCTAGTCCGCTGCACTGGCGACGCGATTGCGGACATGGCGAAACTCTCGGATCTGAAGTCGCTGCTCGATGCCGCGGGCAGGACGACGCGGACGGACGCGGCGCCGAAGACCGTTGCGCCCCGCTCGTCAACGACGGCCGCTTCGGCCGCGGTACCGAAACCTGAACTGACCACGCGCCGCGCACCGGCCGCCGGCAGGTACGCCGATGCGGACCTCGACCTGGCGCGGGCCTTCGCCGACGTGCAGAAGCTCCCACCAATCAATCGCGCGAACCTCAACACGCCGCGGCCGGAACCGATCGCGCGCAACACGCTCGCGGACGAGCGCAACGTGCTCGCCGATGCGAAGTATGGCGAGCGACCGGCGCCTCAGACGTGGGACGCCGGCCAGGAATTCGAGCATCAGCAGACGTTCCTGCGCAAAGGAATCGGGCCGGACGTCGTCGGCAAATTGCGCCGCGGGCACTGGGCCGTGCAGGCCGAGCACGACCTGCACGGATTGACGACGGTCGAGGCCCACGACTCGCTGGCGGACTTCCTGGTCGAGGCGCGGGGACGCGGCTTGCGCTGCGTGCGCGTCATCCATGGCAAGGGTCTCACGTCACCCAACCGCGAGCCGGTATTGAAGGGCAAAGTGCGCGGATGGCTCGCGCATTGGGACGACGTGCTTGCCTACGCCGAGGCGCCGCAGCATGCAGGCGGCGGTGGCGCGGTGCTGATCCTGCTGAAAGGCAAATAATTAGGGTCAGACTCGAATTTCCGCCCCGGTGCAAGCGTGTCGTCACAGCTATGGAAATTCGAGTCTGACCCTAATTATTCTAATTATTCGAGTCTGACCCCTCTTACATTACGCGATGCGTCAGTGCCGGCAACTGTGAACGCACTTCCGCGATGCGCGCAGGATCGACATCGCCGACGACAATGCCCGGTCCCTCGTCTTTCTCCGCCACGACGCTTCCCCACGGGTCGACGAGCAGCGAATGGCCCCAGGTCCGGCGACCGTTGGGGTGCAGCCCGCCTTGCGCTGCGGCCAGCACATAGCACTGGTTCTCGACCGCGCGGGTACGCAACAGCAGGTCCCAGTGCGCCGCGCCGGTGGTGGCAGTGAAGGCGGCCGGCACCAGCAGCAACGTGCACTCGCCCAGCGCGCGATACAACTCGGGAAAGCGCACGTCGTAGCAGATGGAGAGCCCAACGCGTCCGCATGGCGCATCGAACGTCACCGGCGTTTCGCCCGCGACGATGGTACGCGTCTCGTCGTAGTCCTCGGTGCCCCTGGCGAACCGGAACAGGTGCATCTTGTCGTAGCGCGCAACGCGTGCGCCATCGGGGCCGTAGACCAGGCATGCGCTCTTCACGCGATCGGGATCGGCGCTCGCGAGGGGTACGCTGCCGCCGACGACGAACGCATGGTGTTCGCGCGCCATCCGCGCGAGGAAATCCTGCTGCGGACCGTTGCCGTCGTGCTCACGCACGGCGAGCTTGTCGGTGGCGCGTGCGCCGAGGATGCCGAAATATTCGGGCAACACGATCAGGCGCGCCCCTTCTGCAGCCGCGGCGGCGACAAGCAGTTCCGCCTGGGCAAGATTTTCGGCAACATCGCCGCCGGCAATCGTCTGTATCGCTGCCACGCGCATCGGTTCGCTCATCATTGGGCTCAGCTGGGTCCCCAGTTGGGTTACTTGGTCTCGGTGGCCTGTTCCACCGGTGACTTCGTTGCCGCGACGCGACCATTTACGCGTTCGACCACGGGATCGGCCCAGGCACCGGTCACCCGGTACTCATAGCTGAACATCTGTTCGATCGGATTGTTGAACAATTTTTGTGCAATCAGTGCGCCGGCGCCAATACCGAGCCCAACCAGCGGATTGGCGATGAACAGTACTGCCGCGCCCGCAGACAGGCTCGATGAGAGCGCCGGCTGCACCCGGACGTCCAGACGCTGCGTCTCCTTGGCCAGGTCCAGGTCACCCTTGAGGGCCACCGCGGCGGCGGGGCCGACGAGTTTCAGGTTGTCGGTGCGCATCTGGCCGTTGTCGATGGTGAAATCGCCGTTGATGTCGTCGAACGCGAAGCCTTCGCTGAAGATATCGCGGAAGTCGAGCGTGATCCGCCGCGGCAGTGCCTGCAGCGACAACACGCCCAGCAATTTGCCGATGCCCGGGTCGATCTTGGTGAATTGTCCCGCGCCGGACTTCATGGTGAAGGTTCCGGTCAACGACGGATAGTCGAAATCGTTGGGTGCGCCGGTCCATTGCAAATTGCCGGTGATCTTGGTCGGAGCATTGCGCACCGCATCGCTGAATCCAAAGTGCGCGAGATATCCGCCGGCGTCCTTGACATCCACCGTCGCTTCGAGCTGCGTTTGCTGCTTGTCGCCCTTCACGCGCCACCAGCCATTGGCATCGATGGCGCCGTCGGCGTTGGACAGCGAGAGCTGTGCGATGCGCCAGTCCGATCCGATCGGCTGCGCGACAAGTTCGAGCTTGCCCAGGTCGCGATCGTTCTTCAGGAACGTGTCGGCCACGATGTCCAGTTCCGGCCAGGGGTTGGCCGACTTTCCGGAAGCGTCGGGCGCACTGCGCACCGGACGCAGTTCGCCGTGCCCCGGCGGCACCAGCCGCGTGAGACGGGCGCTCACGCGCCCATTCGGCAACGCGGCCGAGGGGCCGCGCCAGGTGGCGTGGCCGTCCATCTCGCGGCCACGCAGGGCCAGTTGCCAATCCTCGCCCTCGCGCTGCGCCGAAACATTCAGCTCATGCAGCACGCGGCCGAAAACCTCGAGCCGCCCGACCTGCAGGTCGACGCCATTCATCGCGAGCGCAGGCGGGCTGCTGCTGCCACCGGTTTCGGCGAACGGCTTTTCCGCGGCATACAGCGCGAGCCATTCGTCGAGATCCAGCGCCGGCAACGCGCCGCGCACAGCAATGCCTGGACGCGTCGGCGCGGGAATGGCACCCACGGACTCCCCCAGCAGCAGCACTACGCGATCCGGTGTTGCGGCCGTTGGCGTGACGACGCGGTGCGCCGCGACACGGACCAAGCCGCGGTAATCGGCGATCAGCAGGTCCTCGTTCGGGCGGCCCGCAATTTCCTGCCGCTCGATCTTCAGCGGTGCGATTTCAGCCGCGGACTTGGCCAACGGTGCCGGATAGGCCACCACCGCGCCTTGCATCGAACTTTCCAGCGACCAGGACGCGACGTTCGCAAGTGAAGTCCAGTTGACCTGCCAGTCCGTCGTGCCGGAAAGCCGCGCCAGCGCCGGCACGTCGAATTCGCGCCGCAATGCGGCCAGGTTGGCAGTGCCGGAACCCGCGATGCGCAACCGACCCTCCGCCTTGGTGATGGCAAGCTTGCCGGTTCCACCCAGCGCCTCGAAACTGACTTCCTGTGCGCGCAGGTCCTGCTCGGTGAACGCGATGCGGCCGTTGACCCGCGAAAACGAAGGCACCGCCTGCAAGCGCACATCGTTGCCATTGAACTGATAGTCACCGGCGACTTTGGTGTCGCTGCCCTTGCCCAGCGGAATGGTCAACTTGAGCGTGAGCTTGCCGTTTCCCGCAGCCGAGGCGCCTTCGGTGGCGTGACCGATCCAGCCGTCCACCGGACTCTGCGCGATATAGCGCAGGAATTCCGCCGTGGGACCCGACGCATCGCCGGTCACGTTGAGCACGGGAATGGCCGCCGAAAGATCCGCGATCTCCGCCTTGGTGGGACCCAACTGCGCGCCCAGCGAACGTCCGCGCGTCGCATCGATGGTCATGCGCTGGCCCTCGAAGCGGAGTTCGGCGTCGAGTCCCTCGATGGGCGGCCAGTCGGGAAGAAAGCGCAGTGTGGTGTCCTTGACCTTGAACGCGATCAGGAATTTTCCGTTGCGATTGCCGGGGAACGGAAATTCAGTGAGGTCGCCGGCCACGTTGACGCGCACATCGCTGACGGTCCCCTGCCGGAGGCTGTCGACGAGCCAGGTGCGCGTTTCGCCGTCCAGTGACAAAGGCATGTACCGCGTGACCTCGGCTACGTTGGCGGCGACAAGTTGCGCATTCAGGTCGAGGGCGCCTGGACCGCTCTCCTTCGCGATCCACGTACCGTTCGCGACACCAGTGAATGGCACGCTGGCGAAGCGCAGCCCGTTCAGTGCAACCTGCCATCGACCTTCGCGCAAGACCCAGCTGACGCCACCCTCGAACTTGGTAAAGTTCAGCGGATCGTTCCAGACGCCGGGCGCGTGCAACTGGAGGTCGCGGCTGTCGAGCGTCACCGAACCACGAGTATGGTCGACATCGAAGCGGCCGGAGAGGCCGGTGACACCGGGACTGCCGCCGGAGGCCGCGTAGCCAAATCGCTGCAGCACGCCACTGGCGGCATAGGTCGTCGGCGCATCGCCTGCACCAGTCCAATTGAATTTTCCGTTGTGGACAATGCCGCGCGGCGCGAACCGCGCCAGCTCGCGCCGCCACCCTTCCGGCAGCGGGAGGTGGGCTGCGAGCGCCGTCAGTGGATCGGCATCGAGGCGCTCGAAGGTGAGATTGCCGCCATTGATGGTCCCGTCGGCACTTTCGGTCAATGCCAGTTTGAAGTCGGTGGGCGGCAGCACGACCCCTGCGCGCGTCGTGAACGCGAGGTTGGACGCGCTCAGCAGCCGTTTACCGCCGCCGCGTTTCCAGTCGAGGTGCCCGCCGAGATTGGTGAGGTCGAGTTGCGGCAGGTCGCGGCCTAGCCAGGTGCGGACATCGGCCAGTTCGAAATCCGCCACCATGCCCGTGGGCGCACCGCCGGCAAAATCGAACCACGCGCGCAACGCGCCCTTGCCATTGTCGATGGCGATCGGCAGCGGAATCCACTCGCGCCATAACGCGATGTCGGCGTAGTCCAGTCGCACGTAGAAGGTTCCGTGGGCATCGCGCCAATCCTTGAGCGACGCGTCGGTGACATCGCCGCGAAAATCCAGGGGCGACGCAAGCTCGGCGGGCGGCGTGCCGACCAGGCCGAAGCGATGGTGTCCCTGGCTTCGCTCAAGGCGAAATTGCACATGGTCGAGCACCAGCTGTGGCGCGCGCCGCAATTCGTCGGTCCATGTCAGCAGCGCTTCGGTCACGACGATGTTCTGCTGGCGGAGCAGCCACTCCATCGCGCGCGGATCGTCGCTTTGCCGGTCGGGATCGATCTCGATGCCGGCGAGGTGCAGCCGGCCGTTGACGTCGCGGCGCACCGACAACTGCGGCCGGTCGATGGTCAGCTGCTTCAAGCGCAGATCCATCAGTGGCAGCGACGTCCACGACACGACAAAATCGACGCGCGGCAGGCTGACCAGCGGTTCGTCCTTGGGGTGCCCGCGGTCGTGGACCTGCAGGTTGAGAATCGTCAGTCGCGGATTCCAACCGTCCCAGCCCGTCGCAATGGCCGAGATGGCCACCGGCTGCCCAAGATTTGCCGACAACGTGGCCACGATGCGCTCGCGGTAGTCCTCGATCCTTGGAAACACGAACAGGCGAATGACCAGCAGCAATGCGCAAAACGCCACCAACATGACGAAGGCGGCATTGCGGACGAAACGGAAAATCCGGGCAGTGCGAAGGCTGAACACGAAGGAACCGGGGAAGAGATCACGGCGACAGGCATAATGTGCGGCCGCGAACCTGAATTGTAGCTGAAGGACGCCTTCTTACCTGGCCTGACGCCCCGGGCGCCGGGTTTCGGGCGCCGGCAATCCATGGACAACTCCTTCGCCCTGGCGTTCAGTCGCTATGCCGCCCGCGCACTGGCCGCGGACCCCTCCCTCGCGTCGATCCTCGCCGCCACGACGGCGCAGCCCTTCGCCTGGGCCGGCGTCCAGGTTGCGCTCGGGAAAATCGTGGCCGAGTCCGATGCCGATGCACTGGCCATCGCATTGCGCGACCTGCGCCGCCGCGTGTTCCTGCACACGCTCGCGCGCGATCTCGCGGGAGGGGCGCCGCTGACCGAAGTGTGCGGCGCGATGACGCAATTGGCCGAGATCGCCATCGGCGCGTGCGTATCGTTCCACTCGCGCATTCTCGCGACTGCCCACGGCGAACCGATCGGTGCCGCCGATACAGCGGCGCAGGCGCTGATCGTCCTCGGCATGGGCAAGCTGGGTGGCGGCGAACTCAACGTGTCGTCCGACATCGACCTGATTTTTGTCTACCCGGAGGAAGGCGAAACCGCCGGCCCGCGCAGGATCGCCAACCGTGAATTTTTCGACCGGCTGGGACAGCGGGTCATCGCCACACTGCACGACGTGACGCCACAGGGCTATGTGTTTCGCGTCGACATGCGACTGCGTCCCTATGGTGAAAGCGGACCGCTGACCACGACCTTCGCGGGCCTCGAGTCCTACCTCGTGACCCAGGGCCGCGCTTGGGAGCGCTACGCGTGGCTCAAGGCGCGCGCCATCGGTGGGCAACCCTTTGGATCAACAGGCGTCACTTCCGGCGACGACGCGCGGCGCGAACTGGACGCGCTGGTGGTGCCCTTTGTGTACCGCAAGTACCTGGACTACGACGCGTATGACGGCCTGCGCGACATACATCGCCAGATTCGTGACCAGGGCTTGCGCCGCGACTACCTCGCCAACGTGAAGCTCGGCGACGGCGGTATCCGCGAGATCGAATTCATCGTGCAGGCGTTGCAGATCGTCCGCGGCGGGCGCGAACCGGAGTTGCGTGTGCGCGGTACGCTGCCCGCCCTGGCTGCGCTGGAGGCGCGCGGACTGCTGCCCCATCACGCCGCCACCGCGTTGCGGGACGCCTATGACTTCCTGCGCCGCACCGAGCACCGACTGCAATATCGGGATGACCAGCAGACGCACCAGCTGCCCGCGGATACAGACGAGCGGGCATTGCTCGCGCAGGCGATGGGCTACGCCTCATTGCGCGAATTCGATGCCGAACTGCAGCGCCATCGCGGGCAGGTGGGCGAGCAGTTTGCGCAGGTTTTCGGTGGCGGTGGCGGGTCCGCGACCGGCGAGCCCGATGTGTTCACCACTGTCTGGGAAGAGCTCGCAGCAACGGCCGCCGTGCGCGAGCAATTGACGGCTGCCGGTTACGCTGATGCAGACGCCCTGCTCGCGACTTTGGCCCGCGTGCGCACCAGCGGGCGCTACCTGCAACTGCCGGCGCTGTCGCGGCAGCGCTTCGACGCGCTGATGCCGCAGCTGCTCGCCGCAGCGGTCGCCGTGCAAGGTGGTGCCGACGCGCAGGCCACGTTCACCCGCTTGCTGGGACTGTTGGAGGCCGTGAGCCGGCGCAGCGCCTATCTTGCGCTGGTGATCGAGCATCCGCCGCTGTTGCCGCGCATCGCCCAGTTGATGAGTGCGTCGGCGTGGGCCGCCGAATACCTGACGCAGCATCCGCTGCTGCTCGATGAATTGCTGGACGCGCGGGTGCTTCTGGCGGAACCGGACTGGCGCGCATGGCGGGACGAACTTGCGCGCCAGATGGCCGGCGAAACCGCCGACGTCGAGCGACAGATGGATACGCTGCGCCATTTCCACGATGCGCAGACGTTTCGGCTGCTCGCGCAGGACCTGGGCGGTCGACTGTCCGTCGAGCGGCTGGCGGATCACCTGTCCGCGCTGGCCGACGTGCTGCTGGCCGCGACGCTCGACGCATGCTGGGCGCAAACCCCGGGAGCGCAGGGCCATCCATTGCGCTTTGCGATCGTCGGCTACGGAAAGCTGGGCGGCAAGGAATTGGGCTATGCATCGGATCTCGATCTCGTGTTCATCTACGATGTCGATGCCGGCGACCCGGACGGTGAAGCGCAGCAGGAGCGCTACGCCCGGCTCGCGCAGCGCCTCATCACCTGGCTGACCAGCAATACCGCGGCAGGCCAGCTCTACGACGCCGACCTGCGCTTGCGCCCGGACGGCGCATCGGGCCTGATGGTGTCGAGCCTGCCGGCGTTTCGCAAATACCAGCGGGAGACGGCGTGGACCTGGGAGCACCAGGCACTGACCCGCGCACGCTTTGTCGCCGGCGATACCGCGCTCGGTGCCGCGTTCGAGATCGAGCGCGAGGCGATCCTGCGCCTTCCCCGCGATGTCGCGAAGCTGGCCACCGATGTCGCCGACATGCGGCGAAAGATGGCTGCCGGACATCCGAATCGCACGCAACTTTTCGACCTCAAGCATGACCCCGGCGGCATGGTCGATATCGAGTTCGCCGTGCAATTTCTGGTGCTGTCACATGCGCACCTTCACTCGTCGTTGACCCGCAACGCCGGCAATATCGCGCTGCTCAGGATGAGCGCGGAGCTGGGCCTGTTGCCGATACCGCTTGCCGAGCAGGTGGCGGACGCCTACCGCGACTACCGCCGCATGCAGCATCAGGTGAGGCTGACCGGAGCACCACACGCCCGCGTGGACGCAGCACCACTGGCGGCCTCGCGTGCAGCCGTCGCCGCGCTCTGGATGCATATTTTCGGCGCTGCCTGGGTGCCGCCCAAGCGGCCTGACAAGGGCGTTTGCGGGGAAGTCGGCTGAGGCCCAGGGGAAATCGGCTAAAATTGTGCATTGCTGAATAGTTCGGCGCCGCACGCGCTCCAGGAGAAAAATGCCATGTCAATGGCCGACCGCGATGGATGGATCTGGTACGACGGCAAGATGGTGCCGTGGCGCGATGCGACCACGCATGTACTGACCCATACGCTGCACTACGGGATGGGTGTATTCGAAGGCGTGCGCTGCTACAAGACCGCGGACGGCCCGGCGATCTTCCGGATGCGCGACCACACCGATCGCCTGTTCCGCTCGGCGCACATCTTCGGCATGAAGATTCCATTCACGAAGGAAGAGATCGACGCCGCGCAGCTGGCCGTCGTGCGCGACAACAAGCTTGACTCCTGTTACCTGCGCCCGCTGGTGTTCTACGGTTCGCAGGCGCTGGGTGTGGCCGCGCGGTCGAATCCGGTACGGGTCTGCATTGCGGCGTGGCCGTGGGGCAGCTACCTGGGCGCCGAGGGCATGGAAAAGGGCATCCGCGTGAAGACTTCGTCGTTCACGCACCACCACCCCAACATCACGATGTGCAATGCCAAGGCCGTCGGCAACTACACGGTGTCGATCCTCTCCAACCAGGAGGCGCTGCACGACGGCTACGAGGAGGCGATGCTCCTCGACCCGCAGGGCTTCATCTGCCAAGGCTCGGGCGAAAACGTATTCATCGTCCGCGACGGCAGGCTGCATACACCGGACCTGTCGGGCGGCGCGTTGAACGGCATCACGCGCGAAACGATCATGACGTTCTGCGCCGAGCTGGGCCTCTCCGTCACCGAGCGGCGCATCACGCGCGACGAAATCTATATCGCCGACGAGTGCTTCTTCACCGGCACGGCTGCCGAAGTCACGCCGGTACGCGAACTCGACAACCGGACGATCGGCTCAGGCACCCGCGGTCCAATCACCACCAAGCTGCAGGCGATGTTCTTCGACGCGGTCAACGGTCGCATGCCGTCGAAGATGTCCTGGCTCACCAAGGTTTGACGATGAGCGCGGCGAACGACATGGTTCCGGTGGCGGTCGACCCTGCCGACCTGCCGGTATTCTGTCCGAACCCGGCCATGCCGCTGTGGTCGTCGCATCCGCGCGTGTTCCTCGATATCGCCGTGACCGGCGAGACGATGTGTCCGTATTGCGGCACCCGCTACAGGCTCGAGGGAGGGCCGCGCAAGGGCGGCCATTAATTTGGGTCAGACCACGAAATTAGGGTCAGACTCGAATTTTCGCGGAACTGCACGAAGCAGGCTGAGAAGCATCCTGCGAAAAATCGAGTCTGACCCTAATTTCGCAATTCGAGTCTGACCCTAATTAATGGCCATAGAACGCATCCTGATTGTCGCGCCGTCGTGGGTCGGTGATGCCATCCTGTCCGAGCCGCTGGTCGGACTGCTGCGCGATCCCTACGAAGACCCGATCGTCGACATCCTCGCGCCGTCGTGGTGCGCGCCGGTTTATGCCCGCATGCGCGGTATCCGCCGCATCGTGGAAACTCCGTTCGGCCATGGCAAGTTCGACCTCGCCAGCCGGCGCAAGCTGGCACGCGAGTTCAAGGCCGAAGGCTATACGCGCGCGTTCGTCCTGCCCAATTCATGGAAGTCCGCACTCGTCCCCTATTTGGCGCGCATCCCCAAGCGCATCGGCTATCGCGGCGAGGCGCGCTACGGCTTGCTGACCGACACGCGCCGGCTCGACAAGAAGAATATGCCGCGTCTGGTGGACCGCTTCGCAGCACTTGCGGCATCGCCGGGTGCATTGGTGCCGATGTCACCGGCACCGATATTGGTGCCCAACGCCACCAATCGCGCCGGCGCGTTGCGCGCGCTCAACCTCAAGCTGGACCGGCCCGTGGTGATCCTGTGCCCGGGCGCGGAATTCGGCGCGGCCAAGCGGTGGCCACCGAACCAGTTTGCCGACCTTGCCGGACTGTTCCTGCGCGACGGCCTGCAGGTGTGGATTGTCGGCTCGCCCAACGACAAGATCTCGTCCGAAGCCGTGTTGATGGCGATGGGCGACAACGCGCCGCGTGTGCGCGACCTCACTGGCCGCACCGACCTCGGCACCACCATCGACATCCTGTCCGCCGCGTCGCTCGTCGTCAGCAACGATTCAGGATTGATGCATGCCGCGGCCGCCGTCAGCGTGCCCCTGGTCGCGCTGTTCGGCTCGTCGTCGCCGGTCTACACGCCGCCGCTCTCGCCCATTGCGCGCATCGCCCGCATCGACATCGCCTGCAGCCCCTGCTTCAAGCGGGAGTGTCCGCTCGGCCATTTCAAGTGCATGCGCGAACTGAAGCCGGACATGGTCTACAGCCTGGCGCGCAGCGCGCTGCCCGCGTACATTCCGCCGTACTCGCGAACCAACTGACCCGTCACCACCATCCACGACCCTCATGGCCAAGGCCCGCACCACGCCGATCTACACGTCGCCGCAGGACGCCGCACTCGCGTTCTACCAGGCGTTCGAAGCGCGCGATCTCGATGCGATGATGGCCGCATGGGCCGACGACGAGGACATCGTTTGCGTGCATCCGGGCGGCACGCGCATGGTCGGCTACGATGCCGTGCGCACCGGCTGGGAACAGCTTTTCTCCGGCGACACCAAACTTTCGTTCAGGCTGGACGAAATCGTCGTATTGGAGACGGTGGGCCTGGCGATGCAAAGCGCGATCGAACATGTCGCCACGGCCGATGGCGCGGCACGCGGCGCGGCGGTTGCGACCAACGTTTTCCTGCGCACACCGTCAGGCTGGCGGATGGTGTGCCATCACGCGTCGCCAATGGCCGCAATTCCGGTCGCAGCACCCAGCGGGCCGCTGCATTGACCCACTGACGTTCTCGACTAGCCAACGCGACTAGCCGGTTCCACCCACCGTCAGGCCGTCGATGCGCAACGTCGGCTGTCCCACGCCCACCGGCACGCTCTGCCCTTCCTTGCCGCACGTGCCCACACCGGGATCGAGCGCCAGGTCGTTGCCGATCATCGATACGCGGGTGAGTGCTTCGGGGCCGTTGCCAATCAACGTGGCGCCCTTGACCGGATACGCGAGCTTGCCGTCCTTGATCATCCAGGCTTCGGTGGTCGAGAACACGAACTTGCCGCTGGTGATGTCGACCTGGCCACCGCCGAAATTGGCCGCGTAGAGACCCTCCTTCACCGAGGCGATGATCTCTGCGGGGTCGCAGTCGCCGGCTTCCATCATCGTGTTGGTCATCCGCGGCATCGGCAGATGCGCGAAGGACTCGCGGCGGCCATTGCCCGTCGGGGCGACGTTCATCAATCCGGAATTGAGGCGATCCTGGATATAGCCTCGCAGGATGCCATCCTCGATCAGCACAGTGCGTTGCGTGGGATTGCCTTCGTCGTCGACGTTGAGCGATCCGCGCCGATTCTGCAGCGTGCCGTCGTCCACGACGGTGACGCCCTTGGCGGCGACGCGCTGCCCGACGCGACCTGAAAATGCGCTGGTGCCCTTGCGATTGAAGTCGCCCTCAAGCCCGTGGCCGATGGCCTCGTGAAGCAGAATGCCGGGCCAGCCGTTGCCCAGCACGACGGTCATGTTGCCAGCGGGCGCGGGCTGCGCGGAAAGGTTGAGCACGGCCTGGTCGACGGCCTCCTTGGCGTAGCGCTCGAGCATCGTGTCGTTGAAGTAGGCGTAGTCGAAGCGTCCGCCGCCCCCTGCGTGGCCCTGCTCGCGCCGGCCATTTTCCTCGACGATCACGGTGATCGACACGCGCACCAGGGGCCGGACATCGGCCGCGATCAGGCCGTCGCTGCGCGCGATCAGTATGGTTTCGTGCTCGCCCGCCAGCGCCGCCATCACCTGCGTGACGCGCGAATCGAGCGCGCGCGCGCGTCGCTCGAGGCGTTCGAGCAGCGCAACCTTGTCGGCCTCGGACAGGCTCCCCACCGGGTCGGCCAGCGAATACAGCGCGCGCGCCGAACCACGTTGCGACAACGGCGCAAGGGTCGAGTCGCCCTGCCTTGCGATGGCGCGGACTGCGACGGCGGCCTCGTTGAGCGCGGCAAGCGAAATATCATCCGAATACGCGTAGGCCTGCTTCTCTCCGCTCACGGCGCGCACACCGACCCCACGGTCGATGTTGAACGTGCCTGACTTGACGATGCCCTCCTCCAGGCTCCAGCTTTCGAAACGCGAATGCTGGAAATAGAGATCGGCGAACGCGACGTCGTGCGCATGGATGTCGGCGAGCACGCGCGACAACTTTGCCTGGTCGAGGCCCGCAGGCGCCAGCAGCAGGCGCTCGGCGTCGGCCAGCAACACGGCAGATACAGGAGGAACGGAGAGGTCGGTCACAGCAGGCGTCCCGGAAGATTTTGCAAAAAGCGAAGCTGCAATTCTACTCTGGGGGCAGGACTGCCGATTTTCAACGCCGGCCTCAGGTGTGCACCCCGGCGCGCACCTCGGCGCTTTGTCCAAGATAGGTGGCTGCCACCTTCGGATTGGAGGCGAGATCGGAGCTTGGCCCCTCGAGCGCCATCTCGCCCGTTTCGAGCACATAGCCGTAGTTGGACACCTGCAATGCGGCACGCGCGTTCTGTTCGACCAGAAGTATGGACACGCCGGTGGCCGAAAGCGCCGACACGATGCTGAATATTTCGCGCACGACCAGCGGTGCCAGGCCCAGCGACGGCTCATCCAGCATCAGCAGTTTTGGCTTGCTCATCAGCGCGCGTCCCAGAGCGAGCATCTGCCGCTCGCCGCCGGACAGCGTGCCGGCCAGTTGCAGGCGTCGTTCCCGCAACCGCGGGAAGCGAACGTACACATCATCGAGCGTTGCGGCGATGTCGCGATCGCCGCGCCGTGCGCGCGCGAAGGCGCCGAGTTCCAGGTTGTCGGCGACCGTCATCGACGCAAATAGATCGCGCTTCTCGGGGACCAGCACCAATCCACTGCCGACGCGCTGCTCGACGGACAGCGACCCGACGGCGTTTCCGAGGTAATGGATGTCGCCGCGCGAAGGTAGCGTGCCCATGATCGCAGCGAGCAGCGTCGTCTTGCCCGCGCCGTTGGGCCCGATCACCGTGACGATGGCGCCCTCCTGCACCGTCAGCGAAACCTTGTGCACGGCTTCCACATTGCCGTAGGACACGCACAGGTCGCGGACATCGAGGAGTGCTGCCATGGTCAGACGACGCCCCCGAGGTAGGCTTCGAGCACCGCCGGATTCTTCTGGATTTCGGCCGGCTGTCCTTCGGCCAGCTTTTCGCCGAAGTCCATCACCACCAGGCGGTCGGTGAGGTCCATCACGAAATCCATGTCGTGCTCGACCAGCAGCACCGTCATGCCGTCCGCCTTCAGCGAGCGCAGCAGCGCAGCCAATTCCTTCTTCTCCAGGAAGCGCAGCCCTGCCGCAGGTTCGTCGAGCAGAAGCAGCATCGGATCGGAGGCCAGCGCGCGCGCAATCTCGACGATGCGTTGCTTGCCGAGCGGCAGGCTGCCCGCCGCATCGAAGGTGTGCCCGGCCAGCCCGACGCGCGCGATGGCCCGCGCCGCTTCGGCCTTGGTTCGCGCCTCCTCTGCCCCATCGAGTGCCAGCGCCGCGCGCACGATGCCCGAGGTGCCGCGCAGATACGCGCCAAGCGCGACATTGTCGAGCACCGTCATCTGCGGAATGAGCTTCACGTGCTGGAAGGTGCGGCCAATGCCGCGGCGCGCGATTTCGTACGGCGGCGCGCCTGCGATCGACTCGCCTCGGAACACCACGTCACCGGACGTCAGCGACAGCGCACCGGAGATCAGGCTGAAGGTAGTGCTCTTGCCCGCACCATTGGGACCGATCAAACCGAGTATTTCGCCCGGCCGGATTTCGAACGACAGGTCATTGACCGCGACCAGTCCGCCGAATTGCTTGCGCGCTTTCTGCACATCCAGCAGCGGCCCGGCGCGCACGGTATGGTCGCGCGCAGGCAGCGGCTCCGCAGGCGGTACCGGCGGCGGCGCCCGTTTTGGCAGCAGCCGCTCGATCCACGGCCACAATCCTTCGCGCGCAAATTGCAGCAGCAGCACCATCAGGATGCCGAAGACAACCAACTCGAAATTGCCCGAGCGCCCGAGCAGCCCGGGCAGATAGTCCTGCAGCACTTGCTTCAGCAGCGTAATCAATGTGGCGCCCAGCACCGCGCCCCATACACTGCCCGCGCCACCGACCACCGCCATGAACAGGTACTCGATGCCCTGCGTGACGAAGAAAGGCGTGGGATTGACGAAGCGCTGCAGGTGCGCGTACAGCCAGCCGGAAATGCTGGCGAGCAATGCCGCGTAGACGAAGATCACGATCTTCAGGCGCGCCGCGTCGACGCCAAAGGCCTCGGCCATCGACAGTCCGCCCTTCAGTGCGCGGATCGCGCGTCCCGGACGCGAGTCGAGAAGATTGTTCGTGGCCCACAGCGACGCGAGCGCAATGGCCCAGATCAGGTAGAAATAGCGATGCTCGCTCTTCAGCTCGAAGCCGAACAGCGACAGCGCGGGAATGCCGCTCATTCCCGTGTGCCCGCCCAGCATTTCCAGGTTGCCGAACACGTAGAAGAGGCTGATGCCCCACGCGATGGTCGCCAGCGGAAGGTAGTGGCCTTTCATCCGCAGCGTGATGAAGCCCAGGAACAACGCGATGGCCGCCGTGATGGCCATGCCGATGAACAGCGTGAACCACGGCGACGTGCCGAATTTCGTGGTCAGGTACGCGGTCGTGTAGGCGCCCAGGCCGACGAACGCCGCCTGGCCGAACGACGTCTGTCCGGCCACACCCGTCAGCAGTACGAGGCCGAGCGCGACGATGCTGTAGAGGCCGATGTAGTTGCCGAGCGTCACCCAGAATTCGGGAGCGAGCAACGGAACGGCGCACAGCGCCACCACCAGCGCCGCAACCACGCCGCGGGACCAGTGCAACTTCATTCGTCTTCCTCATGGTGCGTCGTGGTGAGGCTGCGCCACAGGAGCACCGGGATGATCAGCGTGAAGACGATGACTTCCTTGAACGCGCTGGCCCAGAAGGACGAGAATGACTCGATGAGGCCCACCAGCAATGCGCCTGCTGCGGCGATCGGATAGCTCGAGAGACCGCCGATGATGGCGCCGACGAAGCCTTTCAGTCCGATCAGGAAGCCGGAGTCGTAATAGATGGTGGTGATCGGGCCGATCAGCACACCGGAGAACGCACACAGCAGCGCGGCCAGCGTGAACGTCAGCGCGCCGGCGAAATCCGGCGAGATGCCGACCAGCCGCGCGCCGGCGCGATTGACCGCGGTCGCGCGCAACGCCTTGCCGTACAGCGTGCGCCCGAAGAAAAGCGCCAGTGCGCCGATCAGCGCCAGACTGGATGTGACGACCAGCAGGCTCTGCACGCTGATATTGATGTCGGCGATCTTGAACGATGCGGAGGAAAATGCCGGCGTGCGCGAACCTTCCGC
>JANMCH010000056.1:0-2323 GCA_031361045.1 Betaproteobacteria bacterium | reverse complement strand
ACCACGCGAGCGCCGTCACGACGGCAATGCCGACCACGATCTGGACGAAGTAGGCCGCGATGACATCGGCGAGCCGCTGGATCGGCGCGCGCGTGCGCTGGGCTTCTCCTACCATGTGAACGATCCGTGCCAACAGCGTATCCGCGCCCACCCGCTCGGCACGGATGACCAACGACCCATTGCCGTTAACGGTCGCACCGGTGACCTTGCCGCCCGCGGCCTTGGCCACCGGCACGGGCTCGCCGGTGATCATCGATTCGTCGACACGACTCGTGCCCTCGAGCACCGTGCCGTCGACCGGCACCTTCTCGCCCGGCTTCACGCGCAATCGGTTGCCAACGGTCACGGCGTCCAGCGGCACCTGTTCCTCGGTACCGTCGTCGCGCAAACGCCAGGCGAGATTGGGCGCGAGCTTCAGCAATTGTCGAATCGCCTGGCTGGTCTGTCCCATCGCTCGCAGCTGCAATACATCCCCAAGGATCACCAGCGTCACGATCACCGCCGCCGCCTCGAAATAGGTACCTACCGCCCCGTCGTGCTCGCGGAATTCCGGCGGAAACACGCCGGGCATCAGCACCGCGGCGAGGCTGAATACATAGGCGAGCCCGACGCCGAGCCCGATCAGCGTGTACATGTTGAGCGCGCGGTGCACCAGCGAAAACCAGAACTTGCGCAGGATCGGCCACCCGACCCACAGCACGACCGGCGTGCCCAGCACGAACTCGATCCAGCCGCGCGGCCTTGGCTGAAGGCCGAACAGATCATGGAAACCGATCATCGGCGACATCGCGAGCACGACGAGCGGGACTGACAGTGCGACGCCGATCCATAGCCGGCGCGTGAGGTCGCGCAATTCGGAATCGTCGGCTTCCCCCGCGCCGGCGATCGGCACCAGCGCCATCCCGCACTTGGGGCAGCTCCCTGGCGCGTCGCGCACGATCTCCGGATGCATCGGGCAGGTGTAACGGGTGCCGGTCGCTC
Source organism: Betaproteobacteria bacterium (assembly GCA_031361045.1). Taxonomy (GTDB): domain Bacteria; phylum Pseudomonadota; class Gammaproteobacteria; order Burkholderiales; family Casimicrobiaceae; genus VBCG01. Next base: position 1,342 of record JANMCH010000056.1, on the reverse strand, counting down.
CCGGGGCGGCGCCCTGCGGCGTGGCTTCCGCGTGCCGAAGGTCGTGGACGTGCGCCTGGTGCGAACGGCTCGCGTCCGCCGTCATGGCTCGCCTGTTGTAACACCACGTGCGGGAACCGGGCTTCGCGAACCGGTTGGGCCGAACACCACCGGCGCCAGCGTCCGATAGGCGCCCACCATCAGTGGCGGCAGGACCAGCCATTGCAGCAACGGGGAAAGGCCGATGCCAAAGATCAGCGGCATGCTCGCCGTATAGCCCCAGGTGCCGGCGCGATAGACGTTGAACCATTCGCTCCAGGCCGTGAACGCCATTGCCCCGGCCACGACCATGGCGCCACCTGTCCACGGACGCGCCGCCGGCCAGTCCGCTCGCCCAAGCACGATGCCGGCCAGCGCGAACATGGCCAGTGCAATCAGGACGTCACCCAGAGAACAATGCAGCAGTGCCCACGCGACGTCCGCGCCATCCGCCGCAGCCCAGATCGTATAAAGCCTGACGTGCGCGATCTCCCACGCCAGATTCAAAACGAAGGCGAGCGCCGACCAGAGACCTGCACGCGCGATAACGCCGGATGTCGTCATGGTGCGTTGGGCGCATCGACTAACGCCGTGCGCCCGCGTCCTGTCCGGGCGTCACGCCCCGAGGCTCGCGCAGACACGCTGCAGAAGCGTCCGCACTTCCTTGCCGAGGGCATGCACCTCCGGTTTGTCGACCAGCTGCAGCACGGCCTCGGGGTCCATGAACGCAACCGTGACGATTCCATCGGCGTCTTCGCGCACGACCACGTTGCACGGGAGCAACAAACCGACGTCGGGGTCAGCCTCGATCGCGCGGTGCGCGAGCGGAGGATTGCACGCGCCGAGGATGCGGTACGGCCGGCGTTCGACACCGAGCTTGGCTTTCAGCGTCGCCTTGACATCGATATCGGTGAGGACGCCGAAACCTTCCTTCTTCAGCGCCTCGGTGACTTTCACGATGGCGGCATCGAAAGGCACCTTTAGCCGAGTGCTGAAGCTGTACATGTATCGGATTCCTTTACTTGGCGGGCATCGATTCCATCGCCTGGCCATGCTGCATCATCTGCTCCATCATCATCTGCATCATGTCGACGCGTTTCTCCATTGTAGCGTGGCGCTGCATCATGTCGCCGCCTGCCATGGCTTTTTGGCTGCCCATCGCCATGCCGCCCTGCTGGCCGCCGGCCGTCATCATCGGGCCGCCCATGCCGTGCATCGCCATCATGTTTTCCTGCATGGTCTGCATGTGCTCCGACATCAGCTTCTGGCGTTCCTTCGGGTCGGTCGTCGCCCGGAGTCTTTCCATCTGCTCGTGCATTTTTTT
>JANMCH010000046.1:0-2295 GCA_031361045.1 Betaproteobacteria bacterium | reverse complement strand
GATTGGTTTCCGTAGCCCGTTGCGCGACGGTCGGGCGCTCATCGCCCGTGTCGAGAACCCTTCCGCAATCTTCGAATCGGATGAAGCCCCGCGAATTGGGCCATTGCTTGATGAACTGGATCTGGGCGGCCAGGGCATCCGTTCGCGCACGCCTACTCTTGCCTCCGCGTTCGGTCAGCGATGCGAGGTTACTGGCAAATATTTGCAAGCGTTCTTGCACGGCGGGCGTATCGCTTGGGCTGCGTAGTTAGCAAAAATGCTAACTCATACCGGCAGACCAGCCCATCAGCCATTGGGACGAACTGGCGCCCAACCATGGACTGCTGCGCGCGTTGCTGGGGGCCAATGGGGGTTCGCATTTTTGCCAACAGTGCTCGCGCCGCAGGCGGCCGGCATTTCTAAGGTGAAGCGCAGGAAAAAATAGCCATGGGGAAACTCGCCTTTGCCCGAATGCACTTGGCATTTGCGACCTGCGTATTTGCGGTCAACGTCGCAGCCAACAACGACGCCGACTATTCACAGCGCTTGGGTGCGCTGGTGAACCAATACCGCGCAAGTCACGGGCTTCCAGATCTGATAGTTGACACGACGATTGTCGGCCTTGCCCATGAGCAAAGCGCCGCGATGGCGCAGGCAGGACAGTTGAATCACGACGACTTTCCCTCTCGCGTGCGACGATCGGGACGCCCCATGTGCGTTGAAAACGTCGGCTGGAACTACCCATCGCCGAAGAGCCAGTTCGATGGTTGGCGCGCGTCGCCTGGACACAACCGCAATATGCTCGATCCGCGGGTCCAACGCATGGGCATTGGTACTGTCGCGGCCTATGTAACGATGATCGCCTGCGGCAAGTAGCTCCCGTCGCGATCCTGGCGGAGGGGGCGGGATTCGAACCCGCGGAAGGCTATAAACCTTCGCACGCTTTCCAGGCGTGTGACTTAAACCGCTCATCCACCCCTCCGGCAGGCGGCATTTTACCTCTCTGTGCTAAATTTGCGCGGTTTCCACCCATTCGCTCAAATCCATGGCCGTTCCCGCATCCAGCCGCATCGTCATCATCGGCGGCGGCGTCATCGGCTGCAGCATCGCGTATCACCTGGCCAAGCGCGGCGAGCGCGACGTCACGCTGATCGAGCGGCTGCAGCTCACGCACGGCGCCACGTGGCACGCGGCCGGCCTCGTCGGACAGCTGCGCAGCAGCAGCAACCTCACGAAGCTGATGAAGTACTCAGCCGAGCTGTATGGCACGTTGGAACAGGAAACCGGCCAGGCCACCGGCTGGCACGGCTCGGGCAGCCTGCGCCTTGCTTCCTCGCAGGCGCGATGGCAGGAACTGAAACGGTCGGCGACGATGGCCAAGGGCTTCGGCTTCCATGTCGACCTGGTGTCACCACAGGAAGCGCGCGACCTGTTCCCGCTGATGACGATGGACGGCGTGGTGGGTGCGGCGTGGATCGCGGGCGACGGCTATGTCGACCCCACCAGCCTCACCAACGCCTACGCGGCGGGCGCGCGCGCGGGTGGCGTCAAGATCATCCAGAACTGCCGCGTGACGGCGCTGACCAAGAAGGGGAGACGTGTCACGACGGTCGTCACCGACCAGGGCGAGATTCAAACCGAATGCGTGATCAACGCGGCCGGCATGTGGGGCCGCGAGATCGCGGCGATGGTCGGCACGCGCGTGCCGGCGTGCGCGGTCGAGCACCAGTACTTCGTTACCGAGAAGTCGGCGAAGATTCCCGACAATCTGCCGTCGTTGCGCGACCCTGACCACAATTTCTATGTGAAGCCGGAGCCGGGCGCGTTGGCGGTCGGCGGTTGGGAGAGCAACACGCTGCCGTGGGGTGCTGACGGCATCAAGCAGGACTTCGGTCCCGAATTGCTGCAGCCGGACTTCGACCGCTTCGGGCCGCTGGCCGAAGCGGCGGGCATGCGCATCCCGGCGCTCAACGAAGTGGGCATCCGGCAGATGATCAACGGTCCTATCCCGATCACGGCGGATGGCGAGCCGGTCATCGGCCTCTCGCCCGAGCTCGACAACTTCTACCTGTGCTGCGGCTTTACTTCCGGTATCGCGGGGTCGGGCGGCGCGGGGATGGTGATGGCCAACTGGATTGTCGACGGCGACCCGGGCATGGATCTGTGGCCGTTCGACGTGCGCCGCTTCGGCGCGCCGCATTCGGTCAAGCAGTTCATGTACGAGCGCGCGGTCGAAAGTTATGGCCGCTACTACCATGTCGCGTGGCCCACCAACGAATCCGATGTCGGCCGCGACGCGCGGCGCAGTCCGCTGCA
>JANMCH010000013.1:0-70538 GCA_031361045.1 Betaproteobacteria bacterium | reverse complement strand
GCCTCGTGGCGCATCAGGAAATCCCAGTACAGCGAGGTGAACGGGCAGGCCGTGTCGCCCACGCGCTGCGCGGGATCGTAACGGCAGCCTTGGCAGTGCGGGCCCATGCGCTGGATGTACTTGCCGGTGGCCACATACGGTTTGCTGGCCATCAGTCCACCGTCGGCGTACTGGCTCATGCCCAGCGTGTTGGGTAGCTCCACCCATTCGACGGCGTCGACGTAGACGGCCAGGTACCAGGCATGCACCTGTTGCGGTTGCACGCCGTACATCAGTGCGTAAAGGCCGGTGACCATCAGGCGCTGGATGTGGTGGGCGTAACCGTGTGCCAGCGTCTGGGCCAGCGCGTCGCGCAGGCAGGCCATGTCGGTGGCGCCGGTCCAGTACCAGGCGGGCAGGTCTTCGTTCGCATCAAGCGCATTGAGCTCGGCGTAATCCGGCATGCGCGTCCAGTAGATGCCGCGAACGTATTCGCGCCAGCCCAAGATCTGGCGCACGAAGCCCTCCACGCTGGCCAGCGGCGCGGCGCCTGCGCGGTACGCACCCACGGCCGCCGCCACCACCTCGCGCGGGTTCAGCAGCTTCAGGTTCAGCGCGGCCGAAAGGTGCGCGTGGTACAGCCACGGCTCGCCCGGCCACATCGCGTCCTGGTAGCGGCCGAAGAGTGGCAGGCGCTTGCTGATGAAGTGCTGCAGGGCCGTCAACGCCTGTGCGCGCGTCACCGGCCACGCGAAGCTGTGCAGGTGGCCGGGGTGGGTTGCAAAGCGGGCTTCCACCAGCGCAATCACTTCACGCGTGAGCGCATCGGGCTCGAACACTGCACGCTGCGGTACGGCGCCTGGGCCTGTGGCGCCAAAGGCTTCACGGTTGTCTTCGTCGAAGTTCCACTGGCCGCCCTCGGGCTGTTCACCCGCTGCGCCGCGTTCTGCGGACATCAGCACGCCGTGCCGCTTGCGCATCTCGCGGTAGAAGTACTCCATGCGCAGCGACTTGCGGCCACGTGCGTGCGCCGCGAACTCGGGCACGCTGCAGTAGAAGTGACGGTCGTCGCGGATGTCCAGCGGCAACCCGTGCTCCTGCGCCACCGCCTGAATGGCCTGCAGCACCCTCCAGTCGCCCGGTGCCGTCATCACCAGTCGTGCGGGGCGCAGGCGTTCGATGTCGGCGTGCATCTGCGCCTGCAGGCTGCCATAGTTGGCGTGGTCGTCGAGCCGGGTGTAGTGCAGGGGTCGACCGACGGCGCGCAGGGCAAGTGCGAAGTGGCGCATCGCGGCCAGGAACATGACGGTGCGCGGCTTGCTCGACCACACATGCGTCGATTCCCCTGCCACCTCGGCCATCCACACCGCGTCATGGGCGGTGTCGAAGCCGTCGAACGCGGCGGCGTCCAGGTCGAGTTGGTCGCCGAAGACGAGGACCAGCTGGCGCAGCTCAGCCATGCCCACCCTTGGCGCGTCGGCAGGCGTCGGAGCAGAACTTCACCTCCTCCCAGGTGCGGGCCCAGCGGCGGCGCCAGGTCATCGGCCGGCCGCAGGCCACGCAGGGCTTGCTTGGCAGGGTGGCCTTGTTGCCGCGGAATGCGGGAGCGCGTGGTGTCATCGGCAATGCGCCTGGGCTGCGGCAGCGGCAGTAAAATGGCAGGAGAGTCGGGTGTTCACATTATCCTCGGCGAAAGCCCGGTGAGCCCCTGGACAGCACGGACATTCCCCAGGAATCGCGCCCGATTCGTTCCAGCCTGTTGTTGAAAGAAAGGAGCCGACGTGGGCACACCTGTAGACCGACTTTGCGTTCTTGCCGTGCGGCAGGGTATTACGCTCGGCGCGCTGTACAACGCGAGCCGCGACGATTTCGCGCTGGTGTTGGCGGCCGCGGCAACGCCGTTCGCCTCCGACCGTACCTACACGGAACGCGACGTCAACGAACGATTGCGCGACTGGCTGGCCACCACCGGCTTGATGCTCGACGTCGACCACGTCGAGTTGCGGCGCTGGCTGGTCGACAACCGGCTGCTCGACCGCGACGGATTCGGCCGCGCGTACGCCACGGGAAATCCCGCGCCGGACCTGGCGGCATTCGTCGCAGCGTTGTCATCGGTTGATCTCGCCGCGGTCGTGGCCCGCGCGCGTACCCAGCATGCGCGCGAGCGCGAGGAGCGCAAGCAGCAGTGGCACGACCGCAACCTCGCCAAGGACGACAGCCACCCTGTGCGCGGCGGCTGAACTGTCGCCCGGAACCGCCGTCGTCGTTTAAGCCAAATGTCTAGGGCGGCGGCAGCGCCTGTGCCAGGTTACCGCTGGTGAGGCCCTTGTCCGTGAGTGTCAACGTACCGCTCGCGTTGACGTCCTTGAGGAAGTTCGCGGCACTTACAGCCTGAGCCAGTTGCGCGTTGACCTGTCCCAAGTCCGTCAACGTCACCACGCGATTCTGGCTTACATCGCCTAGCAGGAATCCGAGGCGTGCCGACGCGGTGCCGCCCATGTTGCCGGATGCATCCGTGACATTGGTCAGCTGGACCGTGACGTACTGCTTGTCGGTAACCCCGGTCAAGCCCACGATCACGTCGTTGCCACTCAAGGTTGGCGTCCCGGCGACCGCGGTGCCCTCCGTCACTGCTGCAGTGGCGCCGGTGACGACCTTGTCGAACGTGAAGACAAAGGTCTGTGCCGGGCCTTGCCGTGGCTCTACTGTGGGACTGGTGGTCACCGGGGAAATGGGCAGATTGAACGTTCCCGCGCCGCCGTGTACCTTGCGCGACGCGGCGCCGAGGAATACGGGTTCTCCGGCGGCGGGGCAATACAGCGTGAACGTCACCGCTGTCGGCACGCCGGCGCGGACTTCGCTGCAGGTCAATGTCTGCGTCACTGCGGCGGCAGCCAGGACGCAGGAACCGGTCAGCGGTCCCCCGGATGGGGCGCCGGGGCCGACCGCTGTGACGGTTTCGCCAAATCCACTGAAGGGGGCACTGGGTGCCGTGCAGCTGGTGATGGTGGTCGCGGGCGCGCCGGCGCCTGCGCCCGCAGTGCCGATCGACACGGCAACGGACGCCGAGCCTGAGGTGCCGACGGTAGTGCCACCGGTGAACGGAACCGTCCACGTCGCCGGCGGGCTGTAGGCGAACACCGGCGGCGCGGTCGCGATGCCTTCATCGAAGACGAAGGTATCGATGCCGATGTAGTCCCCGTTGTTGACGCCTACGAGAGGGCCAACATTGGTCACGAAATACCGGAATGCTATGCGTCCTGAGCCGGACGTCGGAATACCCTGGGCACTCGTCAACGTGATCTGGCACCAGACGTTCGGGTAGCCGTTGTTTGCGGCGGGTGGGCAGACACCGGTGGTGAGCAGCAGGCCGGGATTGACGGTGAAGATCAGCGTGGTGAAATCGCCGACGCTGGCGCTGGTGGCGCCAACGTCGAGGCTGCCTCCGTTGGTGCTGATGCGGACTTCGAGGCGATCCGCGAACTCCGGGATATCCACGGTGCGCGTATAAAACGTGAGCACTGCACCCGGATTGAAATTCACCTGCGGCGTGATCAGCCAGTTGCTGATGGTGCCGCCATCCACACTCGTATTCGCGAAGTTGGCGGCAATATACGAATTGGTGTCGAGCGGGGCCTGTGCCGTGAATGTGGCCGTGACGCCTTGGCCCCAGCTGGTCGTGATCGGCATGTCGCTCAGGTTCTGGCACGACCAGCCCGCCACGCACGGCGGCTCCCCGGTAACCGAATCGAATCCCTGGGTGATTATCGTGTTGAGGAGGCTCGGCGGGGGCACCCAATCGGTGGCCAGCGGCGTGTATTTCGCTTGCGTCCCGGGCTTTCGCGAGGTGAGCGGGTCGGCGACGGCACCTGCGCTCAACAGCAGTAGGCTGACGGTCAACAACAGGGCGACGGACCGTCGAACGAGCATCATCATCTTTCACACTCTCCCGAAAAGGACACGGCGAATTCTGGTTACTACGCGCGACAATACCATTTCCCACGGCGGCTCGGGCGGGCAACTACGCATGTTAGTCTCCGCCGTGGATTCCGCATGAATCAAGGCGATGGAGAACACAGGTGACGCGGAAAAATTTCTCGTCGGGCGCGCCGTGGGAGCCGATCGTCGGTTATTCGCGCGCCGTGCGCGTCGGCAACCTGATTTTCGTCTCCGGTACCACGGCGACGGATGGCAACGGTGGCATCGTCGGTCCCGGCGACCCCGTCGCGCAGACGAAGCAGATCCTTGCCAACATCGCGTCCGCGCTGGAACGCGCAGGCGCCACGATGAATGACGTCGTGCGCACGCGGATCTTCATGACCGACATCGCGCAGTGGGAGGTGGTTGGCCGCGCCCACGGCGAAGTCTTCGGGACGATTCGCCCGGCGTGCACGATGGTCGAAGTGTCGAAGCTGATCGCCCCCGGACTCCTGGTGGAGATCGAGGCCGATGCCGTGCTGGAGGAGAAACTGCGATGACCGCCTCGAAGGGAACAGGCAAGCTGCCGCCGCTGTCGCCGTACCCCAAATTCCTGTCGCGCTTGCGGCGGGCCGCCGCATTGTCGGCAACGCTTATCGGCGGCACATTGCTGGTCGGCACCGTGGGCTACCACGTCGTCGACGATTTCGGCTGGCTCGATGCGTTCCATCAATCGGCGTTGCTGTTGTCGGGCATGGGACCGGTCAAGGAGAACGTTTCTGTCGCGGGCAAACTGTTCGACAGCTTCTACGCGCTGTTCTGTGGCGTGATCCTGTTGGGCGCCACCGGCATCCTGTTCACGCCGGTGATCCACCGCATCCTGCATCGCTTCCACATCGAAGATGCCAACCCATCGCAGTGATGAGGCGTGGATGGACGAAGCGCTGCAACTCGCGCGCGAAGCCGGCGCGCGAGGCGAAGTGCCGGTGGGGGCGATCATCGTGCGCGAAGGGGTCGTCGTCGGCCGCGGCGGCAATGCGCCGATCGCCGGCAACGATCCCACCGCGCACGCCGAGATTGCGGCGCTGCGTGACGCGGGTGGGGTCCTCGGCAACTACCGGCTGCCCGGTTGCGAATTGTTCGTGACGCTTGAGCCGTGCGCGATGTGCGCGGGCGCCATCCTGCACTCGCGCATCTCGCGACTGGTGTTCGGCGCGAGTGACGCCAAGACCGGCGCCTGCGGATCGGTCATCGACCTGTTTGCCGAGCCCAGGCTCAATCACCATGCCAGCGTGACGCGCGGCACGCGCGGCGACGAATGCGGCCGGTTGCTGTCCGAATTTTTCTCCGTGCGGCGCGCGCAAGCCGGATCGTGACGTCATCCCGCAAATGCGGCATCGGTATCTACGCGCCTGCGGGCTATGCGCAGGACCCGGCTTCGTTGACGCGCGCGGTCGCGCGGCTGGAGGCGATGGGGCACCGTGTCATCGTCGACGCGTCGTGTCATGGCCGCTGGCAGCGCTTCTCCGCACCCGACGACGAGCGCCTTGCGGCCGTGCTGCGCATGGCGGCCGATTCGCGCGTCGAACTGGCCGTCACGCTGCGCGGTGGCTACGGCTGGACGCGATTGTTGCCGCGCCTCGATTTCAATGCCGTTGCGAATGCCGGCAAGCGCTGGATGGGCTACAGCGACTTCACCGCATTCCAGTTGGGCGCCCTCGCGCAAACAGGGATGACGACCTTTGCAGGACCGGTGGCCACGGGCGACTTCGGCGCGGAGGTACCGTCGACATTCACGCTCGACCATTGCTTCGGCCTGCTTGACGCCACGACCTACGCGGTCGCGTGCACGCTCGACGGCGCGGATGGTTTCGCCACGGAAGGGACGCTTTGGGGCGGCAACCTGGCGCTCGTCGCGCACCTGGTCGGTACGCCATGGATGCCGGAAGTCGCCGACGGCATCCTGTTCCTGGAAGACGTCGGCGAACATCCGTATCGTGTCGAGCGGATGCTGTACCAGTTGCACCACGCCGGCATCCTGTCGCGACAGCGCGCCATCCTGCTCGGGCGTTTCACGGAGTTTGAACTCAACGGCAACGACGCCGGCTACGACCTCGCCTCCGCCGTTGCCCAATTGCGCTCGCTGGTGTCGGTCCCCGTACTGACCGGCCTGCCGTTCGGGCATGTTCCGGACAAACTGACGCTGCCGGTCGGCGGCCACTGTGCGCTGGACGTGCGCGGCGGCCGCGCGAATCTCACGTTTTCCAACTATGGCGGGTGAAATGATGGCCTCCGAATTTTCCATCCGTCTGGTCGACTGGACCGAGGCTCAATCCGAATTGACGGTTGTCCGGCGTGCGGTGTTCATCGTCGAACAAGCCATTCCCGAGGACCTGGAACTGGACGAATTCGACGGCGTCAGCCAGCACGCCCTCGCTGTGGATTCCTTGGGGTCGCCAGTGGGCTGCGGTCGTTTACTGCCCGATGGGCATATCGGACGGCTGGCCGTGTTGTCGGCATGGCGAGGGCATGGCGTCGGATCCATGCTGCTCGAACGGCTGGTGGAACTGGCGCGCGAGCGCGGTCACGCACGTGCGGTGCTCAATGCCCAGACCCATGCGCTGCCGTTCTATGTACGGCACGGATTCGCCGCCGTGGGCGAGGAATACCTCGAAGCGGGCATTCCCCATCTCACGATGGCGCGAATGCTCGACTAGGCCCGCACGTCCGCCACGTCGAAGCTGAACTCCGCCTCACTGATCGGCTCACCACGCGCATCGAACGAGCGCTCGACGAACTTGACACCGCCGCCGTGCGTCAACACCAGCACGCTCGAGCATCGCGTTCCGTAGTTCTCGCTGACGATGAAGGGTGCCGAAAGCAGGCGTTCGGTGTCGAGCGGCACGCCGGTCGACGGCAACTCGTCGTCAGGCGCGCGCGTGCGGTCGGCCAGCGCCGCGAACACGGGACCCAGGTCGCCATCAGCGCGCGCGGCCCAATCGGAGATCGCCTTGCGCGTGCGCACAACCTTGGGCCAAGGCGTGTCGAGTAACGCGTTCGACAGGCCGTGCACGCCGGCATCGAGCACCTTGGTTTCGGATGCGCGATTGGATGCCCACATCACGCCGCCTGCGTCCCCGCCCAGAAGGTTGAAGCCATTGTAGCGATCCGCGCCGTTCACGCGCATCGCCAGCGCGCCGCCTGGCTTGAGCAGCGCAGGTACCAGATCGCCACGGGATGGTGCGGCCGGATTGAACCGCGCCTTGCCCTCGCGAACGTTGGTGACAAGCGCCCAGCGCCCGTCGCGCCGGATGCCCATCCACGTGCCGCCCGCCACGAGGTCGCGGCCGGCGAGGATGTCCTCGAACGGTGGCGCGTCGCCCCAGTGCGCCGGAAGCGCGGCGCGCGCATGGTACTCGTCGCGATTGGCGGCGACCACCAGCGCGAATTCCGGATGCGCGTCGAGCGCGGCGACCACCAGGCACATGGCACGCTACTCCGCGGCCACGAAGGCTTCGATGTGGCGATTACCCATGCCGTTCAGGCGTGCGATACCGTGCCGCATGACCGCGCCGGACAACTCGCGTTCGAACCTTGCGGCATCGGCGACGTCTTCGTAGATTTCCATCCACGTCGCCGGCTCGTCACGACGCACCAGCAAACGTCCGGCGACACCGGTGCGGCGCGAGAGGTCGGCCATCATCGCCGCGATGGCGACGCGCATGGCCGTGACGTCGCCGTCAGCGTGATACCAGACGTAAAAATGATTGGGGATGGCCAACCGGAGCGCTACAACCTGGGCCGATTGGATGCGACCGGCGCCGGAAGGGCGTAGGGCAGGGGCAGCGGCGTCAACAGCGGTCCATCGGGCGCGCCCAGGTGCAGCATGCCTTCGAGCGCACTCAACTGCAGGACGGCGAGCAGATCGCAACCCCCGTCCGGCGCGGAGGCGGCGTCGACCACCGCGCCGCAGGCCTGATCGGAAAAGACGATCCCGTAGATTCGGGTGCCGGGAAGGGGTGATGTCGCGTCGACGTGAAACAGTTGCAGCCGTTCCTTGAGCCTGCCCAGGTATTGCGTGCGCGCGACGATTTCCTGTCCGGGATAGCAGCCCTTCTGGAAACTGATGCCACCCAGCACGTCCCAGTTGGCGGTCTGCGGCACGAACAGATCCTGGGTCGCGGTCCGAATGGTCGGCACGCCGGCGCGGATGCCGAGCCAGCGCCATTCGTCTGCGCTGCCCATCATCGTTGCGGCCGCCAACCGGCGGCGCAAGTCTTCGGCATTTGCGACGGGTGCGATGACGACGATGCGGCCGTCCGGCAAGCCGACAAGGGTCTGCGCGTCGGTCATGATGACCCGGCCGGGATCGGGTGCTTCGCCGCAGGCCGTGCGGACTGCGTCGCGGGCATGTTCGCCGCCGACACCGAGCAGGACGTGGGATGTTGAGACATCGGCGACGCTGACCTTCGAACGCATCACATACATCGACAACCGCTTGCGCAGCGACTCGACAAGGTCCGCGGCGACCAATGCGCGCAGCGCATCGCCGTCCCGCCATAGCACCAAAGTCGCCAGCATGCGTCCCTTGGGCGAGTTGTAGCTCGACAACTGGACGGCACCGCTTTCCAGATTCTTCAGGTCGTTTGATAGCTGGCCCTGCAGGAAGACTTCCGCGTCCGCACCCGTGAAGTCGAGCAAACCGGAGCCGAGGTCGGTAAAGAACTTGCCTGCGCTTGCGGACACGGCGGGAGGGTTCGGGGAAGCCGACGTTGACGGTGGGACCATGGTCGAAGAGTGGGGGCAGAAGGGGATGGGTGCAAGTCCCAAGGGAACAGTCGCTGCAAGCCCCAAAGCGACAGTCGGTGCAAGTCCTGTTGAGCCATCCCGGAGCGCCTTGGGAGGCCGCCAGTGTGGGATAGCGCCGGGGGTGCAAAGCGTGTTAGAATAACGAGTTAGCTCGATGCGACGCGGGGAATGGGTTCCCAGGCGGGATGCATCGGCTCAAAACCACACACCTGCGGTCTTTAGGGTGTCCCGATACCTTCGCCAAGGCGAGCGAGGAGGGATCACTTCCGCGGGTGGAGGGTGTCCGCGGTTTCCTCCCGGTTGTCAAATTCCATTTGGCAAATGAGGCGGCCGGCGGCCACGCCAACCCTGAAGGAGTTTCGCAATGTCGGTCACGATGCGTCAGATGCTGGAAGCCGGGGTCCACTTCGGTCACCAGACCCGTTACTGGAATCCGAAGATGGCCGATTACATCTTCGGCCAGCGCAACAAGATTCACATCGTCAATCTCGAAAAGACGATGCAGAACTACCAGGACGCCATGAAATACGTGCGTCAGCTGGCCTCCAATCGCGGCACCGTCCTTTTCGTCGGCACCAAGCGCCAGGCGCGCGAAATCGTGGCCGATGAGGCCAAGCGCTGCGGCATGCCCTTTGTCGACCATCGCTGGCTGGGTGGCATGCTCACCAACTTCAAGACCGTCAAGGTGTCGATCAAGCGCCTGAAGGATCTCGAGGTGATGGCCGGGGACGGCACGTTCGACCGTATGTCGAAGCGCGAGGCGCTGTCGCTCAAGCGTGAACAGGACAAGCTGACCAAGAGCCTTGGCGGCATCAAGGACATGACTGCGCTGCCGGATGCGATCTTCGTGATCGACGTCGGTTACCACAAGATCGCGGTCACCGAAGCCAAGAAGCTCGGCATCCCGCTGGTTGCCGTGGTCGACACCAACCACTCGCCGCTGGGTATCGCTCACGTGATCCCGGGCAATGACGATTCGAGCCGTGCGATCCGCCTGTATGCGCGGGGCGCGGCCGACGCCATTCTGGAAGGCAAGAGCACGGTGATCCAGGAAATCGTGCAGGGCGGCGACGAATTCGTCGAGGTGGCGGAAGAAACGCCCGTCTGAACGAAATCAATTCAGGGACAACGGGGGCCCTCGGCCCCCTTGTTTTACCTGCGGTGTCGCGAATACTGAATATGAGGTACTGAAATGGCGGAAATCTCCGCAAGCATGGTGATGGACCTGCGCCAGCGAACGGGCCTGGGCATGATGGAATGCAAGAAAGCGCTCACCGAGAGCGCGGGCGATCTCAACAAGGCCGAGGAACTGCTGCGCATCAAGAGCGGCGCCAAGGCCTCCAAGGCGGCAGGTCGCGTCGCGGCGGAAGGCGTCGTGGGTGCCTGCCTTGCGCAGGACGGCAAGCTGGCCGCGATGGTCGAACTGAACTGCGAGACCGACTTCGTGTCGCGCAACGACGACTTCGTCGCGTTCGCGAAGGACTTGGCGCGCCTGGTCGCGGAAACGAATCCAGCGGATGTCGGCGCGCTTGCCGCACTGCCGCTGGCCGGCGGCACGGTCGAGTCGGTGCGTGTGGCGCTGGTGCAGAAGATCGGCGAGAACATTTCGATCCGGCGTTTCGTGCGTTTCGCCACGGCGGCGCGCCTCGTGCAATACCTGCATGGCGGCGGGCGCGTCGGCGTCACGGTCGAGTTCGATGGCGGCAGTGACTCGGTCGGCAAGGACGTCGCGATGCACATCGCCGCGTCCATCGCGAACATTCGTCCGGTCTGCGTGTCGAAGGACCAGGTTCCGGCAGACCTCATCGCCAAGGAGCGCGCGATCTACACGGCGCAGGCCGCGGACAGCGGCAAAACGCCCGAGATCGTCGCCAAGATGGTCGAGGGGCGCGTCAACAAATTCCTGGCGGAAGTCACGCTGCTGGGACAGCCGTTCGTCAAGAATCCCGATGACACGGTGGAGAAGCACCTGAAGGCTGCCGGCGCCACGGTCAGGTCGTTTGCGCTGTTCGTGGTCGGCGAAGGCATCGAGAAGAAGAAGGACGATTTCGCCGCCGAAGTGGCCGCCATGGCGAAGGCGTAGGTTTCAGCTGGAAATCCCGTGCGGGGGTTCGCCCGCGGACGGGACGCAGTACGCAAATACGCGCATCAATCCGCCGGGCTTTACTGAGGGAGATCGCATGAACTCGCCGACCGCCGCCGCACCGCTCGCCTCAGTTTCCTCCTCAGTTCCCACTTCAGTTTCCACCACGGTTGCAAAGCCGGCCACCGCGCCCGCGTACAAGCGCATCCTGCTCAAGCTGTCCGGCGAAGCGCTGATGGGCAACGATACCTACGGCATCGAGCGCGAAACCATCGACCGCATCGTCGCGGAAATCTCCGACGTGCAGCGCATGGGCGTGGAGATCGCCATCGTCATCGGTGGCGGCAACATCTTTCGCGGCGTGGCGCCCGGCGCCGCCGGCATGGACCGCGCGACCGCCGACTACATGGGCATGCTCGCAACGCTCATGAACGCGCTGGCGCTGCAGGACGCGCTGCGCCGCGCGGGTGTCGAGTCGCGCGTGCAGTCGGCGCTGCGCATCGACCAGGTGGCCGAACCCTACATCCGCGGCCGCGCGTTGCGGCACCTGGAGGAGCGCAAGGTCGTCATCTTTGCGGCCGGCACCGGCAACCCGTTCTTCACCACCGATACCGCCGCGGCCCTGCGTGGCCGGGAAATGGGCGTGGACATCGTGCTCAAGGCAACCAAGGTGGACGGCGTGTACACGGCCGACCCGATGAAGGACGCCACGGCCACGCGCTACCTGACGCTGACCTTCGACGAGGCCATCATCAAGAACCTGAAGGTCATGGACGCCACTGCGCTTGCGCTGTGCCGCGACCAGAACATGCTGCTGAAGGTATTCTCGATCTTCGTTCCGGGTGCGCTGAAGCGCGTGGTCATGGGCGCCGAAGAGGGCACGCTGGTGCACTGCTAGACGGGATCTTGGAACAGCAAGGAGGACGCATGATCAACGATGTCAAGAAATCCGCGGAACAAAAGATGGGCAAGTCCGTCGAGGCGCTGAAGGCCGACCTGGGCAAGGTCCGCACCGGCCGCGCGCATACCGGCCTGCTCGATCACATCCATGTCGACTACTACGGCTCGATGATGCCGCTGTCGCAGGTGGCCAATGTCACGCTGGCGGATGCGCGCACGATCGGCGTGCAGCCGTGGGAAAAGAAGATGATTCCCGTGGTGGAAAAGGCGATCCGCGATTCCGACCTGGGGTTGAATCCCGCGACCAGCGGCGACCTGATCCGCATTCCGATGCCGGCACTGACCGAGGAACGCCGCAAGGAGCTCACCAAGGTCGTGCACAAGGACGCCGAAGCCGCGCGCATTGCCGTGCGCAACATCCGCCGCGATGCGAACGAAAACCTGAAGAAGCTTTTGAAGGACAAGCAATGCTCGGAAGACGACGAGCGCCATGCGCAGGCTGACGTGCAGAAGCTCACCGACCGCTTCATCGCCGAAATCGACAAGATCCTGCATGCGAAGGAAGCGGATCTGATGGCGGTCTGAAGACCGCGTCAGTCACGCTCGTTCCACGTCGTGTTCAAGAGCTCCACGAGCGAAATCCCGGAGACGCTCGCCGTCCCGCGGCACGTGGCGATCATCATGGATGGCAACGGACGCTGGTCGAAACGGCGGCTGCTGCCGCGCGTCGCCGGGCACCACCGCGGTGTGGAGGCCGTGCGCAGCACGGTCCGCGCCACGATCGAACGCGGCATCGAATACCTGACGCTGTTCGCGTTCTCGAGCGAGAACTGGCGCCGGCCCGCCGATGAAGTGTCGATCCTGATGGAACTCTTCGCGCGTTCGCTCGAACAGGAAGTCGCGAAACTGCACGAGAACGGGATCCGCTTCCGTACCATCGGCGATCTCACGCCGTTCAATCCTCGCATCCGCGAACTCGTCGCCGCCGGCGAGACGTTGACCGCGCAGAATACGCGGCTCACGCTGACGGTTGCCGCCAACTATGGCGGGCGATGGGACATCGCGCAGGCGGCGCAACGCTACTTTGCCGCACACCCCGGAAGTGCTGCCGGGCCGCCCATCGCGCCCGAGGCATTGGAACCCTATCTCGCCATGCACTACGCTCCCGAGCCCGATCTCTTCATCCGCACCGGCGGCGAGCAGCGAATCTCCAATTTCATGCTGTGGCAATTGGCCTACACCGAACTTTATTTCACTGACCTGCTCTGGCCCGATTTCGATGCCGCGGCGCTCGACGCCGCAATCGCGTCCTATCGGCAGCGCGAGCGGCGCTTCGGGCGCACGAGCGAACAAGTGCAGTCGGCGGCACGGCAATGATCGCCGGCCGGGAACCAGGATGTTGAAGACGCGGGTCGCCACGGCCCTCGTGCTGGTGCCGCTGGTGCTCGCCGCGATGTTCCTGCTGTCGCCGCGGGCATGGGCGCTCGCGATGCTGGGGGTGACTTTGCTGTCCGCGTGGGAGTGGGCGCGGCTGTCCCATTTCGCGCGGCCCACGCTGCTGGTGTTCGTCGCGGTGATAACACTTGCCTGCCTTGGCCTTTTGTATGGCCCTGCCGCGGGATTTGCTCGCGGCTGGCCGCCCATCGTCGTGTTGGCCGCATGTGGTCTCAGCGCGCTGTTCTGGATTGCCGTCGCGCCGGCGTGGGTGATCGGGCGGTGGACTACGCGGAAGGCATCGACGATGGTGATCGTCGGATGGGTGGTGCTGATCGGGGCGTGGGTGGCGATGGTCGAGTTGCAGGCGCGTGGGCCCTGGCTGATCCTGGCCGCGATGGCCATCGTATGGATCGCCGATACGGCTGCGTATTTCTCGGGGCGCGCTTTCGGTCGCAGGAAACTGGCGCCTCTGGTGAGTCCGGGTAAATCGTGGGAAGGGGTCTACGGCGGTCTCGTGGCGGTGGCGATTTATGCACTCTGTCTGGTTCCGCTTGCGCGCGACGCGCGTTTCAGCGGAGAAGTCGGGCCGCTCTCGATTGTCCTGTGGCTGACGCTGGCGTTGCTGATCACCGGCATTTCGGTGATTGGCGACCTGTTCGAGTCGCTTATGAAGCGCCAGGCCGGCGTCAAGGACAGCGGCAAGCTGCTGCCCGGCCACGGCGGCGTGCTCGACCGCACCGATGCGCTGCTGGCCGCGATGCCGCTCGCGGCGTTTGCGGCGCAATATTTCCTGACCAGGACATGATGCGCACGCTGACACTGCTTGGCGCCACCGGTTCGATCGGCGCTTCCACGCTCGATGTCGTGGCGCGCCATCCGGATCGCTTCCGCGTCGCCGCGCTCGCCGCCAACACGGACTGGGAGCGGCTCGCCGAATTGTGTCGCCTGCACCGACCGGCATATGCGGCGATGCAGGATGCTGCCGCAGCGCGCGCGCTGGCGCAGGCCCTGGCGGCGGACGGCCTCGCGACGCGCGTGCTGGCCGGCCCCGCGGGACTCGCCGAAGTCGCGGCGCTTCCGGAAGTCGACACTGTCCTTGCCGCCATCGTGGGCGCGGCAGGATTACCGCCGACGCTGGCCGCCGTTCGCGCGGGCAAGCGCGTGCTGCTCGCGAACAAGGAAGCACTGGTCATCGGCGGCGCGCTGTTCATGCGTGCGGTGGAGGACAGTGGCGCGGTGCTGCTGCCCATCGACAGCGAGCACAACGCGATCTTCCAGTGCCTGCCGCGTGGCTACGATCGGCAACCGGCAGGTGCAGGCGTTCGCCGCCTGCTGCTCACGGCGTCCGGCGGCCCTTTCCGCACCCGCGCCATCGCGGACTTGCCACATGTCACGCCCGACGAGGCATGCGCCCATCCCAACTGGCGCATGGGACGCAAGATTTCGGTGGACTCCGCGACGATGATGAACAAGGGCCTCGAGGTCATCGAGGCGCATTGGCTGTTCGGCGTGCCGGCCTCCGCCATCAAAGTTGTAATACATCCGCAGAGCGTCATCCATTCCTTGGTCGAATACGTTGATGGATCGGTGCTGGCCGAATTGGGACACCCCGACATGCGAACGCCCATCGCCCAGGCGTTGGCACTCCCCGATCGCATTGAATCGGGCGTGGCGTCACTTGAGTTGCCGCAATTGGCCGGACTGTCGTTCGAGGAGCCGGACCTCATGCGCTTTCCGTTGCTCGCGCTGGCCTATGAGGCGCTCGATGCGGCCGGTACCGCGCCGGCAATACTCAACGCCGCCAACGAGGTGGCCGTGGCGGCGTTCCTGGACGGGGCGATCCGCTTCACCGACATCGCGGCGGCCTGCGCGTCCACGTTGGCGCGCGTTGCGGCGCGCGCGGCCAACTCCTTCGACGACGCGCTCGCCGCGGACGCCGACGCGCGGCGCGTGGCGACCTCGTTCCTGGGCCTCCCCGCCAATAGTGCGAAAATGGCCTCATGATCGACCTGGTCTGGAAAGTTGCCGCGTTTCTGGTCACCCTCGGCGTGCTGGTGGTGTTCCACGAACTCGGCCATTACCTTGTCGCGCGCTGGTGTGGCGTCAAGGTGCTGCGCTTTTCCGTGGGCTTCGGACGCGTCATCGCATCGCGGCGGGCAGGACGCGACCAAACGGAGTGGGCGCTGTCGGCCATTCCCCTGGGCGGTTACGTGAAGATGGCGGATGAGCGCGAAGGCGATGTCGCGACGGCGGACCTGCCGCGCGCATTCAATCGCCAGAATGTATGGAAGCGCATTGCGATCGTTGCCGCGGGACCCATTGCCAACCTGCTGCTGGCCATCGTCCTCTACGCGGGCACGTTCATGGCGGGCATCCCGGGCCAGCGCGCAGTGCTGGCGGAACCGGCGGCCGGCTCGGCAGCGAAGGCGGCCGGCCTGCGCGGCGGCGAACTTGTCGTGGCGCTCGACGGAGATTCCGTGCAGAGCTGGCAGGACCTGCGCTGGCGCCTGTTGCGCGCCCAGGGTCGCGACAGCGTCGTGCTTGCGGTCGCCGCGAAAGATGCCCGCGAAGGCGATGCCCCGCAGCTGCGGACAATCCGGCTCGCAGCCGTTACGACCACGGATTGGGAAGGCAATGCCACCGCCGCGCTCGGGTTGCGACCGGACCTCGGCACGCCGTTGATCGCGGAAGTGGTGCCGGACAAGCCGGCGGCGCGAGCGGGCCTGATCAAGGGCGACCGCATCGTCGCGATCGATGGTGTGACCATGCGCTCGCCGGGCGATGTCGCGCAGGCGACCAACGCGAGCCCGGGTGCGCCAATTTCATTCCGCGTCGAGCGCGCCGGGGCTGTGCAGGAATTCGTCGTCACGCCCGATTCAGTTGTGCAGGCGGGCAAGTCGATCGGCATTG
Organism: Betaproteobacteria bacterium; assembly: GCA_031361045.1. Classification (GTDB taxonomy): domain Bacteria; phylum Pseudomonadota; class Gammaproteobacteria; order Burkholderiales; family Casimicrobiaceae; genus VBCG01. The sequence continues at coordinate 54,502 of JANMCH010000013.1, read as the reverse complement.
CGGGTGTGCGCCTGTCGGTCGACCCCGAGGTCGGCAAGCAACTGGCGATCACGGTGCGCTTCAACGTGGTCGATGCCTTCGTGCAGGGCGCGCGCAAGACCTGGGAGTTGTCCGCATTCACCCTGAAAATGCTCGGCCGCATCGTCACCGGCGAGGCATCGGTGCGCAATATCAGCGGACCGTTGACGCTGGCCGACTTTGCCGGGCAGTCGGCGCAGGCGGGCGTTCTGGTGTTCGTCGGCTACCTCGCGTTGATCAGCATCAGCCTTGGCGTGCTCAACCTGTTGCCCGTGCCGCTTTTGGATGGAGGCCATTTGCTGTATTATTTCGCCGAAGTCATCAAAGGCAGTCCCGTCTCCGACCGCGTATTCGAGGTCGGCCAGCGCATCGGCATGGCGATGCTCGCCGTCCTGATGGCCCTCGCACTGTTCAATGACTTTTCCCGACTGTTCTGACCGCCTTGGTGCGGATTGCGCATTGGCGCACACCGTGATGCGGCATCCAGCGAAACGCTCGATGCGCAGCGTACGTGTTCGTGCGCTGGCGTTCGTGCGCGCATTGACCGGCGCCTTGCTGCTGCTGTCCGCCGCGGCATGGGCCTTCGACCCGTTCACCGTCCGTGACATCCAGGTCGAGGGGGTGCAGCGCACCGAGGCCGGCACCATCTTTTCCTACCTCCCGATCAAGGTCGGCGAGCGCATCGACGACCAGAAGGTCGGGGATGCCGTCAAGGCGCTGTATGCCACAGGCTTCTTCCGCGATGTCCGCATCGAAGCCCAGGGCGACGTGCTGGTGGTCATCGTGCAGGAACGCCCGACGATCTCGTCGCTTACCTTCATCGGCAACAAGGAATTCGACAGCGACACGATCAAGAAGGCGCTGAAGGACGTCGGCATCGGCGAGGCGCTGATCTTCGATCGGGCAGCACTGGAGAGGTCCGAACAGGAATTGAAGCGGCAGTACATCACCAAGGGCAAATACGCGGCCACCGTGCAGACCACCGTCACGCCGCAGGATCGCAACCGCGTCGCCATCAACTTCAACATCGTCGAAGGCGAAACGGCCAGCATTACCCGGATCAACATCGTCGGCAACAAGGAATTCACCGAAAAGCAGCTGCGCTCCGAGATCCAGCTCACCACGCCGAATTGGCTGTCCTGGTACACCAAGGACGACCAGTACTCGAAGCAGAAGCTCGGCGCCGACCTCGAAGCGCTGCGCAGTTTCTACCAGAACCGTGGCTACCTCGAGTTCAACGTCGAATCGACGCAGGTGTCGATTTCGCCGGACAAGGAAGAGGTGTTCATCACGGTGAACCTGGTCGAGGGCCCGCGCTATACGGTGACCTCGCTCACTGTGCAGGGCGACCTGGTGGTGGCGGAAGACGAGATCCGCAAACTGATCCGCATCCGGCCCAACGAAGGATTCTCCCGCTCCAGGTTGCAGGCGTCGGTCAAGGACATCAGCGAACGCCTGGGGATAGAAGGCTACGCGTTCGCCAACGTCAACGCAGTCCCGGACATCAATCGCGAAAAGGCCACGGTCGCATTCACGTTCTATGTGGACCCGGGTCGGCGCGCCTATGTCCGGCGCATCAACATCTCGGGCAATTCGCGCACGCGCGACGAGGTTATCCGGCGTGAACTGCGGCAGCTGGAGGACGGCTGGTACGACGCTGCCCGCATCGAGCGCTCCAAGGTGCGCGTGCGCCGCCTGGGCTACTTCGAGGAAGGCAGCGTCAATGTGGAGACGCCGCCGGTGGCCGGAACGCCCGATCTGGTCGACATCGACCTGACGGTGGCGGAAAAGAACACGGGCAACATTCTCGCGGGCGTCGGCTACTCGAGCACGGACGGCCTGGTGTTCAACGCGTCGGTTTCGCAGCAGAACATCTTCGGCTCCGGCAATGCGCTGTCGCTGGCCATCAACACGAGCAGCATCAACCGGACGATTTCGGCGACCTTCGTCGAGCCGTACTGGACGGTCGACGGCGTATCGCGGCTGATCGAGTTCTACAGCAGGTATACGGACCCGTCGACGCTGTCGGTGTCGCAGTACGCCTCGTCGACCACCGGCGCCGCGCTCAGCTTCGGCATCCCGGTCTCGGAAATCGACTCGATCAATCTCGGCATGCGGGTCGAGCACACGAACCTCACGCTGTTCCAGCAGAGTCCCCCGGTCTACTACGAATTCGTCCGCGACTTCGGCAACCCGACCTGGAGCTATGTGCTGTCGGGCGGCTGGGCGCGTGACACCCGCAACGACATCCTCTATCCTACGTTTGGCCGGCTGCAGAGCTTTCTTGCGGAGGTCGGTGTGCCGCCCGGCGACCTTTCGTATTACAAGCTCAACTACCTGAATCAGTCGTTCTGGCCGATCTATGGAGACTTCGTTCTGATGCTGCGTGCTGACATTGGTTATGGCAACGGCTACAACCAGAAGCCGTTCCCGTTCTTCAAGGCGTTCTACGCGGGCGGCGTCACCTCGGTGCGCGGCTACGACGCGGGCACGCTCGGGCCGCGCGACATCTATGGCAATTCGCTGGGCGGCAAGCGCAAGATCGTCGGCAACGCCGAAGTCGGCTACCCGATCATCAAGGGTGACAAGGCGGTGCGGATCAGCGGCTTTTTCGATGCGGGCCAGATCTATGTCAATGGCACGCAGCCGGAGTTCGAGAACTTCCGCTTCTCGACGGGTGTCGCCGTGGCCTGGAATTCACCGATCGGGCCGCTCCGGTTCAGCTACGCCTTCCCGCTCAATACGATTCCGGCAGACCATATCCAGCGCTTCCAATTCCAGGTGGGTACGGGCTTCTAGCGTCCCATGAGGACGCCCACGAGGCCCGCCGCTTGCTGCAGGAGAACATCGTGAATCACCGAAGAATCCTCGCCGCCGCCGTCCTGCTCTATGGCATTGCGGGCGTGGCCGTCGCCGCCGACTACAAGATCGGCTTCGTCAACGCCGAACGCCTGTGGCGCGATTCCGCGCCGGCCAAGCGGGCGCAGCAGAAGCTCGAGAAGGAGTTCGCGCCGCGCGAAGCAGAACTGTCGAAGCAGGGCAAGCAGGTACGCGACCTGCAGGCGCTGCTCGACAAGGATGGCCCGACGATGGGCGAGACCGAGCGGCGCAACAAGGAACGCGACCTGGCCAACCAGTCGCGCGACCTGCAGCGCATGGAGCGGCAGTTCCGCGAAGACGTGAACCTGCGGCGCGCCGAAGAGCTCGCCGCAGTGCAGGAGCGCGCCAACAAGATCCTGATGCAGATCGCCGAGGCCGAGAAATTCGACCTGATCCTGCAGGACCCCGTGGTGTTCGCCAGCCAGAAGATCGACATCACTGAAAAAGTGATCAAGGCGCTCGCCGACAAGTAGCGCAGCCTGCGCGCATGCGGTGCGCCGCATTCGGCCACGAACATCGACTGCAATGCCGCCGAACCCTGCGCCCACCGGAATCAGCCTGGCCGACCTCGCGGCGCGCATCGGCGCAACGCTCGTCGGCGATGGCACCCTGCACGTCAACCGCGTGGCAACGCTCGACAACGCCGGACCGGGTGCGCTCGCCTTCCTGGCCAGCGCGCGCTATCGCGGGCAACTGCTCACCACGCGCGCTGCAGCCGTCATCGTGGCACCCGCGCACGCGGATGACACAACGCTTCCCAGGCTGGTGCACGCCAATCCCTATGCGGCCTACGCCGCGGCCGCGGCGATCCTGCATCCCGTCCAGCGTGGTGTACCCGGGGTGCACGCGTCGGCCATTGTCGCGCCGTCGGCCCGGGTGGACCCCACAGCGACCATCGGACCCCAAGCGGTGATCGAATCCGATGCGTGCGTTGCGGCGCGCGTTCGGGTTGGCGCCGGATCCGTGGTCGGTGCCGGGGTCACGCTGGACGACGACGTGGTGCTGCATGCCAACGTGACGATCTACCCGCGCGGCAGGGTCGGCGCGCGCACCATCATCCATTCCGGCGCGGTCATCGGATCCGACGGCTTCGGCATGGCGGAGGAGGGCGGACGCTGGCTCAAGATTCCGCAGGTCGGCCGCGTGGTGATCGGCGCCGATTGCGAGATCGGCGCCAATACGACGATCGACCGCGGCGCCATCGACGATACGGTGCTCGAGGACGACGTCAAGCTCGACAACCAGATCCAGATCGGCCACAACTGCATCATCGGTGCGCATACCGCAATCGCCGGCTGTGTGGGCATCGCGGGCAGCACGCGCATCGGACGCAACTGCAAGATCGGCGGCGCGGCAATGATCTCCGGCCACCTGCAGATTGCCGACAACGTCGTCATCTCCGGCTGTACCGGCGTATTCCACTCAATCGACAAGGCAGGGGTCTACACCGGCGCCTGGCCGGCCATGCCGCATCGCGAATGGCAACACGCGATGTCCGGGACGCGCCGGTTGCGCGAATTGCAGGCGCGCATCCGCGCGCTCGAAAATTCCAGGAGCCGCGCCCACGCGGACGACAACAACGGGGAGGAAATCCGATGATCGCGAATGCCGCGGACATCCTGGGCCTGCTGGCATCGCTGCCGCATCGTTATCCGCGGTTGCTGGTCGACCGGCTGACGGAACACGAGCCGGGTGTGCGGGCTTGCGGACTGAAGAACGTCACCGTCAACGAGTCTTTTTTCCAAGGCCATTTTCCAGACTATCCGGTGATGCCGGGCGTGCTGGTGATCGAGGCACTGGCGCAGTTGTCGGCGTTGCTCGCGCATGATCATGGATTGGCGCTCGACCTGTCCGGCATTGCCGGCGCGCGCTTCAAGCGGCAGGTCTCGCCCGGCGATCGCCTGACGCTGGAAACGCGGATAGGACCCATCGTAGAAGGCGCCGGCAGCTTCGACGTGCAGGCCGCGGTGGATGGCGAACTGGCTGCGGAGGCCAAGCTGCTTGCCGTGTTCACGCCGCTGGCAACGCCCAAGCGCTGACATTCTCGCAACCCATGAACGGCATCCATCCCACTGCCCTGGTCGATTCTGGCGCACGCGTCGCCGCGGACGCTACGATCGGCGCCTATTCGATCATTGGGCCCAACGTCGTGATCGGCGCCGGTACCGTGGTCGGGCCGCATGTCGTCGTGACCGGTCATACGACCGTCGGCGCGCGCAACCGGATCTTCCAGTTCGCGTCGATCGGTGATGTTCCGCAGGATCGGAAATATGGCGGCGAGCTGACGACCACGACGATTGGCGACGACAACGTGTTCCGCGAATACGTCTCGATACATGCGGGTACGGCGCAGGACCGCAGCGATACCAAGATCGGCAACGGCAATCTCTTCCTTGCCTACACGCACATCGCGCACGACTGCGTGGTCGGCAATTTCACAACGTTCTCCAACAACGCGCAGATCGCCGGGCATGTCCATATCGACGACTGGGTGGTGATGGGCGCGTATTCCGGCGTACACCAGTTCGGCCGGGTCGGCGCGCACGCCATGGTCGGCACGTTCGCGGCGGTCCTGGGCGATGTGCCGCCGTTCACCACGGTCGCCGGCTTCCCGGCCAAGCCGCATGGCACCAACAACGAAGGCCTGCGCCGGCGTGGTTTCACGAGCGATGACATCCTCGAAGTGCGCCGGGCCTACAAGGTGCTGTACCGGGAGGGCCTCTCGTTGGAGGAGGCCAAGGTGAAGATCGCCGCGGCTGCTGCAGCCGCGCCGGTGCTGGCGCCGCTGGTCGAGTTCCTCGCGGTCCCCGGCCGCGGAATCGTTCGCTGACCCATGGCCGCCGTCACCATCGGCATCGTCGCGGGCGAGGCTTCGGGCGATGCGCTGGCCGCTACCTTGATACGCGCAGTGCGCGCGCAGCATCCGCACATCCGCTTTGTCGGCGTCGCCGGACCGCAGATGGAGGCGGCCGGCTGCGAAGCGTGGTACCCGGTGGAGCGCCTGGCCGTTCGCGGATTCGTCGAAGTCTTAGCCCACCTGCCGCAGCTCTTTCGCCTTCGCCGCCAACTGCGCAAGCGGTTGCTTGCTGCGCGCGTGCCACTGTTCATCGGCGTCGATGCACCGGACTTCAACTTCGGACTCGAGCGCAAGCTGAAGCGCCGCGGCGTTCGCACCATCCATTTCGTCAGCCCGTCGGTGTGGGCATGGCGGCGCGAACGGTTGCAGAAGATCGGCCGCTCAGTCAACAGGATGCTGGCCGTGTTTCCGTTCGAGCCGGCGCTGTATAAAGCGGAAGGCATTCCGGTCACCTACGTCGGGCATCCGATGGCCGCCGACGCGGCCACGCACGCCACCCGCCGCGAGACGCGCGAGCTGCTCAAGCTGAAGGCGGCCACGCCGGTGTTCGCCTTGCTGCCGGGAAGCCGGCTCTCGGAAATCGAGATGCACGCCGAACTGGTGCTGGCCACCGCGGCGCGCATTCACGAAGCGCGCGACGACGCGCGCTTCCTGGTGCCCTTCGTCACGCGGGCCACCCGCGATGCGTTCGAGAACGCGATGCACCGCCTGCAATATCACACACTGCCGATCACGCTTTTGTACGGCCATGCCGAAGATGCGCTGCGTGCGGCGGACGTGGGTATCGTCGCATCGGGCACCGCCACGCTCGAAGCGGCGCTGGCGCGTTGCCCGCATGTCATTTTCTACCGCGTTTCCGCGCTGACGGCGCGCATTGTCATGCGCCGGCTGATCCTGCCGTACGTGGGGCTGCCCAACGTGCTTGCCGGGACCTTTGTCGTTCCGGAGTTCCTGCAGGACGATGCCAAGGCCGCCAATCTCGCCCAGGCCGCACTGAACCTGTTCGACGACACCGTGACCCGTCGCCGGCTGGAAGCGTTGTTCGCGGGCTTTGCCGCGCAGTTGTCGGCCGATACGGGAACCCTTGCGGCGTCAGCGGTGCTGACCGAATTGCGGCTCGCGGGAGCCGCGTGCTGATCGCGGGCGTCGACGAAGCCGGGCGCGGCCCGCTCGCCGGCCCGGTCTATGCCGCCGCGGTCATCCTCGACCCCAACCGGCCCATCGCCGGCCTGCGCGATTCGAAATTGTTGTCGGCGGGCCAGCGCGAACGCCTGGCACTGGAAATCCGGGAGCGTTCGCTGGCTTGGGCAGTCGCGGCCGCCGACGTCGAGGAAATCGATGCGATCAACATTCTGCAGGCCACGTTGATGGCGATGCGACGCGCGGTGGAGTCGTTGTCGCCCGCGCCCACGCAGGCCTTGATCGACGGCAACCGCTTGCCGCGCCTGTCGTGTTCAGCGCGGGCGATCGTCAGGGGTGATCGCGACGTGCCGGCAATCTCGGCCGCGTCCATACTCGCCAAGACCGCGCGCGATGCACTGCTCCTGGAAATGGACGGCCTGTACCCGGGGTATGGCTTCGCCCACAACAAGGGCTACGGCACGCCGGAACACCTGGCCGCGCTGGAACGGCACGGGCCGTGTCCCGCGCATCGGCGCAGCTTCGCGCCCGTCGCGAAGGCGTGGATCGCCGTTCCGCTGGCACATGTAAACTCGCTGCTGCGGTCCACCGATTAGTCATTCGCGCCCAGCCCATAGCCAACCCGTGTTCCTGAAGATCAGCAACGTACTCAATGCGGCCGAGATCGCGCGGCTTGTCGCGTTGAGTCGCGAGCTGCGCTTCGTCGACGGCCGGGCGTCCAATCCGGCCAACACCACCAAGCAGAACCTGCAGGCCGACCCGGCCGACGCCCGGTACGGCGAGTCGGTGCAGATCGTCGGTGCCGCGCTCACGCGCTCGCGCGAGTTGGTCGACTTCGCCATGCCCAAGCGGATCGCGCCGCCGATGATGAGCCGCTACGAGCCGGGAATGAAATACGGCGCGCACGCCGACGCCGCGCTGCTGCAGATCGGCAACGAGCGCCTTCGCTCAGACCTGTCGTGCACGGTGTTCATCGGCGAGCCGTCGACGTATGAAGGCGGCGAGCTGGTGATCGTGGCCGGCAATCAGTCGCTGCCCTTCAAGGAGGCGGCGGGCGTGGCCATCGTCTATCCGTCGACCACGCTGCACGAGGTGGTCCCGGTGCGCTCGGGACAGCGGCTGGTAGCGGTCACGTTCATCGAGAGCTTCATCGCCGACGCGCACCGGCGGACGCAGGTCCATGAACTGAATGAAATCGCTGCGCTGGAAGGCCTCCAGATGCGTTGGGAAAGTCGCGTGCGCCTCGATGTCGTGCGCCAGAACCTGATGCGCATGTGGGCCGAGAATTGAATCCCATGGAGGCCCTGCGATGATCCATTGCGTGCTGCACGATCCGGGCGATTCGGTCGCGGTCGTCGTGGTCGAAGGCGTGACCGCCGGCATGACGCTTACCGGCCTCATCCTCGACGAGGACCGCACGTTGACGCTGCCGTGCGTGCAGGACATCCCGCTGGGGCACAAGGTCGCGCTGAAGGACCTGGCCGTTGGCGATACCGTGATCAAGTACGGCGTGGACATTGGCCGTGTCGTGGCACCGATCGCCATGGGTCAGCATGCCCACGTCCACAACGTCAAGACCAAGCGCTGGTGAGCCCGTGCCTCGCCTGACGCCCGATTGCTCGGCTCCCGTATCATGACCATGCAGACAACGTTCCTCGGATATCGCCGCGAAAATGGACGCGTCGGCGTGCGCAATCACGTCATCGTGCTGCCGGTGGACGATCTGTCCAATGCCGCGTGCGAGGCGGTTGCCCACAACATCAAGGGTGCAATGGCCATTCCGCATCCCTACGGCCGCCTGCAGTTCGGCGCCGACCTTGACCTGCATTTCCGAACGTTGATCGGCACAGGCGCCAATCCCAATGTCGCTGCCGTCATCGTGATCGGCATCGAGGACCAGTGGACGAAGCGCATCGTCGACGGCATCAAGGCCAACGGCAAGCCGGTCGTGGGGTTTGGCATCGAGTTGCACGGCGATCACGATACGATCATGCGCGCGTCGAAGGGGGCCCGCGAATATATGCAGTGGGCCAGCGAATTGCAGCGCGTTGAATGTCCGCTGCGCGACCTGTGGGTTTCGACCAAGTGCGGTGAGTCGGATACGACGTCCGGTTGTGGCGCCAATCCGACGGTCGGCGACGCCTTCGACAAGTTGTATGCGGCCGGCTGCACGCTGGTCTTCGGCGAGACCACCGAACTGACCGGCGGCGAGTCGATCGTCGCCGCCCGCTGTCGCGACGACCGCGTGCGCGCGGATTTCATGCGCGTCTTCGACCGCTACCAGGAAGTGATCAACCGCCACAAGACGAGCGACCTGTCCGACTCCCAGCCAACCAAGGGCAATATCGCGGGCGGCCTGACCACGATCGAGGAAAAGGCGCTGGGCAACATCCAGAAGATCGGCAGGAAATGCATCGTCGATGGCGTCCTCGACAAGGCGGAGATGCCGTCGGGTCCCGGCCTGTGGTTCATGGACTCGTCGTCGGCCGCGGCGGAGATGGTCACGCTGTGCGCGGCCGCGGGCTTCGTCGTCCATTTCTTTCCTACCGGGCAGGGCAACGTGATCGGCAATCCGATTCTCCCGGTCATCAAGAACTGCGCCAATCCGCGTACGGTGCGCACGATGAGCGAGCACATCGACGTCGATACCTCGGGACTGCTGCAGCGCGAGATCACGATGGGGCAGGCGGGCGACAAGCTGCTCGACATGATGTTCCGCACGGTCAACGGGCGCCTGACTGCCGCCGAGGCGCTCGGCCACCGCGAATTCGTCCTGACGCGCCTTTATGAAAGCGCCTGACGCGCTGTCCTTGCCCGACCTCGCGGCGATTCGCGCGGCCCATGCGCGCATCGCGCCTTACATCCGGCGTACGCCGGTCTTTACCTGCGCCGCGCTGGACGACGCGGTCGGCGCGCAATTGTTCTGGAAGTGCGAGAATTTCCAGCAGGTCGGCGCGTTCAAGGCGCGCGGCGCCTGCAATGCGGTGTTCTCGCTGTCCGATGCGGCTGCCGCGAAAGGTGTGGTCACGCATTCCTCAGGCAATCACGGCGCGGCGCTGGCCTATGCGGCAAAGCGCAGGGGCATTCCCGCGTTTGTCGTGATGCCCGAGAATGCGGCCAAGGCCAAACTGGCCAACGTCGCGCATTTCGGCGCCACCATCCGCCTGTGCGCCCCGACGCAGGCCGCGCGCGAGCAGGCCTGCGCCGACGTCGCCCGCGAGACGGGCGCAACGCTGGTCCATCCATACGACGATGTGCGCGTGATCGCCGGCCAGGGAACTGCGACGCTCGAGCTGCTGGACGAGGTGCCGGATCTCGATGCGATCATCGCGCCGGTGGGTGGCGGAGGGCTCCTGTCCGGAACGGCCATTGCCGCATCCGGCGTGAAGCCGGGCATCACGGTCCTGGGCGCGGAGCCCAAGGGTGCCGATGACGCCGCGCGCGGATTCGTTTCCGGCAAAGTCGAGGCGCTGCCGCATCCGGCCACCATCGCCGACGGCTTGCGCGCGACATTGTCCCCGCGCACGTTGCATGCATTGCGAACGCACGTGGCGGCCATCGGGACCGCCAGCGAAGACGCCATCGTGCGCGCGATGCGACTCACCTGGGAGCAGATGAAGATCGTCATCGAGCCATCGTCCGCGGTGCCGCTGGCCTGCCTGCTGGAGGGCATGCTGCCCGCCGGCGGCAAGCGCATCGGCATCATCGTCACCGGCGGCAACGTCGATCTTGATCGGTTGCCATGGCAGTAGTCTGCGCGGGACGGCAAACGCCTGCGACGCCAGTACCGAAGCCAAATCCCAAGGACTGGCATTGCCGACGTTCACGCTAGCGCAACTGACCGACCTGGCGCAGCGCGCGCTCGCGCGCGCTGGTGCATCCGACGACGTCGCGGCACTGACCGCGCGGGCGCTGGTGACGGCGGAAGCCCAGGGCTTGTCGTCGCACGGCATGTCGCGGGTGCCGCAATATGCGCTGCATTTGCGCAATGGCCGCGCAGATGGCCAGGCCGTCCCGGAAATCGTCCGCAGCAAGGGTGCAACGCTTCTGGTCGATGCCAAGTGCGGACTTGCGTTTCCGGCATGCGCATTCGCCGTCGCGCAATGCGTGCAGCGTGCCCGCGATTTCGGCATCGCCTTCGCGGGCATCACCAACAGTCATCACTTCGGCGTGGCCGGCGATCACCTGCGGCCGGTGGCGGAAGCCGGCATGGTGGGCCTGGCCTTCGGCAATTCACCGGCGGCCATGCCGACCGCGGGAGGCCGGCGGCCGCTGTTCGGCACCAATCCCATCGCGGCAATGTTTCCGCGGCGCGCGGCGGCGCCTTTGGTCGTCGACCTTTCTTTGTCGGAAGCGGCGCGCGGCAAGGTGATGGTGGCCGCACGCAATGGCACGCCGATCCCGGCAGGTTGGGCACTGGATGCCGACGGCGAACCGACCACGGACGCGAAAGCGGCGCTCAAGGGATCGATGCTGCCGATGGGCGGCAACAAGGGCGCTATGCTGGCGCTGGTCGTCGAGTTGCTCGCGTGCGCGCTCACCGGCGCCGCGTTCGGATTCGAGGCCGACACGTTCTTCGAGGGCGACGGCAACCGGCCGCGCATCGGGCAGGCGTTCCTGGTGATTGACCCGCAGGCGCTGGCCGGGCGCGACACCTATCTTGCGCGCGTCGAGACGCTGGTGGCGATGATGCAGGACGAGCCCGACGTTCGCATGCCGGGGGCACGGCGCGACGCACTGGCGGCGGCGGCCGCACGCGACGGTATCGTCATTCCCCAGGCATTGGCCGACGAACTGGCGCTGCTCGCGACGGCCTGAGCGACGAGCTCATTGAGCGCCGCCGCGGGGTGAACTGACAGCGCGGCTACTCGAACGCGAACTCGCCCTCGCAGCCCTGAGTTACCCAGATGCCGTTCCTGTCGTAGCCCCAGCTGCGGCCCTGTTGACAGGGCGAGCGCGAGCGTTGCGTCACCAGCCACGCGCGGCTGAAGAACTGGCCTACCGGACAGAAATTCTGCGTGTAGTTGCGGCTTTCGCAGACGATGGTGCCGTAAGCGGGCGCAATGTAGGCGACGGCGCCCTGCACGCCGAATTCGGCGGCACAGCCTTGCGTGACCCAGAGGTCATTGCTCTGGTAGCCCCACGTCTGGCCCTGGATGCACGGTGCCGATGATTGCTGGTTGATGACCCACGCGCCGGTAATCTGGCGACCGGTGGGACAAACCTGCTGCTGGTAGTCGCGGCTTTCGCATTGGATGCGGATGCTGCCGGGGCCGCCCTGGGCGATGACGGGCGGCGGGCCGGCCGCAACCTGGTAGCCGAAGTCGCCCTGGCAACCCTGGGTCACCCAGATGCCGTTGCTCTGATAGCCCCACGTCTGTCCCTCGATGCACGGGGAGCGGGAACGTTGCACCAACAGCCAGGCGCGTGCGGCGGGCGCAGTCGGACAGAACTGCTGCTGAAAATTATTGCTCTCGCAGGTGATCTGCTGCGCGGAGGCGACGCCGGGCGCGCCCAGCGCCACGAGGAACAACAGTGCAAGCGATGGCCAGGTACGTTTCACGAGTGAACTCCTTCACATTCCGGATGGACGGATTCTATCCCGGTTTGGCGGAATCCTGAATCGGTGAACGCGCCGCGGTGGCGGCGGCAATCGACTCGCGCAGTCCGTTGAAGACACCCGGCGTGGCCGCAATCACTTCGCTGCTGCGCAGGAAATCGCCGCCGCCTGCGAAGTCGCCGACGCGCCCGCCGGCCTCGCGCACCAGCAATGCGCCGGCGGCGACATCCCAGGAACGAAGGTTCATTACCCAGAAGCCATCCAGACGGCCCGCCGCGAGGTGCGCGAGGTCCAGTGAGCAGGAACCGGCGCGGCGCACGCCGGCACAGCGACCGGCCAGGTGAGCAAACGTAGGCAGATAGGCGGCCAGCTTCAGGTCGCCGCTTGCGGGAACGACGGTGCCGACCAGCGCCTGGCCCAGGTCGGTGCACGCGGACACGCGCATCGGCGCGCCGTTGCGTTGCGCTCCCTTTCCCTTCACCGCGGTGAAGCATTCATCGCTTACCGGGTCGAACACGACTGCGTGCGTCGTCTCGGTTCCGTGCAACAGCGCGATGGACACGGCGTAGTACGGGAAGCCGTGGATGAAGTTCACGGTCCCATCGATCGGATCGACGAGCCATTTGTAACCGCTGCCGTCACGCGCGCCGGCGATATGCCCCGATTCCTCGCCCAGGATCGCGTGCGCGGGAAAGGCGCCGCGAAGGGTCGCGACGATCGCATCCTCGGCCTTGACATCGGCGGTGGACACGATGTCGCCATGGTCCTTGGAAAAGGTAGGCAGGCGCACCAGGTCGCGCGCCGCATCGGTGATCACCGCGGCCGCGCTGCGTGCTGCACGCACGGCCACGGCCAGCACCGCATCGTCGGAGGCGGTCATCGGCTTGCCAGGACGAATGTCGACGAACTGTCCATGGCGACCATTCTAGTCCTCGTCGGACGCGGCGATAGTCGGCGCGGTACCGGCCAGCGTCGCGTACTTCGCCATGAACGCGCGGTCGAGGCGATCCTTCCAGCGCCATACCCACTCGCCCTCGAGCACCAGCGGGCCCCGCGCTGCGATGGCGTGGCGGCCACCGGTGCCGATGAGCGACAGCACACTGCGCGGCGGTACCCAGGTCGACAGTGGGTCATGTCGCAACTCCCGGCGCAGGTTGGTGGCCAGCGGTGGCCCTTGGCGGATGGCGAGCGCCGCCGATTTCGGCCGTGGATGCGCGACCTGCATGGCGCAATCGCCGGCCGCGAAAACAAACGGATGCGACGTCGAGCGCAGCGTGTCGTCGACCTGGACGAAGCCGTGCGGGTCGCATGCCAATCCCGCCGCGGCGGGCCACGGTTGCGCACCGGCGGACGTTGCCCAGAAGATGCGGTCGACCGCGATGCGGCGATTGTGCGTGGTGACGACAACGCCGGGTTCGACGGCAATGGCGCCGCTGTTCTGGTGCAGCACCACGCCGCGCGCGACCAGCAGCTGGCCGAGTCGTGCGCGCACTGCGGGCGGATGGTCCGGTATCAGGTGCGGCGCATCGGTGATCAATGCGAGGCGCGGCGCGGCATCGCGCAATTCACCTTGCAGTCGATGCTGCATCGCCAACAGCAACTCCACCCCGGTCGCGCCACCCCCGACTACGGCGATCGTTCCCACGTTGCCTGCCGCGGCCTGCGCACGCAATGCGTGCCAGGCCGTGAGAAACGGCGCGGCGGGCCGAACTGCAATGGCATGTTCGCGCGCGCCGGGCACCTGCGCGTTGTCCGGCACCGATCCCATGTCGAGCGACAGCAGGTCGAACGGCTCGGTGTCGCCTTCGGCCAAGGTGAGGGTCCGGGTGTGGAGATCGAGACCGGTGACCGTATCGCGCACGAAGCGCGCGCGCGCCCTTTGCGTCAGGGAGAGGAGGTCGATGTGTGTTTCGGCCGTGCTGTAGTGGCCGGCGACCAGGCCGGGCAGCATGCGGGAAAAGGCGGCGAGTGCCGTCGGCGCGATCAGCGTCACGTCGACATCGGGTTCGGGTCGCAGCGCCAGCCTGCGCAGCACCTCGACGTGGCCATGGCCGTCGCCGACGAGCACCAGGCGCGTCGCGCGTGTTCTCATCCGACCGACACGCCCAGCATCATGCCGCCGTCTTCATGCTCCAGGTTGTGGCAATGGAACATGTAGGTTTGCGCATCCGGGTAGGGATGCCTGAAGTCGATGCCGATGCGTACCGATTCTCCCGGCCAGACGAGCACCGTGTCCTTGCGGCCCAGGTCCGTGGCGAGTCGCCCCTGCGCATCGACCGCGAGCGCGGCGATTGCCTCCGGACTGGTTTCGCGCGCGAGCACGGTGAACTGGAAACCGTGCAGGTGCATCGCATGCGGCATGCTTGAATGGTAGTTGCGGATCAGCCAGGTTTCCGCCGCGCCACGCGCGACTTCAATGGGCGTGACGCCCATCTCGAACACGCGGTCGTTGATCCGCCAGCGTCCCTTGGCAAAGCCCAGCCGGAACGCGCGCTCGCTGGCGTTGGTGGGGTCCGTTGTTGATACGGTCGACAGTGACTGTGGAACCTGTCGCCGGTAGGCCACGCGCGAGCGCACGCGCAGATCGAGCAAGGCGCGCGGCGCACCCTCGGGCCAACTCGCAGCGTCGTTGTGCGGCGCAGTCGTCGCAGTGGCGGCGGGCATCGCGTGCCCCATCGCGGCATGGTCGACGGCGGTGCCGGTCGTGGCGGGGGCGGCCGTGCTGGCCGTGGCGGGTGCGGTGGCGGCCGTGGCGGTAACGCCTTCCGCGTGCATGGGATCGAAGGCCAGTGTTTCCAGCCGCAACGTGTCGCCGATGACGGCGTCGCGCAAGTCGAGCAGCACGTCGATGCGCTCCGCAGTGGCAAGAAACGCTTGCGTGCAGGGCACGGGCGACGCAAGCAATCCGCCGTCGTTGCCGATCAGCGTGAACGGGAAGCTCGCCCCGGATGTCGTGCGAAACGCGAGCGACAACGTGCGCGCATTGCAGGCGTTGAGGATGCGGAAGCGGTAGAGCCGCGTCGCGACATCGACGTACGGCTGCCGGGTCCCATTGACCCGCATTTCCTCGCCAAGGAAACCATGGATCATGTCGGCCGCCGAAGGCGCATACGCGGTACCCGGACGGCGATCCTGCAGCACCAGCGGAATCTCGGTGATGCCGACGGCCAGGTCGAGCGCGGAGCGCAATGCGCGCTCGTCGTCGTCTTCGACCATCAGGACGCCGAACAGGCCGCCATAGGTCTGCGCCGCTGTCCGGCCATGCGGATGCGGGTGGTACCAGTACATTCCGCCGCGATTGCGAACCGGGAAATCGTAGTCGAAGCGTTCGCCGGGGGCGACCAGGATCGAGCCATTGCCGTCGTTGCGCGTGTCGACGGCCAGACCATGCCAATGCACGATGGTGGGTTCATCCAGCGCATTGACCAGCGTAATGCGCGCCCGCTCGCCCTGTTGCAGCACCAGTGTCGGATTGGAATACTGCCGTCCACCGTGGCGTGCCGCGACGCGGAGGGCACCTTGCCCGTGTGCGGCGGATGCGCCGGCGGTGAGCGTCAGCGCCGTGCCCCGCGGCGCGAGCCTGCCCAGATAGCCGGCGTTGCCCGGAATGTACAGGCGCTGCGCGCGCGCGTCGGATGTGCTGCCAAAGGAATCGGTCGCCGCAGCCCATCCGATTGCGGCAAGTGCTTGCAACATGCGGCGGCGGGAATGGAACTTGGCCAATCGGGGCGATCGTGGGAAGCGACGATGCCAGCTTAACGGCTCGCTGCGCCGCGGTCGAGCCGGTATTGGATCCCGATCCATGCGCCGAAGGGCGCGCCGGGCGCGCGAAACGCCTCCGGTCCGGCGAGGCTCGAATCGAATGTGTTGCCGGGGCCGCGAAAATAGTTGGCGCCGAGGATGCCGAAATTCTGCCAGGTGCGATTGAACAGATTGTCGATGCGCGCGAACAATTGCCATTCGGGCGTGATTTTCCAGCTCCCGTCCAGCGCGACAAGCGCGTAGCCGGGGACCTTGCCCGCGGGGTCGGCGTTATTCTCATTGCCGCGTGAATACTGGGTGTCGAACGCGACCAGCGAGGCTCCCAGCGCCAGCGGCCCGCGCATCCAGTCGGCGCGCAGTTTCAGTGCGTTGCGCGGCAGCGTGGGAAGGCGATTGCCCGGCTGCACGTAAATCTGGCCAGCGGCGTCCGCGGTCGAGTTGTTGGGACTGCTCTGCGAAAATCCGGTCTGGTACGTGGCATCGAGAAAACTGTAGCGCGCCGTCAGCTGCCATTCGTCCCAGGTGGTGCCTCCGGCCAGTTCCACACCCTGCCGCCGCGTATTGCCGACGTTCTGGAAGTAGCCAGCGTTGACCGCGCCGCTGCCGGCACTGATGAAGTGGATGTCGTCGGCCAGATCGGTTCGATAGAGGGCGCCACTATAGAATCCGGCCGCGCCGATGCGCCCGCGCACGCCCACTTCCCAGGTTGTCGCGACGACCGCTTTGAGCGGTGGATCGGCGACAAAGATATTGGGAAGGATGCAGGGCGCCTCGGGGTCCGCGCAGGTCAATTCGACGGCGGTGGGGACGCGCATGCCCTGATTCACGCCACCGAAGACGTTGAGGCGCGAGCTTGCGGTCCACGTCAATCCAAGCGCCGGATTGAAGCGCTGGAACGTGTGGGTGCCGTTGATCGCCGGCGTGTCTCCGGTCAGGTCCTGCGTCTGTACGCGGGCCGCGTTGTAGCGGCCGGAGAGCAACAGGCTCCACTGCGGGGCAATGGCCACGGTGTCCGCGACGTAGAACCCCAGCGAGCGATTGCGGGTCGCAACGTGGGTCGCGAGCGCGAAGTCGCCGACGCCGATCGTGTCGCGGTCGGCGACGAATTGCGCCGGCTGCTCACTTTGCGTGAAGGTGGTCTTGCCGGCGTCGTAGGCCATGCCGGCGACGAGTTGGTGGCTCATCCCGGACAGCATGCGCCGGGCGGTCAACTGCAGCGAAGCGCCCCAGCCACGGGTATTCGCCGCGGTGAGGATGTTGAATGCCTCATTGGGTTGTGCGGGCGGCTCGTATTCGCCGTTGACATTACTGTTGACGCCGCTGTTGCTGATTTTCCGGTAATAGATATTGGCGGCAAGCATCGTATCCGCGCCGAAGGTGTGCTGCCAGTTGGCGCTGATGAAGTCGAGACGGTTGTCGGTGGTGTCGGGCCATGTGTAGGGCTGCTTCGGATTGCCCAGCATCGAAACCGGCAGCGCCTGCGTGCCCTCGAGATAATTGTCGGCCAGCGTTATCGCGACATTGAATTCGTCCTGCGCCAGATGCGCATCGCCGCGGGCGTACATACGCCTGATGCGCGACGATGCGTGATCGCGCCAGCCGTTGTCGTCGATGCCTTCGAAGGCGGCATAGCCGGCGATCGTGCCATTGTTGCCGCCCAAATCCGCCGCGATCGCGGTGCGGCCGAACGAACCGGCGGAAAGGTCCACATTGGCGCCGGCGAACCGGAACCCATCCTTCATGTTGATGGTCAGCGCGCCGCCAAGCGTATTCAGGCCGAAGATTGGATTGGATCCCGGCAGCAATTGCATCGAGGCGATGGCATTCTTCGGGATCAGGTCCCAGTTCACGACATCGGCAAACGCCTCGTTGATGCGTACGCCATCCTGGAAGACCGACAGTCCCTGCGGCGTGCCCAGCAGCGCCGACGCCGTGAAGCCGCGAAAACTCACGTCCGGCTGGAAGGAATTGCCGGTGGGCGAGTTGAGGGAAAGGCTGTTGGCGTTGAGGTTCAGGTACTCGGCGACGCCGCCTGTACGCTGGCGCTCGATGTCACGCGCGCCGAAGGTCTGCACGTTCGACGGCACCTGCTCGACCGCGAGCCCCGGTCCGGGCAGGGGTGTCGTGCCGATGACATCGATGCGGCCCAGGTCGACCGGTGTCTGGCTCGCCACGCGGGTTGCGCAGCAGAAAGCGAACAGGCAGGCGACAATGCGGCATGGCGTCGCGCGCGGAAAACTCACCGGATCGCCACGCCCCACGGCAAGTCGCCGACGGGAATGTCGGCGACCTTCTTGTAGGTGTCGGTATCGACGACGGCCACCGCGTTGGAACGTCCAGCGGCGACATACAGTTTCTTTCCGTCAGGAGTGAGGGCCATGTTCCATGGGCGCTTGCCGACGGGAATTTCGATGACGATGGTGTTGGTGCCGGTGTCGATGACCTGCACCGTGCCCTTGCCGCCCGAGGTCACGAACACGCGCTTGCCGTCGGGGTGCACCAGTACGCCGTTGGAGCGGCTGCCGGCCTTGATACGCGCGATGACCTCGTGCGTGGCCGTGTCGAAGACGTTGACCATGTCGGCGTTTTCCGCCGCGACGTACGCGCGGCTGCTGTCAGGAAGAAAGCCGATGCCCCGCGGGCGGTCGCCGACCTTCACCGACTTGATGACGACACCTTGTGCGAGATCGACGACGTCCACGCTGTCTGCCTCCTCGGCGCTGACGTAGAGCCACTTGCCGTCGGGACTGAACACGGCGTGCTCAGGATTCTTGCCTTTCATCGTGATGCGCGCCGCGACCTTCAGCGTGCCGACATCGATCAGTATGACCTGGTCGTTTTCCTCGATGGCGGCCGAAAGCCATTTGCCGTCCGGGGACAGGTAGATGGCTTCGGGCGAATCCCCGAGAGGAATCGTCGCGATGGCCTGCGCCTTGGCCGTGTCGACCACGATCAACGCATTGGCCGCCTGGTCCGACAGGTACAGGCGCCTGCCATCGGAGGCAATGGCGATGCCCCGTGGCTTCTTGGCGAAGCGGGCCGTGGAGGTGACCTTGTCCGTGACGGTGTCGATGATGCTGACGGTGCCGCTGCCTTCGTTGGAGACGTAGGCGGTGGCGGCCGATACGGGCCCCGAAGCGAGCAGCACGGCCAGGGTCGTGACGCAGGTCATTTGCAATGACATCCGGGCGTTCCTTCGCAATCAATCGTTGAACATTCCGACAGTTTCCGCTTGGGGCGGCCGACGGTTTCTTTTATGCTACACGACGACGCGAAGGCGTTCCCCTCTCGTTCCCCTCTGCCTGCCCTCCCACCATGCCCAATTCCAATGTCCGTGATCGTCGGCGCGCGCTTGCGCTGGTCGTAGCCATCGGCATGGCCGCCGCCGCTGGCGCCCGCGCCCAGGCGCCGCCGTCCGAACCTGCGGTGACGCTCGACCCCGTCGCGGTGACGGCGACGCGCGGCGCGGCGCGGCTGTTCGATGTCCCGGCATCCGGCGACGTCATCGACGGCGCGACGATACGCGATGGCGAGCCGGCGATCAGCCTGTCCGAATCGCTGGTGCGCGTTCCCGGCGTGTTCGCCGCCAACCGCAACAACTACGCGCAGGACCTGCAGTTGAGTTCGCGCGGTTATGGCGCCCGCGCGGCGTTCGGGGTGCGGGGCGTGCGGTTGTATCAGGACGACATTCCCGCGACGATGCCCGACGGCCAGGGCCAGACGGGCAGCTTCAGCCTGCTGTCCGCCAAACGCATCGAAGTGCTGCGCGGACCTTTTTCGACGTTGTATGGCAACGCGTCGGGCGGCGTCGTGTCGGTGTACACGGAGGATGGAACCGCCGTGCCCGTCGTCAATTTCACTGCCAGCATCGGAAGCTACGGCACGTCCAATGTCGGCATCAAGGCCACCGGCATCGCGGGCGGCGTGGGCTACGTCGCGGCCTTCAGCAATTTCGACACGCAAGGTTACCGCGATCATTCCGCGGCGCTGCGCCAGATCGCCAATGCCAAGCTCGCGTTCGACGCCACGGACACCACGCACGTCACGCTTATCGCCAATTCGCAGTACCAGCCGCGCACGCAGGATCCGCTCGGCTTGACGTATGCGCAGTGGCAGGCGAACCCGCAGCAGGCCGATCCGGTGGCCACTTTGTTCGACACCAACAAGACGATCAACCAGGTGCAAGGCGGCGTGGCGGTGGACCAGGTGATCAATGCCGACATGAGCCTGCGCGTGACCGGATATGGCGGCCAGCGCACGGTACGGCAATACCTGGCGCTGCCGGGCGTCGGCGCGACGTCCTCCGGTGGCGTGGTGGACCTCGACCGCAATTACGAAGGCGCAGGCGTCCGTCTCATTCGTCGTGGCAGTCTGTTCGACCGGCCATTGACGTTGAATTTCGGTGTCGACGCCGCTCGCCTGCGCGAGTTGCGGCAGGGCTTCGTCAACAACAACGGTTCGCTCGGTGCGTTGCGCCGGAACGAGGACGATTCCGTCACCAGCGCGGACATCTATGCGGAGGCGCAGTGGGACGTGCTGCCGGCCTGGTCGCTGACACTGGGCGTGCGGTCGAGCCAGGTCAAGTACGACTCGGTCGATCACTACATCGTCGGCCCCAATCCGGACGACAGCGGCAACCGCAACTACTACAACACCAGTCCGATTGCCGGCATTGTCTGGCACGCTGCCGACAGTCTCAACGTCTACGCAAGCTACGGGCAGGGGTTCGAGACGCCGACGTTCGCCGAGATGGCCTATCGTCCGGTCGGACCGGGACTGAACCTCGCGCTCGACCCGGCCACGTCCACCGCCTATGAAATCGGACTCAAGTGGTTTCCGACGCCGAAACAGCGCGTCAACCTCGCCGCGTTCACGGCCACGACGGACCAGGAGATCGTGGTCAATGCGGCAACCGGCGGACGCACGACCTATCGCAATGCGAGCAAGACCCACCGTCGCGGCTTCGAGGCCGTCTGGGATGCCGACCTGGGAAGCGGCTTTGTCGCGCACGCAAACTACACGTACCTGCTCGCGGAATTTGCGGACGCGTATGAGTCCGGCATTCCGCCCGTGGTGACGCCCGCAGGGTCGCGCTTGCCAGGCGTGCCGCCGCAGCAGGTGTTCGGCGTGTTGGAATGGACGCCCGGCGGATACGCCGGGTTGAGCGTCGCCGGCGAGGTGCAATACGTCGGGCGCATCTACGCCAACGACGTCAACTCGGCGTTTGCACCCGCGTATACCGTGGGCAATGTACGCGTGGGCTTCGCGCAGGAAGTGGAACGCTTCAGGATCTCGGAGTATGTTCGCGTCAACAACGTCGCCAATGTGAACTATGTGGGATCGGTGATCGTCGGCGACACCAACGGCCGCTATTACGAGCCCGCGCCGGGGCGCAACTGGTATGCAGGAGTGAGCATCAGTGCCGCCTTCTGAACGCTATACCTGGACGGCCATCGCGCTGCACTGGCTGATCGCGATTGTCGTCATCGTCCAGTTCAAGTGGGGCTGGTGGATGCAGGACATCCCGAAACAACCGCCCGGCGCGCGCGTCGACGCGTTCAACATGCACAAGTCCTTCGGCCTCACCATTCTTGCGTTGATGGTGCTGCGGCTGCTGTGGCGATGGCGGCATCCGGCGCCGGCACTTCCCGCCATGCCGGACTGGCAAAGGCGGCTGGCCCGTGTCAATCATTGGGTGCTCTACATCGCGCTTTTCGTGATGCCGTTGGCGGGTTACCTGGGCTCGGTGTTCAGCGGCTACCCGGTCAGGTATTTCGGCATGACGTTGCCGGCGTGGGCGCCCAGAAACGATGCGCTCAAGGACCTGTGCAGCACCGTTCACCTGGTGACGAGTTTCGTGCTGTTTTTCGCGGTGGCACTGCATGTGGCGGCCGCGCTCAAGCACGCGCTGATCGACCGCGATGGCTTGCTGTCGCGAATGGGCCTGGGGAAGGGATCCGGATCACGCAAGGCAACGGCTTGAGGGGGTGACGTGCAATTGCAAAGCCAGCGGCTGGTCGACGTATTCGTGGCGGCGCCCGTCGGCCGGGTTGACCATCCCAACGCGGAGCTGTTGAAGCAGGCGCTCGCGCCCATCCTGGATGCTGCCGTGCTGGAGCGAAGTGCGCTGGTGCTCGATTTTTCCGGAATCGACTATATCAGCAGCATGGGCTTGCGCGTACTGCTGATGGCGTCCAAGCAACTGCGCGCGGCCAACGCGCGGATCGCCGTCGCGGCATTGCAGCCGGTCCCGAGGGAGATCTTCGACATCGCCCGTTTCAATCATGTCGTTGAAATTTTCCCCACGGTGCGCGAAGCGTTGAGCCAACTGTCCGGACCGGCACTTGCCGCCTACGATGCGGGCACGAAATGAAGCTGATCCGCTTCTGGGGTACGCGAGGTTCGCTTCCGGTGGCGCTGACGGCCGCGGGCGTGCGCGACAAGGTCACGCGTGCCTTGCGCGCGGCGGCAGGAATGACCTTCGCCGGCGACGATGCGCTGAATGATTTCGTCGACGGCCTGGGGCTGCCGGTGTCGGGCAGTTTCGGCGGCCACACCTCCTGTGTCGAGGTCGAGACCGGCGGTGACGAATATGTGTTGTGCGACCTGGGCACGGGCGCGCGGCCGTTCGGGCAGAAGGCGATGGCGCGGCACGGACCGGCTTCGCCGCAGACATATCACATCTTCATGTCCCATGTGCATTGGGACCACATCATGGGCTTTCCCTTTTTCGTCCCGGCGTATGTACCGGGCAACCGCATTCGCATTTATGGCGGGCATGCCGATCTCGAAAGCGCGTTCCGGCGGCAGCAGGCGCCACCCTCCTTTCCCGTCGACTTCGCGACCTTGCGCGCGGATATCGAGTTCGTCCATCTCCAACCGGGCTCGACGCACGTCATCGCGGGCATGCAGGTCGACGTGATGCTGCAGCGTCACGCGGGTGACTCGTTCGGCTATCGCTTTACCTCCGGCGGCCGGACCTTCGTCTACACGACCGACTCCGAACATACGCTGGAAGACCCGGCGGAAACCGCGGGCTACGTCGAGTTCTTCCGCCATGCCGACCTGGTCGTCTTCGACGCGATGTATTCGCTGGCCGAGGCCATTTCCGTCAAGGCCGACTGGGGCCATTCGAGCAATATCGTCGGCGTGGAGTTGTGCCAGCTGGCCGCGGCGCGGCACCTGTGCCTGTTCCATCACGAACCGATCCACGGCGACGACGCCATTGCCCGCATCCTCGCGGAAACACGCCGCTATGAAGAGATCACGCGAACCGGCGCGCCGCTGCTGGTCACGGCCGCTTACGACGGGATGGAAATCGCGTTGTGATTGGTCGCGGGCTGCCCGGCTCGGAAGCGCTCGCGACCGGCCGCATCTGGACGGTGGGATTGCTGCTGCTTGGAATGCTCGCGGCGGTCGTGGGCCTGGAGCCCTCATGGAATTCGCAGCTGCAGTTGTTCGGCTTTGATGCGTATCAGATCGCCGCGCCGCGCAAGGTGGAGACCACGCCGGCCATCATCGTCGCCATTGACGAAAAAAGTTTGGCGGCGCTGGGTCAGTGGCCGTGGCCGCGCACGATACTGGCGGAGTTGATCCGCGACATCGAGCAGTTTGCGCCCCGGGCCATCGGCGTCGACATCCAGATGTCCGAAGCGGACCGGATGTCACCCCAACTCCTTCTGCAGCGCGCCGGCAAGGACGATCCGGTGCTGGCCGCGCGGCTGGCCGTCCTGCCCTCGAACGACACCGAATTGGCCGCAGCCATTGGCGCCGGTCCGGTCGTGCTGGGCCTGACGGGGTCGCCCGACCCGACGGGAAAAACGCTGCGCGCGGCGCCGTTTGCGGTCTCCGATCGAACCCGACACGCCGATGACACGAGCCTGCCGCGCAACCTGAGCCGGTTCGGCGGTGTATTTCCCAGCATCGACGAACTCGACCGCGCCGCCGTGGGACACGGCCTGATGTCGGTCGGCGATCCTGCGAAAGGCGTCATTCGCCGCATTCCGCTCGTATCGAATGTCAACGGCACGCTCACGCCGGCCCTGTCGGTCGAAATGCTGCGCATAGCGCTGCGTGCGCCATCGCTCAAGTTGGATGCGTCGGGGTCCACCGTGCACGGCGTGTCGATCGGCAATTTCTCCGCGCCCACGGAAGCCGACGGGGCGATGCGCATCTACTATTCGCCGCGCGACGCGCGCCGGTATGTTTCCGCGCTCGATGTCCTGAACGGCAAGGTCGCGCCGGAGATGTTGCGCGACAAGCTGGTCCTGATCGGCATGACCGGTCTCGCGCTGACCGACTACCAGAACACGCCGCTCGGCGAGGCCATGCCCGGCAGCGAGATCCATGCGCAACTGCTCGAGAACATGAACGATCAGACCTGGCTGACGCGGCCGTCGTGGGCCGCCATGCTGGAGGTGACGGTGTTCGTGTTGCTCGGTCTCGCGCTCATCTGGGCCACGCCGCGCTGGAAGCCGCGCAACGCGGCGTTGCTGGCGATTCTTTGCGTCGTCGTGATGGCCGTGGCCGCATTCCTCGGTTTTCGCCTGCAGCGGCAGCTGTTCGATGCCGCGACCCCGGGTGTGGCGCTGCTGCTGCTGTTTTGCACGCTGCTCGTCATGACGCTGTCCGAGGCCGCGCGCCGTCGCAAAGCCCTGGAGAAGGTGGTGCAGGTGCAGCGCGAAGAGGCCGCGGTCGTCGCCGGTGAGCTCAAGGCCGCGCAACGCATCCAGACCGGCATCCTGCCGCGTGCCGAGTTGCTGCACGGCGAGTCGCGCGTCGATCTTGCGGCATCGATGATCCCGGCGCGCGAGGTGGGTGGCGACCTGTACGATTTCTTCCTGCTGGACGACGACCGCCTGTTCTTCCTGGTCGGCGATGTTGCGGGCAAGGGCCTGTCCGCCAGCATCTTCATGGCCATCAGCAAGGCGTTGTACAAGAGCGCGACGCTGCGGCAACCGGACGCCGCGATCAGCGACCTGATGCGCGCGGCCAATCTGGAAGTGTCGCGCGACAACCCGGAGATGTTCTTCGTCACGGTATTCGCAGGTATCGTCGACCTGGCCACCGGCCGGATGGCGTACTGCAATGCCGGACATGAAAATCCGTACCTGCTGCCGCCGGGCGGCGGGAACCTGTCGCGCCTGACCGACGGTGCCGGACCGCCGCTGTGTACGGTGGAGGGTTTTCCCTACACGGCTGGCACCCACGCGATGGGGCAAGGCGAAATGCTGTGCCTGGTCACCGACGGCGTGGTCGATGCGCACGATGTGAGCGAGGAGCGCTACGGCCCGGCGCGGCTGCAGGCGGTGCTGGACAGGTCGGGAAGTGGACAAGGCGACGCACGCGCAAGTGCCGACACCGCACGGGCAGGCGCAGGTACTTCGCGCCGTGTGGTCGACGCCGTGCTGGCCGATGTGAACTCGTTTGTAGGCGCGGCGGAGCCCGCCGACGACATCACCGTGCTTGCACTGCGCTGGCTTGGGTCCGGCGTCAGCGCACGATGATCACGACGCGGCGATTGCGCGGCTCCGCGACGCCATCGGCGGTGAGTATTGCCGGTGCGCGCTTGCCGCGCGAGAGCGCATGGATATCGTCGGAAGGAACGCCAAGCTTCATCAGCGCCACGCGCACCACCTCCGCCCGCTGCCGGCCCAACGCATCGTTGAACTGATCGGAGCCGACGGTATCGGTGTGTCCCACGACCAGCACGTCCGGCACCGGGCGCCGGGCAATTTCGGACAGGATGCTGTCGACGATGCGCGCCGACTCCTCGGTCAGTTCGTCATTGCCTTCGATGAAGTAGAGCGTGAATATCGCTGCCCGCGCCGGCTGTGCGGCGAGCGCCGGCCCAAACTGCGTCGCCACGTCCTGCGCGTTGGCGACATAGGCGCGCGGTCCGGCGGATGTCGTTTTCGCTGCCGCGTAGGGCTGATTGAGCACGACCTCCTGGTCGCCTTTTTTCACGGAGATGGCTGTCTGCCGTAGGTCCTTCTCAGGCAACAGGATCACATTGCCGCCACTGGCGCAGCCGCCGAGCAATGCGGCAAACGCCGCGCACAGCACGGCCGCGGTCGCCAGGCGACGCGCGCCTTGCAGCACTTCAGTCATTGGCACTGACCACGAACTCGGTGCCGCGCACGCCAAGTATCGCGTTGGGTGTGCGCACCGTCATCGCATCCGGCGCCTGCTTGGCGATGCGGCCGGACACGACGGCCAGGGTGCCCTTGTTAAGCGACGCGTCGAAGCGGCCCCGGTTGGTGGTGGCATCAAATGCATAGCGTTCGAGGACGAGTTCGCTGCTGGCCCCGGCGGAGAGCAGCGAATCGTCATCCATCGTGATGCCGACCGATCCGTCGGCGCCGGTCCGTACGATGTCGGACGCCTGCAGCCGTGCACCCACTGTTGCCGGCAGCGACTTACCCTGGCGTTCGATGGCGACCTGGCCCTTGGCAACCTTGATCTGGCCAATGTCGGCTGCGCTGGCTGCAGCGGCTGCCGCGAGCAGTACGATCCCGGCCAGCGCGTTACGGAAGTGATTCTGCGATTGAGTCAATGAACGGGTCATCGTTGTGTCCTTCCCGTTACTTTGCCGCGGCAATTACCGCAGCCGTTTCGTCGAATTTTTCGTCACGCGCCATGTCGGCCGCCGTCTTGCCGCGATTGTCCTTCAATTGCGGTTGCGCGCCGGCCGCGAGCAGGGCTTTCACCGTCGCTGTCTTGCCGTAGCCGGCGGCCCACATCAGCGCGGTGAGGCCATTGTTGTAGATCGCGTTGGGATCGACGCCCTTGGCCAGCAACAGCACCACCACGTCCGTGTGGCCGGCGCCGGCGGCATAAGTCATGGCATTTTTCTGCAGCCGATCGAGCGCGGCAATATTGGCACCCTTGTCCAGCAGCTGTTTCACCATCGCAGTCTGGCCACTGAAAGAGGCGGCCATCAGCGGCGTGATGCCGTTGAGCGCAGCCAGATTCACGTCCGCGCCCGCGGCGAGAACTTTCTGCGCAAGATCGGGGTGGTCGTTCTTGAGCAGGATGATGAGCGGCGTCTCGCCCAGTCGGTTGCGCGAGTTGACGGCGGCGCCTTGCGCAAGCGCGCGTTCGAGCGTCGTAGCGTCGGCATTGCGCGCCGCAACCAGCAGGCGCGCATTGACTGACAGGTTGTCATCGGCAGTCGATTGCGCGGTGGCGGAACCTGAAAACGCGATCAGCAAAAGCACGAACGGAATACTTCTGGAAAGCACGGGATTCCTCTTGCAGAAAGGGCCGACAATGATGCGCCGCACAATGACCTGTTCATTGCGGCGCAACGAGAAAAGGACTATAAACGACTCTGCGGTGAAGCGGTTTGACCTTTTGGCAATCGCGGTTTCATGCGCCGCGTCATGTTCAGCCAAGAATCCTCGGGAGGGAGCGAATGCGTAATCCAATGAGAATTGCCGGCCTCTGCGCCGCCACCGCATTTGCGGCGGTATGCGCCGTTACGGTTGCCGCACAGGAGATAACCGGCGGTGCAACGACGGCTGCCACGCCAATGATGTCCAGCCCGAACGTTTCGCAGGCCGCACTCGACAATGGCGCCAAGGAAACGGGCAACTGGCTGCATTCGAATGGCAGCTACGAGCAAACGCGCTATTACACGGGCAACCAGATCAACGCCGCGAACGTCAAGGGCCTGCGGCCCGCGTTCGTGTTCCAGACCGCGGTGCTCGAATCGATGGAGACCGCGCCGATCGTCGTCGACGGCGTGATGTTCCTCACGACTTCCTTCAATCACGTCTACGCGATCAACGCGACAACGGGTGAAGAGTACTGGCACTACAAGCACAAGATGGGTGCGATCACCACCTATTGCTGCGGTCCCAACAATCGCGGCGTGGCGATCGAAGGCGGCAAGCTGTTCATGGGTACGCTCGACGCCAAGCTCGTCGCGCTGGATGCCAAGACCGGCAAGCTCCTTTGGGAAACACAGATCGCCGATCCGGAAAAGGGCTATTCGGAAACGATGGCGCCTGCGGTCGTCGACGGCAAGGTCCTGATCGGCACCAATGGCGGCGAGTACGGCGTGCGCGGCTTCGTGAAGGCGTTCAACGCGGCGGATGGCAAGCTGCTCTGGACGTTCAACACGATTCCGGAAAAAGGTCATGAGGGTGTGTGGGCGGTCAATGACCTGACCGGTCGGGACATGCACCGCGACATCGCCGCGGAGAAAGCGGCGCTGGCCAAGGATGGTGGCGGCTTCTACCAGACGCTCGGCGGCGGGGTCTGGATGACACCGGCAATCGACAAGAAGACACGCACGATATTTTTCGTGGTCGGCAATCCGTCGCCCGATCTGTACGGCGCCATTCGTCCGGGCGACAACCTCTACACCGACTCGATGGTCGCCGTGGATCTTGATACCGGCGCGTACAAGTGGCACTCGCAGTACATCGCGCACGATGTGTGGGACCTCGATGCAGTCAGCCCGCCGATCCTGACGCAGGCCAAGGATGCGTCGGGCAAGATGGTCGACGTCGTCATTCACGGCGGCAAGACCGGCCACATCTACGTGCACGAGCGCCAGACCGGCAAGCTGATCCGCTTCTCGGAAGCCATGGTCCCGCAGGAAAACATGTGGGTGCTGCCGACCAAGGAAGGCGCACGCATGCTGCCCGGCGCCAATGGCGGCGTCGAATGGTCGCCGATGGCCGTCAATCCGAATCTGCGGCTGGCGTATGCGGCCAATCTGCATCAGCCGATGACGTATCACGTCGAGGCGTCGCCTTATCCGGGTGGCAAGCTGTGGCTGGGCGGCGCATTCAAGACGATCCCGTCGGAAGCGCAATCGGGTCGCCTGGTGGCGGTCAACCTGGATTCCGGCAAGGTGGCGTGGAGCGTCAAGACGCCCCAGCCCTTGATCGGCGGCGTGTTGGCCACGGCCGGGGGGCTCGTGTTCAACGGCGAGGCCAATGGCTGGTTCAAGGCCTTCGACGCCAAATCCGGCAAGGAACTCTGGAAATACAACGCCGGCGCGGGTGTCAACGCCCCGGCGGTGTCGTACATGGTTGGCGGCAAGCAGTACGTGGCCGTAGCGGCAGGTGGCAACAACCAGATCGACGCCAAGCGGGGCAACAGCGTATTTGTGTTCGCGCTTCCCTGATCATTGAACTTCAACACCGGGCGGCCACTCCGATGTATCGGGGTGGCCGCTCTTTTTGTCCCTTCCAATTTTCCATTTTCCATGTCGAGAACACTCATTACGCTGTTGTTGTCCGCCACGCTGCTCATGGCGTTCCCGACGCTGGCGCAAGACGACGCCGCGGTGCGCAAGCTGGCAGAACCCTGCTTTGCCTGCCACGGGCCCAACGGCAATTCGCAGGATTCGAACTACCCGATCCTCGCCGGACAGTCGTGGCGCTACATCTACATCGAGCTCAAGGACTTCAAGGAAGGTCGGCGCACCGACCCTGTGATGACCGCGATGGCGGCCGGCTTGTCGCGCGACGACATGATTGCGCTGGGCAACTTCTTCGCCGCGCAGAAACAGCTGTCCATCCCCTACCAGGTGGATAGCGCCAAGGTCGAGGCCGGCAGGAAGGTCTCCGACGCGGTGCTGTGCCCGATGTGTCATCTGGGTGGCTTTTCGGGTCAGAACGAAATTCCCCGGGTGGCCGGGCAATATCCGCAATACGTCAAGAAGCAACTGCAGGACTTCAAGGCCAAGCGCCGCACCAACGACGCCGGCAACATGACCAGCGTGGCCGGGACCCTGTCCGACGACGATATCGAGAATCTCTCGCAATACATCGTGACGCTCAACTAGGCGTGTTGCACCGCGGAAGCGCGCGGGAAGGGGTGTCGCATTGCCGATGCACTGCGCGCGCAGTATCCTTGAGGTTTTTCCGCATCGCCTCAACCCAACGCCACAGGGGCGCACGCATGCTCCTCCAGCGCCGCCCGAAGGAGGAAGTCGTGTCCATCAAGCTCTCGTTGACCGTGAACGGCAAGGCCGTGACGGCGGACGTCGATCCGCGCACATTGCTGGTCGAGTTCCTGCGCAACAATCTCGCGCTCACCGGCACGCACGTCGGCTGCGATACCGGCCAGTGCGGCGCATGCACGGTCCATCTGGACGGTCGCGCCGTCAAGTCCTGCAACATGCTCGCCGCGCAGGCCAATGGGGCGTCGGTGCTGACCATCGAGGGGGTCGCCAAGCCGGACGGCACCATGCACCCGATGCAGGCGGCGTTCAAGGAGTGCCACGGCCTGCAGTGCGGCTTCTGCACGCCCGGCATGGTGATGAGCGCGATCGACCTGGTGCAAAAGCATCCGGAAGCCGACGAGAAAACCATCCGCGAGGGGCTGGAAGGCAACTTCTGCCGCTGCACCGGATATCACAACATCGTCCGTGCCGTGCAGCTTGGCGCGACCGGCATGGGCAAATAGGAGACCGACATGGGCGCGACAGACCAAGGAGTCATCGGCCAATCGGTACGGCGCAAGGAGGACCTGCGCTTCCTCACCGGCGCCGGGCAATTCACCGACGACGTGAACGCTTTGCGGCAAACCTGCGGCTATTTCCTGCGCTCGCCGCACGCGCACGCCAGGATCCGCAGGATCGACCTCAGCAAGGCCAAGGCGGCGCCAGGCGTGGTCGCGATATTCACCGGCGACGACCTGACCGGCGTCAACGGCCTGCCCTGCGGCTGGCTCATCACCGGGACCGACGGCAAGCCGATGAACGAGCCGCCGCATCCGGTGCTCGCGCAAGGCAAGGTGCGCCACGTCGGCGATCAGGTCGCACTGGTCATTGCCGAGACGTTGCATGAGGCCAAGGATGCGGCGGAGCTGATCAACGTCGATTACGAAACGCTGCCCGCGGTCGTCAATTGCGTCGACGCGCTCAAACCGGGCGCGCCGCAGATTCACGAACAGGCGCCGGGCAACAAATGCTACACGTGGGCGCTGGGCGACAAGGCGGCGGTCGATGCCGCATTCGCCAAGG
The DNA here is from genome assembly GCA_031361045.1 of Betaproteobacteria bacterium. Taxonomy (GTDB): domain Bacteria; phylum Pseudomonadota; class Gammaproteobacteria; order Burkholderiales; family Casimicrobiaceae; genus VBCG01. Next base: position 23,299 of record JANMCH010000013.1, on the reverse strand, counting down.
CCGCGACGGTGTCGAAGCTCGACATCATCAACAACCGCCTCATTCCCAATGCCATCGAGCCGCGCGCGGCATTGGCATCGTACAACCGCGCCGACGAGTCGTACACGCTGTATGTCTCCAACCAGAATCCGCACGTCGAGCGGCTGCTGATGACGGCATTCGTTCTCGGATTGCCGGAGTCCAAGGTGCGCGTCATCGCACCCGACGTTGGCGGCGGCTTCGGCTCCAAGATCTACCTTTATGCCGAGGAGACAGCGCTGGTGTGGGCGTCGAAGAAGGTCAACCGCCCGATCAAGTGGGCTGCCGATCGCAGCGAGGCGTTCCTCACTGATGCCCATGGCCGCGACCACGTCACGCATGTCGAGCTGGCGGTGGACAAGGACGGCAAATTCCTTGCGTTGCGCGTGCACACCACCGCGAACATGGGCGCGTACCTGTCGACGTTCGCGACGTGCATTCCGACCATCCTCTACGCCACGCTGCTGGCGGGCCAGTACACCACGCCCGCGATTTTCTGCGAAGTCACGGCGTCGTTCACCAACACCGCGCCGGTCGATGCCTATCGTGGCGCCGGCCGGCCCGAGGCCACCTTCGTTGTCGAGCGCATCGTGCATCAGGCGGCAGTGGACACCGGCATCGCGCAGGACGAGATACGCCGGCGCAATTTCATACGCACGTTTCCGTACGCGACACCCGTTGCGCTGACTTACGACATCGGCAATTACGATGCAACGCTCGACGATGCGATGAAGGTTGCCGACGTTGCCGGATTTCCTGCGCGCAAGGCCGACGCCGCCAAGCGCGGGATGCTCCGTGGACTGGGCTATGCGTCCTACATCGAAGCGTGTGGCCTCGCGCCGTCCAACGTCGCAGGTGCGCTGGGCGCACGTGCCGGGTTGTTCGAAGCGGGGCAGGTGCGCGTCAACCCGACCGGCAGCGTGACGGTGTTCACCGGTTCGCACAGCCACGGGCAGGGCCACGAGACCACGTTCGCGCAGATCGTCGCCGGTCGTCTTGGCATCGACATCGCCCATGTCGAGGTCGTGCATGGCGATACCGGGCGCATTCCATTCGGCATGGGCACCTACGGATCGCGTTCGTTGTCGGTGGGCGGCACGGCCATCGTGAAGGCGCTGGACAAGGTGATCGCCAAGGGCAGGAAGATCGCGGCGCACCTGCTCGAGACCGCGGAGACCGACATCGAGTTCAAGGACGGCAAGTTCACCGTTGCCGGAACCGATCGCAGCAAGGCGTTCGCCGAGGTGTCGCTGGCCGCGTACGTGCCGCACAACTATCCGCTGGACAAACTCGAGCCCGGGCTGGACGAGACCGCGTTCTACGATCCGACCAATTTCACGTATCCGGCCGGCACGCACATCTGCGAAGTGGAAGTCGATCCGGAAACGGGCGTGGTCAAGGTCGTCAATTTCACAGCTTCCGACGATTTCGGCAACATCATCAATCCGATGATCGTCGCCGGGCAGGTCCACGGCGGACTGACCCAGGGTATTGGCCAGGCGCTGCTGGAAAATTGCGTCTATGACAACGACAGCGGCCAGTTGCTCACCGGCAGCTACATGGACTATGCGATGCCGCGCGCCGACGACGTCCCGTCGTTCAACGTGTCGACGCAGGTTACGCCGTGCACGCACAATCCGCTGGGCGCCAAGGGCTGTGGCGAAGCCGGCGCCATCGGCGCGCCGGCGGCCATGATGAACGCGGTCCACGATGCGCTCGCGCCCGTCGGCGTCAAACGCATCGATATGCCGGCATCGCCGCATCGCGTCTGGCAAGCCATCCAATCCGCCCGCGCCTGACAGGAGACTTCAATGTATGCATTCGATCTGCACAAGGCCGCGTCGGCCGCCAATGCCGCGGCACTGTTGACGCAAACGGGCGGCAAGGCGCTGGCCGGTGGACAAAGTCTCGTGGCCGCGATGAAACTGCGCCTGGCGGTCCCCGGTGCGCTGGTCGACTTGTCGGGCGTTCCCGAAATGAAGGGCATCCGCAAGGAAGGCGACACCATTGTCATCGGCGCGATGACCCGGCACGCGGAAGTCGCGGCTTCCGATGTCGTGAAGGCCGCCATTCCGGCGTTGGCAGCGCTGGCCGACGGCATCGGCGACCGGCAGGTGCGCAACATGGGCACGCTGGGCGGCGCGCTCGCCAACAATGATCCGGCCGCTGACTATCCGGCGGCCGTGCTTGGACTGGGCGCCACCGTCAATACCAACACGCGCAAGATCGCTGCCGATGATTTCTTCAAGGGCATGTATGAAACGGCGCTGGCCGACGGCGAGTTGATCACCTCGGTGAGCTTTCCAATTCCGAAAAAAGCGGCGTACGTGAAATTTCCGCAGCCCGCATCACGATTTGCACTTGTCGGTGTGTTCGTCGCGCAAGGCCCAGGCGGCGTGCGCGTCGCCGTGACGGGAGCCGCGCCGTCCGTGCATCGCGCAGCGGCCATTGAGCAGGCGCTGGCCAAGTCGTTCACCGCCGACGCGGCAAAGGCCGTGAAAATCGATGCCAAGCATTGCAACAGCGATCTGCACGGGTCGGCTGTCTATCGCGCGCATCTGGTTTCGGTGCTTGCCTCGCGAGCCGTAACGGCCGCGGGGTAGGCCACGGAACCGGCGCGGGCTCCGGTTAACCGATAATTCGTCAGCGCCCCGGCCCCTTGTACTTGACGGATTTTTTCGCTGCCGCATCGGTTTCGGCCATCGTCAATAGCACCACGGTCTTGGTCGAGGCCAGGCCGGACTTTCCGACGGCCAAGGCCATTGCCGCCGCCGTCACGTTGTCCGGCAGGTCCGCAATCACGTAGGCATCGACGCCGCCAAAGGCAAAGTAGAACGCCTCGAGCTTGCCACCCAGTCCCTTGACCGCTTTTTCGACCGCCGCGCGACGGGCGCTTCCCCCATCCTTCAGGAGTCCCTTCGCACCTTCCGCTGTGTACTTCGCCTCGAACAGATATTTCGGCATCGCGTGTCTCCTCGTGGTCATGCGCGCCGGCGTGCGTCCAACTACAACGCCGGGTGTCTATGGTGCACCCAGGGCGCGTTCGCGCATTCTGCGCCGAACGAAAGTGGAGTGGAACTCCCCGGTCGCCGCGACGTTGGCGAGGCCTCGCGCGCGCGCCGCTATAATCGTGGGCAGGAAGTTGGGAGGCGTGCCCCGCGCGGTGTGAAAGTGGGGAAGCGTGCCCCGCGCGGTGTGACTCTCGACGGTTCAAGGGCGACGACGAATGGCAAGTGAGTACGCGAAAGGCGAGCACTGGTCGGTGGAGGACATCCCGCTCCAGTGCGTCGACGTCGAACGCGCCCGGTCGCGCGAAGAGTTGTTCCTGCTGCTCGCCGGCGCGTCGTTCGTCGAAACGGCGTCGGACCTGTACACACGTAACCTGGTGGAGCAATTCGAAGGCGATGCCGAGGTGTCGTGGTGGCTGACCCACCGTTGGGAGCCGGAGGAACTGCAGCACGGCCGCGCGCTGCGTGCCTACGTGCAGCGGGTCTGGCCCGAGTTCGACTGGCAGACCGCCTACGATGGATTCATCGCCGAGCATCTGGACTTTTGCACCGAGGACGAATTGGAAGCAACGCCCGGGCTGGAGATGGCTGCACGTTGCGTCGTCGAAATGGGTACCGCAACTTACTATCGGGCGATACAGATCATCTCCGACGAGCCCGTATTGGCGCACCTGGCGAGACTCATCCAGCGCGACGAAGTCCGTCACTACCGGCACTTCTTCCGCTATTTCAAAAAGCACAACCGGGTCGAGCGGAACAATCGCGCGCAGGTGCTGGGCGCGCTCGGACGACGGCTTCGGGTGCTTCTGCGCAGCGACGTGGAGCGCGGTTCCTGGTATCCGTACCAGTCGCGGCATACGGATGCTTCGCGCAGCGGACGCGAGTTCCGGCGGGCGATAGCGCGCACCACGACGCTGGTGCGCAACCACTATCCGGCGCCAATGGCCGCCAAGATGTTGTTGAAGCCGCTGGCGCTGCCGCCCGTTCTCAACCGCTTGAGCCATCGGACCGTCCTGTTGGCACAACGCCTGATCCTGCACTGAAAGCCCGCCTGATGAATTCGATGCCGCCCACCGCGCCCATGCCTGTTACCGTCGACGCGACACTCGACTTGCTGACGACGCATGACTATGTGGCGGAGCGCCGGCTGGCAACGGCCGTTTTCCTGGCGCTCAAGCTGCAGCGGCCGCTGTTCCTGGAAGGCGAGGCGGGAGTCGGCAAGACCGAGATCGCCAAGGTACTGGCTGCGGGCCTGCGCCGCCCGCTGGTTCGACTGCAATGCTACGAAGGCCTCGACACGGCATCCGCGGTGTACGAGTGGAACTATCCACGCCAGATGATCGAGATCCGGCTCGCGGAAGCGACAGGCAAGGTCGGGCGCGAAGACCTGTCCCGCGATATCTTCGCGCCGCGGTTCCTGCTCAAGCGCCCGCTGTTGCAGGCCATCGATCCGGACGATGGCATCGCGCCGGTCCTGCTGATCGACGAACTCGACCGCACCGACGAGCCGTTCGAAGCCTATCTGCTCGAAGTGCTCTCTGATTTCCAGGTGTCCATCCCGGAGCTGGGCGTCATCGTCGCCAAGACGCCGCCCGTCGTGGTCATCACGTCCAACCGCACGCGCGAGATTCACGACGCGATCAAGCGCCGCTGCCTGTATCACTGGGTCGACTATCCCGATGCGCTGCGCGAACTCGCGATCCTGCGCCGCAAGTGTCCGCGCGCGCCGGAGAATCTGGCGCGGGAAATCGTCGCGTTCACGCAGCGCTTGCGTTCGATGGATTTGTTCAAGGCGCCGGGCATCGCGGAGACCCTGGATTGGGCCGAAGCATTGCTGGCGCTGGACCGCATCGCGCTCGACCCGCACACCGTGGCGGACACATTGGGCGTGCTGCTCAAGTACCAGGACGACATGGGCGCCATCACCCGGGAAGTCGCCGAGCGGCTGGTCGCCGAAGTGCAGGCCGGGGGCATCGTCGTTTGAACCTGGCGATGCCGCGCACGGGCGCCATGGCGCTCCCGCGGGGATTCCTCGCGGACAACGTGCTGCATTTCGTGCGCGTGTTGCGCACCGCAGGATTGCCCGTCGGGCCGGCGAAGGTGATCGACGCCATCGCGGCGGTCGAGGCCGTCGGTGTTGCCAACAAGTCCGACTTCCGCGAAGCCTTGGCGGCCGTGCTGGTGTCGCGGCACGAGCAGCTGGTGCTCTTCGAGCAGGCCTTCGACATCTTCTGGCGCAATCCCAAGCTGCTGGAAAAGATGGTGGCTGCGATGCTGCCACGCGTCTACGGCCGGACCGGCGAAACCGATCAACCGGAACTTCCGTCGCGATTGGCGCAGGCAATGATCCCGCCGAAGCTCCCCGAAACCCGTCCCGACGACGAAGACGAAGTCGAACTGGACGCGGCATTCACCTTTTCTCCGCGCGAGGTGTTGCAGGCGAAGGACTTCGCGACGATGACCGCCGACGAGCTGGCGCAGGTGAAGGCCATGCTCGCTCGGCTCAAGCTGCCGTTGCCGGAGTTGCCGGTCCGCCGCACCCGCGCGGCATTGCGAGGGTCACGCATCGACCTTCGCGCGAGCCTGCGCGGGATGACCGGCGCAGCGGGCGCCGTGGCACCGCTCGCCTTCCGGGCGCGCGTGCGCCGCACCCCACCGCTGGTCGTGTTGTGCGATATCTCGGGCTCGATGGACCGCTATGCGCGGATGCTGCTGCACTTTCTCCATGCAATCACCAACGATCGCCATCGCGTGCACACGCTGGTGTTCGGCACGCGCCTGACCAACATCACGCGGCACCTGAAGCATCGCGACGTCGACGTGGCGCTGGAACGTGTGACAGGGTCCGTGCAGGACTGGGCCGGCGGCACGCGCATCGGCGAGAGCCTGGGCGAGTTCAATCGGCGCTGGTCCCGGCGCTTGCTCGGCCAGAACGCGGTGGTGCTGCTGATCAGCGACGGGCTCGACGCGGAATCGGGCCAGGGACTGGATTTCGAGGTCGAGCGGCTGGCCAAATCCTGCGCGCGGCTGGTGTGGCTGAATCCACTGCTGCGCTATGCCGGGTTCGAGGCACGCCCCGCAGGCATCCGCGCCATCCTCCCGCATGTCGACGATTTCCTGCCGGTGCATAATCTCGCCAGCCTCAGGGCGCTTGCGGATGCGCTGACGCAACGCAAGAGGCGCGGCCGTGCGAGTATGCGGGCCGCCGCGTAGAAAACAAGGATCCACCATGGAGATGACCAATTCGCGTATCGTGCCGGCGCCCGTCGCGGCGGTGTGGCAAGCGCTCAACGATCCGGCGGCGCTCAAGGCCTGCATCCCGGGTTGCGAGTCGCTCGAACGCATCGGTGACGACGAATGGCAGGCGACCGTGGCGGCGCGCGTGGGTCCTGTCTCGGCGCGCTTTTCCGGCAAGATGCGCATGACCGACAGCACGCCACCGACCGGATATACGTTGCACTTCGAAGGGCAGGGCGGCGCGGCGGGATTCGCAAATGGCGAGGCACGAGTCACGCTCGCGCCTGCCGCCGACAACCAGACCACGTTGACCTATGTTGCGAAGGCGCAGGTGGGCGGCAAGCTCGCCCAGATCGGATCGCGGCTGATCGATGGCGCCGCCGCAAAGCTCGCCGACGAATTCTTCGAGAACTTCGGCGCGAGGTTTGCGCCGGTGAACGCAAGCGATGCGAACGCGACGACTTCCGCGGCGGCGTCGACGAATGCACGCGCGGGTGCGGGCGTGGCGTGGGTGCGCTACACCGCGCTGGCGCTGATGATCGCCATCATGGTGTGGCTGTACCTGCGTGGCGGCATCCGGTTCTGAGCATGACTGCGCGCTTGCCTGAACGGGGAGTACAGCATGGATAGCGTGGACCTCGATGTCCTGAAGCGCAGCGCCGCCTGGCTGGAGGAAGGACGGCCGGTGCTGCTGGTGACGGTGGTGAAGACCTGGGGCAGTTCGCCGCGACCCGAAGGGGCGATGCTGGCCGTGCGCGACGACGGCCTGCTCGCCGGATCGGTGTCCGGAGGCTGCATCGAGGACGATATCGTCGATCGCATGCGTCGCCTGGGGGCCAGGCAGACGCGCTGCGAGGCGGTCACCTATGGCGTGTCGGCTGACGAAGCCCGTCGGTTCGGCTTGCCCTGTGGCGGCACCATCCAGCTCGTTGTCGAGCCCCTCACACGTGACTCCGGCATCCGCACATTGCTGCGCGAAATCGAGGCCGGTCGGCTCGTGCGCCGCCGGCTCGATCTGCTCACCGGTGAAGCGTCCCTGCATCCTGCCGGTACCGCGGAAGTGCTCAGCTTCGACGGCAGCACGCTGACCACCATCCATGGTCCGCGCTACCGGATGCTGGTGATCGGCGCTTCCCAGTTGTCGCAGTACCTGGCGCAGATCGCGGTCGGCCTCGACTACCAGGTCACGATCTGCGACCCGCGCGACGAGTACACGGAAGCGTGGGACATTCCGGGCGTCGCGCTGGTGCGGACAATGCCCGACGACACGGTTCGCGCCATGCAACTCGACGAGCGCTGCGCCGTCGTCGCATTGACGCACGATCCGAAGCTGGACGACCTTGCACTGATGGAGGCGCTCAAGTCGCCGGCATTCTACGTCGGCGCGCTGGGCTCGCGCGCCAACAATGCCAAGCGGCGCGAGCGCCTGCGCGAGTTCGACGTGACCGACGACGAGATTGCGCGCCTGCACGGCCCGATCGGGCTCTATATCGGAAGCCGCACACCGCCGGAAATTGCGGTGTCCATCCTGGCCGAGATCACGGCCGTGAAGAATGGCGTCGCGCTGACGGCCATTGCCAATGTCGCCGCGGCGAAGGAACGAATCGCGCCATCCGAGGCGTGCCCGACCGATTGACGGCGAGCAGTAGCGCCAAAAGCGGGACAAGGACCACCGCCCCGTGATAAGGTTGGAAAAAATCAGCACTTCGAGGTGGCATGTCCGTCAAGCTCAGCGGTTTCCCGCGATCCCTTTCGTTCCGTTGCCGTCGTAACTTCTCTGCCCCCGATCTCCCGTCCCGCGCCGTGTTCTGTGCGGCGGTGAAGTCGCGCGGGTTGGCGGCGTTCACACTGGTGACGATTTCATGGGCGCTGACTGGGTTCGCGCTGGCCCAGGTGCCGGATCAATCTTCTGCGCCGTTGTCCGCCCCGTTGTCCGCTCAGTGGCTTGCCCAGTCGCTGGTCCCACCGGCGGACGCCAAGGCTCTGGAAACTGCGCCGGCGCCGACGACGCTGGACAAGCCGATCAAGCCATTCGAGATTGCCTCGCCCTGGGATGCACCGGAGCCGTGGCGTACCGACCGTTTCTACTTCCAGTTCGCGTACTACACATGGCATTTTCACTATGATGCCGATCATCAGCAGTCGTATCTGTTCGACGCTGAATACCACTTCAAGGAAACGTGGCTCGGTGGCCAGTGGATCGCCGGCATGGCGCTGTTCCAGAATTCGTTTGGACAGTTCTCGCAATACCTGTTTGGCGGCCTGCTCTGGCGACCGATCGAGAGCGAGCAGCCGTTCTACGTCAAGCTCAGCGCCGGGCCGCTGCACGGCTACAGTGGCCAGTACCAGAACAAGGTTCCGTTCAACAGTTCCGGCGTGGCCCCCGCCATCATTCCCAGCGTCGGCTATTGCGTACAGAAGCGCTATTGCGGCGAGTTCGTGCTGCTTGGCGCGAACGCGGCGTTGTTCACGATTGGCGTGACGGTTCCCTGACGATCGGTCAACTTCGCGGCAACGTGAAGGCAAACGTCGAGCCGATTCCCGGCTGGCTCGTGGCCCAGATCTTTCCGCCGTGGAGCTCGATGAACTTGCGCGATATGGCGAGTCCGAGGCCGGTGCCCTCGATTTTCTTCGCCGCCGCGCCCACCTGCCGAAATTCCTCGAATACCGCTTCGAGTTCATCGGCCGCGATGCCCACGCCGGTGTCCGTCACGCTGACCTCGATGCGATCGTCGAGCGTGCGGACCGCGACGTCCACCTGACCGCCCTCGGGCGTGAACTTCAGTGCGTTCGACAGCAGGTTGAGCAGGACTTGCTTCACCTTGCGCTCGTCCGCGTTGATCGTGACCGCCTTGTCGTCGATGGTGCAGCCGAGGGTGATAGCGCGTCGCTGCGCGCGCTCGCGCACGAGCGTCAGCGTGCTGTCGACCACCGTCGCCAGCGAGAAATTGGCGACGTCGAGGTCCATCCGCCCGGCCTCGATCTTGGACAGGTCGAGGATATCGTTGATGAGTCCGAGCAGGTGACGTCCGGACTCCGTGATATCGCCCGCGTATTCGGACTGCTTTTCGTTCAACTCGCCGAACAGCCGCTCGGTCAGGACTTCGGAGAAACCGATGATCGCATTGAGCGGCGTGCGCAGCTCGTGCGACATGTTGGCCAGAAATTCGCTCTTGTGCTGGCTCGCGATTTCCAGTTGCCGGCTCTTCAATTCGATTTCCCGGAAGAGCCGCGCATTCTGGATAGCCAAGGCTGACTGCGTTGCGAACGTCTTGAGTAGCTCGATCGTCCGTGCGTCGAATTCTCCCGGCGCGCTTCGGTTGACCGCCAATCCGCCCAGCAAATGCCCGTCACGCAGCAGCGGCACGACCAGCAGCGCCCGGTAGCCGAGGCGAAGGAGCTTTTCACGGACGCGGCTCTGGTAGCTGCGCTCGTCCATGATGTCGCGAATCTGGACCGGTTCTCCGGTCGTCGCCATTCGCCCGAGCGCGCCTTCGCCCTTTCGAATTGGCGATGCGCGGAGCGCGGCAACCAGGTCGTCGGGCAGTCGGTCTGCCGTGTGCAGGTAAAATTCCTCCCGGCCTTCGTCGTATTCGTAGATGGAGCCGCCGTCCATGCCGGCAAGCTGCGTCGCACGGGAAACGATGGTGGACAGCACAGTTTCGAGATCGAGGGTCGAACTCACCGCCTGGCCCACATCGCCCAATGCCTTGAGCTCCCCCACTGACCGAGTGAGTTCGGTGGTCCGTGCCTCCAGTTCCTTGAACAGGCGCACATTCTCGACGGCAATTACCGCTTGGTCCGCGAAGACCTTCAGGAGCAAGACCTGCGACTCGGGGAACGCCCCTGACTGAGGCCGACCCACCGTGATGGCACCCACCGGCACGCCATCACGCAACAGCGGAACCGCAAGCAGGCTGCGGAATCCTGCGGCAATCGCCGTCGGCGCAATTGCGTAGTCCGGATCCGCCAGTATGTCCGGGATCACGACCACGTCCCGCGTCAGCACCGCCCGACTTGCCGCGTTATCGCGGCCGGCTGGCCTTGGGTAGGAGCCACGCATGGCGTCGACTCCCCCTTTCGTCACGTGAATGAACGCCGCCAGCCGGACCAGTTCACCGTCGTAGGTGAACACGTTGGACGAGTTCCCGCCGCACAATTTCTGCGCCGCGGCTGCGATCGTGTCGAACACCGGCTGCACATCCGTTGGCGAGCGGCTGATCACCCTCAGGATTTCACTCGTCGCAGTCTGCTGCTCCAGCGCTTCGGTCAACTTGGCGTTGCGCGCTTCAAGTTCGGAGAACAGACGCACGTTCTCGATGGCGATCACGGCCTGGTCGGCAAATGTCGTGACGAGTTCGATCTGTTTGGCGCTGAACGGCCGTACAGCATGCCGGGTCAGCGCCAGCACCCCGATTGGTGTTCCCTGGCGCATCATCGGGACGCTCAGGATGGAACGGAAGTTGCCCAGTCGCTGGGCCTCGACGAACGTGTAGTTCGGGTCAGCCTGCACGTCGGGGATGTGGACGACCCGGCCTTCGAGAAGTGCGCGACCGGTTGCCGTTCCCTGTTCCGGCGCGATGGGCACGTCCTTGACGTAGTCGGCGAACTCCTGCGAAAAGCCGTAGGACTCCGCGCGATAGAAGCGGCCGTCTCTCTGCCGCGTAATGGTGCCCTGGTCGGCGTCGCACAACCGTGTAGCCGATTCGATCAGTGTGTGCAGGACGGTCTGCAGGTCGAACGTGGAGCGGCTGATGGCCTTCAGGACATCGTTGGTCGCCGTTTGCTGCCGCAGCGATTCCGCGAGTTCGCTTGCCCGCAGTTCGGCCTTGTCGAAAAGGCGGACGTTCTCGATGGCGATGGCGGCTTGCGTGGCAAAGGTCTCGACCAGCGCAACCTGGTCGGGCGCGAACAGTCCCGGTTCGCGCCGCCACAGGAAGATCGTCCCGTACGCTTGGTCCCGGTATACAAGCGGCACGGCCAGCACCGCGCGCATCCCGGCCTCGGTGACGTTGTGACGTGCAGCAGGGTATTGGCGTTGCAGCAGCGGGACGACATCGGCATGGTGAATGGTCTTGCGCTCGATCATCGCGTGGCCGCTGATGGAGGTTCGCTGCAGCGGCAGGACCGTGACCGGAGGCTGGAATTCGCCCTCGTCCGAAAAGAAGGCCTGCGAGCGCAGCAGTTCCCCCTCCGCCAGCAGCACGCGCGCGAAACTGGCGCGACATAAGGCTGCTGCGCGTTGCGCAACCACATCCAGGACGGGTTGGACGTCCGTCGGAGAGGCGGCCATCACACGCAGCACCTCGCTGGTGGCAGCTTGCTGGGCCAGCGCATCCGCCAGCCGTTGGTCGAGGGTCCGCTTGTCGCCTGCCACGCGCGCGCGCGTCGGCTTTGCGGCAGGCGGCTTGGCACCGGTCTTGGCCTTGGTGGACTTCGCCTCCCGATCCATGGGCTCCCCTGGTCAGCGGACGTTGCCCGTCGCGGACCTCGACAGGCTAGGCGAATGCGGGACGAGGGGCAAGGGGTGACGCGTATTGCCGATCAGTGAAAGTCGCGCGAGTGCGTTGGCAGCGATCCCAGCAGCGGAGAGAGGTCCACCAGTCGCCCCGCAAGCAGGTGCACGACCATCCCTTCGCGTTCGACGCGGCCGTACACGCCCATCAGACGAGCGCCGAGCAACTCGCGGCGCTGTCGATCGGACAGGTCGCGCCACACGATGACGTTGGTGGCGCCGGTTTCGTCCTCCAGTGTCACGAACATCACGCCGCTTGCCGTGTCCGGCCGCTGCCGGCCGATGACGATGCCGGCGGTGCGTACGCTGCGGCCGTGCGGCGTATCCCGCACTTCGGCGGAGGTGAGCAGTCGGCGTGCGCGCAACTGGCCGCGCAACAGCGCCAGCGGATGCCGTCCCAGCGTGAGGCCGAGCGCGCGGTAGTCGGCGACGATGTCCTGGCCTTCTGTCGGAGCGGGCAGCGCGGCGTCCGTTTCGTCGAAGGTGGCGCCGGCCAGCAGCGGCGGCAATTTTTCGACGCCGGCGACTTCCCATGCGGCGGCGTGCCGGTGGCCGGCAAGGCCGCGCAGCGCGCCCGCGGCGGCCAGCGCACCCAAGTCGTGCTTGTTGAGCTGCGCGCGATGCGCCAGGTCGGCGACGTGGGCGAACGGCGTGATGGCACGCGCCGCGACGATGCGCTGCGCGCTGGCCTCATGCAGGCCGCCGATCATGCGCAGGCCGAGGCGCAGAGAAAGCAGGGTCAGACTCGGCTTTTCGGGGGAAATGGGGTCAGACCCCATTACAAATTGAAATGGGGTCTGACCCCATTTCTCCAGCACGCAGTCCCATTCGCTGACGGTGACGTCGACGTGGAGGACGTCGACGCCATGCCGCCGCGCATCCTGCACCAGCTGCGATGGCGCGTAGAAGCCCATCGGCTGCGAATTGAGCAACGCGGCGCAGAATGCCGCGGGTTCGTAGTGCTTGAGCCACGCCGACACGTAGACCAGCAGGGCGAAACTTGCGGAGTGCGATTCCGGAAAGCCGTATTCGCCGAAGCCCAGGATCTGCTGGTAGATCTGCCGCGCAAACGCTTCGGGATAACCGCGCGCGCCCATGCCTTCGACCAATCGCTGCTCGAATTTCTCGAGACCGCCCTTGCGCCGCCACGCGGCCATCGAGCGGCGCAGGTGGTCGGCCTCGCCCGGCGTGAAACCGGCGGCAACGATGGCCAATTGCATCACCTGCTCCTGGAAGATCGGGATGCCGAGCGTACGTTCGAGCACGCTCTTCACTGCGTCGCTGGGGTAGGTGACCGGCTCCTTGCCCTGCCGCCGCTTCAGATACGGGTGCACCATGCCGCCCTGGATGGGCCCGGGCCGCACGATCGCGACTTCGACGACGAGATCGTAGAAGCAGGCAGGCTTGAGTCGCGGCAGCATCGACTGCTGCGCGCGCGATTCGATCTGGAACACGCCGATGGTGTCGGCGCGCTGGCACATCGCGTAGACCTCTGGATCTTCGGCCGGGATGTCCTGCATGCGCAGTTCGCAGCCACGTTTTTGCGAGATCATCGCCAGCGCGCGCTTGATGGCCGAGAGCATTCCCAGCGCCAGGCAATCGACCTTGAGCAGTCCGAGCGCGTCGAGGTCGTCCTTGTCCCATTGAATGACCGTGCGGTCGGCCATCGCCGCGTTCTCGATCGGAACCATTCGCTCCAGCAGGTCGCGCGCGATGACGAAGCCGCCGACGTGCTGCGACAGGTGACGCGGGAAACTCTGCAGTTCGCCGGCGAGCGCCACCAACCGCGCGATCAGCGGGTTGTCCGGGTCGAAGCCGGCTTGGCGGATGCGCACCGGATCGATCTTGCGGCCGTCCCACCACGCAAACACGCCAGTCAGCCGCTCGACCTGCGCGAGATCAAGGCCGAGCGCCTTGCCGACATCGCGCACCGCGCTCTTCGGCCGATAGGTGATGAGTGTTGCGGCCAGCGCGGCGCGTTCGCGGCCGTACTTGTTGTAGACGTACTGCATCACCTCTTCGCGCCGCTGGTGCTCGAAGTCGACGTCGATGTCCGGTGGCTCGTTGCGCTCGCGACTGATGAAGCGCTCGAAGAGAACGCTCATCCGCGACGGGTCGACCTCGGTGATGCCCAGCGCGTAGCACACCGCCGAGTTGGCAGCGGAGCCGCGGCCCTGGCACAGGATGTCCTGCGATCGCGCGAAAGCGACGATGTCGTGGACGGTGAGGAAGTACGGCTCGTATTTCAGCTCTGCGATCAGCGCCAGTTCGTAGTCGATCAGCTCGCGCACCTCGGGCGGACAAATTAGGGTCAGACTCGAATTTTCTTGCGCGGTTGCCGCGAGGGGAGGCGCTTCGCGAAAATTCGAGTCTGACCCTAATTTGTACCGCCGCCGCAATCCTGCCTCGACCAGAGTACGCAAATGCGCCGTGGCGGTGGTGCCGGCAGGAATCAATTCCTCCGGATACTCGTAGCGCAACTCGTCCAGCGAGAACGTGCAACGTTCGGTGAGGTCGAGCGTCGCGTCGGTCAGCTCGCGCGGATAGAGTGTTGCCAGCCGCGCGCGCGAGCGCAGGTGCCTCTCGCCATTGGGAAAGAGCGCATGGCCGCATTCGGTGAGCGGCGCGCGCAGGCGAATGGCGGTGAGCGTGTCCTGCAGCGCGCGCCGCGCCCGCGCGTGCATGTGGACGTCGCCCGTCGCGGCCAGCGGCAATCCTGTCGTGCGCGCCAGCGCCTGCAGTTGCGAGAGCCGCGCGCGATCGCCTGCGCGCGCGTGCAGTTCCGCGGCGATCCAGGCGTGGCCGGGAAAGACTTCGGCGAACCAGCGTGCGTCGGAAATGGGGTCAGGTCCAGGAATCCACAGTGCCGGGCAGCGCGGCGCCAGTTCGGCTACGTCGTTTCGCGTCAGCGCGTAAGTGCCCTTCGTTGCGTTGCGCCGGCCGCGGGTGATGAGTTGCGACAAGTCGCCGTAGCTCGCGCGGTCGGTGGCGTAGAGCACGAGCTTCAGGCCGTCGGCCAGCGTGAACTCGCTGCCTATGATGAACTTGAGACCGGCTTCCTTGGCAGCAAGGTGTCCGCGCACCACGCCCGCCACCGAGCATTCGTCGGTCAGTGCGAGCGCGGCATATCCTTGCGCCTGGGCGCGCTCGACCAATTCCTCCGGGTGCGACGCGCCGCGCAGGAACGAGAAGTTGGAAAGGCAGTGCAGTTCGGCGTAGGGAGGAAGCATGGGCACTCCGCGGGGAGCGGCACAGTATACCTCCTGTACCGTATGTTTATACGGTATTCGCACTTCCGCGACCTTCGCCGCCAAACCCCATCGACCGCTGCAGTAAACTGCTCGGGCTTGCCTCCCCGATTGACTCCCCTTAGCACCCGCCGAAAGCCTCCCGCATGCCCGTCATCGCCTTCGATCGCTTCTACCGCTACACCGAACTCACTGAATTACTGAAGGCTTTCGCACAGGAATATCCCCAGCTGGTCTCGCTCGAGCCGATCGGCAAGAGCCACGAAGGACGCGACATCTGGGTGGTGACGGTCACCAATGCCGCGACCGGCCCGGCCGCCGACAAGCCCGCGTTCTGGGTCGATGGCAACATCCACGCGACCGAAGTGGCGGCCTCCGCGGCCAACCTCTACTTCCTGCACACGCTGGTCACGCAATACGGCAAGGACGCCGACGTGACGCGCGTGCTCGACACGCGCGCGTTCTACATCTGCCCCCGCATCAACCCGGACGGCGCGGAATGGGCGCTGGCCGACAAGCCGAAGTGGATCCGCTCCAGCACGCGGCCGTATCCGTACGACGAGGAGGACGTCGAAGGCCTCACCGTCGAGGACATCGACGGCGACGGCCGCATCCTGCAGATGCGCATTCCCGATGCGAATGGACTCTGGAAGCCGCACCCGGACGAGCCGCGCCTGCTGATCCGCCGCGACCCTGCCGAAACGGGCGGTACCTACTACCGGTTGCTGCCCGAAGGCACGGTCGACAATTACGATGGATATACGCTGCGTGTGAAGAAGCGGCCGCAGGGACTGGACCTCAACCGCAACTTCCCGGGTTCATGGCGACAGGAATTCGAGCAGATGGGCGCCGGTCCGTACCCCACCTCGGAGCCGGAAGTGCGCGCCGTCGTCGACTTCATCACCAGCCACGCCAACATCACCGGCGGCACCGCATTCCATACGTGGAGCGGCGTGCTGCTGCGGCCTTTCGACAACCAGCCCGACGACGCGATGCCGGCGGAGGACCTCTGGGTTTACCAGGCGATCGGCAAGAAGGGGAGCGAGCTCACCGGCTATCCGGCCATCTCGGTTCATCACGATTTTCGCTACCACCCCAAGTCGGTCATCGGCGCCACATTCCTGTGGGCGTTCGAACACCTGGGCATCCTGAGCTGGGTCGTGGAAATCTGGGCGCCGATGCGCGAGGCGGGCATCGACGGCTACAAGTACATCGACTGGTTCCGCGATCATCCGCCGGAAGACGACCTGAAACTCCTCCGCTGGAGTGACGAAACGCTTGAAGGCATCGCGCACATTCCATGGAAACCCTTCGACCATCCGCAACTGGGCAAGGTCGAGATCGGCGGCTGGAACCGCTTTCACGCGTTTTCCAATCCGCCGCCCAAATTTCTCGAACGTGAACTCGCGCGCTTTCCGAAATGGCTTGTCTGGCATGCACTCATTTCACCGAAGCTCGAGCTGGTCCACGCCGGCGCAGCGAGCGTGGGCGGCGGCAACTACAAGGTCACGCTGGTGGTGCAGAACACCGGCTGGCTGCCGTCCTATGTCAGCAAGCGTGCGTTCGAGCGCAAGGTGGTCCGCGGCCTGATCGCGGAAATCGCGCTGCCCTCCGGGGCATCGCTGGTGCAGGGTACGCCGCGCGTGGACGCAGGACAGCTCGAAGGCAAGGCCTACAAGCACACGGGCGTGTCGTTCTGGCCCGAGCTCAATGTCACCGACGATCGGGTGAAGGTCGAGTGGATCGTCAAGGGCAGGACCGGCGACACTGTCGACCTGGTGGCCCGGCACGAGCGCGCCGGAACGCTGCGCGTCGCGGTCAAACTGGCGTAATTTCGGCGTACGGAGGATGGCATGGCCCAGGTGCTCGGAATAGGTGGAATCTTTTTCAAGTCGCCGGACCCGGCGCGGTTGCGCGCATGGTATGCGCAGTGGCTCGGCATACCGGCCGATGAATACGGCGCGATGTTCTCGCCGGCGACCATGCCGCCGGGCGGCATGACGATCTGGAATCCGTTCACTGCGACGACCGATTACTTCGCACCGTCACAGTCTTCGTTCATGATCAACCTGATCGTCGACGACCTCGACGCGGCGCTGGCGCAAGTGAAGGAGGGCGGCGCAGCCCTCGCGGGTGACGTCCAGGATCACGACTACGGGCGCTTTGGCTGGTTCGTCGATCCCGACGGCAACAAGGTCGAGTTGTGGCAGCCGCCGCCCCCGGCGAAATGATCCGCGCATCGAGACCATGAGGATGCAATGATCGATGCACGAATCTGTCTGCATTTGGCCACCGCTGCGCTGGCGGCGAGCCTGGTTGGCGGCTGCGCGACGCCCGACGGGACGCCCACGGTCACCCGCGGCAAGGACAGCGTGTCGCGGATCGAGCATATCGTCGTCATCTACGCGGAGAACCGCAGCTTCGACAATCTGTATGGATTGTTCCCGGGGGCCAACGGCATTGCCAATGCGGCGCCGGCGTCCTATGTGCAGGTCGATCGCGACGGCAGCGTGTTGCCACGCCTGCCTCCGGTATGGAAAGGCAAGGATCCCGATCCTGCATTCCCGAAGGATTTGCCGAACAAGCCATTTCGCATCGACGGGCCACCGGTGAACCTGCCGCTGTCGATCGCCACACGTGATGTCATTCACAAGTTCTACCAGAACCAGGAACAGATCAACGGCGGCCGCAACGACCGGTTCGTCGCGGCCACCGATGCCGGTGCGCTCGCGATGGGCTATTACGACGGATCGGCACTGCCGTTGTGGCCGCTGGCGAAGGAATATGTTCTCGCAGACAATTTTTTCATGGGCGCATTCGGCGGCTCCTATCTCAATCATTTCTGGCTGATCTGCGCGTGCACGCCGCAGGACAAGGGCGCACCGGCTGCGCTGTGGGCGCAGGTCGACGCGCGCGGCTGGCTCAAGACCAAGCCCGAGTCGCCGGCATCGGTGCTGAATGGCGCGCCGATGTTCCTGGATGGCGACGTCGCGCCCGACGGCTATTCGGTCAACACGACGCAGCCGCCGTGGCAGCCGTCTCGCGTGGCGCCGGCGAAGGACGGCGATCCCAGGGCCGCAGATCCTGGCAAGCACTTCCTGGCGCCGCAGACGATGACCACCATCGGCGACACGATGACTGCGAAAGGCGTGTCCTGGGCGTGGTATGCGGGCGCCTGGAACGCGGCGATCAAGGACGGCATGCAGCCGCCGGATGCGCCGCGCAAGGTGATCGCGGCCTCGGCGAATGGTGCGCCGTACTTCGTCACGCATCACCAGCCGTTCAACTATTTCGCGCGCTTTGCACCCGGAACCGCGGACCGCGAACGCTACCTCAAGGACTACACGGACCTCGTCGCGGACATCGACCGTGGTTCGCTGCCGCAGGTTGCGTTCTACAAGCCGCAGGGCACGCTGAACGAACATCCGGGCTATGCCGACGTAATGACCGGGGACCAGCACATTGCCGACCTCGTCGCGAAAATCAAGGCGAGTCCGTTGTGGGCGTCGACGGCCATCATCGTGACCTACGATGAAAACGGCGGCTTCTGGGACCACGTGCCGCCACCCGCGGGCGAGCGCTGGGGCCCGGGGACGCGCATTCCGACGATAATCATTTCGCCGCTCGCCAAGCGCGGCCATGTCGATCACACGCCGTACGACACGACTTCGATCCTGAAGCTGATCACGCTGCGCTTCGGCCTCGTACCGCTGCCCGGTGTGCGCGCGGGCGCCGGCGATCTCACCGCGGCGTTCCAGTAGCACTGGCCTTGGTGTCCCGCGCAGATCGCCATCGTGATCAATGCCGAACCAAAACGCGGCCTCGCCGCCGTGCCGCGCGGCGTGTGGGTGCTGGGCCTGGTCAGCATGTGCATGGACCTGTCGTCGGAGCTGGTCCACTCGCTGCTGCCGCTCTACATGGCGACTGCGCTGGGCGCCAGCGTCTTCGTCATCGGCATCATCGAAGGCGCCGCGGAGGCGCTCGCGCTGATCGTCAAGCTCTTCTCGGGCGTCATCTCCGACGTATTTCGCAAGCGCAAGCCGCTGGTGCTGTTCGGTTACGGACTTGCCGCGTTGTCCAAGTTTGCGTTTCCGCTGGCGCCTTCGTTGGGCTGGATCGTTGGCGCACGCTTCGCCGACCGCGTGGGCAAGGGCATTCGCGGGGCACCTCGCGATGCACTGATCGCCGACATCACGCCCGCGGATGTTCGCGGACGCAGTTTTGGCCTGCGCCAGGCGCTCGATACTGTCGGTGCCATCGGTGGTCCGTTGCTGGCCCTGGCCGCGATGGCGTATTTCGCCAGCAATTTTCACGCCGCGTTCTGGATCGCCGTCGTGCCGGCGATGCTCGCGGTGGCGCTGATCGTATTTGGTGTCGATGAGCCGGAACGCGTGCCGGAGCCGGTCGCCAGGAAGCCCCGCCTGCGCATGGCGGACGTGCGGCGCCTGCCGCGCAACTTCGTGTTCATCGTGGCCATTGCCGGCGTGCTGACGCTGGCGCGTTTCTCCGAGGCGTTCCTGGTGCTGCGCGCGCAGAACGTCGGCTTCGCGGATGCAATGGCGCCGCTGGTGATGGTCGCGATGTCGATTGTCTACGCGGCAACGTCGTATCCGGCGGGCGCCGCGGCGGATCGGGGCCACGGTGCGCGGCTGCTGTCGTTCGGGCTGCTGGCCCTGCTGGTCTCGGATATCGTCCTTGCGCAGGCGGCCGGACCGGCGATGGTCTTGGCCGGCGCTGCGCTGTGGGGCCTGCACATGGGGCTCACCCAAGGGTTGCTGTCGGCGCTGGTGGCCGCGGCGGCGCCGGCCGACCTTCGCGGCACGGCGTTCGGCGTGTTCAATCTCGTTTGCGGCGTGGCACTGCTCATCGCCAGCGGATTGGCGGGGTGGCTGTGGGATGCGTTCGGTCCGCGCTTCACGTTCTATGCGGGCGCCGTATTCACCGTCATTGCGTGGATAGGCTTCATGCGCTTCGGCCGTCGCGCCGCGGCGCTGCCTTCTGCGTAGCCAAGCACCTTCCGTCAGGCCGCCGCAGTTTTCCTCAGATTTCCTCCGGTTGCCTCAGTTTGCCTCAGCCGGCCAGTGGCGCCTCATCCATCGCTGCGACCTGCTCGCGCAATTCGAGTATGCGGTCCTGCCAGTAGCGCGGCGTGTTGAACCACGGAAACGCCGCGGGAAAGGCCGGATCGTTCCAGCGCCGCGCGATCCAGGCCGCGTAGTGAATGAGGCGCAACGTGCGCAGCGCTTCGACCAGGTGCAGTTCGCGCGGGTCGAAATCGTAGAAGTCTTCGTATCCCGACAGCACATCGGATAGCTGGCGCGTCATCGACGCGCGATCGCCGGAGAGCAGCATCCACAGGTCCTGCACGGCCGGGCCCATGCGCGCGTCGTCAAAGTCGACGAAGTGGGGCCCGTCCGGGGTCCACAAGACGTTGCCGGCGTGGCAGTCACCGTGAAGCCGCAGCCGCTTGACATCCCCGGCACGGTCGAAGCAATGGCGGACGCTCTTCAGCGCCATTTCAGAAACGGTGCGATACGCTTCGCTCAGGTCCGGCGGGACGAAATCGTGCGCCAGCAGAAAAGCCCGGGGTTCGTCGCCGAAGGTCTCGATGTCGAGCAGCGGGCGCGTGGCAAACGGCGCGATGGCGCCGACGGCGTGCAGGCGGCCGATGAAGCGGCCCATCCACTGCAGCGTGGCCGGGTCGTCCAGTTCCGGCGTGCGGCCGCCGCACTTGGGGTAGACCGCGAAGCGGAAGCCTTCGAAGTGATGCAGCGTCTTGCCGCCATGCACCAGCGGCGGCACGGCGGGGATCTCGCGTTCGGCCAGTTCGGCGACAAACGCGTGCTCTTCCTCGATCTGCGCGTCGGTCCAGCGTAAGGGACGGTAGAATTTGGCGACTACTGGGGATGCGTCCTCCAGATTGGCCAGGTAGACGCGATTTTCGTAGCTGTTGAGGGCCAGCAGGCGGCCATCGCCGCGCAGTCCGACGGCGTCCAGTGCGTCGAGGATCCGATCCGGCGTGAGAGTCGCGTACGGCGGCGTGGTGGAATCAGACATCCCGCATTGTACGTGCGGTCACGCAGGCTCGAAGTGATGCTGCAAAGGGGCAGGGCAATGCCGCAGGACGATTCGCAAGCTGCACAGGGCACAGCGCCGTCAAGCTATGTGTACTACCGGCACAAATTGCCGGTGCGCATCATGCACTGGATCAACGTCGTCGCGCTCACGATCATGTTCATGAGCGGACTGCAGATCTTCAATGCGCATTCCGCGTTGTATTGGGGCAAATCGTCGTACGACGGCACGCCGCCGGTCCTCATGATCACCTCGCGCGTGAGCGACAAGGGGGTCGTGACCGGCTATGCCAATGTCTTCGGCCACGAGTTCAACACGACCGGCGTGCTGGGCGTGGCGAAAAGTGCTGACGGGCAGGTCGTCCGCGCCGCGTTTCCTTCCTGGATCACGATTCCAGGCATGAAGTGGCTGTCGATGGCACGCGCCTGGCATTTTTTCTTCGCGTGGATATTCGTGCTGAACGGCATCGTGTTCGTTCTCTACTCCATCTTCAGCCGGCACCTTGCCCGCGACCTGGTGCCCACGGCTACGGACGTCAAGGGCATCGGCGCGTCGATCAAGGATCATCTGCGGTTCCGCCATCCTTCCGGTGAAGCGGCCAAGCGCTACAACGTGCTGCAGAAGTTGGCCTACCTGATCGTTATCTTCGTGCTGCTGCCGCTGGTGATCCTGATGGGACTGGCCATGTCGCCGATGTTCGACGCGCTGTTCGCCGGCTGGGTCGACCTCTTCGGCGGCCGGCAGGCGGCGCGGACAATCCACTTCGTCGCGGCGTGGCTGCTGGTGGCCTTCGTGCTGATCCACGTGTTCGAGGTCATCATCAGCGGACTCTGGAACAACCTGCGGTCGATGATCACCGGCCGTTACCGCGTGTCTACCCAAATGAGGCAGGAGAGCAGCCATGATTGACTCCACGCAATCCCGCCGCCGCTTCCTTGCGCGCGCTGCTGCCGCGGCGTCGGCGCTGGTACTGGCCGGCTGCGACCAGCTCTCGCGCACCGAGTGGTTCCCGCGCGTTCTTGCCGTTGCCGAGAAGTGGAATCGCGGCGCTGCCAACGCGATCGTGCCGCGCAAGGCGATGGCGCAGGAATTTGCCGAGTCCGACCGCTCGCCGCAATTTCGCAGCAACGGCACATCGAATCCCGGCACCGATGAATACCAGGCGATGGTCGCGAATGGTTTCGCCGGCTACCGCCTGGCCGTGGCGGGCCTGGTCGCGAAGCCCATGTCGTTCTCGTTGGCGGAGTTGCGTGCCTTGCCCGATCGCACGCAGATCACCCGCCACGATTGCGTCGAAGGCTGGAGCGCCATCGCCAAATGGAAAGGTGTCAAGCTGTCGGCCATCCTCGATGCGGTGCAGCCCGCGGCCAACGCCAAGTACGTGATGTTCCATTGCGCCGACCCGATGGAGTCGGATGGCACGGACTTCTATTACGAGAGCGTCGACCTTGACGACGCGTATCACGCGCAGACCATTCTTGCGTACGACATGAACGACGCGCCATTGCCCGTCCCCAATGGCGCGCCGCTGCGGCTGCGCGTGGAGCGGCAGCTGGGCTACAAGCACGCCAAGTACGTGACGGCGATCGCGCTGGTGGACAGCTTCGATAACGTGGCCGGAGGCAAGGGCGGTTACTGGGAAGACAACGGCTACCAGTGGTACGCAGGTATCTGACGTCCCTGTTACGCAAAGATGCCGTGCAGGAACCACTCGCCGTCGTCGATGCCATAGCGATGGTCGCGGTAGATCCATAGCAGCTCGCCTTGTGGATTTTCCGCGACGAAATAGTCGCGCCGCACATCCGCGCCGTCCCACCAGCCGGATTCGATGCGCTCGGGACCATCCTTCAGTTTCCACTTCGGTTTTCGCGTCGACACCGACGGCCTGGCCTCGAACAGATGCGCCAACGGTTGCGGCTCCGCGAGCAGCCATAACGGGCGCGCAGCGTCAGGCAGATTACCGACCGCGGCCTCCGGTGGCTTGGTCGAGCGCGTGCCGGCCCGACGCTTCGCGGCCGGCCGGACGCCCGCTGCTGCCGCCGCGACCTCGCGCGCCGCGTGTTCCGGCCGATGCTCGGCGTGCGGCGCCACGCACACCACGGCATCGTCGCCCAACCGCGCGCGCAGCCGGTCGACCAGCGGGACGTCGACCGCCGACGCTTCGTCCTCCGGCAGCAGCCCGAGATTGCGGCCGGCCA